>JAKSLE010000009.1 GCA_024401365.1 Bacteroidales bacterium | reverse complement strand
ATGGAACAAAAAAGGGTGTGCCGATATGTGACACACCCTAAAAACAAATGCTATTTACTCGGAAGAAGGATTCTTACCTTTTGAAATCTTTACTCCCTTATACTACTTTTCATCTTTCTCCTCATGTCTCATATTCGTGTTTTATAGAGTAACATTGCCTCTCTTGCTCAGTCCCTAAAACATCCTCCGCAAAACCCCGCAAAATAAAAAAACTGCGAGCAACCTTATACTTCCCTTATACTAGCCCGAGAGTAGCCCGAGCCTACACATAGCCTATTCCAACCCCATAAACTCTCCCCAAACAATAAATCCTCATAATCTGCGTGAAACAAAAAATCCCCCCGCCAGCTTTAGCCAGCGAGGGGAATCCTTTTATCTCAAATAGCTTTAGTCTTTCAACTTAGCCTTCAAGAACTCACGGTTGAGTCGTGCAATGTTAGAGATAGAAATGCCCTTTGGACACTCTGCCTCACAAGCACGTGTGTTTGTACAGTTACCGAAACCAAGCTCATCCATACGTGCAACCATAGCCTTAGCACGACGTGCTGCCTCTACCTGACCCTGTGGAAGGAGAGCAAACTGGCTAACCTTTGCCGATACGAAGAGCATAGCCGAACCGTTCTTACATGCTGCAACACAAGCACCACAACCTACACATGTAGCTGCGTCCATTGCAAGATCAGCGTTAACCTTCGAGATAGGAAGCGCATTCGCATCCTGAGCACCGCCACAGCTGAAGCTTACATAACCACCAGCTTGCTGTATCTTATCGAATGCATTTCTGTCTACCATCAAGTCCTTGATTACTGGGAATGCAGCCGAACGCCATGGCTCTACTGTGATTGTCTCACCGTCTTTGAAACGACGCATGTAAAGCTGACATGTTGTAGCCTTTGTAGCTGGACCATGAGGATGACCATTGATGTACAATGAGCACATACCGCAAATACCCTCACGGCAGTCATGGTCAAATGTAATAGGCTCCTCACCCTTAGCTACGAGATCCTCATTGAGGATATCAAGTGTCTCAAGGAACGAAGTATCTGTTGTAGATGTTACCTGATAGTTCTTGAACTCACCCTTTGCCTTTGCGTTAGCCTGACGCCAAACACGTAAGGTGACTGTTATATTCTTTTCTGCCATTGTGGTCTACTTTTTTAGTTCTTGTAATTACGTGTTTGAACCTTAATTGCCTCGTATACAAGAGGCTCCTTGATAAGCTCTGGTGTTGTGTTGTCGTCACCCTTGTAGTTCCAGCAACCAACATAGAAGTAGTCTGCATCGTTACGCTTTGCCTCGCCTTCCTCTGTCTGGTGCTCCTCACGGAAGTGACCACCACAAGACTCCTCACGGTGCAATGCATCGTTTGCTATAAGCTCACCCATCAAGATGAAGTCCTTCAAACGGAATGCCTTGTCAAGCTCGTTGTTCATGCCTTCTTCAGCACCTGGTACGAAGAGCTCTTCCTCAAACTCCTTGCGGATACGCTTGAGCTCAACAAGAGCCTTCTCCAAACCTGCCTTTGTACGACCCATACCAACATACTCCCACATAATGTGGCCGAGCTCCTTGTGAAGTGTATCTACAGACTTGCCATCCTTACCCTTAGGGTTCTTGAGGAGTGCCTTCTGTGCCTCAACACATGCCTTCTCTGCAGCAGCAAACTCAGGAGCGTCTGTCGAGAAGCGTGGTACCGTAATCTGGTCAGAAAGATAGTTCTGAATTGTATATGGAAGTACGAAGTATCCATCAGCAAGACCCTGCATGAGGGCTGATGCACCAAGACGGTTAGCACCGTGGTCAGAGAAGTTACACTCGCCAATAGCGAAGAGACCCTTAACTGATGTCTGGAGCTCATAGTCTACCCAGATACCACCCATTGTATAGTGGATAGCAGGGAAGATCATCATTGGGTTGTAGTACTTTGTACCGTTAATCTCCTTAGCAAGCTCGCCTGGGTTAACGTCTGTAATCTCCTCATACATATCAAAGAGGTTGCCGTAACGCTGACGAACTACGTCAATACCAAGACGGTTGATAGCCTCCGAGAAGTCAAGGAATACTGCAAGACCTGTGTTGTTTACACCAAAGCCCTTGTCGCAACGCTCCTTAGCAGCACGTGATGCAACGTCTCGTGGTACAAGGTTACCGAATGCTGGGTAACGACGCTCCAAGTAGTAGTCACGATCTTCCTCAGGAATATCTGAACCCTTCTTTGTGCCTGCCTGAAGTGCCTTGGCATCCTCAATCTTCTTTGGTACCCAGATACGACCATCGTTACGCAATGACTCTGACATCAATGTCAACTTCGACTGCTTGTCACCGTGTACTGGAATACATGTTGGATGAATCTGTACATATGATGGGTTTGCAAAGTATGCGCCCTTACGATATGCTGCAATAGCTGCCGAACAGTTACATGCCATAGCGTTTGTCGAGAGGAAGTATGTGTTACCATAACCACCTGTAGCTATAACTACTGCGTGTGCAGCAAAACGCTCAAACTTACCTGTAACAAGGTTCTTCGCAATAATACCACGTGCACGACCGTCAATCATAACAACGTCATGCATCTCATAACGGTTGTAGCTCTTTACCTTGCCAGCCTGAATCTGACGGTTGAGTGAAGAGTATGCACCAAGGAGAAGCTGTTGACCTGTCTGACCCTTAGCGTAGAATGTACGGCTTACCTGTGCACCACCGAATGAACGGTTAGCGAGCAATCCGCCGTATTCACGAGCGAAAGGTACACCCTGTGCAACGCACTGGTCAATAATGTTGTTTGATACCTCAGCCAAACGGTATACGTTAGCCTCACGTGCACGGTAGTCACCACCCTTTACTGTATCGTAGAAAAGACGATATACTGAGTCACCGTCATTCTGGTAGTTCTTTGCAGCATTGATACCACCCTGTGCAGCAATTGAGTGAGCACGACGTGGAGAATCTTGAATACAGAAGTTCAATACATTGAAGCCCATCTCTGCAAGTGTAGATGCAGCCGATGCACCAGCAAGACCTGTACCTACTACGATGATGTCAAGCTTACGCTTGTTTGCAGGGTTCACCAATTTCTGGTGTGCCTTGTAGTTGGTCCACTTTTCTGCAACTGGACCTTCTGGAATTTTAGAATCTATAATAGACATCTCTGAATATACTTTTAATTGATAGATCTGTTAAATTAAGCAGCGCAGCAGCATGAACCACACAATGGGAAAATGCCAAATGCATAGCCGATTACTACAAGTGCAAAACCAAGGCAAACTACTGTCGCAAAAATCTTCGAAATGCACTCCCAACGCTCAATCCATGTATTGTTGTTCCAACCAAGTGTCTGAATTGCACTCCAGAAACCATGTGTCAAGTGGAACCACAATGCTGCAAGCCATACAACGTACAATACTGCAACTAATGGCTGGCTAAACCAGAACTTAATCCACTCAGCACCATTTGTAGCAGCAATCTCGTTCTCGATACCTGCCAACTCTGCATACATCATCTTGTACCAGAAGTGTGCCAAGTGAAGACCAAGACCGAGAAGTACAATGATACCAAGAACAAGCATGTTCTGCGACGCCCACTCTACACTCTTTGGCTTAACTGTTACAGCGTAACGGTTGTTGCCACGAGCCTTGCGGTTCTGTACTGAAAGAATAAAAGCATACACGATATGGACAAGGAAACCAAGCGCCAATACTGCTGTTGCAGCAAGTGCGTACCAGTTAGTGCCCAAAAACTCGCATACAGCGTTGTACGCTGAACCCGAGAATACTGCCACAAGGTTCATTGACATGTGGAACAGTAAGAACAATACGAGGAATAAACCCGAGATCGACATCAAGAGTTTACGCCCGATTGAGGAATTGAAAATACCACTCATAAATTTGTTATTAGAACTGTTTTGTTTTTGTCGTTTTGAAAGTTATACTTTTAAGACGCAAAATTAACCTCAAAAGTTGCATACCACAAAGGGATAGCGCTTTTTTTATATATATTTAGAGCGTTTCTAAAATAAGGGCGACTATTATTTGTTTTTTTCATGCTCCTTTCTCTCTCATTTCTGCAGAATTATCACTACCTTCGCGCAGAATTATTGTGCAACAATACGTAAACAAAATAATCTCATGAATATACTACTTATTGGCTCAGGTGGCCGCGAATGTGCTTTCGCTTGGAAAATGTCCCAAAGCACTAAATTGGACAAACTATTTATCGCCCCAGGTAACGCAGGAACTTGCGCTTACGGCGAAAACGTAGCTCTTAATCCTAACGACCATGATGCTGTATGCCAGTTCATCGTCGATAAAAAAATCGACATGGTAGTAGTAGGCCCAGAGGAACCTCTCGTAAAAGGCCTCCAGGATGCAATCAAGGCTAACCCTACAACAGCTAATATACCAGTAGTAGGCCCTTCTGCTAAGGGCGCCGCTCTCGAGGGTAGCAAGGAGTTCGCTAAAGATTTCATGGTTCGCCACGGTATACCAACTGCCGGATACCTCCCTGTAACAAAGGATAATATCGCCGAGGGCGAGGCTTATCTCGAAAAATTGTCTGCCCCTTACGTACTTAAGGCCGACGGCCTCGCTGCTGGAAAGGGCGTACTTATCCTCGATAATCTAGCCGAGGCTAAGAGCGAACTTCGAGAAATGCTCTCAGGTAAATTCGGCGCAGCTAGCGCAACTGTCGTCATCGAGGAGTATATGAGCGGTATCGAGTGCTCAGTATTCGTACTCACCGATGGTAAATCATACAAAATATTGCCAGAGGCTAAGGATTACAAACGTATCGGCGAACACGACACAGGCCTCAATACTGGCGGTATGGGCGCCGTGTCTCCTGTACCTTTCGCTAATGCCGAGTTCATGAGCAAGGTTGAAGAGCGTATAGTTAAACCTACCGTAGCCGGTATTCAGAAGGATAAGCTCGATTACAAGGGCTTCATCTTCCTCGGCCTCATGAATTGCGGTGGCGATCCTAAGGTTATAGAGTATAATGTACGTATGGGCGACCCAGAAACAGAGGTGGTTCTCCCTCGTATCGAATCCGACTTGGTCGACCTCCTCTACGCAGCCGCAACAGAAAACTTGGCTAACGCTTCTTTCGAGGTTAGCAAGGATTCTTGCTGTACCGTAGTAATGGTAGCCGGCGGTTACCCAGGCGACTACAAGAAGGGCGACGTAATTACCGGTCTCGATAAGGTCAATGGATCTATCGTCTTCCACGCTGGTACTAAACTTAATGCCGAGGGCAAACCTGCTACAAACGGTGGCCGCGTTCTCGCTGTCAGCTCTCGCGGAGCTAATAAGAATGAAGCCCTAGCTAAATCTTACGCAAATATCGCAAATATCAAATACGAGGGCTGCTACTTCCGTCGCGATATAGGTAAGGACCTCGACTAATACCCTTTTCTGTGGATCATGTACAGGTTGTTCAACAATAATTCGTTATTGACGTTCGCTTTGCTGCCTCTGGTGCTCCTGATATACCGTATCAGACTCATCAGTAACCCTACTTTGGGGTTGGCAGCAAACGACCCCGACTTGTACACTCCACTGTGGAATATGACTTTCGGCCACATCCCTAGCTCGTCTATCACAAGCGTGGCCGTGGCCCTCGTGCTGACATTCATAGCCGTGCTGATAGTAAATAATATTATGGCTAGCTATAAATTGTCTCGCAATACCACTTTCTTGCCAGCAGTAGTATTTATTATATTGTCTTCTGGCTTCGTGGTCGGACAGGGATTGCACCCAGTTCTGGTCTTCGTGAATTTCTTCGCCATAGCTATTCACCGCTTGTTCGAGATGTCACGCCCAGATAGCAAACCTTACAGATATTGCTTCGAAGCTGTAATATATATTACTGTCGGTTCCCTATTCTGGACAAAGGGCTTGTGGTTCGTCCCATTTATCATAGTCGCAGCTGGCATGCTTCGCGCATTGTCTCTGCGTACATTTAGCTGTATGTTGTGGGGCCTCTTGGCGCCTATAATGATAGTTGGCTCCCTGGCTTATGTGACGGACAACCTTCAGGAATGGGCTTCTGGTTACGAACAGACTCTTATGGTGCCCGTAGCATTCTACCGCACTTGGCTCTACGGTAAGACTTATCTGTTCGTCTCAGGGTCAGTTCTAGTGCTGTCAATCCTAAGCGCAATACGCAATATGGGCTCCCTAAGTATTTGGCAGAGCCGTATTACTCGCGTCACAATATGGATGATTCTGTACCCGGCTCTCTTGATCATCTTACCTCATTTCTCTTTCGAAATGCAGGTCCTGGTGGCCATGGGCGGCGCTATGACAGTGCCTTTGTGGATTCAACGCCAACGCAATCAGAGAATGTCGGAACTGACTTTGTCCCTCTTGGCGGCATTTACATTGTTAATGCAGTGGAATATATAATGGTATGAAAGTCGTTCACATAAATAAAAGTGATGCCGGTGGTGGCGCTTCTGTGGCCGCACTGCGTATACACCGCTCGCTCTTGCGCTCGGGTATCGACTCTCATATCCTCGTAGAATATCAGAAACGTAACGAGAACAACGAACATGTCGCAGGAAAGGGCTTCTGGTACAAGATGAATTGTACCTGGCAGTTTCTCCTCGAACGCCTGCGTTTCCTCCCCGACGAAAAGGAGAAGTCTCTCCGTTTCGCATTCTCCCCTGCTAGCGCCGGCATCTCAATAGCACAACACCCTGATGTACAGGATGCTGATATAATTCACCTCCACTGGATAAACCAGGGTTTCTTGTCCATGGATGGACTACAGGAATTGTTCTCTTTGGGAAAACCTATCGTGTGGACTCTTCACGATATGTGGCCTTTTACCGGAGGTTGCCACTACGCAGGTAACTGCTTGGAGTTCAACGAACGCTGCGGATATTGCCCTCTTCTCAAAAAACCTTCTGCCGACGATCTGTCTGCCGAGGTGTACCAACAGAAACGTAAGATATTCTCTAAGGCCAATTTAGCCATCGTTACTTGTAGTAAGTGGTTAGGTTCTCTCGCTAGCAGTTCGTCTCTGCTGCGTAACTTGCCTATATATTCTATCCCAAATCCTATAGATACAAACTTCTATACAATATTGGATCGCGCTAAATGTCGCGAGGAATTGGGACTCCCCCAGAATAAAAACCTCTTGCTTTTCGGCGCAGCTAATATCCTCGACGTGAGAAAGGGATACCGCTATCTGTACGAGGCTCTTACTATCCTTAATGATAGCTTTCCTAGTATCGCCCGAAATATCGAATTGGTGGTCTTCGGAAAACTGAAAAACGAGACTAAGGAGCTCTTCCCTTTCGTCACCCATACTATGCAGTTTATATCCAACCCCGAAACATTGGTGAAACTGTACAACGCTTGCAATATTTTTATCTTGCCTTCTTTGCAGGATAACCTCCCAAATACCGTGGTGGAGTGCCTGTGCTGCGGTACCCCAGTGGTGGGATTCCGTATCGGTGGCGTGCCTGAAATGATCGAACACAACCGCACAGGATTCCTCGCAGAGGTGAAGAATTCGCTTAGCTTGGCCAATGGCATAAATAGCGTCTTGTTCATGGCCAACGAGGATCAACGCAAAATCGTACGCGAGTCTGGCGTGAAAAAATACAACGAACAGGTCATCGCTTCCCATTATACCGATGTTTATAAGGCCGCATTAAAACGCGCCGAGAAATTATAAGCCGAAAGTGACTTCTACTCCTTTAGTATCCATAATCACAATAACTTACAACGCCGTACAGACCCTGGAACGTACCATAAATAGTGTCCGCGCCCAGAACTACCCGTCGGTAGAGTATATTCTCGTGGATGGCGCTTCCAAGGATGGTACAGTGGGTATAATAAAGGATAACATAGATGTGGTTTCGTCCTATATCTCTGAACCAGATAAGGGCATATACGACGCTATGAATAAGGGACTTAACATGGCAAACGGCGAGTACGTGTGGTTTATGAATGCAGGCGACGAACTGCCAGAGCCCGATACGCTAAGCAGAGCTATCTCTATAGCCCCTGAGAATGCCGATGTGATATATGGCGAAACAGTGATGACTGATATTGATGGCAACCTCATAGGCGAACGGCGACTGGCTACCCCTGAGTCTCTCTCTTGGCGTAGCTTCCAAAAGGGTATGGTGGTCTGCCACCAGTCGTTTATCGCCCGTAGAAGTAAGGCTGACCTCTATGATACTAAGTATCGCTTTTCTGCCGATTTCGACTGGTGCCTAAGAATACTGAAAAGTAGCTCATCTGTCTGCAATACGAATATAGTATTATCCCGATTCTTGGACGGCGGTATTACCAAACAGAATATACTCCCAGGCCTTAAGGAGCGATTCAAAATAATGACTCACCATTACGGTTTGTTCCATACTATAATATATCATATTCCTATATCTATAAAGTTCTTTAGTTACTGGATAACAAAGGGCAGATTTTAAGTGATTTAACGCAATGACAATAGAAACAATATTGGTGATAACCATAGTGGCAATAGCTGTCATAGCAGCTGCCGTTTTATGGCGAATGCACTATAAGGGCCTTATCACTCATGAGGAGAATACCGACTTGCCAAGGGTGGTCGACAAAAATATCGAGTGCTGCGGCGAACATGATGTCTGCGAAGCCGAAACTTTGCTGACATTGACCGAGGAGATAATATATTACTCAGACGAGGAGCTGGATGAGTATCGCGGCCGCGAGGAGGATGCCTACTCCGATGAGGAGATAGAGGAGTTCCGAGATGTATTGCTCACTTTGCAGCAGCACGAGGTTAGCGGATGGCTCAAGAGCTTGTCATTGAGACAGATAAACATGCCATATCAAGTAAAAGAGGAGGCCCTCATGATGGTTGAGGAGTTCCGCTGGGCACGTCGCGAGAATAGATCGCTCAAAGAATCAAAGGAAACAACAGTACAACAATAGATAAAATGAAAAAAGGTGACCCTACAATCCTAGGCACAGAACGTATACGTAAATTGCTGCCTAGTTTCACCATCCCTTCTATTATCGCCATGACAGCAGTGTCGCTGTACAACGTGGTGGATAGTATATTCATCGGTCAGGGGTGCGGCCCACTGGCTATAGCAGGACTGGCCGTAACTTTCCCGTTGATGAACCTTAGCGCTGCTTTCGGCGCCATGGTGGGCGTTGGCGCTAGTACCGTAATCGGCGTAAAAATGGGACAGAAGGATTACGACAACGCCGAGAATGTCCTAGGTCACGTAGTCATGCTTAATATAGCTATCGGCGCTATATTTATGATAGTCTGCCTGTCTTTCCTCGACGATATCTTGATGTTCTTCGGCGCAAGCGAAATGACTCTGCCCTACGCTCGCGATTATATGCAGGTGCTTCTGTATGGTAACATATTGACTCACTTGTATTTGGGACTGAATGACGCTATCCGTGCTACAGGCTACCCTAAACGAGCAATGGCTGCCACACTGACGGCTGTGGTGATAAATACGTTGTTCAATTATATATTCATCCTGAAAATGGGTCTCGGTATCAAGGGCGCAGCTATGGGTACCTTGTGCGCTCAGTTCGTGGCTTTTAGCATGAATATATTCCACTTCTCCCGCAAGTCTACTTTCTTGCGTTTCAAACGTAAGGTGTTCCGCCTCCGCCGCCATTATACCAAGAGTATATTGAGCATCGGTATGTCGTCTTTCTTCGCTAATAGCTGCGCCTGCTTGGTGGTTTTGCTGATCAACAACGGACTTAAAACTTACGGAGGCGACCTCTATATCGGTGCCTATGGCATAAGCAACCGTATCGTGATGATCTTCGCCATGATAGTCATGGGCCTTAACCAGGGAGCACAACCTATAATAAGCTACAACTATGGCGCAGGCCATTTCAGTCGCTTCTTCAAAACCTATAAGTTAGGCGCTATACTCGCCACTGGCATAACGTGTTGCGCTTTCATCGTAGGCGAATTCTTCCCAAATGCCGTCGTCTCTCTTTTTACAGATGACGAGGAACTGATATCCTACGCTTGCCACGCTTTGCGTATCATGGTTTGCGTATTCCCTCTGGTAGGCTTCCAGATGATGTCTGTCGGATTCTTTACTGCCGTAGGAAAAGCTAAAAAGGCTATATTCTTATCCCTCACACGACAACTGGTATTCTTGGTGCCTTTGCTGACATTCTTGCCTATGTGGTTCGGCGTAGATGGCGTTTGGATGAGCATGCCAATAAGCGACCTCTTGTCGGTCCTCACAACGGGTACAATGGTCTACTTGCAGATACGCCAATTCCATCTGAACCCTGAATCATTAAGAGCTACAGTATAACATGAGGTATATCCTTTTACTCGGTGGAAATCTGGGAGATGTGGCATCTACAATGAATGATGCTATATCTCACATCGCAGCTGTATGTAGCGTCGTCAAAAGGTCTTCAATATTCGAATCTGAACCTTGGGGATTCAATGCCGTGGAACGCTTCAAGAATATGGCTGTGGAGATAGAAACTGATATGGAGCCAATCTCTTTGCTGAATGAATTGCAACGTATCGAACGCTTGATGGGACGAAAACATAAAACGGTCAACCGCCAGTACCAGTCTCGTACTATCGATATCGATATCTTGTTGTGCGACTCACGTGTGGTGGATACTGAACGCTTGACTATCCCTCATAAATTGATGCACTTGCGTAGATTCGCCCTCGAACCGGTGGCGGAGTATTGGGCCGATTGGCAACATCAGGTCTTGAATAAATCAGTGGGGGAATTGTTGCAACTTTTGGAATAAAACAATATCTTTGGTAGGAACCAATTGTCCCTATGTCATGCAAACCTTGATTGATCAATTACGAACAGCTCTTTCCAATCGCCCATATTCATGTGCGCCGTCTGGCTTATACTCAGCACAGACTCTCTACGCCGGATTCAATCCTAGCGAGCCGGAGAGTATGGCTACTTGTTTCGATATCCAGGTCTACGATCACTACATGAATACTGGCAAGGGCCGCGCAGAATCTGAGGAGGAGGCCTTGGCTCGCGTATTGCACGACCACGTAATATATCAGGCTCTGTGCGAGTTCCTCGATCAGTACGAAAAACGTAAAGTGGTGGGCATAATGGGCGGACACGGAATATCTCGCACAAGTGACGCTTTCCGCGACGTGGTCATATTAAGTAAGCAACTTACCGAATCTGGCAGCCTTATGATAAGTGGCGGCGGCCCTGGCGCAATGGAGGCAACTCACCTGGGCGCTTGGCTTGCTGGCCGATCAATGAACGACGTGGAGGAGGCTCTGCGTATGTTGTCTGTCGCCCCTGCTTTTACTGATCCTAATTGGCTCTCTTCGGCTTTTAATGTAATCAACCTCTTCCCTCAATCGGAATACAGGAGCTTGAGTATCCCTACTTGGCTGTACGGCCACGAGCCTTCTACTCCTTTCGCTACTCATATAGCTAAGTTGTTCGATAACAGCATTCGAGAGGATACTATCTTAACTGTCGCTTACGGTGGAATAGTCTATACCCCTGGTAGCGCAGGAACAACTCAGGAGATATTCCAGGAAATAACACAGAACCATTACTTGAGCTACGGATTTAGTAGCCCTATGATATTCATGGGTAAATCTTTCTGGACCGAGGAGATGCCTATATTCTCTATCTTGGACCATCTGGTCAAAAAGGGTAAATACAAGAATCTATTGCTGACATTGACAGATGATATCAATGAGGTCGAGAGCGTATTGATGAATTTCCGCAATAGCGAGTGTTAATATTTGACTTATCATGAAACAGTTTCTCGTCATAATCGTCCTTCTCTGCTCTTTCGCACAGTATTCTGCTCAGGCACAGGTAGTATATGAGGAGGATTACCCTAAGGATTGGGGCTTCGGCATGAGCTTGAATACTGGTTGCATCATCCCTACTGCTTCTTTAAAACGTGTCTTGAATGTCATGCCCGCAGTGGGTATTACTATGGATGGCCGCTACAAAAATCTCTATTTCGGAGTAGACGCAGATATGGGATTTTCTAAACGTAAACGCGACTTGTTGTATAAAAAAGATAATGAGCTTTGGGAGAAGGGCGAAACACAGTCTCTGGAAACTATCCAGTTTCATACAGGATATACTATATATAATGCCCAGATACTGCGCGTTATCCCTCAGTTTTTTGTAGGCGCCAACCTAATGCCACCTGTCATGAGCAACGAGGAGGAGGAAAGAAGTATAAGTGGTACTCTTGCCTATGGCCCGGCTTGCGTTATCGATTATAAATTGTTGGGATGGGGCAACTTCGATCTCAGTACTGCCGTCAGATTCTATTACCAGTTCAATGTGGCTAATCTGGATAAGCATTATTCCGACTCAATGGGTAATTTTCACAAAATGGGTCTGAGCTTGTACATCGAGTTCTGAACAATGCTCCTACCACTTGCTTATCATCTTTCTCGCATATTCTGCTATCTTTTCTTTTTCTTCTATGCGCCACAACGCACCTAGTATAGCATAACCTCCAAAGCCTAACTTCTTTATCGTGTCAAGGTTCTCTTCACTCACACCTCCTAATGCTATTACTTTGCTGTCTATCAACTGGTTGTCTCGCGCAACCTGAAGTTGTTCTATACTAAATGCCGACCCATACCCTACCTTGGATATGCTGTCAAAGATGGGCGAGAGAAAACAATAGTCTAATCCCTCTTTCTTTTGCTCAATCTCTTCTAATGTGTGACACGAAGCGGAAACAAGACCCATCCACCTCTTAGGAACATCAGGTGTACGCCCACTTAGATGTACCCCTCCTAACGAAAAGGCTTCTGCTACATCAAAGTGATAGTGAACCGATATCTTGTCGTACCATTGCTCGTCTATCTGCGCAACAAGCCTGGCAACGTCTTCTGATGTAGCATCAGGCTTTCGCAAATGCAATCGCCTGATACCTACCTCAAAAAGTGAGTTTATCTTATCTGCTTCGTCAGATATATATCCTGGTGAAGTTATTACTATCACTCGCGCTGTTTTTTAATTAAAAATATCGTCCCAATCCTTAAACACCGGCTCTCTTCCTGCAGCTTTCAACCCCGCTACTACTTCTGCCACTGTTCTGTCGTCTGTAACGTCAAATTGTGGCAATGCCTGTTTTTTGTATGTATAGTAACCACCAGGCTCAACACTGCTCTGTGCCGACATAGTGGTAACTCCCAACGAGGCCATATTGTTTCTGATAAACGCCGGCTCACGTGTAGAGTATGATATATCTACGTCATGGTCGAAGATTCTGAAGGCAAAGGTCAACTGGGCCAACTCTTTGTCGTTCATTATGACGTTTGGCTGAAAGCCTCCGTTCTCTGCTGCTCGCATACGTGGGAAGTTGACGGAATACTTTGTCTGCCAGTAGTTTTTCTGCAGATACCTCAAGTGATATGCCATCATAGTCATATCTGTTCTCCAGTCTTCTAGACCTACTAACACTCCCATGCCTATCGAGTGTACTCCTGCTTGCCCCATTCGGTCAAAGCCGTTGACTCTCCACTCGAAGTTGCTCTTCATCCCTTTCGGATGGTATATCTTGTAGTTCTCTCTGTGATAGGTCTCCTGAAAACAGATAACTCCGTTCATACCGTTGTCAGCACATTTCTTGTAGTCTTCCGCGCTGAGAGGCATGACTTCTATCTTGACATTCGAGAAGTATTTGCGGGCCAACTTAATAGCTTCAATAACATAGTCTGTGTTGGCCTTCGCAGGATTCTCTCCTGTAACAAGCAGAATATTCTCAAAAGGACCGAGTTCTTTAATGGCTTTGTACTCGTTCTCTATCTGCTCTATCGTCAGTATCGTACGTGGCATCGGATTGGATATGTGAAATCCACAATAAACGCACGAGTTGGTACAACTGTTTGTAATGTACAGTGGAATGAACATCGATATGGTCTTACCGAATCTCTCCATCGTATATTTTCGGCTCAACTGCGCCATCTGCTCTAGATATGGTGCGGCCGCAGGCGATATCAATGCCATGAAATCGTCAACTGTACAGTGTTGTTTGGCAAGTGCCCTCTGCACGTCGCCGTCTGTCTTTGATAGTATCTTGGCAGTTGTCTCCTCCCAGTCTATCTTTAATAACTCATCTGAAAACATCGTTTTCTAATGTATTATGTTCTTGTATTTTAGAGGATTTTATCTAAATCCTTTCTTCATATCTTTATTACGCCTTTTGCTTCCCAGGCTTCTCTGTCTGGCGTCTGCATCTTTGGCCTGATGATAATCTTATCTTCATTCTTGTTGAGCAACGCCGCCCAATAGCTGAATGTCGAATTGGCCATAATGTTGTGCTTGCAGAGCGACATGAGGTACATGTCTAAGTAGCTCTTTTCTCCCGTATTGCCTGTCACTATCTCTTTGTTCGCTAACCCCGAGAATAAACTGCCCGCATATTCTGTGTCATCAGAGAAAATGAAATAGAACGGATTCTCCACCTTCGACTCTATCATATCTATAGCTCTCTTGTAGTATCGGTCATCACATATCGCATAGCCCATCTTCACAAAATCTCCTCTCCTTATATGTATGGCTACAGAGTTGGTAGATTCAATTTTTTGCGAGTAAGAACTACTTTCTATATGATCAGACAGGGTGCTGCTTGAGTGCTCTATAGGTGCAGAGACGTCAAACTTGAACATCCGACGTAGCCTTGGAAGTATTTCGCTGTAATCGTAGTTGTGCCACGTCCCTTGGAAGTAGTAGTTTTGCTTTATATCAAGCTTCCAAACTCGCTCATCCACAGGGTATCGCGTTTCATATACCTGACGGATATAGGTGCGCTGTTTGAAGAGGCGACATATCTTACTGAGCCGCCTCCAACCAACAATGATACCAAACGCTCTGAGCTCTTTCGCATCGGCTTCTTGTATCTGAATGTCAGGAAATATGCGACCTAACTCATACCCATTGTGTATCTTGCCTTCACAGGCAATGTGATAACGCACGTCTGCCTCTGGATACAGGTGCTGTAGCAACTGTCCAAAGGCGTATTGCGACATCTGATTGCCTAGTCCGCTGGATATCTTGACTACGAATGCCATCAGTATTATTGCTTAATGCCTCTACTGAGTTTCATTGCGCAGAAATTCGGACCGCACATGGTGCAGTATTCTCCGTCTTGGTGTCCTGCTTCTCTGAAGTATTGTTCTGCTAACTCTGGATCAAGGGCAAGATTGAATTGGTCTACCCACCTGAATTCATACCTGGCTTTCGAGAGAGCATTGTCTCTTATCGTCGCTCCTGGATGACCTTTGGCTATGTCTGCCGCATGTGCTGCTATCTTGTATGTCACAACTCCTGTACGAACATCTTCTTTGTTTGGTAGAGCTAAGTGCTCCTTAGGCGTTACGTAACAGAGCATTGCAGTGCCAAGCCATCCTATCTGCGCAGCACCTATGGCTGATGTGATATGGTCATAGCCTGGCGCTATATCTGTTACAAGGGGACCGAGTGTGTAGAATGGCGCCTCATGACATTTTTCTATCTGTCGCTCCATATTTTCTTTGATCTTGTGCAATGGCACATGACCTGGTCCTTCTATAAAGGCTTGAACATTCTTCGCCCACGCTCTCTCTACTAATTCGCCCATAGTGTCTAACTCAGCGAATTGCGCCTTGTCATTTGCATCAAAGGTAGAGCCTGGACGAAGACCGTCTCCTAAGGATATGGCTACGTCATACTGTGCACAGATATCACAAATATCGTCAAAGTGCTCATAGAGGAAGCTCTCTTTCTGATGCTTTACACACCATGTCGAAATAATGGAGCCACCACGACTTACCATACCCGTAAGCCTGTTTTCTGCTAAATGCACATTCTTGAGTCGTATGCCGCAGTGTATCGTGAAGTAGTCTACTCCTTGCTCACATTGCTCTATCAGGGTGTCTCGGAATAGCTCCCATGTGAGGTCTTCTGCCTTGCCGTTCACCTTCTCCATCGCTTGATACATAGGCACGGTACCTACTGGAACTGGGCAGTTTCGGATAATCCATTCTCTTGTCTCGTGGATATTGTCTCCCGTAGAGAGGTCCATAAGGGTATCACCTCCCCACTTGCAACTCCATACGGCTTTTTCTACCTCTTCGTCTATTGACGATGTGGTGGCTGAGTTGCCAATGTTGGTGTTTATCTTTACCATGAAGTTCCTGCCTATAATCATAGGCTCACTCTCAGGGTGATTGATATTGGCTGGCAATACTGCCCTGCCTCGAGCTATCTCACTTCTTACATATTCTGGGGTGATGTGCGACTCTATGCCTAGCTCTTTGCAGTTCATATTCTCTCTTATGGCTACATATTCCATCTCTGGAGTGATAATGCCTGCCTTGGCGTATGCCATCTGCGTAGCTGCTTTGCCTGCCTTGGCTCTGTATGGCTTCTGTATGTGCTCAAAGCGCAACGAGTCAAGACTCTTGTCGGCCAACCTCATCTTGCCGTATTCTGATGTGATGCCGTCTAGTTGCTCCACATCGCCTCTGTCAAGTATCCATTGCTCTCGCATTCTTGGCAAGCCTTTCTTGAGGTCTACCTTGATATTCGGATCGGAGAATGGTCCGGATGTATCGTAAATAAATACTGGCTCATTTTCTGTCGTTGTCCTCTTACCGTCTTTGTCTACATTCACAGTGGGTGTTAGGTTCACTTTCTGCATGCCGACTTTGATGTATGGGAACATCTCGCCTTGCATATAGTATTTCTCACGCTTCGCGCGGAATTTCGTATCTTTCTTTTCGCTCATATTATGTAAATGAGTGTTTTGTATTATTCTTATCCCAAAAATGCTGTCAATGGTGATGAAGCTACAGCCTCACTTTCCGAAATGGCTCCAAGGCCTGCCTCGTATGCTTCTCTACCGCAGATAACGGCATCTCTGAATGCCTTGGCCATTCTTACTGGGTCGCCTGCAACAGCAATGGCTGTATTTACAAGGCAGGCATCGGCTCCCATCTCCATGGCTGCCGCAGCATGACTAGGTGCACCAATACCGGCATCTACTACTACTGGTACATTTGATTGCTCTATGATAATTCTGAGAAAATCTTCTGTTCTCAAGCCCTTATTTGTTCCAATAGGCGCAGCCAATGGCATGACTGTAGCCGCACCAGCCTCTTCAAGGCGCTTGCAGAGTACAGGGTCTGCCTGACAGTATGGTAGTACCACAAAACCCAACTTCACCAACTTCTCTGTAGCCAATAGTGTCTCCATCGAGTCTGGCAACAAATAGCGTGGGTCAGGGTGTATCTCTAGCTTGAGCCAGTTTGTACCGAATGCCTCTCGCGAAAGTTGTGCCGCAAAAACAGCCTCCTCAGCATTTCTGACACCCGATGTATTAGGTAACAACTGAATATTAGGAGCCTGTATATGCTGTAGCATATCGTCTTCCTGCGAATTCTTGGTATTTAGGCGCTTCATAGCTACCGTTACCATCTGTGTCTCCGATGCCAATATCGAAGCCTTCATCAAATCGTTGGAATTGAACTTGCCAGTTCCCAAAAACAAACGACTATCGAACTCTCTGTCCGCAATCTTTAATTTCTGCATATCTTGTATTTTTTTCTTATTTCTAACACCAACAACGGAATGCCAAAAAATCCAAGATATCCAAGGTCCCCAACATCCAGACCTTACTCCCTACGGCAGCATTACCTGCATCAGGTTCCTTGGGTATAATCTCAGCCTCACCAGCACCCCATTATTTCTCCGTGCAAAGATACATTTTCCGCGGAATATATGTCTCCTTATCACACTTTTTCCGCGGAAAAAGTGTAATTCGAACACACTTTTTCGAATGAAACAAAAAAACGACACATATTGGCTCTTCCGTTTGTTTATGTGTGTTATGAGTAGGATAAAGTTCCTGGCAGTTGTTATATTTCCAGACTATCATCCCTCTAGCGCAAATTTCCAATATGGGACAATTCTTATTGTGTGGCCTTTTACTTCAAGAAATTGCTCCTTGTCGTCGTAGGTGATGATAATGAGGTCTGATACTTTAAGGAAATCTGCAGCTTTTATCAAAGAGGCTGTCTCTCGATTGAGAGTCTTTTCGTCTTGCATGTTGTAGGATACTTGAATGAGTTTCCCTGCTTCAGGCAGATAGAAATCTACCTCGATGTTCTGGCGATAGAAATAAAGGTCGTCGTTATATAGACGCTTCAAATGAACAGCCACAAGATTTTCCAGCAAAGCGGGTTCTGGATCGAAAAGAAAGAGGTTCAGAATGCCATTGTCACGGAAATAGTATTTTTTGGCGCTCTCGCGCTCGGTAATCTTTGCTCCGAAATTCTGAACGGAGAATATCAGCCACGAATCCTCGGCATATTTCAGATAGTCGATAACGGTGCTGGTTTGCATCTTGCGACCGGTGGAGACTATAAGGTTGGCAAGTCTGGAATACGATGTAGGCTGCATGGTGCTCTCCGCAAGTTTCTTTAGCAGAATCTTAAGCACATCTTCATTCTTGATGTGATAACGTGAGATGATATCGCCCAAAAATATCTTCTGAAACAATCCTGACAACCATTCCCTCTTTAAGCGTGTCACCACAGACTCGGGGAATCCTCCAAAATAGAAATACTCCCTGAACTCTCGTTTCAGCTTGTTAAGAAAATCGGAATCATATTGCCAGCTATCTACAAACTTGAAATCGATAGCATTGAGATATTCCGGGAATGTATATGGATATACATACTTCTGCATATACCTTCCGCCCAAAGTTGTCGCTACCTCGCTACTGAGCATATTGGCATTGCTTCCAGTGATATATACACGGTATTTCTCATTGGCCAGTCTGCGGGCAAACTTCTCCCAATATGGCACATTCTGAATCTCATCGAGAAAGAGAACAGGCCTATTATCGGTCATCTGATAGTGGGCATCGATTATGGAATCCAAATCCTGGGTAGTAATCTCGGCTAGGCGCTCATCGTCAAAATTGATGTACACTATACTATTGATATCAGTACCTTCTAAAAGCATATCCTGAATCTTCTGATAAAGGAGGTACGACTTTCCAGCCTGACGCACACCTACAAGAACATAGTTCAATGAATCATCGAAATAGAAATCGCGTTTCACCAAACGAATGTTACGCACTGAATTTCTGTTGGTTACTATGATTTTTTTGATTAATTCTATGTCCATGGCATTTGTGTTTTGCCACAAAGATAGTTATTTTATGTATCGCAATACATAAAATGCCCTTATTTTTATGCATTATAATACACAAAATAGTCCTTCCCCAGATACTCTCCCTTCACCCCTCCCATCAAAAACTCCTCATTTCCGCCTCCCAAGCAATCCAATTTTTATATATTTGCAAAGTACATTGTAATTAATAATAAATCATAACTATATATGAATAGAGCCTTTACTTTATTTGTTTCTACTATACTTGCCACAGGCGCATGGGCGCAGAACACACACAATGGTCACGAATATGTCGACCTCGGCCTCACAAGCGGCACAATGTGGGCAACTTGTAATGTCGGTGCAGATGCTCCGGAAAAGGCTGGTTTTTTCTACGCATGGGGCGAGACAGAAACCAAAGAAAACTACAACTGGAGCACATACAAGTGGTGTAAAGGTTCGGATCATACGCAGACAAAATACGTTCCTCAGTCGTATTCATCTTATGGCTATGAAAGTTTCTATGACGACAAGGTGACTCTCGAAAAGGCCGACGACGTGGCATCACAGACATGGGGTGGCAGTTGGGTAGTCCCAACATTCGCCCAGCAGGAGGAACTCCGCGACGAATGCTACTGGGTATGGACAAATACCTATAATAGAGTAAGCGTAAACGGTTACATCGTCTATAAGGCTAAGAAAGTCAGTGACAAAGGAGAAAAGGTAACTTCAATAAGCACTCCTTCACCTGATTATGACGTTGCTACGGATGCGCATATTTTTCTCCCTGCTGCGGGCTACCGTTTGGACACGAATCTCGATCGTGTGGGCAACCAAGGACTCTACTGGTCGTGTTTGCTCAGTGCGAGTAACTCCAGCCGCGCGTGCCGCTTTGACTTTGGCTCGGGCCACGTGGCTTGGGGCAGCGACGGCCTCCGTTATCTCGGGTTCCCTATCCGCCCAGTCTATGATGGTCCAGACACAACCCCAACAGCCATCGAGTCCATCAACACCGACAATGCCGGCAAGGTAACCAAAACCATCGAAAACGGCCAAATCATCATCATCCGCAACAACAAGAAATACGACCTCTCAGGTCGCGAATTGTAATACTCCGTAGAGACGTACCACGTCTCTTTTTTCTTGCCTTTTTCACACTATCTCCCCACCCCAAAGCATTTTCAGAAATTTGTGGATGTTTGTTATCTCTATTCCCATTTCTGTCCTTCTGTCGAATGGGTCTAACGATACAACCATCAGTCGACTTTGAGGGAAATCCTCTCTGAAGGCTTTTATTCCCTTTAAGTGTCGTGTTTCTATATTGTCGGTTGACTTAATCTCGATTGCCACATCTGCGTCTCCAAGTATTACATCTACTTCTTGCCCTGTGTACGTGCGCCAGTAACTTAGCGCTTTGTTGCTATGTGTATAGCCTATATATGCTATTATCTCCTGTATGACAAAATGCTCAAATGCGTGACCATATTCTGGCGATCCGTGTTCCAGCTTTGTCCTGTTTAGCAGGTAATTTGTTACTCCGATATCAAAAAAGTAAAAACGTGGTGCCTGAACCATTTTGCGTTTCTGTGTTTGGGTATATGCTGGTATCATGTAGCCAATAAGAGTGTCACTTAGTATCGCAAAATATTCCTTTACGGTTGTCGAACTTACCCCACAATCAGATGCTATATTTTGGTAGTTGACGATCTCGCCATCTGTCAATGCTGATATTTCAAGAAACTTGGTAAAATTTGCAAGGTTTCTTACCAGGGCTTCTGCCTTAATCTCTTCTTTCAAGTATACATCTACGTATGCTTGGAGTAATCTTTCGGGCGCTTTTGACGTGTATATTTTCGGTATCATGCCATATCGCAATGCCCTGTTCAGGTCAAAATCCTCTATCTCAGCACTCACAAGCGGATACATATTGCATGGCAACGCTCGGCCACCTAAGGTGTTAGTGCCGTTTCTTTTAAGTTTTCGCGCACTCGACCCGCTTAGTATAAATCTAAGACCTTTATTTGTTATAAGCCAATGTACTTCGTTCAGCAATATAGGCAGTTGCTGTATTTCATCTATTACTACAATCGTATCTTGTTTTTCGTGTTCCAATGTCTGTCGCAGACGTTCAGGGTTATTTTGAAGACGTTTCAAAATATCTGTATTGAGCAAGTCGATGTAGATTGCTTTGGGAAATCTTTCTTTCAAAAGAGTAGTTTTCCCTGTCTGACGTGCACCAAATAGAAACAAACTCTCTTCTGGCTCATCTTCTATCTTATAAATACGCTTGTACATACTGCTTTGTATTAGTGTTTTATACTCAGCAAATATACATGCATATTCTTGAAATTCCAAACCGCTACTTGAGATTTTCAATGAAATTCCAAACCGCTACTTGAGATTTTCAAAGTAATATCTCTCCGTCTACCACATTCATACTACGCAATAAATTCCCCCTCGCACCTCGCATCAAACTCTTCGTTCACCTTCACCATCCAGTCTGGCAACTTCTTCAGGCATTTATAAACAAGTGGCTCTGGCATCGAGCGATAGTACGCATAGGCCCAGATATAGCCGCAAGTGTATCTGCATCCCCGCCTAATGATATCGCTAGTTTTATACAGTCAGCAGCTTTATTGCGCCATACTCCTTCGTCCTATGACTTCTCCCCTCATAAGCACTACCGACAATATCCCCGACAGCCGCACTAAGCAATAAATTCTTCATAATGGTAAATATTTAATCCTCACACCAACTTCGGATTGTTCTTATGCCTGTCCTTATCTCTCAATGTCTTCTTCGCCAGACTCTTCTCTAATGCTTCTGCCAAATCTACGCCTGTCTGATTTGCCAGACATATCAACACCCACAGCACGTCCGCCATCTCTTCTGCCGGATCTTGATTCTCTCCTTCCTTGAAACTTTGTTCTCCGTATTTCCTGCTCATCACTCGGGCCAACTCACCTACTTCTTCTGTAAGTATAGCCATATTGGTCAACTCATTGAAATACCTGACTCCATACTCTTTTATCCAGGCATCAACCGTCTTCTGAGCCTCTTCTATTGTCATAATCTATTGAAGTTTACTATAATTATTACCTAAATTTCAAAACTACGCCCCAAGCATAGCTACCATTTCTGCCGGTGTAATTACGAACGTCTTCGATGGAAAATGCTTTATATTTCCTGTTACAAGAAAAGACTCTTCTTTTGACAAAGCAATTTCGTAAAAAACAATGTCCTTGGGATCTGGAAAATTTATCCCAATAGAAGGAGTGCGATCTAATTCCAACCCATCAGTCTCAATTGTGTTAAGAACGGTTGTAATTAGTTTTTTGTCCAAGCGAAATTTAGGACGGGATAGTACATCGTAGTATTCTTTAATTATCTCTGCATTATAGAGTGGTATAATTCTCTCTTGAGTAATCGCATGAATAATCTTTGCAGGATTTGACTCTATCGACGTTGATATCAAAGCTGATACTATGACATTTGTATCAATAACAGCATAATACTTATTCTGCATCACGTACTTCTTTGATCATCGCATTTATCTCCTCAAGGGACATGTCCTGTACGCCTGCCCTAGCTGCTTGCTCTCGCATTTTCACAAAAGCATCCCAGGCTGCATCATTTGCTTGCTTCCTTGTTTGTGACTTAATTTCAAATGGTATTCGACATTCTCGCACAACCGCCTTCATAAAAAGAGTAATCGCAGCTGTGCTAGTTAGCCCAAAATCTTCACATAGGCTATCAAACCCTTTCTTGAGTTCATCATCAACTCGCATTGTTAATGTTGTCTGTGCCATATCCTTAAATATATTAATTAGTGAAGCACAAATATAACACATTGTACTTACATTGCAAATACAAAATACAAACATTAGGTACTAATCAACCATTTTACTACCTTTGTAAAAACCAATAATCATTCATACTATGCAAATCGGAGACAAAATACCTGAAATATTGGGTAAGGATCAGAACGGAAACGAAATCAAGGCTTCCGACTTCCTCGGACAGAAACTTGTCCTATATACCTACCCAAAGGATAATACAAGCGGCTGCACCGCCGAGGCTTGCTCTTTGCGCGACCATAAGGAGGCTCTGGCTTCTAAAGGATACACCATCCTCGGCGTAAGCAAGGACTCAGCTTCTTCTCACCAGAAGTTCATCGAAAAACAGGACCTGAATTTCAACCTCATCGCTGATACCGATACAACTCTCCTCCAATCTCTCGGCGCATGGGGCGAAAAGACAATGTGCGGAAAAACTTCTATGGGCACCCTCCGCACAACGTTCTTAGTCAACGAGCAGGGCATAATAACCCATATCTTTACCCCTAAACAAATCAAAACCAAAGAGCACGCTCAACAGATATTGGAGGTTATCTAATATAGCGCAACTGTCAGCCATATCTATGAAACTACGTCTTTATTATATCGACTATATCCGTCTCTTCCTCTGTTGTGTCGTAATCTTTCACCACACAGCTATAGGATTCGGAGCCTCTGGCGGATGGTATTATACCTCACCGAATAGACTGGTGGACCTGTCTGCCTTGATATATTCTGTCCAGATGGGTATAGACCAGTCTTATTTCATGAGCCTCTTCTTTTTCATCTCGGCGTTGTTCACCCCAGCTTCTCTCGACAGAAAGGGTGTCGGCGCTTTCTTGAAGGATAGGTTTTTCCGTCTCATAGTCCCTCTGCTCATATACGTATTCGTCATTCACCCTTCCTTGGTCATATATATATGGGGACCCGATGCCGGATACCATTTCGAACTGGGCCCTATGTGGTTCGTCTTTACCTTGATTCTCTTCGAGCTGACCTATATTCTTACACGAGGCCTGAAGCATAATGCCCCAACTCCTGTCATAAATAACGCCACAATGGCAATATTCGCTGTTGTCTCCGGACTGTTGGCGTTCGTCTTGAGAATCTTCATACATACCAATGAGTCTTTCATGGGTATTACCTTGGCAAATTTTGTACTGTATATAGCCTTCTACGCTTTGGGCATAATGGTGGCTAGAGCTAATACTCTTGAGTCCCTTAGCCTTCGCAGGGGTTATCTATGGCTGGGTATAGCTTTCGTAGCATGGCTCACCATGTTATCTGTAGCTGTCTCTAATGTTGAGGGTACGTCTGGAGGATTGAATGTGGTATCTCTCGCTTATTCTCTCTGGGAGGCTGTCTCTTGCGTGGCTGTCTCATATCTGTTGCTCGCCTTAGGTAAAGCCTACTTCAACCGCCCTAACCCGTTTTGGCTGGCAATGGCGGGCGACTCTTTCTTAGCGTATGTTATCCACCCTTTCCCAGTCGTATATTGTACTAAGCTGTTGGAGGGCTCGGGATTATGCCCCGAGTTGCTCGTCCCTATTACTACTGTCTTGTCTATCGTCTCTACATTTTTGATGGCTCACATAATCCGCTTTTTATGCCATAAGGTGAACTATCGATGGGTATAGGTTGAGCAAAAAACATAACATTTCATATAAACTCGACCTTATTACTGCATTTTTAACTCAAATTATCATTAGAATCTGTCTATTAGAGAGTTGCTTTTGGGAATTATCCCCTATCTTTGCGCCTTAGAAAACAAATAATCTTAAAACACAATCATATACTATGGAAAAGACATGGCGTTGGTTCGGGAAAAACGATAAAATCTCCCTTCAAATGCTCCGTCAGATTGGCGTCGAGGGTATCGTAACTGCTCTCCACCAAATCAAGAACGGCGATATCTGGACTTACGAGGATATCATGGACCTTAAGACCTACATCGAGCGCGCAGGTCTCCGCTGGAGCGTAGTCGAGAGCCTCCCTGTTATGGAGTCTATCAAATATGGTGGCCCTGACCGCGACGAACTTATCGAAAAGTATATCATCTCTCTCGAAAACCTCGGCCGCGCAGGCGTAAAGACGGTTTGCTACAACTTCATGCCTGTTATCGACTGGGTTCGTACCGACCTCGAACACCCTTGGCCCGATGGTACTTCTTCTTTGTACTTCAACCGTACAGAGTTCGCTTATTTCGAAATATATATCCTCGAACGTGAGGGCGCACGCGATAGCTACTCCCCAGCCGAATTGGCCCGCGTAGATGCTATGCATAAGACAGCTACCGACGAATTCCGCCAGCAACTCGTAGAGAATATCATCATCAAGACTCAGGGCTTCGTTAATGGTAATATCTCCGAGGAGGATAATAACCCTGTTAAGAAATTCAAGGATCTCCTCGCTCTCTATAAGGGTATCGACCGCGATACATTGCGTAATAATATGAAGTACTGGCTCGAGAAAATCATGCCAACTTGCGATAAGTGGGGTATCAATATGTGCGTGCACCCTGATGATCCTCCATTCCAATTGCTCGGCCTGCCTCGTATCGTGACTTGCGCCGAGGATATCCGCTGGTTCCTCAACGCAGTGCCTAACGTACACAACGGCCTCACATTCTGCGCAGGCTCTCTCTCTGCAGGCCTCCATAACGACGTGCCAGCTATGGCTCGCGAGTTCATCGACCGCATCCACTTCATTCACCTCCGCTCTACAATGGCTACCCCTGATGGCAACTTCATCGAGGCTCTCCATACCGGCGGTCGTGCTAATGTTGCCGATCTCGTATGCTTCTTCGAGGAGAACGCTAAGGCGGATGTCCCAATGCGCGTAGACCATGGTCGTATGATGCTTGGCGACGAGGATAAGGGCTACAATGCTGGCTACTCTTTCCACGGCCGTATGTACGCTCTCGCTCAGGTAGATGGCATGATGGCTATGGTGCGCCAGGGCCACACAACAGATCATAAGTAATAGTTTATAATAAAATGAAGAAGTTAGAAGGTAAAGTAGCTGTCGTTACAGGTGGTAGCGGCGTACTTGGTTCAAACATAAGCAAGGGCCTCCTCGCAGCAGGCGCCCAAGTATTTATCGTAGGCGCTCACCAAAATAAGGTGGATGCAGCCCTCGCTGAAATGAAATCTCTCGGCAACGTCGACGGCGCAGCTTGCGACGTACTTAGCAAGGACGCAGTGGACGCCCTCGCTATCGAGTTGTCTAAAAAATATGGCCATATCGATATCCTCGTCAACTGCGCAGGTGGTAACGTGGCTGGCGCTAACGTAATGGACGACCAGCATGTATTCGATATCAAGGATGAGGACCTACGCCGCGTAATCGACCTCAACCTCTATGGTACTATCTACCCTTGCCTCGCTTTCGGCCGCATCATGGCTCAGCAGAAGAGCGGTAATATCATCAATATATCTTCTATGGCAGCTTACGACGCTCTTACTCGCGTCATGGGATACGCCGTAGCTAAGGAGGGCGTTGTGGCTCTCACCAAATGGCTCGCCCAGGAAATGGCTATCAAATATTCCGAGAAGATCCGCGTCAATGCTATCGCTCCTGGTTTCTTCATCGGCGAACAGAACCGCCGCGCCCTCATCAACGAGGATGGTAGCCTCACAGAACGTAGCCACAAGGTTATAGCTAAAACTCCTATGCGCCGCTTCGGCGATATCAGCGAACTTAACGGTATCGTAGCATTCCTCTGCTCCGAAGAGGCTAGCTTCGTAACAGGTACTATCATCCCTGTCGACGGCGGTTTCTCAAGTTTCTCTGGCGTATAACAGTTAAATATGCTTAATGCTAGTTGAAAATTAAACAACAAGCATTATATTTGCACACAAAAAGAAACGCAAATTACATAACAATGAAAGTAGCTATTGTAGGTACAAGTGGTGCCGTAGGACAGGAGTTCCTAAAGGTATTGGACGAGAGAAACTTCCCTCTCGATGAGTTGGTATTGTTCGGCTCAGAGCGCAGTGCTGGCCGTAAGTACACTTTCCGTGGTAAGGAACTTACCGTTAAGGAACTTAAGCACGATACAGACGATTTCAAAGGCGTTGATATCGTTCTCGCTTCTGCTGGTGCTGGTGTATCTAAGGAGTTCGAAAAGGATATCACTAAGTACGGTGCTATCATGATCGATAACTCAAGCGCTTTCCGTATGGATACTGATGTACCTTTGGTAGTACCTGAGGTTAACCCTACAGATGCTCTCAATACACCTCGTAACGTAATCGCTAACCCTAACTGTACAACAATCATGATGGTTGTAGCTCTCAAGGCTATTGAGCAGATCAGCCACATCAAGCGTGTACACGTAGCAACATATCAGGCCGCTTCTGGTGCAGGTGCAACAGGTATGGCCGAGCTCGAGCAGCAGGTTAAGGACGTAGTAGCTGGTAAGCCAGTCGAGGCTAAGAAGTTCCAGTATCAGCTCGCTATGAACATCATCCCTCAAGTCGACGTATTCCTCGATAACGACTACACAAAGGAGGAGATGAAGATGTTCAACGAGACTCGCAAGATTATGCACTCTGATATTCAGGTTTCAGCAACTTGCGTTCGTATCCCAGTTATGCGTTCTCACTCAGAGGCTATCTGGTGCGAGATGGAGTCTCCAGTTACTCCAGCACAGGCTAAGGAGGCATTCTCTAAGGCTGAGGGCGTAGTCCTCATGGATGACCCAGCTAACAAGGTTTACCCTATGCCTCTCTTCCTCGCAGGTAAGGACCCTGTTCACATCGGTCGCGTTCGCGCCGATCTCTCTAATCCTAACGGCCTCTCATTCTGGTTGGTTTCCGACCAGATCAAGAAGGGCGCAGCTCTCAACGCAGTGCAAATCGCTGAGTGGCTCATCAAGAACAAGAAGTAATTCTTTACATACGCTCTAATTTTTAAACCTCTGTCCATCAGACAGGGGTTTTTTCGTTTATAATTGTCGCCTATTTATTGCCCCTCTATTTAAGAATTTATTACATTTGCAAAAATTAGAAATCTAGATAGAGACAACTGATGAGAAAAAGTATAGTTCGCATACTGAAAGTCGCTGGTATAATCGGCATAGCATTTACACTAGGTGCTTGTTTCACCGCTTTTAAGGGTGACAAGAAAAACTTCGAGGTAGTACAAAACCTAGATATATTCCATTCGCTCTTCAAGGAGCTTAGTATGTCTTATGTCGACGACATCGATTCTAAAAAGCTTATCAAGACGGCTATTGATAATATGCTCAAGAGCCTCGATCCTTATACCAACTATATCCCTCACGAGGATATGGAGGATTTCAAACTCCAAACTACAGGCGAGTACGGCGGCGTGGGTTCTATTATATCCTTGAGCGATACTTCTTTGTATGTAATGGTGCGCGAGGTATACCCCGATATGCCCGCTCATAAGGCTGGCCTTAAACCTGGCGACCGATTTATCGAAGTGGCTGGCGTGGACGTACGCAATAAGTCCGTGTCTGACGTAAGCGACCTCCTCCGCGGTAAACCTGATACAGATTGCAAAATCAAACTCCTCCGCGATGGAAAGGAGATATCAACCGTAGCTCATCGCCAGAAAATCCAACTTAACGCTGTTCCATATAGCACAGTCCTCGATGGCAACGTAGGTTATATCCTCCTTACAAGCTTTACTACTAATTGCGCCGAGGAGGTGGCTCGTAACGTGAAATCTCTCAAGGAGCAGGGCGCTACTTCACTTATCCTTGATTTGCGCGCTAACCCAGGCGGACTCCTCGATGAGTCTCTGAAATTGGCCAACTTGTTCATCCCTCGTGGCTCAAAAATCCTCACAACCAAGGGCCGCGTGCAGATAAACAACCGCACTTACACCGCTACAGCTAATCCTTTGGATACTATAATACCTATGGTGGTGATGGTCAACCGCGCTTCTGCTTCTGCAGCAGAAATCGTCAGCGGTTCCCTCCAGGATATGGACCGCGCCGTAATCATAGGTCAGCGTTCCTACGGTAAGGGCCTCGTACAGACAACTCGCGAAATAGAATACAATAACGCCCTTAAACTTACAACGGCTAAGTACTATATCCCTTCTGGCCGCTGTATCCAGGCTCTCGACTATTCTCACCGCGACGAATCAGGCGCCGTGGGTTATGTCCCAGATTCCCTTATCTCCGAATTCAAGACCCTCCACGGTCGTACAGTATACGACGGCGGCGGCATCTCTCCCGATATCTACCTCGAACCTGAAAAGTATTCCAACATAAGCGTATCTCTCTTGGCTTTCAATATCCCTTTCTTCTACGCAGTGGATTACGTACGCACACATCCTCAGGTGGCCGACTACAAGACTTTCTCTTTGTCCGATGCGGAATTCGCCGATTTCTGTAAGTACGTGGCCAACTACCCTAAGTTCGAGTACAAGAGCCGTACCTTCGAAGCCGTAAAGGCTCTCGAAAAAGCAGCTAAGTCCGATAAGTATTTCGACGAGAATACCGCTTTGTTCGATCAGTTGCGTACCAGCCTTAAACCTCAACTCGAAAAGGATCTCGAAATAAACAAAGACGAAATCAAGGAACTCGTAGAGTCTGAAATCATGGTCAATAAGTATTACCGCGCCGGCGGTTTGGCTCATGGCCTAAGATACGATAAGGAGGTCGACGAGGCGATCAAGGTCTTGAAGGATAAGGCTCGCTACGAGGGGTTGCTCAACGGTACTGTTAAAAGCCACGCAGGCGACAAACGTATGAGCAATAGCAAGACTAACTAATACACATGCCATGGATAGCAATCGTATTACCCCGCTGACTATTCTGGCCGTACTGAGTATATTCTTCGTATGCATCCTCGTATCAGCGGTCATCAGCTTGTCTATACTAGGCATGCCTGATCCAAACGGAACATACGAGTACTACCCATTGATCATCTCTCAGGCAATATCTTCAATATTGTCTTTCGGATTGCCCGCCATCATAGTAGCAGCTTGGAAAAGCAAGAGCGCTTTTAGTACCCTCACCGATGTGAAGCCTGTCCAACCTCTGGCTTGGTTCTTGGCTATAGCTATACTGACCATATGCCAACCTCTGGTTCAATGGGGCGCATACGTCAACGAGCAGATATGTATGAATCTCGACTCCTGGGAGGGCCTGAGAGCAATGGCTATGGCTAATAACAAGCTCTACGCTGGAATTATGCACTACGAAACACCTCTCCAATGCTGCCTGATGATATTCCTTATGGCTATCCTCCCAGCTATTGTGGAGGAGATGTTCTTCCGCGGTACCATGCAGCGTATCATGACTATCACTACCCGAAACCCTTGGATGGCTATCTTTACTACGTCTGTGGTGTTCAGCCTCCTCCATGGTGATATGGTGGCTTTCTTCCCACGCTTTATCCTCGGCTTCTTGCTGGGCATAATATACTACTTCGGTCATAATATATGGGTAAACATCGCAGCTCACGCTTTTAATAACTTGCTGGCTGTTACTACCTTGATTTATTCGGAGGGCGATCTCCTGGAGTCCCTCAATAAATTGCAGGATAACCCCGGACCTGTCATGCCTATAATAGCTTTGGCTCTTACAATATTGGGCATACAGGGTTATATCTATCGTACCCAAGGAAACCTCCCTACCAATAATAACGCGAATACAGACATAACACAATAAATTATCACAACAAAATGAAACGTATAGTATGTACACTCCTCGCCACCGTATCTCTGCCTCTGATGGCTCAGAGAATCGAAAAGTGGCTGGACCCTACCGCGAATGCAGAGAATCGCCTCGATAATGTATCGAGCTTCTTCGCTTTCGAATCTGCCGACCTCGCTTCTAAGGCCGATAAAGCATCTTCTTCTCGTTACCTTAATATGGAGGGCGAATGGAACTTCTTCTGGGTGCGCAACGCTCAGGATGCTCCTGCCGATTTCTATAAGGTCAATTACGACGACTCTAAGTGGAACCGTATGCCGGTCCCTGGTCTATGGGAACTTAATGGCTTCGGCGACCCTATCTATACTAATGTGCCTTACGCTTGGGATCATGAGTTCGAACCTAATCCTCCTTATATCTCGGAAAAGGCCAATCACGTTGGTTCTTACCGTAGGTCGTTCAACGTCCCTGCTTCTTGGAATGGCGAAAGTATCTATATGCACGTGGGTTCTGCTACGTCTAATCTTACCCTCTACGTCAATGGCCAATATGTGGGCTACTCAGAGGATAGTAAGGTGGCCGCAGAGTTCGATATCACTCCTTATATCAAACCGGGTGAGTCTAACCTCATCGCTATGAAAATCATGCGATGGTGCGATGGCTCTTACCTCGAGGATCAGGATTTCTGGCGCCTCTGTGGTATCGCTCGCGAGGTATATATGTACGCACGACCAGCTTCTCATATCAATGACGTCTTCCTTACTCCCGACCTGACTAATAACTATAAGGATGGCTCTCTGAATATCGACTTGTCTGCTGTCAATGCCGATGGCAAACAGATTTCTATATCTCTCGAGGATAATTCTGGTAAAAAAATTGCGAGCAAGAAGGAGGTTATAGCTAACCAGAAGCTAACCACATCCTTACTTGTAAAGAACCCTCTTAAGTGGTCTGCCGAGGAGCCTAACTTGTATAATCTCTTCATAACTTTGTCCGACGGCGACAGGACTCTAGAGGTTATCCGCCAGCGCGTGGGCTTCCGTAAGGTGGAGATAAAGAATGCTCAACTTCTGGTCAATGGTAAGCCTATCCTTATCAAGGGCGCAGATCGCCACGAACTCGACCCTGATGGTGGTTACGTGGTATCCCTCGAACGTATGATCTCTGATATCAAAGTCCTCAAGTCACTAAATATAAATGCTGTCCGTACTTGCCACTACCCCGACGACCCTCGCTGGTACGATCTGTGCGACGAGTATGGTATCTACCTCACTGCCGAGGCTAATGTCGAATCTCATGGCATGGGCTACGGCGAACATACTCTTGCTAAACGCGAGGATTATCACGACGCCCACCTCTGGCGTAACCAGAATAATGTCCTCTCTCACAAAAACCATCCTTCTGTCATCGTCTGGTCTCTGGGTAACGAGGCTGGATATGGTAAGAACTTCGAGGATGCCTACGAGTGGATAAAGAACTACGATAAGAGCCGACCAGTGCAGTACGAGCAGGCTGGTCACTGGGGTAAGACGGATATCTTCTGCCCTATGTATATGGATTATAACGGATGCGAAAGGTATTGCCAAAACAACCCTAAAATGCCTCTCATCCAGTGCGAGTACGCCCATACTATGGGTAACTCGGGTGGCGGCTTCAAGGAGTATTGGGATCTTATCCGTAAATACCCTAACTACCAGGGTGGATATATCTGGGACTTCCAGGATCAAGGCCTCCGTGGTACTAGCAAAATAACAGGCAAGCAGATATGGACCTACGGTGGCGACTACGGCCGTTTCCCTGCTTCTGATAATAACTTCAATTGTAATGGTATCGTAGCACCGGATCGTACTTTCAACCCTCACGCCTACGAAATCCAATACTACTACCAGAATATCTGGACTAATGTCGTCGATATCAAAAAGGGTATCCTGGAAATCTACAACGAGAATTTCTTCATACCTATCCGTAATATCGCTCTCAAATATACCGTCGAGGCCGAGGGAACTTCTCTGGGAAGCGGTGTAATTGATCTTACTTCCTACAAAATCCAACCTCTTTCTAAGAAAAGTGTCAAGGTGGCTGATATCGCTAAAATCGTAAGTTCTGCCGACTTGGCTAATAAGGAGGTGGTCCTCAACCTCGATTATGTCCTCTTGTCCGACGAGCCTGCTCGCTCAAAGGGCGATGCCATCGCTCGACAGCAGTTCGTATTGTCCGACTACCATTTCGCTTCTGCCGAAATAGCTAATGCTGATAATGCGGCTCCTGCAACTTCCGACGAGCGCCGCCACTATGCTATAATCTCTGGCGGTAATATGAACGTATGGTTCGATAAGCGTAACGGCTTTATCTCTTACCTCGATATCAACGGAGAACCAATGCTGGAGGAGCGTACTCAAATACGTCCTAACTTCTGGCGCCCTTCTACCGATAACGACTACGGAGCTTGGTTCCAACGCCATTCTGAAGCTTGGCGCAATCCTCAAATGCAACTTAAAGAGTTCTCTATCAAGGAGGAGAGTGGTAATCAGGTGATTACAACTAAACACCGTATCGATGCTACTTCTTCCGACCTCGAAATGTCGTATACCATCACCCCCGATGGCTCACTTATTATCAACGAGAAACTGATAGTGGATGCCAATAAGGATAAAAAACCTCTGCCTCTCCGATTCGGCGTCCAGATGCAACTCTTGAAGAGTTATAGCAATATCGAATACTACGGCAAGGGTCCTCACGAAAACTATATCGATCGCAACAACGCTCAGCGTATCGGCCTCTTCAACCAGACCGTAGCTGAACAGTTCTACCCATACGTCAGCCCACAGGATAACGGCACCAAGACAATGGTCCGCTACTGGAAAATGTTCGATACCCGCTCACAGGGTCTCTCTGTCCTAGCTACAGGCGAAATGGAATGCCAGGCACTCTACTATACCGAGGACGACCTCTGGTCAGGTATGAACAAGGATGCCATCCAGAATCACTCAGGCGACCTCATCGAACGTCCATTCATCACCCTCCACATCGCAAAACGCTCAATGGGCGTAGGCTGCATCAACAGCTGGGGCGCATGGCCTCTAGAACAATACCAGACAAAATACGAGGACCAGGAGTTCACCTTCATCATCAAGGGAATGTAACAACTCCTCCTCCCTAATACCCCACCATCGGGCAATCCCGTCTCACCCCATACAGACCGGATTGCCCGATGTCTTTTACAACACCTTGCAACACAAAGACACTCATCCCCCTGCAGCCCCTAGCACAACTAGTCTTACTTCGGGGAAGCATACAATACCTTGGACTAAATCTTACCAACATGGTATATCTACCAAGAAATACGCACGCACTTCGTAGTGAGCAACAACCTATTTCTTTCTATTGTAATTAGTATGCAAGCCAAAATAAGAGCACGCTAAACGCGCCCTTATTCATCAACTAGTCCAAAGCAAAAGAAAGACGCTTCCATGCTATAGACAGAATGTCTTCTGTTCTTCTGCTCACAAGAGCCGAATCCCACGCTATTGAATCAGGTTTCTTCGCAATGGAATCTATGTGCTTATTGTACCGACAATTCTTTAGTAACTCAAGTGTTTGTTCATTAAGAGAGAACCCCTTTGCCAAAGCTCTATTTCTAATACTATCAATAACTAAAGAATCTGTCTGAGAAACACACTCATAGTATAACTGTTTTTCTTCCCATCCGCGATTGCCAGCGGACGAATTAATATCCTGTGGCAAAAGCGTGAGATTACCGAGCGTTTGATACTCTTTGGCATCTGTATATAACGATGTATCCCACTTGTCATTAACATTGGACTGCGGCGAAATATGCTCTATAGTTCTTAGATCTGGGGATATCCATTTCTCAAGTGTCAAATATGGAGATATGCCGTCTCTACCCTCTTTTATTGAACCATTGTCTGGTTGTGTATCATGAGCTGCTGCTAACAAAGCCAAACGAACAATAGTATTATTCGCATTAGCATATCTCAAATATGATAATGCCAAAGATCTCCATGAAGCATAATCAGTAATACCTTTCTTAGCAAGAGACTCCTTTATGAATCGTTTAATTTCATAAATATCAACTGACTTGCCATTGTTCTTTAGATATTTAAAAAACTCACGGTAAGAAGTATCCAATCCTGAATTGGGCCAAGCTGACCTCCATAAGAAGAAATAAGAACCTATCAACTTGACTGAGTGCACAAATCTATCAACAGCTTGCAATTCGCCATTAATAACAGGCTCATACATCTTTCCTAGTACTGTGATAGCCATCTTATGATTAGACTCCTTGAGCATTAGAATAATCATCGAAGCGATATCAGCATCAAGTCCAACGATTCTAGGGAACAGTGCGCCATCAACTCCTGTATAGCTCATCCACGTAGAGTAGAATTCTGCATAGTTGCCAAATGTCTTAACGAACTGCTCTTTCTGGGCAAATGAAGGAAGCTCATTGTACGCCGCATCAAGAGCCTTCCTTTGATAGCTAAAATGAGTAGACATGGTTCTACCATCATATGCGACAAAGAAAGAGGTCAAGAAATCATTCGTCCATTTATTCTTTTGTTGAGCATTTGGTGCCTTCGATAAGAAATCCTCAACTTTTTTGAAATACTTCTCACACTCAGAATCCTTGAATTGGTATCCGGGCTCATTATCTGTTGTATTAACAACAGTAGGCTTAAATGTCTCTATAGCAGTCAATGGTGTTCCAGTCGCATTCAATGACTGGAACATATCGAATGCCCAATCGTCATCCGTTGGTTGAATTATTGTAAAACAGCAACGGTCCAAGAGATAGTGACAAACTGCAATTGTCTGAACTAGCTCACTGAGAATATATGAATCTTTTTTATTTGAACTAAAGTCTGCTTGTCTTATGATATCCACCAACTCTGGCCTATCATACTCCCAAATCATATCTTGAGATAGATGTTCAAGAATCATTTCTGCTCTTGAGAAATTATCATCATTATCGTTAATATGAGCTTTTGCTACATCATTCTCAAGCCAGTTTTTAATCTGTTTGGCATTTTTATGTAGCAAGTTATTCCCCTCGCTCTGCTTGGGTACTATTGGAAGAGCCGTACCATCACAATATGCTTTAATGAAATTCCCCAAGTAGTTTGACAATGGAGACTTATAGGCTTCGTCAACACCTCTATCTCGAGTCCAATAATCAATGGCTCCTCGTATTACCTTTGGCTTTAATTTAGGCGTTCCTCGCTGCAAGTCAAAGCAGAAAAGAGGTTTTAACTTAGCATCCCAAATATCACAAATCTCACATATTTCATTATGCAAAGGGTTATTCTCCTTTACTCTTGCTTTGATGTCTAGCAATCGTTTTAGAAGAATAGTTGACATTAACGTAATAGTAGAAACACGCTGTTGTCCATCAATAATCTTTTCAATCTTAGAAGGTACAGCCTGCGGGTCCACAGGATATATATTCTGGCGATTATTTTCGATAACAGTAATAATCGTTCCAAGGAAACGTATCTCCTTATTATCATCAGTTACTTCGCCATTGGCGATTCTCTGTATACCTCTAGATATATCCTCAAGCAACTGCTCTATATTATCTGAATCCCAACTATAATCACGCTGATACAAAGGAATATACAATCCCTGACCAGGCTGGTTAAGAAAATCGTACACACTGCGATTTTCTGTAAGGAATGATGTTTCTACGTTAAGCATAATTTATTCTCTATTTTGGTTAGCAAATTCTTCTATTTGAGTTTTAGCATCTTCAATCCTTATTGAAAAAACAGTAGCATAATCCTTTATCATCGTTTCAATTTCTTTTTTAGACAAAACGGGGGAGGCTAAGAACCATATGAACAATGATTCTACCAACTTGTTATTAGTCGTAATCATACTACACTTTATAGGATTCCATAATATATTAACCCAGGGACGTTGCGACAGATCCAAAGGAATAGAATTAGCCTTTTCTAGCAAACATTGCAAGGACAATTTATTTGAACTACACGTCAGCACTCTCACAATTGCTTTTGCAAATGACAATAATCCAGCCGGTCTAAACAATAAATTTCCACCAGTAGTATTTGATCTATATGGTTTTGCTGCATCTTCATTAGTATCTATTTCATATAAACTCAAGCAGCTAAATACTTGTACCATGTATGACCAAAATACTTTTAAATAATTAATGAAATCATTTGTAATGTCATCATCCGGTCTTTGTTTCAAGTATTTTTTCACAAAACTCGCATTGACAGGTTTGCCTTTTTTTTGATAAAAGAAACTTTTAAAAAGTTCAAAATGTACTTCATAGAGAGTAATTAAGGAAGTAAATGACGAAAAATCATTTTTCTGCAAAGATTTGCTATTACTAGCTTTCATCTTCGACCCTGAAAACAATTCGTATGACTCCAGTAATTCACGGGTTGCTATTGCGACTACATCATCTTCATCTAAGCATATAATGTCTCCTTTTTGAACAGGTTTAGCATATCGGTTTAGCGTAGAGAATATTCGCCTTGTCCGTTTTTTACCTTCCACTGTATTAATGTGCCCAATGAATAACACACTTATGGTTTCAGAACTTAAATCAGGATTCTTCTCCAAAGCTGCCTTTATTCCTTTTACCCTATGTTGCCCATCCACTGGGAATATTATTTCATCCCCCGCGAACGTCAATAAACCAACATTGTGGTATTCATTACCGTGTATCTCAAGATCTATTTCTGTCCATTGGGGATAATCATTATATACGGCCAATACTATCCCATTAAAAAAATGCTCTTCTTGGTTAAGTATATAATCTCTAATTCTTAAATAGTTGTTAGTTAACGACCGTTGTAGAAGGTCATTTAATGACTCGTGAGAAAACACCTCTTTATTTACATTTCCAACATGAGAACTTATTTGTTCAAAAGTAAGATTTGTAACATAATATGTATTATTTCCGACAGTCCCCTTCATTGCAGGAACTATAAAGGATTTATTAGTCATAGTTTAAAAGCCGCTACATTTGTTTTAGGTTTCTGTTTATTTGGTATATCTGTATTAAATGGAGGCAATAATGTTTTTATTAATGACTCTTCTAAAGCGACAATACTAGGATTGTCAACATCTGTATAATATCTATAATACAAATGCTTACTCCAGTGCTCAAACATATACCTTATTCCCAATCTAGAATTTTTATTTTTCTTATACTCTTTGTAATATTCCAAAGCCCTCTTCCTAATGTTCATACCTTTTGTATATTGCACCCTACCTATATACAAAATATATCTTTCCATAAAAGGGAGGCCAGAGCCTTTGAGATAAAAAACATACAACCCGCCAGATTTATTAGGAATCTGCTTAATTTCATTTGATACTTCTGTATTTTCCGGGTTCATATATTTTATTTCCTTTGACCAATGCCTTTCCTCTAAAATAGGGCTATGTATATTATAGGAAACATACGACGTCCCATCTTGCAACCTATAATTTCCAGAAGGAAGATAAAATTGAACTATATAGTCCTTATCTGCCTCATACTGAAGAAATGCAGGTACCGTCATTATATAAAACAATTAGCACAGTTAATATCATCATCCTCAAACATATCAATGAGCAAGGTGCTCTTTGACTTCTTTGCGGCATCTTCAGCTTTCTTAATTTGGTCTAGCTTTATCTGGCGAATGCGTTCTGGTTGAATTAAGTCTTCCAAACGCTCACTTTCTATCCATGTATAGCCATCCTTCTCATACTCCATTGCCTTAGCAAAGAGATCAGGATGTTGCTCATATAGCCATATCCACTCTATCTTTTGTTGAAAGAAGCAGAAATAGCAACCAGAGCGGCTGCGACAGTACTGCCCCTTTTTGCCATCTACCTCAAAGTCAATAAGATTATAGTACGCAGGAACACCTACACCGGACTCTTCTAGAATTCGGAAAATATCTGCTTTGACTAATATTTCATCATTATCTACTAATGGAAATTCATCAAGTTTGCTCACAGGTAGTTGTGTATACTTCTTGAGATATGAGAACACCGCATGATTGAATGTCTTTACATTGACATCAAGGAGAGAATTCAACTTCTTGGTATAGAAGAATGTTTTTGTAAGCTTTGCCTGCAAAAACTTCTCTGCTTCTGCAAAATCCTCATCTGAAGCTACTTCTCTATAGCACTCTGTGAACTTTTCTATACTAGCATCTTTGAGAACTTCATTTACCACGTCAATACTCCAGATGTTCTTTCTGAAAGGAAATATTGACTGTATATTAGGCTTTGTCGATACATATCCCTCTCTATCCTCATCACCTCTAATGCCTACGTATGAAATGACAGGTTCATCACCTACGTATTTCTCAAACTCTGATAACTTCATCTTGTTAGTACACCAACGAGATTGTACTGAGGGGAGGTAACCACCATATATCTTCAAAAAATGGTCAAACGGTGTAGGCTCTGGACTTCCTTGTGCAGCGCACAATGTCTTTATGTTGCCTAGATAAGAGCGCAGGTTATTGACAAGCTGTTCTGTTTCTGCCAACTCGCATTTAGTATCACAAGTATAGAACTCTATCCCAAGGTCTGGATATTTATCCTTGAGATAGATAGCAAGGGCAGCGCTGTCCTTGCCTCCTGAGATACCTAGTAAATGTCTTATCTTATTTGCCATCAAACTTATTTATCAATCTAATTAGAGCAGCTATATTCACAGAAGAATCACTAGACAATAACTCTTCTATATTATTCGCTAGTTTTTCTACATCTTTCTGTTTTGCCTTTGGAATGACTACTTGTTTCGTCTTCGGCTGTGCATTGTTCTGTGTAATATGCAAGCGCACAATTTCTTCTTCAGAGGACTTATGCATTTCTACATAGTCATCTAATTGATATAACTTATCTTGTATAGCTGTGCGCAAGTAAGCCTTTTCAGAATCCTTAATTTTTTCAAGTGGCTTCTTTAATATGGCAAAGCAGACCGACTCCAGCCAAGTTTTCTTATCCGCAAATTTGCTTGTAAGACGAGAATAAAAATTCTTGATATCATCTGGCATATACTCAGATTTAACAGCCTTGTATCTTTTGTCAATGATAGGCTTGTATTCTGCATAGTCTGTAGAATCTATACTAAGGATTTCAAGAAGACTCTTCTCAACATATTTCAAATACTCTCCATAACAACTTCTGATATCTCTAATTGCATCGTGCAAAACTGACACGAAACTATCTATAGCATCTGGATTCTGCGATATTACAACCTCCTTGAATCCTAGCTGCTCAGGAAGAGTCTCAAAAAATGTCTCTTCTGGGTCAGTTGCCTTTGATATTATGTCACGGAATTTAATTGCATTTGGAGTAATATCCTTAGTTGTCTTTGCATAGTCATTTAATTGACGATAGAAAGTCAAGAAAGGTTTGATGGTCTCAATAAACGAATCTGTATTCAAACTCGTTTCTTTGAGATTTATGGCTTCTCTATATTTGTCAAAGAACTTTTGCTTAACACCTGTCACATCAAATGTTTTGATGGAGAAGGCATTTGGGTTCTTGAACAATAAATCAAGAACCTCTTTGTTTATTTGAGGTACATATTGATTGCCAGTATATAGTGCAAAATCATCCTTTCTAATAACTAAGAATGATGGCACCCAGCAATCTATCAAGCCCTGTTTAAGTCCATATGGAGGTTCAGAGAGAATCTTATACAACTCTCCAACTTTCCGTTGTCTTGTTTTCGCCGAAATCAAAAAGTCTTCACACGCATCCCAGAGAATCTTAAAAGAAGACTCAGTAGGTGGATTGAGAGAATATAAAGCACCATCAATAGCATGTATACCTGTGTTCTTCAAAAGAGTATGATATATTGCTTTCTCTGGAGGAAATTTATCCTTATCGAACCCTAAGTCTTCCTTTTCGCTATTATCCAGCAATGCTTGCAAATAGTTCTGTCTAGCGAAGGAAATTGTACCACTCGGCTTATGCTTATTTATGAGCTCATTTTTGAATATTGGAGTCTTGCTATATACTGTACTGCAAACTTTTGACAAAAACTTAGTAAAGTACTTAGCGCTACTAATCCCTTCAATAATCAACCCATTAAAAATCCACTCTACATTGTTTGTGTATAGGCTATCATACACCTCTCTATTGAGCAGCGTCTTCTCGTAATTCAGAAGATTTTCAATCTCCCTCATTGCTACTTTGTCGTGCTCATCTGCTATATAATAGTCTCGTACATATTCAAGTTTATCCATCTCAAATATGTGGTCACTAACTTTAGCTACATTCCTGAATAAGCAGTATATAACCGGGATATCGTGCTGCGATAAACATTGCGTCTTGACCGCTTCATAGTCATCTTTGGGAGCGAACAAAAGATTCACACATCCATCAATTTCTCCCACGTTTATTTTTATAATAGGAGTGCTGGATATGCTATACTCGAAGAAACGAGCAGTTCCGGTCTCGTAGTAATGAGCATTCGCTAAAGAAAGTTTGAAGCTAAAGTTTGACTTAAGTTTGTCGACAATATCTTCAGTCCTTTTACATTCAACAGAAGCTTTGTACAGACCTTCCTCTATGTTGATATCCGTCCCTTCAAAGAGAATATATCTATTCTTATATTTCGCAAATCTTACAATCTTGAACTGCTCTAACTGTCTCAACACTTCCTTAACATTGTCAATATCCATCGCTAGTTTACCATAGGTGTCCAGCAATTGATTATCAATACTAGCAGAAGAGGTTGCGAATATATTGAGAAGTCCTATAACCTTTACTAACGCTATTGCCACGTTGATAGTCTCTGTAGGTAAGTTCAATCCTTCAACTCGCTCAATAGCTACACGAATCGCTGTCCAATTAGCAGAGTCTTGATTAGCCTCGCTCAGTACAGTGTGGAAATTGTATGTAATATAGTCGTGGACTATTGCAATATTATATAGTCTATTCCCATTAACAATAAAATCACTTAACGAATCTTCTCCCTGTGATTCTAGAAAAGTGAAAAGAGTTCGCTCATTCTGTCCGTATCTTTGGTTGGCTAGAGTTAGTATCGTAGCTGCCAATACATCCATAGGATACAATGAAGCTACTACCTTTTTATCCAACGAAGGTGATACGAACTTTTTTGATAGAGCAAGGTCATACAGGCTCTCTGCTGTATTTATACAGGTGTCACTTTGCCCAGATATTTTGCTAGCCGCTAAATTGAGCAATTGCTCAACAGGTTCCTTGAATACTATATCTTGAATACGACCTTTGACTTTTGTCCATTCTTGTTTTTGCTCTAGCTGTAAATCTTTAGCATAAGCATTGAAACTTTGGTGTAGAGTAGATATAAAGAGTATATTCTTGGACGTATCGTTCACGAACTCGCAGAACTTCTGTAAAAAGTACATTTCTTTTTCTGGCTCATTCTTAGCTGCATGTTCCAAAACTTTTCCGAACTCATCAACAACAATTACCAAGCACTTTTTCGCCGTTTCTAGTTTCTCATAGAACTTTGATAAAGCTGAAAAAATATTCTTCTCAGACGAAATATCAAGTTTATCCTGCAGTAAAGACCCTAGCGTAGAATAATCTCCTACGATATTGAGAAATTCAAAATCTGTCAACCCATTGAATTGACCTTCATTCTTGATAAGTTGCTTTGACTTACTCTTCTTCTCAGACAAACATTGTTCAAGAGCTATTATGAAACTAGACTTACCAGTACCATAAGAGCCAATAAGACAGAATGAGTGGATACCTGCCTGGAACGAATTGACTATCTTCCCAATCGCCTGTTTTGCATTGGCTGTAACAATGTAATCAAGCGACTTGTTTTGATCTCGTTCTATATTTACGGAAGTAGAAAACTTCTTCATAATACTTATTTCTGACTGTAATATTTCTCTAGGACTTGAGACTTAGTCAAATCCTCGTTAATAGTAAACAGTTGCTCTCCAGCTGCATTATCATAGCTGACATTAGGGTATATCATATGAATCTTCTGAAAAAAATCAATCATTTCTGACTGTGTCAAACAGAAAACCCTAGACAAAAACAGTAATCTGTCGTACTCTACCACATGACTTCCATCTGCAACATCAATAATAGCGTACAAAAAAATTAGCGGATGAATATCTGCTCTTGTCTTTGTATTAAACTCATACTTATCCTTTTCAATTTTCTTTATGAGATTAAGCCCTAATAAAAGTGCCGAGTAATCATCAACATTTTTCCCTTCAGGAGTTACATACATCTTCAATAGAGTAGCTATATCTTTATTTACAGTGTTTTCGTTAAACAAAAATCCCTTAAACTTTTTATCATCCGACTCGCGTTTGATATAATTGAAGACATTCTCCTTGGTAAAGTTTAGTTTGTCTTTGTGATACTTAGCGAACAACTCATAATAAAGTGTCGCATATCTAGTAGAAACTAGCCAATAATGCAATAACCACAGTGTGTTTACATCTTCCAGGAAAGGATCTACCCCTTTTTCTCCAAAAACAAATTCACCATTATCTGTAATATTGCCCTCATAGTCTAGTATATAGAACGCTTTCATCCAGTAGCGTATGGAGGACACCATATTCTTTCCCACACCTAACTCAATAACAGCAGATTCATCATTGAAAGATTTCTCGGCTTTTACAAAATCAAATCCCTTCTTCAACCATAGCCCCTTACACTGAAAAGTCTCGTGTCCAGAGAATGTATATTTAGTACTATTTATCTGTATCATAAACAATTACGCATATACTCGTTATGTATATTGTATTTGTTACAAATGTAACACGAATAAACGACATAATACCTTTTTTATTAGACAATCTCTCCGAAAACTGATTATCTCTTCAATTTAACTCAATTTTTCATTCCACTTCAAGGCTATTTTATTCATTTGACAATAAAAATATTGATATACCATAAGTGTCGATATTTATATTTACATCACAAAGATATAATCATTCTCCGAACCCTATCTTCGCACCACATATGTTTTTCTTATACTATACAAACTGGCACATAAAATCAATAGAAACTAGATACAAATTGGCACATAAAAGTACCCAAAATTAGATACAAACTGGCACATAAAACTCTTAGCTCCGTACTAACCCCACCATAAACCTTCATCCCCAAAATACCATCTAGCCCATCTATAATATCTAGCCCCTCTCCAATACCCCAAAGCAGTCCGCATTTATCACCTCCATCTAATAAGTAATTTACAATTTGTTTAAATCATCGTTTTGCCAATTGGCAACGTTGCTTTCTATATAGTCCGCTATGCATTCCAATTCATAGCGACCACGCACTATACGGTCATGAAAACGCGACTGCCACGCAAATTGTATATCGTTTTGGTTGGCAAATTTGGTAATAGATGATTTTATACCTCGTATTACCACCGCCAACGATTTTTTCTGAGGCGATATATCCGCCATTGTCAAATTTTTCGATGGACAATCCCTCACTGTAGAGACGTTGCGCGCAACGTCTCCATACCCCACAACGTCTCCATACCCCACAACGTCTCCATACCCCACAACACCGCCACGCCTCGCACCGTCTCCATTCGCACGCCCATTCGACTCTTGAATATCATTTTCAATGGATTTATCTCCATCAATTATCACAATCGCATGAACATGATTTGGCATCACAACAAACAATGGTATTCTGGCATACGGATAGTGTACTTCAACATTCATAAATTGTTCTTGGGCATATTGCCCGATTTCTGACAAATGCATTTGCGGTTCCGTCATTTTCGTTTGCATCCCCCTATATCTCACACCATCACCATAACATTCTCTCATAATTTCCCCAAAATAATGTTCTCTATTCTGCGTACATATCGTTACGAAATACACGCCTTTACCATACCCATGCCAATCGGCACGCGCTGATGGTATTCTATATGTATTCTGAAATTTGTCCATTTAATCATCGTATCACACATTACCATTCTCACTCACCAAAAACTCTATCTTTGCACTCCATCATAAACCTCCATCATCTTCTCTACCCTCTTACGCAACTCATCTCTCACCCCCACCGGCTCCAGCACCACCAGCTCCGCACCAAACGACAGCATCACACTGTACAACTCATAATTCTCCATACAGTCTATCGAAAAAAACATTCCCCCCTCAAGCATCGGATACCTACTCCTCATCGCAGCTTCTTTCTCCCCCTTGTACATCTTCTGCGACTCATGTATCGGCTTCGTGACTACATAACTCTTCGACTTGTCACTGACCCAAAACACAATATGCTCTACCGGCTTGCCCGGATACCTCGTTACCCCTATGATATCCTCAAACCAGTCGTTTATATCGCCCTCAAATTCTTTGTATTGCTTCCCGGGCAATGGATCAAAGCCGTTCATCCTGTCTAGCGCAAAGCATATCATCATGTCTTCTTCTACCAACTGCCCAAAAATATACCACCTCCTGTTATATTCTTTTAGAAAATAGGGATGAAGGTCTGCCGTCAAATCAACGTCTTCTTCGCCAAACTTATGATAATGTACTCTTATGACTTGCTTTTGCGAAATGGCAATAAACAACTCGCCAAACAGATTGCTGTTCTCCAACGGATTCTTGGTGAACGACACAATCTGCCTGTGATCCCCTACTCGCAACCCTTCTTTGAATTGCTGCAACGCCTCAAATGTAGGTAGTCCGTCAAATTGACCTAGCAAGTCTAATGCCTGCGATAGAAGGTATTTCTCATCGCTCGACATCTCTTTCTTGAATATCGAATACGATGGATCGGAATACTTCAAATATCTCCTTATTACAGTCTTCTCTTTCTCAGCATTGTAATACGGCATATCATTACGCTCTATCTCAGCCATGTACGGCCCATCATACTCTAGATAATGAATATCCTTCTCTATACAACGACGAGTAACAGGACTAATACCCATCTCTTTCAATCGCTCATTGACTATACTGGTCATGTCGTCAATCGTATAATCATGGTACCTGTTCGACAATAACTCGTCTAGTACCTGATAACGAGTCATCGCATTCTTATTTACCGGCATAGTATTCTCTTATTAACGACGCAAATTTGTATATCGCGTCCGAACTCTATGTTCGTATACGGACTATTCCTATAATTGTTCTTCCCCTTCATCCCTCTCCCATAACCTTCTCAATCTGCCCCGAAATCACACAACCTCTCTTCCCCTCCACAGCCCCTAGCTCCTCCTAGCCATACTAGACCCACTACTCATCCTCCTCTACCCGCACAGCCTCATCAGCTCTTCTCCGTACTTTTCAACGCTGTCAAACCTTGCCAAATAGAACGTATTCTTCTCTTGCAACAACTTCTCTCTTTCTTTCAAAGGCTTGATTTCTACCATCTCTCCACCTTCTTTCAACATCTTGTAAAACTCCCTCACCGCCATCCTATGCGCTCCCTTCACCCCACACTTCTTCGCCTTTCTCTCCCAATGCCGCTTCTTGTTCCATTTCTTCATCTCTTTCGAAGCCAATTTCTGCGCCTCAGCAAACAAATCCCTGCAACTCCTCTGCTTCTCACTGACTTCTACCTCTAATAACCTGTAACTCCCATAGTAGCGCTTAATAAACACACTCCTCCCAGTCTCTCTTGCCCTCGAGCCTCTCCTCGCCGCCTCTCGCGCAACCATAACACATTTATACCTGATTTCTACTCTCGCCATAATGGTCAATCAATTAATTTATAACGGCACAAATCTAGAAACCACCTACGAACTGTATTTTCGCAACCAAATAAAACTTTTTCCCTGTAAAGTAGAGTTCATAGTGTATACCAATAATCTTAACCGCACCCTTTTACAATCTTCTGTATTTCCAGCCAGTAAAAAAATGCCTCTCCAAGAGTCTTCTTCAGTTTATTCAGTTTGGTATGCATTGGTAGTTGCAGTGTCTCAGAAATCACAGATTCTAACATGGATTTGTCAAAGTGTTTGACTTCTTCAATTCCGTATTCAATCAGTTTACTGAGATATGCAACTTTTGACGCATTGACAATAGCTGACTCAATGTTGTATTTTTCACTATGAATGAAATTGCCGATTCGCGAAACGCCATCCTGTAATAGCATAAATTCTTCTTTATCCTGAACTCCACGAAGACAGAGACAAAGAGACGTATTGTAAATGTCATCCAGAACTTGTTTCAAATCCAAATGGTCAAGATGACGGTACTGAAGCTCTACAGTCGCAAATTTCTGGAAAGTCTGCCGAGTAATCGTGAGGTCTTGCACCAAGTCGAAAAGCGAAGCAATATCGAAGAGCTGTTTGATAATCTCCATCGTGCATTTCTTCTCCCCCTTGAAATAGGGAATACCTGTAGTATGCGGGGCGAAGGCTGTCAATTTATCACCAAGCAAGTCTTCTTTGCTCGGGAGACTTACCAAAACAGGAGACCCCGTATTAATCAGAAGCGGACTTTCAATTTGCAGCGTTTCAACGTTTTTATAATGTATCTCTTCAAAAAGAACATCTAGTAGAATCTTATCACGACCACCATTGCCTGGATATGACACTTCGTAGTAAAACTTGGCATGTTGCTTCTGAATATCGGTTCGGGACACACGTTCTACTAACTCCACTTGTCCAAATCCATACTCCGCTGAATATACCGACAGATATTCCTCAATCTTTGTCCCAGGAGGACAAATTATATCTATATCGATACTAAGGCGTCGGCTTGTATTTAAGTGTAGCATCAACGAACTGCCTCCCTTGAACAGGAAAGGACACCCAGAACGAGCCAACGCTTCAAGCAAAGAGAATGCTCTTATTGTTTTTTCAACTAAGGCAATATCATGCACCCCTATACGACCAGAACATTCTTTTATCCATTCAATCGATCTGCTTTTTGGACTTATCATCTTGAGTTATGACGCTTATAATATGTTCTACCTGTTCTTTTCGATTTCGTCTCGATGCATATCTGAGAAGTTTGCTTCGATTTACCTGATTGCGCTCAAAGGCGTATTCGAAGATATTATAGATCTCCGATCCTCCAGCGAACAAAAGTTCATTATCTCCGATAGCATCAACCAAAACCTTCTCAATCCTCGGCACATTACAGTTGTTCACCATCGTCAAAGGAGACTGACCTATCAACTGTCTAACGACTATAGCATTGCTGCCTGTCAGGTATCGATTGCAATCATCGGCTGACGGGGCTAGCAGCACGTTCCTATCAGTAATAATCTGTTGCAAGGAGTAAAAGACACTCTCCATCCCCACTTTCTCTACATCTACGAAGGTATAACCAATGTTGGGGACATGAAGCATGAACGAACTTAACAACCTCGGACTCCAGATGCAGAAATCCAACAAAGGATAATCTATCTTTAAAGTCCTGTACACATTACATTCCCATTCCGATGGCTCATAAAGAAACTCTGGCAAACTGCCTGTTGGCAGAGAATACTGCCCTCTGCTTGTTCTGCTTAACAGACGCGAAGAAACGAGCCGATTGAGCTGAAGGCTTAGTGTATGTTCGCTAATGCCTGTTTCTCTACCTGCTAGTTTTTGCATCAGTTCTCTTCGAGAAAAGGAACCATTATGCAGATTTGCGTAATTGATAATCAATTCAGATGTTGTCATACCGGACGTAAATATATATCATTTCAGTCAAAATACAAGCACATTTGACATGATTGATATAATTTCACGCAATTGTTTTACAAAAAGTTCATTGCGTATACTAATAATATTAGAGCTAATGGGTCAAATAAAATCTTGTATATTCCTATAGTTCCTCTTTATCTCAAATACCCCTAACAAAAACTGCGATGAACAAGTATGCTGTATAGTATCAGCATAGGTGTATGCTATGTATTGGGAATCGCTCTCACCTTCCACCCATTCTCCATCGCCCATTCTAACGTCCCTTCTAACGCATACCTCATCCTCTCCCCACTCTTCACACTGTCATGCAAAACTATTACCGACCCATCCCTCACATACTTTTTTATATTGCCAAAAACTTCTTTAGGCGTTAATCTCCCGTCATAGTCCTTGGGCATTACATCCCAAAAAACCAATTTCTCTATATCCAACCCCTTGGTAATTTCCGAACTGCCTTCCACAAGTTCCCTACATCTCCAGGGGGTCATCTGCCCATGCGGAGCCCTGAACAGATTCATACGCACCTCACCACAGACCTGCAGCGCCTCTTCTTTGCAGAGCTTTATCTCTTCAACATAATCTCTCCAAGTGGTCTTTAGCAGTTGTACATGGTGAAATGTATGATTCCCTACAGCATGCCCTCTTAAAACAACTTCCTTGAATACTTCCGGATACTTCCTGATATTGTCTCCAACACAGAAAAACGTAGCCTTGACCCCATACTTGTCCAGCATGTCTAATACCCATGGCGTCTGCTCTGGTATAGGTCCGTCATCAAAGGTCAACGCCAAGGAGGGGTGCTTTACGACACAGAGAACTATCCTCTGTAGTCATAGTAGAAACTGTATGGAATAGGTTTTCAACAAGTTTCTCTCAATGTGAAGGCGAAGCAATCTTTGGGCGAAGGTTGCTTCGTTTTTCTTTATAATGACTCTTTTTTCACTGATACCAACGAAATCACTTAGTCGCGAGCAGTTCGTCCAGATAGGTGAAAATTTCATCGTCGTCGCCAAGAAATGACTTGAGTTTTTCTCCCTTAGGCGATATAATGACCTTGAAAGGATATCCTTTGACATTATATCTCATTTCGGTCGTTGCATCTTCACTTCTGACGTTCAGCCATGGTATCTCATGCTTCTCGATGGCTGCCTCCCATTTCTCTTTCGTGTCGTTGCAGTCGATACCTACTATCTCTATGCGGTCTCTATGTGTTGTGTAATACTCTTTCAGTTTCGGAAATCCCTTGATGCACCACGTACACCACGAACCCCAGAAGTCGAGTATGACGTATTTGCCTCTTAGCGATGCGAGTTTCAGCGTGTCGCCATGTGGGTTCTTGAGCCCAAGTTCTGGTGCAAGATCGCCAAACGCTATTGTGTCGTTGCCTACTGCTTTGTGTGCAGCTATTTGTGTTTTGAGTTTTTTTGTATTTGCTATAGCCTTGTCAATAACCAGTCTCATTCTGCCGTTTCTTACTTCCGGAGTGAATTTAGTCACTATAGTGTCAAGGTCGAAGTCTATTCCCAACGCAAACAAGTCCGTTGCTGTCGCATCTTCGTCCGGATGCTCTTCGATACGCTTCAGAAGTATGTTCATCCATTTATCGGCCACCACAAAATTCTTTGTCCTCATTATGCTGTCCGCTGTTGCCATATCTACGCCGGCTTCTAATGCCTCTCTTTTCTCTTTCCGGATGACATCATATTCCATTCTGAGCGGATTTAACTGGTCTTCAAGCCTTTGGTATTGCTTAAAGAATTCTGTGCCGTCCCAGTGTGCTTCTTCATCGATTAATTTGCCGCTGAAAATAGCCTCTTCTCCCGGAACGACATAAAAAGTCAGCTCCACGCGTGGCTTCGACTTGAGGTGCATAACTGCCAGACATGCGAATTGAGTTTTTGCCTTGTATTTGAATTTGCCGTTCCTTACAGCTATCGTCTTGATATACAACGAGTCTACTGGCTCGTATTGCCTGTATTCGACTACTAGCGAGTCGTTTTTCACACCATCTAAAGTGCCTTTCATCTTGAATACGCCTTGGGCAAAGCAAACACATGACAATACCATCATAAGAGCTAAAAGTGCAATGTATTTCATATATTAACGTGTTTATATTTTTTACAAATATAGCATTATTTCGAATTAGCAAAAATCAGTCACAACCTCTTCCTCAGCCAACTACCCTTGCACTCCTTTGACATCTCTGAAGAAATTACGGTACGTAGCATATAGTTTCCTCTGTTACTACTCCATACCATTCTCTAATACCCATACCGTTTCCTCCGTAAGCGGAGCTCACTCTAACCCTATATATTTATCTCTGGATACGCATTCATAACCTTGCAACATTTTTCTCTTTATACATAACTTCGCTCTGCTCCATAATGTGTCCTTATAATATGCTAATCATACAACATTCGGAGATTTTACCCCCTCTACAGGTATAATTATCCGATATTTTACCCCCTACATGGGTAAAAATCTCCCAAAACAAGCCTTCGCGCTACCGCCCACATCTCCCATTCTCTTGCTAGTATTTTGAAATAGTACCTATCTCCCACCCATTCTCTACAGCCCATTCTAACGTCCCTTCTAGCGCATACCTCATCCTCTCCCCACTCTTCACACTGTCATGCATCACTATTACCGACCCGTCTCTCACATAATCTTTCACGTTCTTTAGTACTTCTTGCGGCGTCAGTCTCTTGTCATAATCCTTGGGCATAACGTCCCAAAAAACTAGTTTATCTATACCCAATTGCTTGGTAATTTCCGAACTGCCTTCCACAAGTTCCCTACATCTCCAGGGGGTCATCTGCCCATGCGGAGCCCTGAACAGATTCATACGCACCTCACCACAGACCTGCAGCGCCTCTTCTTTGCAGAGCTTTATCTCTTCAACATAATCTCTCCAAGTGGTCTTTAGCAGTTGTACATGGTGAAATGTATGATTCCCTACAGCATGCCCTCTTAAAACAACTTCCTTGAATACTTCCGGATACTTCCTGATATTGTCTCCAACACAGAAAAACGTAGCCTTGACCCCATACTTGTCCAGCATGTCTAATACCCATGGCGTCTGCTCTGGTATAGGTCCGTCATCAAAGGTCAACGCCAAGGAGGGCCTATCAGAAGGAAACCCTACAGGCATCCTCCAAATGGATTGCCTATAGGGTTTTCTTACTATATCGTATGGTTGTATAATGAACGACATATCTCTAGTCTTCTCCCATAAGGAACTCAACTTTCTGCATGTTGTCATCATACATCACTGCTAGCTCATCCATCAGACCGGTCCTGCCATATTGCTTGGCAATACTCATCAGGTGATAGTATATAGTGCCATTCATCTGCATCTCACTGAGCGATGCTATGAGCCTGCTCTCATCAAGCGAAAGATAATAATTGAGCTCTTGCCAGTTCTCTCTAGCGTACGACCTCAAAATATCGTCTCCCTTCTCATTCTCACCAATGCGGTAATGGTTTGCCGCCATCGAGAGACTGTAGAAGTTGTGTGCCGCTACATTGGTAGGAATCTCCAACTCTACCTTCTCCATTACCTTCGACGCCATCATCCTCCTATTGGCTGCGTACGACTTGATGTAGTCTTGTGGTTCTCGCTCTTTGGCCGACTCAGGTGCTCTGGATATGAATGTCTCAAGGTCAAGCTCTTCATTGCCAACAATAAACTTGTTGTACTTCTCAGCATATTCTGCCTCTTCTATAAGGGCTTCTGCCAGACGTCCTAACTCACTGCGCGTAGTATAAGCCATCCTGGCCTTGGTCTCGTCAATGTACAACCCTTCTTTGTTGAAGAAGCCCCAACGGAACTTGTTCATTACTATGTCATACATCTTGTCTGTCGCTACAGTGCCTACTTGTACTTGCGACATTGTATTTCTCTTGTCTTTCAAGTCTTTTGGCGCCTTGTCTACATACGGAGCAATCCTGTATGCTAATCCTTCAAGACGGAAATACTTCTGCAGATTTACATAGTTCTCTGTGCCTACTGTAACTGCAAAGTACATAGGTCTCTCCCATTCTGTAGTATTGAGCATATCTAATACCAAAAGGTCATTCTTGATAAGCATCGACCTGTTGATAGGAATTACCATCGAGTCTACATTACATGCCAATTTCTTCTCAGCTACCGCCTCTTTGTCTACATACATATGTAGCATCGATGCTGGTAAGTAACAGAGCCTGTCTGGCGTCAACTCTGGTAAGTGCTTGGTCTTCGGATCGTCCGAGGCAATAAAACTCATGGCCAAATCCAACTCTATACTCTTACCTCCTACTCGGTCTAGAATATATACTACATCTCTGTCTCCTGTATACTGGTCATGTGTAAACGAAATAGGTAGCGGATCACTGTCGTATGCCTTCCTCTTCATCTGGTCACAGTACCACGCTGTCTGCAAGTACGAGAGGTTACATACTCTTACGTCTGGCCTGCAGTGCTCTACCTCTTGCGCATACCACAATGGGAATGTATCATTGTCACCATTAGTGAAGATAATAGCATTCTCATCGCAGGAATTGAGGTAGTTATACGCTATATCTCTAGCAATAGTTGAACCAGATCTGTCATGATCATCCCAGTTCTGCTGCGCCATAAGACATGGTACACATAATAACGATAATACCGAAGCTACAGCAGCCGCAGGCATCGCTGGTACCTTAATATTCTTCAAGGCCTCAACTATGCCTAATACTCCAAGTCCTATCCAAATGGCAAACGCATAAAACGATCCAGCATACGCATAGTCACGCTCTCTTGGCTGTAATGGCGTCTGGTTGAGGTATAGAACAATGGCTAATCCTGTAAGGAAGAACAACATCAAGACAATGAAAAAGCCTTGCTTGCCTTTCTCGCCTCTCTTCACTTGCCAGAATAAGCCTACCAATCCAAGGAGGAATGGCAACATATAGTACTTGTTGTTACCCTTGTTCTCTTTTAACGAGTCTGGCAGAAGGTCTTGGTCTCCCAACATCATATTGTCTATGAATGGTATACCGGTAATCCAGTTGCCATGGGTCAACTCACCATGACTTTGTATGTCATTCTGCCTGCCCGAGAAGTTCCACATAAAGTATCTCCAGTACATAAAGTTACATTGATACTTGATGAAGAATTGCATGTTCTCCCAGAACGTAGGTATCTGAACGTTGTACCAACCTCCTTCTCTGTTCTGTACCCTTACCGCTCTTCCCTTGAAGTTCGTCCACGCCTTGTACTCCCTGATGTGACGGTCACTCGACTGACTGTACATTCTTGGGAATAGAACATTGGCTTGATACTTGTTGACAGGACGATAAGTCATAACCTCATATCTGCCATTCTTCTGTATATATATAGGTGTACCCTCATCTCTGTCATTATAGTCTATAGGCGAAGCAAATGTCTCTCCAAAAAACAATGGCCTGTTACCATATTGCTCACGGTTCAAATAGTCCATCAACGAGAAAACGTCTTCTGGCGAGTTCTCATCCATAGTAGGATTACTTACCGAACGGATAACTATCATAGCAAAGCTCGAATAGCCAATGATAATTACCAATACCGCAGTGAGTATAGTGTGCGCCAAAACATGCTTCTTCTGATATGCCCACCAAATACCATAGATCAAAAGACCTACAAGTAGTAACGCATAGAATATCGCACCGCTGTTGTAGTGTAGCCCAAGCTCGTTGACAAAGAACAACTCAAACAACGATGCTATCTTTACTACTCCAGGAATAATACCATATAGTATAACTCCAAGTACAATAGCCGAAACAATAAGCGCTATCAATGTACCCTTAGCATCTGGATTCTCATACTTCTTGTAATAGTAAACAAGACCAATGGCTGGTATGGCAAGAAGATTGAGCAAGTGCACACCTATCGAAAGACCTATAAGGTACGATATCAATATCAACCATCTGTTGGCATTTGGCTGATCTGCTACAACTTCCCACTTCAATATGGCCCAGAATACTACAGCAGTAAACAGACTGGACATGGCATATACTTCTCCTTCTACTGCCGAGAACCAGAAGGTGTCTGAGAATGTATAGGCCAACGCACCTACCATACCAGCACCCATAACGGAAATGACACGCCACATGGCTACCGTACCATCACTCTCTTTGTAGTCGTCTACAAATACCTTACGGGCTAAATGGGTGATGGTCCAGAATAGGAACAGTATAGTAAAGGCCGAACACAACGCCGACATGATGTTCACACTCTTGGCAATGAGCGTCACGTCTGGTGCCATGATAGAAAATAACCTGCCTATAATCATGAAAAATGGCGCTCCTGGAGGATGGCCTACCAAAAGATTGTTTGCAGTGGCTATGAACTCACCACAGTCCCAGAAACTGGCTGAGTCTTCTGTGGTCAATATGTACGTAATGGCGGAAACTAGAAATGCTACCCACCCACATACATTATTCCATAAATTGTATTGTTTCATCTACTTTGTTATATATTACGTAGTCTATTTCTTTCTTTGCTCGTTGAATAATATCAATTTCTCCAAACATGGCGTGGCTTCGTTGATAGGTAGCCTGTGCAATGCCTCTACCGCCATATTGCCATATTCTTTCATCTTCTTCACCGAATACTCTATGCCGCCATACTGTTGAACAAATTCCGTAGCTTCCTTGGCGGTCTTGCTCTCTTTGTATTTGCTGCGTATCATCTTCATCATCTCTTTGCTCTTATCTTTCGGAGCCGTCCTTAATGCGTAGAGCAATGGAAGGGTCAACTTCCTCTCCTTGATGTCGTTACCTGTAGGCTTGCCCAATAACGATGATTTCTGATAATCAAATATGTCGTCTTTTATCTGAAAGGCTATGCCTAAGTTCAATCCGTACTCATACATAGCTTGTATCGTCTCTTCTCTGGCTCCCGCCGATATGGCCCCACACTTGGTGCAGGCAGCTATCAGTGTCGCCGTCTTCTTACGGATGACTTCGTAGTAGGTCTCTTCTTTGATGTCCAACTTCCGCGCATGCTCCATCTGCTCTATCTCTCCTTCACTTATCTCTTGTACAGCGTCCGAGACTGTCTTCAATATGGCCAACTCCCCATTTTCCGTGGCCATCTGTAGTCCTCGCGCTAAAAAGAAATCACCTACCAATACCGCAACCTTCGAATTCCATAACGCATTGACACTCTTCTGCCCTCGCCTCTCTTCCGACTCGTCTACTACATCGTCATGTACCAATGTGGCCGTATGCAATAACTCAATAAGCGCAGCCGCAATATTCGAACTCTTGGTTACACCCCCAGATTGTAACGCTGAGAGAAATACCAACATCGGACGCATCTTCTTGCCACCTCTCCTGAGTATATAGTGCGTAACTATCGCCAATAACTTGTTCGGCGAGTGCAATTGCTCACGAAAGAAGGGCTCAAAGTCCTCCATGTGCTTCAATATCGGCTTACGTATCTCGTCTATCATCACTTGCTACTTATTGTCTTCTGCCAACCATTCAGCATAACTGGTGGCTGTCTCATAGAGCCTTACACCTACTAATTCTATGCCGCTTGGCAATTTGTCCATGATGGCTTTCGCAAAACTGGCAACCATATTCTCACACGTCGGCTCGTATGGTACCGTATATACTCTCTCCGCTAGACTCTTGACTACCCCAGCTTGTGGTGCTTTCTCATATACCATCAGCGCATGGTCCAACTTGTCAACTATCTCTTGCTTGACAATGCCTTTCAATACACTGAAATCCATAACCATCCCATGCTTAGGTGAAGTAACATCTTGCGATATACCCCCCTTCACAGTTACCATCAGTCTATACGAGTGCCCATGGACATTCTTGCAAAGCCCATCATAATTGCTCAGTAAATGAGCCATCTCGAAATTAAACTCTTTGGTAATGCGTATTATCATAATATGCCCAATTTAGACACCGCGAAGATAACCATTATTCTCTAAACTAACTCCATATCATGATATAATAACTATACTCTTCTACGAATATTGCAATAATTTCAATTTGCGACTCTTCTCTCGACCTCTTCTTCTCGTTTATTAAAAAACTGCGAGCAAAAAGGATACTGTGTGTATACAGAGTTAAACTATTATACTATCTTTGCCATCAAATATTAATTAACTAGTCATGAAAACCATTACCAAGCTCTTGCCTTTGTTGGTTCTCTGCCTGATTCCAAATAGCCTTACAGCTCAGGTAACCTTCGGAACAGCAGATACCGCTTACGTATGGCAGGATACTAAAAACCAGTTCGACGGCGCTGCCGACAATTCTTCTGTATTCCTCCTGGCCGAGGAGAATACTTCTCCAGCAACTTTGTCCAATAATAGCATCATCCCCGCTAATGTTACCCACTGGCACCTCCACTTTTCTATGATGGGGGCTTTTACCGCATATAATTATCTCTCGCTCTACCTCGCAGCTTCTCTTAATAGCGATGGCTCCGTAGCCGAGGGATTGTGCGTCCGAATGGGGGGTACAAACAACAAAACTGTCTCCTTGGCTCTCGTCAATGCCAACGGGAATAAACAGATCTTGTGCGAAAGCCCTAAAAATACCCTCCGCCCTAATGTCCCTTTTTCCGTAGATATCTACCGCAAAGCAACCAATAATGACCCCAATAACCCCGAGTACTCATTCTCAATTTTCTGCGATATCAATGGCCCAAGTGAATTGGTATGCGAAACTTCTGATAAATCTGTGCCTGCCGACTATTTCTCTAGCCATACTACTACAGCCATAGAGATAACTTTTACTAAAACGTACGCTAGCGGTAAAACTTTAATATGCGACTTCTTGGCGGAGAGCTCTGCCCCAGAGATTATCCCCATCCCTGAACCTATTCCTGAACCTATTCCCGAACCGGAGCCTGTACCTGAACCTCAACCACAACCTGAGCCTGAACCTGAACCCGAAATCATACCTCTTCCCGAACCGGAACCGGAGCCACAACCTACGCCGGAGCCTACCCCTGAACCTACTCCGGAACCTGAACCTACTCCGGGACCTACCCCCGAACCCTCACCAGAGCCGGAACCACAACCTGTGCCTGCCCCAGCTGATTATATCTGCAAACGCGGCGATATAGTGATAAACGAAATAATGTACCACCCTTCTTCCGACCTGGACCTCCCGGAAATAGAGTGGGTGGAACTGTATAATACTACCGATACTGTCATCAACTTGTCCCAATGGCAGTGGACTTCTTCTGCTATTATACCCCCTTCTTTTATCGAACCTCATGGGTTTATTATCTTGTGCGCCAAAAAATATGCCGATGAGTTGTCCGAATATGCTGAGTGCCAAGTTTACCCTACCTCTTCTTGGCCTACTCTCAATAATACAGCCAAATGCTTGTACTTGTCTGATAATCACGGTAGAATAATCGATTATGTCTACTACTACAATAGCTATTTCAAGGACGATTATAAGGCTAATGGGGGATGGTCTCTCGAACGTATCGACCCTTATAACCAGAATGGCTCAATGAGTAATTGGAGCTTTTCGCTGAACGACAACCTGGGCGCTACCCCTGGATATACCAATAGCGTATATTCTGTCAACGTCGATACTGCTCTTCCTCATTGCTTGTACGCCTTGATGTCGGAGGATAACCCTAATACGATCCGCTTGTATTTCTCGGAGCCAATGGATACTGTTAATCTCCCTTCGTCTATAGACATCAACAATAAAAGTGTCGGTTGTTCGTTATCCCAGGCTGATAGATACACCCTGTCTTGGCTGGATATCAGGGTCAACCGTATCATGGAGCATGATACTTACTATTCGGTGTCCGTCGCCGATTTCCACGACCTGGCTGGTAATAATATGGTGCCTGAATGGGTAAACGTGGGATATGCCGACTCCCTGGAGTACAACGATGTGGTCATAAACGAAATAATGTCTAAAGCTTCCCCTGCTTCTATGGATTACCTGGAGCTGTACAACCGCTCTAATAAAAATATCGACTTGTATTCTCTTTGCGTCGCTTCCCTAAATGACGATAATTCTATAAAGTCTTTGTCCCCAGTCCTCTCATACCACCGTATCTTGTTCCCTAACGAGTACTTGGTGGTTACTAAAGATTCTTTGGGTGTCATAGAGTTTTTCTCTCCCGAGAATCCACAGGCTGTAATCAATAGCCCCAAATTCCCCGCCCTCCCCGCCGAGGGAGCCGTGGGAATATCTAATCGCAGTGGTTCTATAATCGACCTCTGTATTTACAACAATAGTATGCATTCTCCTCTCTCTAAGGGCTTGCCTAACGTAAGCTTGGAACGTATACACCCTTTCTCGCCGTCTTCGGAGTTGTCTAACTGGTCTTCTGCTTCTGAATTGGCTGGGTACGCTTCCCCAACAGCGCGCAACTCTCAATATCATGCCCCTACTACCCCTTCTAAGGGAGAAATAGAGGTGACAACGAAAATATTTACCCCTTATTCGGCTACAAAACCGGATCGCGCAGTAATATCTACTCTCTTTACCGACGGCTCTTGGTACGCAACATTCCAGATATACGCCCCCAATGGCCACCTCATCACTACTTTGTACAATAATACGTTGCTGCCTACATCAGGGGAACTGACTTGGGATGGCCGCGACTCGTCGGGACAATTGCAACCTCCAGGTACTTATATTATACACATATCTGCTTGGCAGACCGCCGGGAAAACAACTGACTTCAAATCTACCGTTATCCTCCAGTCGGAATAAAAAAAGGCGAACTCTTTGCTCGCCTTCTTTTTATGTCAATTGCTTAACTTAGTCAATAATCAACATCGCATCTCCATAAGGGCCAAACTTATAGCCTTCTTTTACAGCTACATCGTAAGCCTTCATCACATTCTTATAGCCTCCTACCGCACAAACCATCATCAATAGCGTAGAGTATGGCTCATGGAAGTTGGTAATCATGGCATTTGGAACCTTTATCTCGTATGGTGGGAAGATAAATTTGTTGGTCCAACCGTCAAATGGCGTCACATGACCAAATGTGGAAACAGCTGTCTCTAGCGAACGTACTACCGTAGTGCCTACAGCACATACCTTTCTCTTGGTGTCCTTGGCTTTGTTGATAATATCACATGCCTTCTCACTAAGGTGCAACTCTTCTGAGTCCATCTTGTGCTTGGTCAAATCTTCAACTTCTACACTCCTGAAGTTGCCAAGTCCAGCATGAAGGGTAAGGAAGGCAAAGTCAACTCCCTTAATCTCAAGACGCTTCATCAACTCACGACTGAAGTGCAAGCCAGCAGCTGGAGCAGCTACAGCACCCTCGTTCTTAGCATATATGGTCTGATACGCAGCCTCATCTTCTGGAATTGGCTTTCTTTGTATACAGTCTGGTAGCGGAGTCTCACCAAGTGAATAGAGCGTCTCTTTGAACTCTTCTGGTGTTCCGTCATATAGGAATCTCAATGTTCTTCCTCGCGAAGTGGTATTGTCTATAACTTCCGCAACAAGCGAGTTGTCTTCGCCAAAATACAACTTATTGCCAATACGTATCTTTCTCGCAGGATCTACTAATACATCCCACAAGTGCAAATCCCTGTTGAGCTCTCTCAAAAGGAATACCTCAATGACAGCTCCTGTCTTCTCTTTGTTACCGTATAGACGGGCAGGAAAAACTTTAGTGTCATTGAATACCAAAACGTCTTTCTCATCAAAATACGACAAGACGTCCTTAAATACCTTGTGCTCTATCTCACCTGTCTTCTTGTGCAGTACCATCAAGCGAGCCTCATCACGATTCTCAGGAGCGTTCTGTGCTACGATTGTGTCGTACACCTTCTCACCTTCCTCATTTACTGTGTATGGTACGCTATACCCAAATTCTGATAGTTTCATATCCGTATATCTATCGTTTAATTGTTTTCTTCTTTTGCTTGTCGCTGCGCTTCAACTTCTAGCAACGCTTTGACTTGTTCCATATTGAGAGCATCTTCAACCTTGAAATCGCCTACCCTGGTGCGCCTCAATGATACTAAATGCCCCCCACTTTGCAACGCATAACCTAAATCTCTGGCTATAGAACGTATATATGTGCCCTTCGAACACTTAATCTTTACCTCTACGTAAGGTAGGTTAAATTGTTGCACCTCAATGCTTTCAATGGTTACTTGCCTAGGCTTCAACCCACTCTCTTCTTCCGAGGCTCCCTTGCGGGCCAACTCATACGCTCTCTTGCCATTGATGCTGATGGCCGAGAATATGGGCGGTACTTGCATTATCTCTCCGGTAAATTGCTCCTTGAGTACCGTCTCTACCATCTCCCTCGTAATGTGCTCGTATGGATAGGTAGCATCTATCTCTTTCTCTAAGTCAAAACATGGCGTGGTAGCTCCTAGCCTTATCGTGGCTGTGTACTCCTTGTCATGATCCATCAATTGCTCTATCTGCTTGGTGGCCTTGCCCGTACAGAGTACTACTACTCCCGTGGCAAGGGGGTCAAGCGTGCCAGCATGCCCTACTTTTATCTTCTTGATGCCCATAACTTGCTTGAGCATCAATCTTACCTTGTTCACAACGTCAAACGACGTCCACTTCAAAGGCTTGTCTATTATAAGTACCTCTCCTGCTAAAAAGTCCATTACAAACTGCAGAATAGCGTGATAATACCAACAATAGCACAGTATATAGCAAAGTATATTAGCTTTCCTTTCCTAACTATGCTTACCATCCACTTGCATGCAGCACATCCGGCTACAAAGGCGGCCAAAAAGCCTATGATCAGCGCCGTAAGCGATATACTGCCCGCCGAGGCCGCCGCATCTGCCTCTGCTTCAAACAAATGCTTGAAGTCTAGTAACGCTTCTCCAAGTATGGGAGGTATTACCATGAGAAACGAAAACTGAGCCATCGACTCTTTCTTGTTGCCTAATAAAAGTCCTGTGGCTATAGTCGAACCGGAACGCGAGAGTCCTGGCATCACAGCACAGGCTTGCGCTATACCTATAATAAAGGCATGCAATGGCGAAATATTCTCTTTTATCCTCGGCTTGGCATAATACGAGAAGGCTAATAACGCCGCTGTCAACAGTAGCATCAACCCTACTATCAACAACCCACTGCCAAAAACTTCTTCTATGGTGTCCTTGAAAAAGAGCCCTACTATGCCTATCGGTATCATCGAAATAAGGATGTTCACCACATACCTCATCTCCGCATTCCACTTGAACTTCAAGGCGCCTTGCAACAATTGCCATATCTCTCTCCATAGCACAACCAACGTGCTGAGTACCGTCGCAACGTGTACCACAATGGTAAATGTGAGATTCTCTTCCCCATCAACACCAAATAGATACGACCCTATGGCTAAATGCCCACTCGACGATACAGGTAGATATTCTGTAAGGCCTTGCAATAATCCTAATACGAGCGCTTCTAATTCTCCCATCGCCAAGTATTATTTTCTCATTATGGCATAAATCTCAAATACAAAGCCGGCTAGCACAATCATCGGAGCTAGCGTAATGCACCTGAAACCATATATCTCTTCCTTGAATACACTGTCGTCTGCTGTCGGTGCCTCAGCCATAAGGATAAATCCTAACATGATAATAGCCGCACCAATGGCCAACAGTACAAAGTTCTTCTTCGTCAACGCAAAGTCTTTGTCTGTTACCTCATCCGTCTTAACATTCTTCTTCTGATTAGCCATATCTCTATATCTATTGTTACCTGTCAATCAATTACACGTAAAGATCTGCTGTCCTTACATTCAAATATCTGTTCACAGCCCAAATCGTACTCGCAAACGTGAGTAGTATACCTAATATCAATACCGATACAAAGAGTATCAGTACCGTCTGTATGCTGTCAAAGCCTATTACTCCTTCTAGCTCTCTGGCCGATAGGTATATGACTCCTGCCAACATGATATTGGCTAGTATCGCTCCTATAAGCCCTTGCAATACACTCTGCCATACAAACGGACGTCGGATAAATCCATTGGTAGCTCCTACTAATTGCATCGTCCTTATCAAAAATCTCTTGGAGTAGACCATCAAACGTACCGTGTTGTTTATCAGTGTCATAGCTACGGTTGCCATTAAAATGGTGAAGCATAATAGTACCATGCTTATCTTGCTCACATTCTCATGTATCAAATTGACAATGTCTTTCTGATATCTGACCTCCTTTACCTCAGGAAAACCTTTGATAATGTTCTCTACCATGCCCAACCCTTCTGGATTGGCATACTCAGCAAATACCTTGACTTCTATCGATGACAATAGCGGATTGTATCCCAAAAATTCTACAAAGTCTTCTCCTAATTCGTCCTTGAGCTTCTCTGCGGCTTTCTCTTTGTCTATGTAGACGGCGGACTTGACAAGCGCCGACGATTGCAACGATTTTTCTATCATCTTTACCTCAGCATCTCTGGCATCATTGTTCAACATGACCATCAACCCGAGATTCTCCTTCACATACATCGACAACCTGTTGGCATTGAGCATCAAAAGACCTACCATCCCTAATAGGAATAGTACCATCGTGATACTTATTGTCGTGGTGAAGTACGAACTGCGTAACTTCCTAGAAGTCGCTTTATTGCTTTGTTTGGACATAATCTACCGAAAATTGTGGCAAAAATAATACAGAATACACCCTTTTGTACGGATTTAACATCTATTAACTACATTGCGGGTGGTATAATTATAAAAACTGCGAGCAACCCGTTACTTCTCTATGCTCAGCATTATATCATCTACTCTCCCGCCTCTCCACTTGGCTGCACCAAACTTCTTTATCACTACCTTGCTGTCTGTGTCCAAAAGTACACTGCTCGGTATGCTGTATATTAGGTCTACTATCATGCCGTCTTCTTCTCGCTCTAACATACTCATCTCGTCTTCTCTGATATATAGCCTCTTAAAACCATAGCTCCTCGCTTCCATATATTCTTCTACCTCATCGGCCGAATCAAATGTTACATACAACACGTCTATCTTCTCTTTGTATTTCTCCCAAAATACATTGAGACTCTTCAACTCAGCCCTGTTCTGCGCACTCCACAACGCACCAAAGTTTATGAGTAAGGGCTTCTCTAATGTGTCTGGCCACTCATATAACTCGCCTTCCGAGGTATAGGCCCTCAACTCCCCAGGGGTCAAATAGTAGTTCTCGTCTTGTATTACTTGCGGCTGCCTGAGCGTCAACCTGATGGTGTTTACCATCAGCCTCATCCTTAGGTCTGGTATGGTGATAAAAATAAGTAACGCGACTAGGCAGAAGTCTATTACTATGCCTAGCCGTGTCTTCCTGTTCTTATATGTCGCCCAAGCTTTCTTAAGCGAAATCATACCTACTGCATTTTGTATGGCTGCGGTAAAGTGTGCTTCTCTTTGCCGTCAACCTTTACAAGTACTCTCAGGGCTTTCATCGCTCTGAGGTCTGGATTGTTCATGAATAGGTTCATAAGCGATACCGTCATGCTGTGACTGGTCCCTTTTTGTAACGTCATAGGTAAATCCTTAACAGGCATCCTGAACTTTCTCCTCTTCTTGGTGTCCATGAATTCTACCATGGCATCCGAAATCTCTACTTGCTTCCTGGTGCTGTTCTTCACAGTCAACGTGTATACTACCCTGCCTTGTAGGTCTTGCCACATCTTGCCTGTGACGGAAACTACAAAGGGTAACTTTATCTTGCCTAGCCTGTATAGCACATAGACTATGGCTAACGACAACAGAATTAATATTCCTAAAACAACTAGTATTGTCCCCATATTTGAATTGTTTGTATCGTTTGCCGTAACCACTGGATCAACATAGCTCTCCACCGCTCCCGAAACGTCGCCTATCTCTCCCGCTTTCGCCTTGAGCAACTCACTCCTTAACGACGATATCATACATTGCTGCATAATCGTCACACAGAATAATGCCCAGCAAATATGCCCCACATATTGTCGGATAAATGCCGTCATCTTCAAGAATATATCTCTCATCTTTCCCATCTTCTTCTTTTTTGCCTACAAAGATAACAACATCCCTCCAAAATAAAAAAACTGCGAGCAACTCGTATGCTCTCTCTATATAGCCCTTACCTATCCCTTACCTATCCCCATACCCGGCAGTTATCTCTTCCCCTCCCGACTCATGCCCGAAAATCCTATCGCCCTCTTCTCTTCCTCTTAACCTGAAATAATTACAATGCTGTTTGGTGTATATTGCCAATATATTTATATTTGCGTAGATAGCATCTGTATATGACAAAGGCTAATAAGGACATAATAGATTACGTAGTGCTTTGCGTGGGGGCATTCTCTGAGCGTTTTAGACTGTCCAATCGTCAGGCATACCAATATTTGCATCGTTTTGGTGGGATTAGTTTTCTGCACCCGCAATCGTTGGGATTGAGCAAATAAAATATCAAATACAAACAAGAAGATATGGAACAGAAATTTTGCCAGAGCTGCGGAATGCCGCTCGCTGAAGAAATACTCGGCACTAATGCCGATGGGTCAAAAAACTCTGAGTATTGCATCTACTGCTTTAAAGATGGAGCCTTCACGGGCGACTTCACTATGGAACAGATGGCCGAATATTGCTCAATGTTCGTGGAGGAATATAATAAGAATACTGGCAAAAAACTCTCTGCTTGTGAGTATAAAGAGGAATTGTTGAAGTTCTTCCCTACTCTTAAGCGCTGGAATGGCGACGATGCAAACCTGCCTCACGCCAACCACCCTCTGAAGAAACTCTTTATTGAGGAGGTGAATGCCCTCGGATTACCTAACCTTCATGTCGACAACCTCTACGTCTTGCAGGGTTCGTTCATCAATCAGCCCTACAACATTAATGGAAATATGGTAAAGCTTCTTGATGATAACGCTACATATTGGGGCAATCAGGTCATCAAAGATGATTCTCGTTGCTATGGCATCGCATGCTGCGAACAGTTCATCCTCGTAAGCGAATACGGTAAGGATGGCGCAGACGCAGAACTTATAACGCTAAAGAATAGGAAGTTTGCATAATAAATGAATATTATGGATCAATTTATAACACCTCCATATCACGTCAATTTTCTTGCAAAGCATTTGTTTGGTGAAATAGGTCAAATCATAAATAGCAATGAAGAAACCGTAATGATCGGAATTTCCGTAAAATAATTAAATACAATGGTCATACGATTAGAACAACCTTCAGACTACCGCGAGGTAGAGAATCTTACACGCGAGGCTTTCTGGAATGTATATGCTCCAGGGTGCGTGGAGCATTATGTGCTCAATCAATACAGGAGTAATCCTGATTTCATCAAAGAACTTGACTTTGTTCTTGAAGAGGACGGTAGAATCATAGGTCATGTCATGTTCTCAAAGGCAGAGATCATAAAGGAGGATGGCTCTGTCTTCCCTGCTTGGACTTTCGGTCCCATTAGTATCCTTCCCGAATACAAGCGTAAAGGATACGGATTGAAACTTCTACAATATGCCCTTGGCAAAGCCCGCGAAATGGGCGTCGGCGTTATATGTATGGAGGGCAACATCGATTTCTACAAACACGCAGGATTCGTATTGGCAAGTTCCTTGAATATCCATTACCATGCCGAACCAAAAGAGGCGGAGGTTCCATACTTCCTCGCTCAGGAACTTATTCCAGGATACCTCAATGGCATTGAAGGAACCTACCACACTCCTAAGGGGTATTATGTAGCTTTTGAAAATAAAGATGACTTCGAGGCATACGAGGCAACGTTTCCTTATAAAGAAAAAAAACAGCAGGCAGGACAGCTGACAAATTAAAAAAACTGCGACCAACTCGTATGCTCTATATATAGCCCGTACACATAAACTATATTCTTACCCCTCTCCCCATACCTCTCTACCCTCTTTTAGATATCAACTTAGTGCGAAAGAATATATATTTGTACTGTATTATATCTCTGTACGACAGATACTATAATTAAATCAACTATAATACTCCTCTTAATTCTTTCTAGTATGGAAGCACGGCAGTTAAGATATTTCGTAACAACAGCGGAAACATTAAGTTTCTCAGAGGCTGGACGTCGCCATTTCTTGTCTCAAAGCGCTTTGTCTCAACAGATAAAAGCCCTGGAGAATGAACTGGGAACGCAGTTGTTTGTCAGGACAACTCATAACGTAATCCTTACCGAGAGCGGTCAGCATTTGCTGAAATACGCTAGAGCAGCTATCCAGTCTCTTGACGAATGTACTGCCCGAATGAATGACATAAATGGACTTCATTGCGGAGATCTTCGGATAGGCCTCACAGCTTCTCATGAGTCTTTCATTCGCGAGACTGGTATCGAATTCCTTAGAGCTTATAGGGATATCAGAACTTCCGTCTGCTACTCTACTATAGATAATCTGATGCAGAAGCTACGCGCTCACGAACTTGATATGGTCTTCTCTGTAATGCCGTCTGGTAATATGGAGGGTATCGATTATGAGTATCTGCTCGATTATAAACTGAGCGCTATAATGCGCACTTGCCACCCTCTAGCTAATAGGGATAGACTCTCTTTTGATGACCTGAGAGCTCAAAGGCTTGTCTTGCCCGAGAGTGACGTGAAGGAGCGTAATGGCCTTGAACATTTCGTAGGCATCAACACAGGAAAACTGGACGTCGCCGTAACTATCAATGATATTAACGCCATACTGAACTTGCTCCAGGAGTCTGATATGATTTCTATCCTTACAGCGCAGTCTATAATATCCCGACCGTTTCTAAAGTCTATCGACATCGAGGAGCTTTCTTCTCCTATCAAGTCGTATGTCTTTTTCGCAGGTGATACCTATAGAAAACTGGCAGCCGAAAAACTGCTGCAGATGTTTAGGGAAATCGCCATACCTAAAGCTAAAATGTTACTATCGTTCAGTTAACTACTCTACTTATAAGATTATCTTATAATAATAGCATCATCATTTAATTACAGATGATTGCCCATGACAACCTTCTGCGATAGCTTTGCCATATCAACTTAAAACAATGATGATATGGAAACAAAATTCTATTTCTGCCCAATATGTGGCAATGTTATAATGAAGATGGTCGACAGCGGTGTCTCTCCCTCGTGTTGCGGAAAGGAGATGGAGGAACTAATACCTCACACAAAAGAAGATCCCGATAAGGCCGAATCTCATCTGCCTGTAGTCATCAGGGTTGACGTATACAACGTCAAGGTGTCAGTCGGAACAAAACTACACCCTTCTTTGGCCAATCACCATATTGAGTTTATATACCTGGAAACCCAACGCGGAGGGTGTATACGTTACCTCGAACCTGAGCAGGAGCCGTACGCTACATTCAGTAACCTGGGTACACCAATCGCAGCTTATGCTTACTGCAACATCCATGGTTTATGGAAAACAAACATCATAAGTCTTTAACACAAATAGCTTCATAATTCAACAATAGAAACAGATTGAAAAAGAGCAGGTAACGTGATGTTATCTGCTCTCATTTTGTAAGCGGAAATGTAAATAGAAAATCTACTTCTTCCACCCACATTTTGGACACCTGCCGCTCTCATCTAGCGCTACTCCACATATAGGACATCTTTCAAAATGCTCACAGGTATCGTAGCATTGTGTGGCTTTATTGACTCCACTCGAAAAGGTGAGTTTCGCTATGGGCAACTTCTCTTTGAGCAACTCATAGACTATCTTTATCATACCCTCAACGGTCATGGATTCTTTCGTGACTACTAGTCGGCAATTGGGGTAGGCTGTTGCCAAAGGGGTAGCAAAGGCTTCTCCTCTCATAGTGTTAAGCGGGTGCCCTTTACGAATACCTTGCTTGTCATACACATCTAGAACCGCCGGAAGCAATGGATCATCTTCCCTGAGTACAAGGGCATGGTCAAAATTGCGTAGCACATCCCACGCTATCTTCTTGATCTCATTACAGGGATATACCATGTTGACCTTGGGTGTCACATCGTCTTCTACCTCAATGGTAAGAATGCCTGTGTGACCATGTAGATACATGGCCTCGCCTTGGAAGCCATAGAAACGGTGAGCATACTGTAGCTCAATTTTTGCAATACTTCTCATGTTACAGTGATTTAGAATAGTAAATAATCTAATTGTCTGTGATGCGAAAGTACCGACTATCAACTCTTTGCATATCAAGTGGTTAATCAAATAGTAGCAACTTGTTATAAGCGAATTTTATAAGCACTACCGTCTCTCTGCCTACCACGCAATTTGAAAAGTGCTGAATATTTGCTATAATTGCAGAAATACAATATTCAAAACCATGAGAAATTACAATTACACGAAAGTCAACGCCTTCACATGGAACGGCTCCCTTGGTAACCCCGCCGCATTCTTGGAACTGGGGGAGGAACAACTGACCGAGGCAGAGATGCTCGCAGTCGCTAAGGAGCATAAGGGTTTCGTGTCAGAATTTGTTTTCGTAACTAAGTCGGATAAGGCTGATGTCAAACTTACATACTACTCGTCTGAATGCGAGGTGGATTTCTGCGGCCATGGCACTATAGCAACCATGCACCAACTGATCTCTCATAAACCTTGGCTCAAAATAAAGCCTGTCGTAAAAATAGAGACCAACCGCAAAGGATGCCTTGATGTAATCAATAATGTCGATAGGGATGATACTGTCCTAATAACAGCTCCCGAGGGCAAGATGATGACCATGAATATCACTATAGATAAAATAGCCAAAGCACTTGAAATAGAGATAGAAGATATAGATACATCTATGCCTATCCAAATGGTAGAAAGTGGCCTCCGAACCCTCATAGTACCTATCAAAACACTAGAAGAGGAGATTGCCATCTTCCCAAACGAGCAAAACCTAAAGAGTTTTGCTATAGAGCACGACTTCGATAATGTTCTGATATTCAGCAAAGAAACGGCTTCACCTAAAGCGTTTGCTCATACACGAGTATTCGCCCCAAGGTTCGGCTACCTCGAGGACCCTGCTACGGGCTCGTCCAACTCAGCTTTCGGCTACTACGCCCACTGGCTCCACTGGTGGCCCGGTACACCCATCCTCATCGAGCAGGGCAATATCAATATGCTCTACAATGCCGTCAACTTGCAAATACAGCAGGGTAAAGTTATGTTTGGAGGCACTTCCAAAATGACAATCTCAGGAACTTATTATATCGTATAAAGGAACTTCCATCCAATACAAACAAAAATACCCCAATAATATGAACAACATACTAGCATTTTTAATATTCCCATTAGTCGCAATGATATCTATGTCTTGTAACGAAAAATTCCCACAGTCAAATCCCAATGCCGAGCAGACTTATACCGTTCTGTCCCCAGAGGTATTCCGAGATAGCATCTCCCACAAGGGCGTAGTACTGGTCGACGTGCGCCGCCCAGATGAGTTTTCGGCAGGTCACCTAAAAAACGCCATACTGGTTACCTGGGGCAACGAGACAGAATTCGCCGAAGCCGCTAAAAAACTTAACGGCAAAACCCTCTACATTTACTGCCGCAGCGGCCGCCGAAGCAATGCCGCCGGTATCTATTTGTCCCAAAAACTGGGCTTTAAAGTCTACGACCTCAATGGCGGATACCTGGCTTGGACTTCAAATAATTACGAAATCGAACAATAATTCAGTGCAGTTAATCCATATTAAATACCTGATTCCCTGAAGATATACGCCGACTGGAACCCTTGGCACGGATGTACCAAAATAAGCGAGGGGAAGAGGATTAATCAATCATCGCATAAATATTTAAAGGCATTTCTTATAAACGCCAAAAACAAAATCACTTTCATGCGACTCTAAATACTTATCCTCATACTCAAATAAACGCTCTAGAAGCATATCTCCTTCCGGGTTAGAAAAATTGTGTACTATATCTTTTAGTAGTGGCATTAATATATTCCCTCCTATCCTTTTTTCTTCTAACGCTCGAAAGTAATGTCTTGCAGCTGGCAAAATATTACTTGAGTCAACGCACTCCGATGGATCTGATAAGTACATACGTAAAACACCCGATCCATAATAGTGCTTTTTTATTAAGTTCGATTTGTATATCTTTTTATAACTATCTGGCAATGTTTTTAATCCACTGTTTATTGCGTCAATCTGCTCTTTGCTGTACTGCAACCTCGTCGGTCCAACATATTCATTAATTACCAATAGTCCATTTTCAACCAATACCTCTTTTACCATCCGCAAAAAAGAGAATAAATCGTCAAAATGATGCAAGGATGAATGAAAAAATACAACATCATAATAATTTTGCGGCAAACTAACTTTATAGATGTCCTCAGCTACGAACTTTATATTTGTAATTTTCTTCTCTTCAGCTGTCTGCTTCGCTTCTCCTAATAGTTTGTCCGAAAAATCAATACACGTCACCTCGCAGTTGGGATTCAACTGAGCGATAAACAATTCATGGCTGCAAACACCAGAACCAATACCAAGAATCTTTAATCGTTTGCCCCTAAAATATTTTTGCGAAAGGTACTCTTCATACCGAAGATCTTTATCTCCCGTTATGAATTCATTCCATCGCCTGCGCACCATAGGATGTTGGTTCCAATACGACACATCAATAGTCGTGTCATTGAAACTACTTTTAGTTTTAGCTGTTGCCGACACATGTAGTTTGCTCAGCAAAAAAGCAAGTCCCCTTTGTTGAAACTTTATATAAATGTCCCTAATATCTTCTATTGTAATTAGTTTCATGCCTTAATAATTCTCAACCCAATAATTCCAAACACAGTCAATATACCGAATCATATAGCTGAGGACAACACCCTTATCTGGTCTGATTCAATAATTCTAATTCCAGATATATTGTCCTTCGCCGTATTTATCATAGCGCGAGCAACTTGCTCAGTCGGCATAGGAGCCAATTTCTTAAGCATACCTAACTTGTTGAAGACTTTGAGTACCGACAACGATACTTTCTCTCCCACCCTGTCACTATTCTTACGTATTAATGACGGAGGTCTAGTGATTACCACCTTCTTGAACCGGAGCTTAGCTAGAGCTTTTTCTAATTCTCCCTTCATCTTGGAATAGAAAAACACGCTCTTCTCGTTAGCGCCTATAGAAGACATCAACTCTATTGCCTCTACACCATTTTCAGCAGCAGCCTTAGCGACATTATACTGATAGTCATAGTCTACTACCCATTGATTCTTCTTGCCTCCAGCCTGACTTCGGGTTGTTCCCATCATAGAAAAAAGGACATCGCCCTTGAGCTCATCTTTCCATGAGTCAACTTCATTGAAATCTACAATATGCGTACGAAGTTTAGGCGATGTAATATCAACCTCTCTGCGAACAAAGATATTTACCTCGCTGAAATCCGAATCGGACAACAGCATCTGTACCAAATCCTTACCTGTCGCACCCGTGGCACCTATGACTATCGCTATCATACCCTCACTTCTTATCCGCCTGCTGCGCCGGAGCAGTTTCTTTCTCTCTCAAACAGTGGGGCAACTTACCATGTTCTCTGTGATGCGCTACACAGGCACAACAATGACCATGCCTAGGACAATCCTTAGGACAGGTACATGCAATTTGGGGATTGTGTGGACAAACCATATTCTATTAATTATTGTTTCATGTAACAAATGATGCTTCTTTCCGCAAATCTACATAAAATTTGAAACACCTATGTACTCCACATTTACAATTCGGTTGTAGAGATTGCAAATAAATATTAAATTTGCATCAATAGAATTAATAACATAACATCGTCAATATATGAGTCAGGAGATCCCTTACAAAATATACCTGTCGGAGGATGAGATTCCTACCCAATGGTATAATCTTCGTGCTGACATGAAGAAGAAGCCAGCACCACTAGTAAATCCAGCAACTTTAAAGCCTCTTACAGCCGAGGAACTTAGCGTAGTCTTCTGCAAGGAACTTGTAGAACAGGAGTTGGACGAAAATACAGCATTTGTAGATATCCCAGAGGAAATCCGCAATTTCTACAAAATGTACCGCCCTTCACCAGTAGTTCGCGCTTACTGCCTCGAGAAATATCTCGATACACCAGCAGAGATCTATTATAAGTTCGAGGGTAACAATACTTCTGGTAGCCATAAGCTTAATTCTGCTATCGCACAGGCTTACTACGCTAAAAAACAGGGTCTTAAGGGTGTCACAACCGAAACCGGCGCAGGCCAGTGGGGTACCGCCCTCTCTATGGCTTCAGCTTACCTCGGCCTCGATTGTAAGGTATACATGGTTAAGTGCTCATACGAACAGAAGCCATTCCGCCGCGAGGTTATGAGAACTTACGGCGCTACAGTTACCCCTTCGCCATCAAATACCACAGAGATAGGCCGTAAGATATTGGCAGAGTTCCCAGGCACTACAGGTTCACTTGGCTGCGCAATATCCGAAGCCGTGGAGGTGGCAACTTCTACCGAGGGATACCGATACGTATTGGGCTCAGTGCTCAACCAGGTTTTGCTCCACCAGAGCGTTATCGGACTCGAGGCTAAGGCCGCTCTCGATAAGTACGGCATCAAGCCTGATATGATCATCGGTTGCGCAGGTGGCGGTTCTAACCTCGGCGGTCTTATCGCTCCATTTATGCGCGAAAAGTTGCGCGGCGAAAACGATTACCGTATCATAGCCGTAGAGCCTGCTTCTTGTCCTAGCTTTACTCGCGGCAAATACGCATACGACTTCTGCGATACAGGTAAAATCTGCCCATTGGCTAAGATGTATACTTTGGGCTCAGGATTCATCCCTTCTGCTAGCCACGCAGGCGGCTTGCGCTTCCACGGTATGTGCCCAACATTGTCAGAACTTTACGATCAGGGCATGATGGAGGCTGTAGCTGTTGAGCAGACAAGCGTATTCGAGGCTGCTACAATGTTCGCCCGCGTCGAGGGCTTGCTCCCAGCTCCTGAGAGCTCACACGCAATCCGCGTAGCAATAGACGAGGCTCTTAAGTGCAAGAAGACCGGCGAAAAGAAGAAGATCCTCTTCGGATTGACAGGTACAGGATACTTCGACCTCGTAGCTTATCAGAAGTACAATGATGGCGAAATGGGCGATTATATCCCTACAGATGAGGATATCCAAAAGGGTTGGGCTTCTATGCCTAAAGTAGATTTGTAAATAAATCTCTTATATATAAAAACTGAGGGCTTCTTGGTTCCCTAAGCCAAGAAGCCCTCATTATATTTTGTCGGTGCCAACTCGCGAATATCAACACCGACGGCGGTTAATTAATATGCAGGTTACGATCCTTTTAGATTTAAGCATTGTAAATTTACTAACTTCTATACGCCTCTTCAAATTAATGGGGCATACGGCGCGCAACAGTGACAAAGGGGCATTTATTTGCAAATATGCAGCGTCAATACAATTATCTCCGCAGGGGCAAACATTCGTATGGCTCTCCTAGATGTCCCTATCCCCGTACTGACAATCATAGGTACCCCCTTACTGTTCTTACAGATACCTCTCAGAAAACGCCTCCCATAATGCGAGGGATTTACCGGTGCTATGGCACCAAATAGTGTGACTTGCCCCCCATGAGTGTGCCCTGCTAAAACAAGGTCTGTGTTCGAAATATCAACGTCTTCTGCATAGTCTGGCGTATGCGTCAATAAAATAACATAACTGCTGTCCGATAGCGTAAGCGTGGGGGATATTTCGCTCTCGCGCGATTTGAATGTATTCTTGGCCCCAGCAATAATTATCTCTGAATTGCCTCGAGTTACCGCCATATTTTCTCCCTCAAGGATACGTACCCCATGTGCCTCAAAACAACTTCTTATCTCTTCCGTACAGCGCTCATAATCGTTGTTCCCCATCACTCCCGCCATGCCTAACGGCGCTTTCCACGCCGTACAGGCTTCTACCATAGGTAGCACATACTCACATCCTTCTTGATAATCTCCTCCTAATAGCACTATGTCGGGCTTTATTTCTAATAGTATGTTCTTGATCGACGTTAGCCCCACAGAGTCTAATCTGCTCTTGTAGTGTATGTCACTGAGAAAGGCTATACTCACCCCCTCAAATTCACGTGGAACATCTTTGGAGTATACATCATAGCCTACTACTCGCCTGATGCCTCTATGGCGACTGTCTATATGTATCTTGCTCTTGCTTATCAATGCTTCGCGCGACTGACCGTATACCACCCCACTAAGCACTAGAAATAACGCTAGAATAATGCTTTTCATCTTCTCTAAAATATTGCGACTTGCCTCGTTTTTGATAGCTGACAAATCATTACAAAAATTCGCATAGCGCACTATATCACTTCTATATACACTCTATATAGACAGTATATAGACAGAGACTAACCAGCCAAGTACAAAAAAAGAAAGAATAATCATCAAAAACTATACTGGCAATGCCGCCTTGTTCCCATAACGCCTAGCCATAAAACAGATTAACCCTCATTAAGAGGGTTAATCCGACTGCACATATATCTTTCTTAGAAGTATTTGACTTCTGTCTCTTTGCCTAACCTGAGCGTCTCCATCCTGCTCAACGAACTGTTGGCAAGGCTCGACGCTCCTATACGGAACAATTCTGCCTTCATCCATTCGTCGCCAAGTATCGTGTTGACTATCAAATAGAATAATGTCGCATCAAAGGCAGTCCTGATACCTCCCGCTGGCTTGAAACCTACCTTCCTTCCATTCTTCGAAAGAAAGCTCTTTATAGCTTGACACATGACGTACGCAGCTGTCTGCATATCACCTTGTTGTTCCTTGCCAGTTGAAGTTTTAATGAAGTCTGCTCCCGCTTCCATTGCTGCTACTGAAGCATACCAGATCGTCTCAATATTCGTCAATACGCCTGTCTCAAGAATTACCTTGAGATGGTTGTTCGGAAGTACAGATTTGACCGACTTTACTTCGTCAAATACTTTCTCTACGTTGCCTTCTAACATCTCCCCTACTGGTATCACTATGTCCACTTCTGTGGCGCCTGCTTCAATGGCCATCTTCGACTCTAAGACTTTAATCTCTTTGAATGTCTGCGATGATGGGAAACCTCCTGCAACTACGGCTCGGTTGACCGTAGCAACTTTCAGCGTCTTGTATATAGGCGAAAAGTTGGGATATAAACAGATGCCTCCAACATTTGTATACATCGGATAGTCCTTGGCAAAACTGTTGACCTTTTCTACAAACTTCTCAACACTCTTCTTGGAGTCGGTCTGCTTTAATGTGGTCAAGTCTATACACGAAAATATCGTCTGCTGTACAGCAGGATTCTCATAGTATTCTTGCTGCTTATCCTTTAATTTCGCAACGAAATCATCAACCTCTTTCTGACTGATTGTCAGTGGGTATTTCTGCTTTAACTCAAGTAATAGTGACATATGTTGTATATGAATTGTTGTTATTCTCTGTTCTTCGTGTCCATCGTAATGGTCACTGGCCCGTCATTGAGTAACGATACTGCCATGTCTGCCCCAAATCGCCCTGTAGGAACGCTCTTGCCAAGCCTCTCTTCTAATTTCTTTACAAATAGCTCGTACAACGGCTCAGCTGTCACTGGCTTGGCACTCCTGATGAAGGATGGACGGTTGCCTTTCTTGGTCTGCGCATAAAGGGTAAACTGGCTGACTACCAGTATCTCACCCCCTATATCCTCAAGTGATAGATTCATCAATCCCTCAGCATCTGAGAATATTCTCATCTGCACTATTTTCGATACCAACCAGTCAAGGTCTTCTTCTCCTTCGCCTTCTTCTACTGCAAAAAGAACTAATAGACCTTGGCCTATCTGACCAACAATCTGCCCTTCTATGGCTACCGACGCCTCTTTGACTCTTTGTATTACTACTCGCATTTTATATCTCGCTTCTCGTTATGCTTTCAATATAATTTTGATACTCACAAAATTACTATTAACTTTGGATAAACAATACACTAAGTATACTACTAAGAGGACATTTGACATGAAAGCTTATTCACCCGGTCTCAATCGTCAGCTGACTCAAGCTGAAACACATTTCGTATTCAGCCATCTGAAGATGGTTGTCGAGTCTTCTTTAGATTGGGAGTCTTCTATTTCATACACTGCCGACCAACCTGCACAGAGCAATGGTAGAATAATCATCCCTTGCTCTACTGAGAGTTTGTCCACATCTTTCCGTATCGGTAATATTCCAGTCCTCTTCCCATGTTCAGAGTCTAAAGATCCGTTCTACGAGGAGGAGAATAGCGTCATTTTCAACCACGATTTCATTAAATCTGTCTTCTACTTGCTTTCTGGCTATCAGGAGCTGGACCCAAATGTTTCACGTGACAACTTAGGGCGATTTACTTATAAGGGTAGTATTCAAGAAAAACTGGATATCGCTTTCGTCCCAGTGGTCAACTATTATATCGATTGGATTACTAAGGGTATCGAACGTTGGTGTACCTTGAATAAGGTAGCTTTTAAACGAGTTACTCTCTTTAAAACGCCTGTAATGCACCTTACTCATAACGTAAGACGTACCAATTACTTCAAAACAAGCCGTATAGTAGATGGTTGGTTGCAAGTCTTGGGAATGAGGCCGTTAGACATGCCACGTAAAGTAAAATTTAAGGCAATGGCATACGCTACTAAGCACGCTCTCAAACTTGATATCGTCGACAACCCTTGGTGGACTTTCGAGTCGGTTATGAACATCGAACAGCAACTGGGTTTCTTCTCTTCTTGGTTCTTCCTCACCGACGACTCTAACCCCGAGGATCGTGGCGGAATATCCCTCCACAACGCCGATATTAAGCATATAATGCATAGCATGGGTAAAAGAGGCTTTGATGTGGGTATCCTCCTCCCTCAGAATAATCAGTCTACAGAGAGTATTACTTCAGCTTACCAGTATCTGCATAATTGCTACAACGAGGCTCTTCCTTATGTCAGAAAGAACCTCTATACATTGAATTCTCCTAACGATATCAGCAAATTGGAGACTTCAAGTATTTTAGTAGATTGCAGCCTTCATTTCCCTGATTATAACGGATTTAGAAATTCATATTGCCTCCCATTCTATCCCTTCGATCACGAGAACCAGAAGGTGTATGGAATATTGGAAATACCGCTGGCTATCAACGCATCCAACTTCATCAAAAACAATGTTCCTGATGAAAAGGTATTCGAAATAGTTGAACGCCTGCTGGATGAAATACGACCTTTCAATGGTATGTGTAGTATACAGTGGACTAATACGGATTTCGATTGCTACCGCTTCCCTAATTCTTTCAAACTCTACCAGGATACTTTGAGATACGCTTCTCAGTACCAAATGTCAGCTCCTACTACTACAGACGTAGTACGACGCATGATATCTATAGGAGATAAAATGTTTTAATTAACTTTATCAATATAATCGAATAATATATTCGCTTTACTCTTGCCTATTATTGCTGTTACCTCTTCTCTGTCGGCTGAAGCTATATTCGATAGTGTCTTGTATTTGTCAATAAGTACTTGCTTTGTCTTTGGTCCAATACCTTTTATGTCGTCTAATTCTGATTGAACCATCGCACTAGATCTCTTATTTCTATGGAATGATATGGCAAAACGATGGACTTCATCTTGAATCCTAGTAAAGAAAGCAAACATATCGTCGTGCGACGGCATGTCAACTTCTAGTGGAGGAAAACCAACTAAAACCCTCTGTGTCTTGTGCTTAGAGTTCTTTGCGAGACCTATCAACTCTACCCTATCATCTATCTCTAACTCTTTTAGTACTTCATGAATAATCTTCATCTGCCCCTCACCACCATCTGCAATTACTACGTTTGGTAATGGTTGCTCTTCTTTCAGCAATCGCGAATAACGCCTGTATACAACTTCTCTCATCGAGGCGTAATCATCTGGGCCTTCTACAGTTTTAATATTGAAGTGCCTGTAATCTTGCTTCGATGGTTTGCCGTCTTTGAAAACTACACATGAAGCAACAGGAAATTGTCCTTGTATATTAGAGTTATCAAAACACTCAATATGCTCAGGCAAAGCAGAGAGGGACAACTTTTGCTGTACCAACTGAAGTATGGTCTGCTCCTTCGAGTCTCTGTTTCTTACAGAGTTATGCTTGATCTGATAGTATAATGCCGTAAATGCATTTTCCTTACTGAGCTCTAGCAATTTCAGCTTCTCTCCCATCTGCGGTATCGTAAATACATGAGGAGCAAAATCTTCATCTGGTATCACATTTACTATGACTTCCTTGAACATCTTCTGCGATTCATCAAGTACCATTTGAAAGGCGTGCGACATTATCTCTTCTGCTGTCTGGTCGTATGGACGGGAGAATTTGTATGTAAATGAATGAAGCAGTCTGCCCTCTTCTACATGCATGTGATTGACAAATACATTTGTGGACGACTTCTCATCTACTAGTGCAAATACCTCAACCGAAGCTTTTGATATAGAGGCAACAATGGATTTGGATTGATACTCTTGCAGCGTATCTATTTTATCCTTCCATGCGGCTGCAGCTTCAAAGTTCAACTCGGCTGCTTCTTTCTGCATCTTATCTTTGAGCGAACTTATCACATCAAAGAATTTTCCTTGAAGTATAGAGTGTGCCTTGCCAACATAATCATTGTACTCTTCCTGTCCCATCTTGCCTACACATGGAGCAGCGCACGACTTGATGTGGTACTTAAGGCAGACATCATGCTTACCACTTTTGATGGAATTCTCCGTCAATGGTAAAGTACATGTCCTGAGAGGAAAGAGCTCGTTGATAAGATCCAACAAGTAGTACGCTTGCTTGACTGATGTGTATGGACCATAGTACCTTCCCCCATCCGATACTTTGTTTCTAGTGAGGAACACTCTAGGATACTGACCTGAGGTAACCTTTATCCAGGGATAGGTCTTACCATCCTTAAGCAGAATATTGTACCTGGGTTGATGCAATTTGATAAGATTGTTCTCCAACAAGAAAGCATCATGCTCGCTTTGCACAACAATAAACTTAATGTCTGTAATCTTAGATACGAGGACTATCGTCTTACCGTATTTCTGATCTTTCAGAAAATACTGCGAGACACGCTTCTTTAGATTCTTGGCCTTACCTACATAGATGATTTTATCATTGACATCAAAATACTGATACACTCCAGGTTGCTCGGGCAGCACCTTGAGTATCTCATGCAAATATGCTAGTCTTTCAGTATTTGAATTGTGCTTCATCTCTACTTAACAAAAAGGTCAACGAATTTGAACTTGTCCACATCAAACAATCCTCTGTCGCCTATCTTTAAAGATGGTATTACCAATAGTGACATGAACGACAACGTCATGAAAGGAGCCTTCAAGCTAACGCCAAGTTTCTCCTTTATCATTTTCTGGATAGCGGAGTACTCACAGGCGACCTTCTCATAATTATCATCGGTCATCAATCCAGCTATCGGCAACTGCATCGAGACAACCTCTTCTCCGCATACGGCGCACAATCCGCCCCTATTCGCAAAGATTTTGTTGGCACAATCGGTAATTGCCCAATTGTCAGATCCTACTATGACAACATTGTGCGAGTCGTGCGCTATAGAACATCCATAAGCGCCACTCTCTGATTTCATCCCTGTTCCTCTTATAAACCCAACAACAGGTTTAGCTGCAGCGTCATATCTATTGATGACAACTACTTTTACTATATCTTCATCCAACGAGGGCTCAACATATCTAGCCTTATTCCTTAAGCTCCATAGGTACTGACCGGAAACGAGCTCTCCATCTTTGACATCTATAACCCTGACTAGATCTGACTTTCTATCAACAGCAAAGTCGGATAGTTCGAAATGTCTATCAACAAATGTATTCACATAATTGCTAGAGCTATACCCAGCATTGGCCTTTTCTATTCCTGTACAGTCACATCCATTGACCACACTTTTCAAAACATTATAAGACGTTAGGTTGTCGACTACCAAGAAGTCTGCCCTATCACCAACCCTCAATTCACCGACCTGCAAACCATAATGATTATTGGGTGTCAAGAGTAATGGCTTATACAAATCGAATATCGAAATGCCACGAGACAATGCATAATGGACAAAGCGACTGATATGACCACGATCTATCACATCATCTGGATGAGAGTCGTCGGTACAAAACATCACATCATCTATATTGTCATTCAATAATGGGAAAAGCGACTCAAGGTTTCGGGCAGCACTACCCTCTCGGATAATCACCTTCATACCTTTTGCGATCTTTTCTACCGCCTCACTATATGAGAAACACTCATGGTCGGTAGATACCCCAGCAGATATATACTTATCGAGATTCTCTCCTTTCACACCTGGAGCATGACCATCTATTGGCAAACCATATTTTCTAGCCGTCTCAATCAGTGACATCACCTTAGCATCATTGTATATGACACCAGGATAATTCATCATCTCACCAAGAGCTACAACTTTATCAGAATACTTTTCAAGAGTATCACTATCTATACTAGCACCATTCGTTTCAAAAGAGGTAGCAGGCACACATGATGGAAGAGCAAAGAATAATTTGATGCACGACTTCTTCGCACTCTCTATCATATAATCTATTCCCTCTTCGCCACAGACATTTGCTATTTCATGCGGATCACACACCGCCGCTATAGTACCATACTTCGACACCATCTTAGCAAACATCTCAGGACTCAACATACTACTCTCGATATGAACATGTGAATCGACAAAACCAGGAACTACCCAATTTAATTTATCGTCGCACTTATCAGAAAGTATTTTGACAGATTCTATACATTCAGAATATACAATCTCTGCTAAATATACTTTACGAGAATGTATATCTAAAAAGTTAGCTTTAATAGTATTCTGTACCATATTTATTAGTATGAATGTTTCACGTGAAACAAAAAAGGGTAAAACACTGCGTGTTTTACCCTTGTATCATCATCACTAGAATGTCAATATCGGAAGTTGAAACACCAGATATGTTTCTAGCTTGACCAATAGTCGTAGGCTTATACCTATTCAACTTTTCTCTAGCTTCATAACTTAAACTAGTAATAGAAGAATAGTCAGTAAATCTAGCTAGAGAAAGTGAATTGAAATGTGATGCTTTGTCAGCAAGTTCTTTCTCTCTTGCTATATATCCACTATATTTACAGAGTATTTCTACTTCTTGAAGTATAGCTCTCTTCATTGTATCATTTTCTATTTTCATAGAAGAGAACATACGCTCAAATAGAGGGAAGAATAATTCAAGGTGAGCTTCAGGTCTGGAGAGAATATCAGCAATAGACTTAGACTCATTTACTAGAGAAGAATCTATAGCTTGGAGATATTCATTCAATATTTCTGCCTTAAACTTCTTATGCGTTATAAAATCGAGAAGTTTTTCTATACAATCTGATTTAACTCTGTATAAATCTGACTGTTTCTTATCAAGCAAAGAAATATTAGCTCCTATATTAGACAAACGTAAGTCTGCATTATCTTGACGGAGTAAAATACGATACTCTGCTCTAGAAGTGAACATTCTATATGGTTCATCTACACCCTTTGTGACAAGATCATCGATGAGAACACCAATATAGGAAGAATCTCTAGTTAGAATAAGAGGCTCTGAGTCGGTACAATATTTAGCAGCATTTACACCTGCAACCAAACCTTGACCGGCTGCCTCTTCATAACCAGTAGTTCCATTTATCTGTCCTGCAAGGAAAAGACCATGAATCAGTTTAGATTCTAGAGAATACTTCAACTGAGTAGGATCGAAGAAATCGTACTCAATAGCATAACCTGGACGAGTAATAACAGCATTCTCGAGACCAGGAATATGCTTAAGTGCTTCAACTTGCGTCAGCAATGGAAGAGATGTACTAAATCCATTGAGATAATACTCGTTATTGGTATTAGATTCTGGCTCAAGGAATAGCTGATGCTGATCCTTGTCTGAAAAATTAACCAGTTTTGTCTCGATACTAGGACAATAACGGGGGCCTATAGACTTTATAGTTCCATTGTACAAAGGAGAATCGGCAAAACTAGCTTTCAGAATATCGTGAACAGTCGTATTTGTGTAAGTGATAAAATTATCTCGTTGTGGCTGTGCAGATAATTCTATATCTCTATAAGAGAATTGCTGTATATAATCGTTATCAGTAGGTTGCTCCTCTAGAACGTCGAAATTAATAGTACTTCCATCTATTCGAACAGGAGTACCCGTTTTCATTCTATTTACATTAAAGCCCAACTCTCTCATTTGGTCGGAAAGAACGTATGATGCTTCGTCAGCCATACGTCCACCTGCAAAATTGACTCTTCCGATATGCATTAAGCCGTTGAGAAAAGTTCCGTTAGTAAGAACTACAGACTTAGCATTTATAGTAAGACCTAGCTTTGTTTTTACACCTTTAATAACGTCGCCTTCGGTAACAAGCTCAGTAACAGCATCTTGCCATAATGACAAATTAGGCGTATTTTCCAACTGTTTGCGCCACTCAAGAGAGAAAAGAACCTTATCGCACTGACTGCGCGGCGACCACATTGCAGGGCCCTTGCTACGATTGAGCATCTTAAAATGAATGGATGTTTTATCAGTTATAACACCCATATATCCGCCCAAAGCATCTATCTCTCTGACTATCTGACCTTTAGCAATACCACCAACAGCGGGATTACATGACATCTGTGCAATTTTGGTAAGGTCCATCGTTATCAAAAGAGTACGAGAACCCAACCTAGCAGCTGAAGAGGCTGCTTCACAGCCTGCATGGCCTGCACCAACAACTATGACGTCGTAATCAAATATCATTTAGATTTGTTTTCTGTAAGAAGTTGTTCTAGTAAAAGAAGAGCCTTATCCTCAGCGGCACGCATTTTCTTCTCGTCCTTAGGAGATTTATCCTTCAAACCGCACAAATGCAAGACACCATGAATAACAACACGATGAAGCTCATTCATATAAGACGTAGCGAATAACTCAGAATTAGACTTAACGGTATCCACTGATATGAACATATCGCCAGAGCAGACATTAGATTCTACGTAATCGAATGTAATAATATCTGTAAAGTAATCGTGCTGTAAATACTGGCGATTTACATCTAAAATCATATCATCTGTACAGAAAATATAAGAAAGGTCGCCAATTACTAATCCGTAACTCTTGGCAACCTCTTTAATCCAATATTTTATTACTCGACGATTCTTTAGTTTAGACTTTACGTTGTCTTCATTAAAGGTTATCATTTGTATTCAAAAGGAACTTAAGTCTTACTTTACGTCCGTTATCTGAGAATTCCATCTCGTCTGAGAGATTCTTCATAAGGAATAGACCACGACCAGAGAACTTCTCGATATTCTCTAATTCAGTAGGATCAGGAATACAATTTGGGTCAAAACCTTCACCTGAATCAGAAATCGAGTATTCTACATAATCACTCTCAATAACGTAAGATATATTTACTTGTTTAGAAGAATCCGATTTATTACCATGAACAATTGCATTATTAACAGCTTCAACAACTGCTAATAATAGCTTACCATAGACATCATCGTCAAACTTAAACATAGCTGACTGATTGTCTATCAAAGCCTCAACCTCAGCGACATTTGATATCTCTGAAGCAATGCTTATACTATTTTCAACATGAATGTTTGCCATTTTCAATAAAAAGTCAAGTACTCCTACGTAGAACGACAAATAATGTTACGCTGTTTTGAATAAAAAACAACAAAAAATTCACTATCTAGGCAATAGCCAATCTTCTGGGTTTTGTTTTGTATCGTCAACCCATATTTCGAAGTGAAGAATTCTAGAATTCAGACCCGCACCTGTAAATACTTTTCCAAGGACGGTAGAAGAAGAAACCTTCTCATCTTTCTTGACAGAAACCTCTGATATATTGCTATATACGGACAAAACAGAGCCGTGTCGAACAATGATAGAGGCATTACTTCCAGGTATCATTATTACACGTGAAACAACACCTGGAGCGATAGCTTTAACAGAGGTTGACGAGAGCAAATTGATATCTACACCGTTATTATTTACAATAATAGAAGGGTATAAAGGGTGCTCATGCTGACCGAATTGACTTACGATAACAAAATCGCTTACAGGCCATGAAAGTTTTCCTTTATTATTAGCTATATCGCCACTAAAATCGGCTCTAGAATTAGAAGCAAGAGCCTTTTTACGCTCCTCCTCTATAAGTTGGACAATCTTATTTTCAAGCTCTTTTGACTGCTCTATATATTGAGCAATTTGTTTCTGTATAGCAGTCTGATTTTGTGATATATCAGAGACTAAAGCATTACGTCGCAAAAGCTCATTTTGGAGGCTTTCCTGCTCGTTTTCTATAGAGGATAGAGTCTTATTCAACTGAACACGTTTAGAGTCTATATTCTCCTTTAAAGCCACATATTTATTATGCTCTTGCTCTATAATAGAAAAGTGATGGCGATGGTAATCTTTATACTGCTTCATAAACAATAAACGCCTATAAGACTCGTTGAAAGACGAAGCAGATAAAAGATATAATATACTATTATTATTAATATAGTTATACTGGTAGTTTCGTATAAGATTAGCATATTCCTCTTTAGACTTAGATAAAGACAACTCTAAAGAATCTAGTTGCGCAGTTAATATTTTAAGTTGTGAGTTATACGAAAGAAGGTCGTTCTTGTAAATATTAACAAGACGTCGCTGGCGCGCGATTTTCTCATCTATAATAGCAATCTGGGTAATATGGGAATTTTTCATCTTACCAAACTCCTCCAGTTTCTGATTGCTAGCAGCAATCTCATCCTGGAGACGTTGTTTTTCATCACGCAGAGAATCGATATTCTGCGAGAAAGAAAATACCGTAATAAGAGAAAATAATATGATAGAGAAAAACCTCATGATTATTCTATTTTTATAGATGATGATTTGACAGTCACTCCTCCATTAAGTTTAGGAGAAGAGATAACAACCTGAATATTTGAAGGGAGATTATGTTTATTTACCCTTTGAAAATCAGATGAGAAGAGCTCGCAAGTAAATTCAGGAGAAGAGACAGAAACCTGAGCTATACGGTACTGTGAATCTACCTGAAAAACAGCTACAGTAGAATATGGTCCGGTATAAGAAATATGATACCTAGAATTTTTGATATAGATAGATGACAACTTAAAATGCTTATTTAGAAGATCTACTGGCAAAGCACCATAAAGAGTTGCATTAGAAACAGAAAGTAAATAATCAGGAACTGAGCGCTCTATATCAATATTTGCGTAAGACGAAGAAGCTGATATAGAAGAACTAGTAAGATCTAGAGTACCCACTGTGACAGGAGGAAAAGGGAGTGATATAGAAGCTTTTAGAGACTTATTTGTGGCAGCATTTACCCTACCATTAAGATGGTAAGAAGAACCATCAAAAGTAACATCTATTTTAGCTCTATTAGTATACGTTTTTATATTATTGAAACGATATTTATATACACTATCAAGTTTTTGGAAAAGATCCGTTTTAGAAGATGAAAGAGAACTACCATCCTTAACCTCTATCTTAGAAGAAGAGGTACAAGACGATAGTACTAAGAGTACCAAGAATAATATATACGAAATAAAACTACTTCGCATCTTGCATCAACGGAATTAAATATTTACGGCCTGGGTCCAGTTCGTAAGCCTTTTTAAACTGAATTACAGCATTTTCGTCCTCATTTAGTGCTTTAAGGATACGGCCGTAATGCTCATAAAGTTCTGCAGAAGGCTCAGTAGAATTATTTATAGCAGCCTCCATCATAAGTAAAGCGTTGCTATACTTACCCTTTTTATAAAGCACCCATGCATAAGTATCGAGGTATGTTGGATTCTGTGGCTCAGCAGAAATAGTTTTAGATGACATACGCTCAGCGTCGTCCAAACGCTTATCTATGAGCGAGAGGTAATACGCGTAGTTATTCAGTGCCACTATATGATTAGGTTCCAGAGAAAGAACTGCATCGTATGTAGCGAAACAATCATCAAGTCGACCCATTTGATAATAAGACTCAGCCAAAAGATTGAGAAAATCAAGTTTAATAGATCTCAATTTTTGATTAGGCTTAACATCAGGAAAATCTGACAGATAATCGGAAAGTATATCTACAGATTTAGAGTAATCATCAAAATGGTTCAAACACAATACTTTAGCCTGAACAATATAAGGCTCTTCGGGGAACAACTCAAAAGCTGTAGAAACGACCTTATTAAGTTTTACCCAATCCATCTCGGGCTGAGATGTGATAGAGTAGATATAAGTTGCAAAGAAATCGTAATTAGCAGTATGGGTAGCAAAATAGGTATCCATAACCTTCAACGCCATATCTGGGCGAGAAGTAAAAGAATAGTAAGAAGCTAAAAGAACATTGAGTTGCTCATTATCAGGATGGAAAGATACCGCCTTACTTATAAGATTAGCAAGATAATCAGAATCCTTACGTAGATAAAGCTCCTTATCCTTTTGACCAACATAAGCATTAAGAGCCTGAGATTTTTGCTGTGGGTCGATATCTACAGATACCACTGCCCTATCGGCATAAGACTTAAATAGGTTGTACTGATCATTTTTGAAGTAATAATCAGCAAGATCAAAAAGTAACATATCACCACCAGGTTTAGAGAGACCATCAGTGAGATATTTAAGCGCCTTTTTAGGGTTTTTGACAGCAAAATAATAGTCGGCCAGGTACTTATAAGACTCAGGATCGTTAGGCTCCTTTTTGACTATATTTTTGAGAGTTTTTTCAAGTTTTCGAGCATTTAACTCATGTTTGAAGAGGTCGGCATGCTCGAGCTGAATAGATACCCAAGGAACCTGATCGGTAGAAACCTGATTCAGAGTAGCATGAGCAGAATCAGGCATATTAAGCTGCGAATAAAGGCGCGCGAGCATCAACTTATGAGTAGGAACATCGGGCTCTCTTTTAACAAGAACCTTATAATAATCCTTAGCCTGAGGATATTTTGCAGAATACAACTTTAGAGTTGCTGCATATTTGATATAAGAAAGATTATCAGTAGAATCTACTTGAATAGCTCTATCAAGCCACAAATTAGCCTCATCCATCTTTTTTGCGGCATAGTATATACGAGACATCTCGAACATAACAAGACTACTCTTATTGTCCAATTTATAGCAATTAGAGTAGTGTGACAAAGCCGTAGTATAGTCACCATGAGACTTAGCCTTTACTGCCTCGAGGAGATAATAATTGAATATATTATCAGCAGTAACTATTGACTGAGCAAAAGTTGAAGCAGAAAAAGCGATAAAAGATAATATGACAGATAGATACTTCATAGACAATTACTTTACACCAGTATGACCAAAACCACCAGCTCCTCTTTCGGTATTTTCGAGAGAGTTGACTTCAATAAAATCGGCCTGTTCGTGTTTTGCGATAACCATCTGGCAAATACGATCGCCGGAATTTATGGTAAAAGGCTCATTACTGAGATTAACAAGAATAACATTTATCTCACCTCGGTAATCGCTATCTATAGTACCAGGAGTATTAAGGACAGTAATACCATTCTTAATAGCCAAACCGCTACGAGGGCGGATTTGAGCCTCATAACCTACAGGCAATTCAATAAAAAGACCAGTAGGAACCAACTTTCTCTCCAGTGGAGCAAGTGTGATAGGCTCAGGATTATTAGCACGGATATCCATACCAGCAGCCTGAGCAGTAGAATATTGGGGAAGAGGATTATTACTCTTGTTTACGATTTTTATCTTTATTGTGCACATAAGCTAAAACTTTAGATACATTCTTCTTTTCAAACAAAACAACCACTAACAAATATGTCAGTACACCTACGACAGACCATACATACCATGGGACGAGATAGAAATTATCGGTAAAATATGTATAAGCCACGACTATAAAGATAGCTATAAGTGTAAGATTTATCAACTTTAAGATAGGATAATTGATAGGGTAGTGCTTTTTACCCAAAAGCAAAGATACAAGCACCATAACGAAAAAGGCTGTAAAAGCTGAAATAGCTGCGCCGTAATAGCTATAAGACGGGATAAGCAAGCAATTCATAATTACATTAACTGTGAGACCCACTACGGAAAAAATAAAACCATAATATGTCTTATCAGTTACCTTATACCAAATACTAAGATTATAATATACACCAAATAAAAGTTGGCTCAACAAAACAATAGGAATAATCTTATTACCCTCATAATACTCAGGTTGAATAATATAATTAAAGAGAGGTATAAAAAGAATTACGCCTACGAAAATCAGAAGTCCAAACATATAGAAATACTTCATAGACTCTGCGTAGACAGAAGTATCAGACTTATCGCGCTGAGTCTCCTTGAAGAAGAAGGGTTCGAAAGCCAGGCGGAAAGACTGTGTAAAAACAGCCATAAGGACACCAATCTTATAATTAGCAGAGTATATACCCAGTTGACCATGAGGATCGGGGGAGATATCAAGATGGAGAATAAGAAGCTTCTCTATTTCCTGGTTAGTAATACCGAAGAAACCCATAGCCAAGAGAGGCAAAGAATAGGTCATAACCTGCTTAAGCAGAGCAAAATCGACGCTATGCTTCTCCTTTAGGTAGCCAGGCACATAGAACAAGAAAGGAGTAAGGCTACCGATAAGGTTAGACAACAGCAAATACTCTATATCTCCGAAAGCTGTAAAATCTATACCAAAAAGAACCTGATATCGTAGAATCTCCATGAAGAAAATTGTAAATATGATATTTACAATAACCTGCAAGAGGCGGATCAAGGCATATTTTTTACCCTGACGGATAAAACGCAAGTCGGCAAAATACAAGCTATTGACAGCATCCGTCACAACGATAAGAGAAGAAATCAGCATTATCATTGAGCTATCCTCTGGGAAAGAGAATAAAGCTGCAAAAGGCTCTCTAAATATATTAAGAACAAGGACAAGTAGCAGACCGAAAGATACCATACACAAATTAAGTGTATCAAAGATAGTCTTACGGTTTTCCTTATTTACAAATCTAAAATAACCAGTCTCCAGGCCGAGGCAAGCCAAAACCAGGAGGATAGCAATGATAGCGTAGATACCAGAAAACTGACCATAGACCGACTTAGTTACCAGAGTCAGGTAATAAGGCATCAAGAGCCAGTTGAGCAAACGGCTCAATATGGTAGTAGCACCATATATTACGGTATCAGAAGCAAGAGAAGATAAACGTCCCACTATTACTAATCATTAAAATTTGAAGGGTCATCTATATCGAAAAGAGTACCTTGCTGAATAAAACCCTTACGATTAAAGTGACTATAAGCCAATTCAGTTACCATACGACCGCGAGGTGTACGTTTTATAAAACCCTGTTGAATAAGATACGGTTCGAAAACATCCTCTATAGTACCAGGATCCTCGCCCACGGCAGTACCTATAGTAGACAAACCCACGGGACCCCCTGAGAATTTATCTATCATGGTAGTAATAATCTTACGATCCACTTCATCTAATCCATAAGAATCTATATTAAGTGCAGTAAGACTAGTATTTGTGATATCAATATCTATATTTCCGTGACCGAGAACCTGAGCAAAATCGCGTACTCGGCGAAGAAGGGCATTAGCTATACGGGGAGTACCGCGAGAGCGTCGCGACAATTCGGTACAAGACTCATCATCTATACCTACCTTAAGAATACCGGCAGAGCGGCGAATAATCTTAGCCAAGGTAGGGATATCGTAAGTTTGGAAATGGAAAGTTATACCGAAGCGAGCTCTGAGAGGAGCTGTAAGGAGGCCACTACGGGTAGTAGCTCCCACCAAGGTAAAAGGATTAAGATCTATCTGGATAGTACGGGCGCCAGGGCCCTTATCAATTATGATATCTATTTTGAAATCCTCCATAGCGCTATAGAGGTACTCCTCGATAACAGGGCTAAGGCGGTGTATTTCGTCTATAAACAACACATCGTGAGGTTCGAGAGAAGTCAGAATACCAGCCAAATCGCCAGGGCGATCCAAAGAAGGGGCTGAAATTGTTTTAATCTGCGAACCCAGTTCATTAGCTATGATATTAGAGAGAGTAGTTTTTCCCAAGCCTGGAGGTCCATAAAGGAGGACGTGATCGAGCGGTTCGCTACGCATTTTAGCGGCTGCCACGAAGATATTGAGGTTTTTTACTATAGCATCCTGACCTGTAAAATCGGAAAAAGAGAGAGGTCTGAGAGTCTTATCGGTCTCAGAATCAGTAACAGCTATTTTACGTACGTCGATATCCACTAAGCAACTACCGTTTTACAAGTAGCTCTGCTGGCGAAGGATATCGCAGAATATGTCGATATCGAAAGGTTTAGACATATAGCTATCCATACCCACGCTCAAGCAACGCTCCTTATCATGATCATAAACATTACTAGTCAGACCTATAATATAACTACGCTGACCAGTTTTACTTTGCAACTGACGAATAGCCTCTGTAGCCTGATAACCGTCCATTATAGGCATCATGACATCCATAAGAATGATATCATAAAAATTTACATGGCATTCATCCACTGCCTGTTGTCCATCCTCACTAATAGCTATTTCGAAGCCCATTTTAGTAAAGTTGAACATCATCAATTTCTGGTTGATTTTATTATCCTCGACCAGAAGAATTTTTATTGGCTTTTTTAACTGTATCATAGTAAAAATAAGTAGTAATCAATATTAATTAATAAACTACTTAGATAAGTTAAGCATAGCGTCAATAGGCTTACGCGCTCTTACGGCTATATCCTTATCTAGAGTAATTTCTGGAAGTTCATATTTCAGGGTTAGGTATACTTTCTCGAGAGTATTAAGTTTCATATACTCACAATTATTGCAACCGCACATACCTGTTTCCAATTCTGGAGGAGCTGGAATGAAAGTCTTATTAGGGAAAGACTGTTTCATTTGGTGGAGGATACCCTCTTCGGTAGCCACAATAAAAGTATCTGCTGAAGAATCTTTGATATGAGAAAGCAGAGCAGCTGTACTACCCACGAAGTCGGAAGCTAGCACAATAGGACGCTTACACTCGGGGTGGCAGATTATTTCTGCGTTAGGGTTCTCTTTTTTAAGCTCCAGAATATGTTCGAGGGAGAAACGAGCGTGGACGTGGCAGCATCCATCCCACAAGAGCATATTACGACCGGTCTGCGCGTTGATATAGCTACCAAGGTTTTTATCTGGGCCGAATATTATTTTGGTATCCTCTGGGAAAGAGTTAACAACCTTAAGAGCGTTACTACTTGTGACAACAATATCGGTCAAAGCCTTAACATCTGCGGTAGTATTTACGTAGGATACTACAGTATGATCTGGGTGCGAGTCGATGAAAGCCTTAAGGTCGGTAGCCTTGCAGCTATCAGCCAGGGAGCAACCTGCGTTAAGATCAGGGACAAGGACTTTCTTATCCATATTCAGTATCTTAACTGTTTCTCCCATGAAATGGACGCCAGCGAGTAGTATAATATCGGCATCAACATTAACAGCCTTTTGAGCGAGAGCCAGGCTATCGCCGATTACATCGGCAATATCTTGGATTTCACCGCGGGTATAATAATGCGCCATAATGACTGCGCGCTTCTCCTTTTTGAGACGATTAATTTCGTCGACGAGATTGATATTTGGGTCTATACTGGCCTCAACGTAACCTTTATCAACAGTCATATTATTATATATTAATTGTTAGACTCTAAATCAGTATAATATGATTATAGTCTGTTAGTATGGTTTAAATCTTTTTAGGCAAAAACTTGTGTGTTTCGTTATTGATTTTAGGTAGATATTGATTGCCCAAATTGTCAACAAATATAATTGTCACACATATAGGCAGATATACAATTTATAACCTATTTATCAACAATTGTTGAAACAAGGCAAAGTTAGTAAAAATCATTTTGGTGGGTGTTGATTATTGGCATTATTTTACTTGATAAATGATGGAAAAGTGAATAAGGAATGTTGACAAAGAGAATATGATAGTGGTTGTACACATAGGTGAGCGGAGTATTTGATAATTTACTAACACGTAATTAGCAGTTATTAATATGCTTTGAACAGCAGTTGATGTCTATATTGAAAATAGTTGTTGTATAGTTGCTGTATAGTCAGAGCCTAGTGTTTGCTCGCAATTTTTTATTTTAGAGCAGTTATTAACACTACAGAGTGTAGTTAATCTAATTTTATGCTAATTTTGTAAAGTTATTAACAAAAATAGTATTTTACTGTTGATAAATCGGCGCTAAGTGCCTAATAATCAAATGTTTCACGTGAAACATCTTATTATAATGAATAGATTTGGATTATATATACATGTACCATTTTGTCGCACAAAGTGTACGTATTGTGGTTTTTATAGAGTAACTGATTTATCGTACAGGGAAAAGTATATTGATTCTGTTGTTAAAGAATTGGGAGAAAGGGCTGAGCTTTTCAAGAATAAGCGATTGAAGTCGATATATTTTGGTGGAGGCACACCTTCAGTATTACATAGTAGTGAGTTGAAAAGAATAATAGGGGAGGTTGAAAAATATTGGATAGTTGATGAAGTAGAAGAATTTACAGTAGAGGTTAATCCAGACGATGTGACAGAAGATTATTTGAGAGAGTTGAAAGAGATAGGAGTGAACAGGATAAGTATGGGAGTTCAGTGTCTGGATGATAAAATATTGAAGTTGATAAACAGGCGACACTCAGTTGACATGGTTTACAAAGCGGTAGATATGGTGAAGTCGCAATTTGACAATGTCAGTTTGGATTATATATTTGGATTACCTCAGCAGACAGTTGATACAGTTTCAAGAGATGTTAGTGAGTTGTTGAAAATGGGTGTACAACATTTATCTATCTATGCACTATCTGTTGAAGAAAACTCAATATTAGAGAAGCAGATAGAAAAAGGGATAGTAGCTCTACCCGACGAAGAAGTTGTGTTAGGGCAATATGACGTTATTACGAAGAAGTTGAGAGAAAAAGGGTGGAGGCATTATGAGATATCTAACTATGCATGTGATGATGAGCACTTAGCTGTTCATAATTCATCGTATTGGGTGAAGGTACCATATTTAGGGATAGGGCCAGCTGCATCGTCATTTGACGGAGAAAGAAAGAGGTGGACGAACTGTGAAGATGTGAAGAAGTATATAGAAGGGGAGAATGATGTAGAGTATGATGATCTAGAAGAAGAAGATTTGATAAATGAGAGGATAATGTTAGGATTGAGAACAGATAGGGGTGTGAGTATTTCGAAATTTGATGTTGATATTCAGCGGAAAATTAAAGAGAATATATATTTGGTATTAGAAGGTGGGGTATATAAGATACCAGAAAAGAGTTGGATGGTATATAACAGGATAGTCAGTTCTTTATTTGTCTGACAATATATTTAGTACCCTTGAATGAAAAATAGGTAATAGATACCAGAGCAATATTAAACAACCACATACACAAAGTAGCTGAGATAGCTAAAGATATTTGGTTTGTATTATAGAATAATAGACTTATTACTCCAGTTCGAACAGCAAGATTAGAGAAACCAGTTGATATAGGAATCACCGTTATGATGATATAGTAAGTACACACTATACTATATAGACTATCGAAGTTGAATATTGCTGCGACATCCTGATTATTCTCGAACATAAAACAGAGAAGCAGGTAGAACTGGTAGAAGAAAATAAGCGTTTTTACTATGGTGAGGATAAAAGCGGGTATTACTCTATTTATTTTTATATCAGCTGTCCATTCAGATTTGACATAGCACAATATGAAAAACAGAATAACAGACAAGGCAACTGAGCAAACAATAGGTAGAGTATGGTTCTCGACAGATAATATATAAGGAGAAGTAACGCAAAAGATAGCAAGAGTATTGAGGATACTGATCATGACGCTATCTGTGAGAATAGTCTTTTTAGATTTAGCGCTATTGGTATTAGTATTGATTCTAGCTACATGTTCACCTATACCAAAGAGAGAGAAGTTGCTATAAGCTATAGAAGTTATGACAGTATTAAGATGGTTCAAGAAGTTGTGTTTAACGTCACCCACTATAGTCATCCATCGCAAAGTATCGACCAATATACCTACGACAGTCAGAGACAATATAAGTAGTGTTATATCTAATCCACTTTTGAAAAGCAAGGCTATACCTGAGACTATAAGATTCCAATCTGAGAAAAGCTTATAGCTCAACCAAGCGAAACTTGCAATGGCTACCAATAGTGTTAGATATTTCCAAGCTTTTCTCATGTTAGATAAAAGTCGTATTTTTGCGACTGCAAATATATAGTTTATGAATCAAGTTAGAGCAAAGAAGAACCTTGGTCAGCACTTTTTGACAGATCTATCTATAGCCAGAAAGATATGTGATGCATACAATGAGGCTAAAGTAGGGAAGGTAAATACTATAGAGATAGGACCTGGTATGGGAGTATTATCACAGTATTTACTTGAGAGAGAAGATTTGAGGTTCAAGTTGATAGAGATAGATGGTGAGTCGGTAGAATATTTGAAAGAGCACTTTGAGATAGCAGATGAAGATTTGTTATCAGCTGACTTTTTGCGTCTTGATTTAAAGAAAGTATTTGCTGGGGAGAAGTTTGGTGTTATAGGTAACTTTCCATACAACATCAGTTCGCAGATATTCTTTCATATATTAGAAGAGAAAGATCTGGTACCAGAAGTAGTATGTATGTTACAGAGGGAAGTTGCGCGACGTTTAGCATCGGGACCAGGTAACAAAGACTATGGTATTTTGAGTGTATTTCTGCAAGCCTATTATGATATAGAGTACCTCTTTACGGTAGATGAGAATGTATTCAATCCACCACCCAAGGTAAAGAGTGGTGTTATAAGATTGAAGAGAAATAAGGTAGAGAAGTTGGACTGTGACGAGAAATTGTTCCGTCAAGTAGTGAAGACTACATTCAACCAAAGGAGAAAGACCATATGGAATTCGATAAGAGGTATAGAATTTGACCATGAAGGCATAAGGGAGCATGAGTTTATGAAAAAGAGGCCAGAGCAGTTGAGTGTGCAAGAATTCATAGAGTTGACCAACATAGTAGACAGCTTAAGAAATAAAGAACAATAAAAAGAAAGGCACCATAACAGGTGCCTTTTATTATAGATAACCGTTACAAAGCTCTTCGAATATCAAAGGGATAAATACATAAGTATTATCCGTTCTACCCATTCCAGACACCCTTGTTCATATACAGTCGCCCTCACCCTTCTTAAAGCTCATATTATCCGGTCCTGCGAACCCGTCACGAAATAAGGCGTGGCAGATATTACAAGAAGAGCAAAAAGTTAGGATAACAATAACAGACGCCAGTAATAATAGATTTTACATATTAGTAATATGGTAAGATGTTATATGTATGCGAGTCGGCATGAAGTCAGTCTCTAGTATAAGGGAAGTACCTTGTTGCTCGCAGTTTTTTTATTTTATGCAGTTACGGAACCAACCTATTTATTCTTGATGACAGCTATAGTACCATACATATCTGGGAGGGATATGAAAGATTCGGGAATAGTAAGTAAGAAGCGGTTGACAGCCAGTTCCACTGTTTCCCAGTTATGGTTATAATCGTGGATAAATATTATACCAGAAGGAGCCAAGTGTCTGTAGATATGAGACAAAGAAGCAGACAAGTCGTCCTGATCTACGCAATCCACCCAAGCAGAAGCTATAGTACCGGTATAGTTAGATATTTGTTCAGAAACCTTACCCTGAAAGACGGTCAGTTTTTCGGGAGAGACAGTAGACTTATCCAGATCCTCCTTAGTAATATTATTTAAGTGGATATCCTGTTCGGACACTTCGCCCTGGCAATTCTCCTTAGTAATATGTATATCCTTATTAGAGAGGGGGTCTACTATGACTATTTGTCGTTCGGGGTTGATATAGTGAGCCAACTTAATAAAATCCAGTTCCTCGACGCCAGCGAATAGCACATCGCCAGGCACCAGTTGTTCATCTATCTGGTTTTGGAGCATCCAATAGCAGTAGAGTCGGTTTTTGTCTTTGATATTAGACTCTGCGTTAAGGATCTGCTTATTGATAAGCTTCTTGTTTTTCAGCTCCAGCCATCGATGAGGTTTATAGAGGTGAAAAGTCCATCCTCCCCAGAAGTAAGAAAATACTACCCAGGCGATGATATTAAGGATGACTATATTAAGTATAGAAATGGTAGACATAAGCTAGTCGCGATTTTTGATAAGAATCTTGCGATTCTTCACTACGGAAGGAATTTCATTCTGGTAGTGAGTCACATATATAAGAGTAGGTTTAAGTTGCTCGCAGTATTTTTCTATTGCGCATTTAACGAGGAGTTTTTTCTCCTGGTCGAGACCATGCAGAGGTTCATCCAAGATCAAGAGATCGGGAGTTTTCACGAATACTCGGCACAAAAGGATGAGGCGCTGTTCGCCGTAAGAAATCTTGAGGAAAGACTTTTCGGCCAGGTGGTCGGCATTGAAAGTCTTCATCCACTCCAGAGCCTTAGCTCTTTCCTCGGCAGAAGGTTTCAAGAATAGACCCACTGTATCTTTGAAACCAGTAGCTACGACATCCAGGCAAGAAATATTTTCGCGGTAGTAAGTATGCATATCAGGAGTAAGGTAACCGATATGTTTTTTGATATCCCAGATACTTTCGCCCGTACCACGTTTACGGTCGAAGAGAGTTATATCGTTGGCGTAAGACTGGGGGTTATCGCCGCTCACCAAGCTAAGGAGGGTAGACTTACCGCAACCATTCTCACCCAAGAGAGCCCAAGTCTCGCCTTTAGAAACTATCCAATCAACATCCTTAAGAATAGCATGATTATAGTATTGGATATTGATTTTATTCATTTCGATAGCGTTCTTATAATTAGTATCACCCAATGCTATACCTGCTGGGAGATTAACGTCGTTGATAGTTATATCTCTGAAGATACTATTCTGGAGGGAAGAATCATTCAAGAACTCAGTAGCTGTAGGGGTTCCCAAGCATTTGAGGTCCTTAAAGAGTATGATTTTATCCATCCATGTGGGGATATCCTTGATATTGCACAAGATAAGAATAATAGGGATCTTCTGAGAAGATACTATGCTATTGAGCAGTTCGTTGACGATATCGCGAGATTCGGCATCGAGACCAATATAAGGGTTATCTATAATTATAGCCTTAGGGCACTTAAGCAAGCAACGTACGATGAGGAGTTTGCGAAGTTCGCCAGAAGATATCTGGATGATATGTTTAGGGAGGATGTGTTCGATATTAAGCGATTTGATAAGCTCCATATTAGCCTCCACTCGGCTCTGGCCAAGGATATCTGCCACGATAGGGCAATCCTCGTTTTCGGTAGCGTTCCATCTTTTCTGGTAATAGCTATCGGGAGAGTCGGTCAATTTATTTATATCGCGGAAAGAGATATAACCTATTTGCGGAGAGAACAATTTACGACCATCCACGGACAGTTGCACTGTACCCTCGTTGAGAGCAACGTTATTAGCTATGGCATCTATGAATCGGCTTTTTCCCGAGCCATTAGGTCCGACTACGGCCAAAGAAGAAAAAGAATCGATATTGATATTAACAGAACTATCGAGTTGCAGTTCGGGATTACGTGTTGATACGTTAGTATATACAAGACTTGCCATAAAAAAGATAAAATGTCTGTTAGAGACGAAGTAAAATTGTACTTTTGCGCAAAAGTAAAGAAAAAAGAGATTTGATAGTACATTACGGCATAGAGAGCTATAAAGATAAGCAACCCACGTACGTTACGATGGGTATGTTTGATGGTGTACATATAGGGCATCAAGCGCTGATACGGAGTGTAGCAGAAGAGGCGAAAGTTGCAGGAAGAAAAAGTGTAGTCATCAGTTTCTGGCCACATCCCAAGAAAGTATTGAACAAAGATGCGGAAGTAGAATTATTGAGCACCATAGAAGAAAAGATAGCGGAGATAGGAAAATTGGGTGTTGACCATCTGCTGTTATTGACCTTTGACGTAGAGTTATCTAGATTGACGGCAGAGCAATTTGTGGACAAATACTTTGTAGAATTACTACATGCTGAGAAGGTAACTTTGGGGTACAATCACAGGTTTGGCAGTGACAAGTTGAGTCATGAAGAGTGTGAGAAGATTATCAATTTGAAAGGTATAGAGACCAAAGAATTTGGCAAATTAGTAGCTGGAGAAGGGTTGAAAGTCAGTTCCAGTGAAGCCAGAAAGTATTTAGAAGAAGGGGAAGTAGAAAAATTGAAATTATTATTAGGTAGGGAATATTCGGTAGAAGGTAAAGTTGTGCATGGTATGCAGTTGGGCAGGAAATTAGGTTATCCCACTGCAAACATCTCAGAATTAGGGGAAGACAAGAAGTTGCCCAAGAACGGAGTATATGTAGCATTAGTAGATTTTTTTGAAAAACGAAACATAAAAACGCATTATGGCGTAGTAAATATTGGTATCAAGCCCACAATAGGGAAGTTTGAGAGAAACATAGAAGTTTTTCTTCTTAATTATTGTGGAGACTTATACGAACATAATATTAACATACGTTTTCTAGCTAGGTTGCGAGATGAGATCAGGTTTGACAGCCTGGAAGAATTGAAGCGACAGATAGCTAAGGATATTGACATCGCTACTAAAATAGCGGGAGGAATAGATAGTGCGTCACTTAAAAAATGACGTATAATATTGGTATTAATAGTCAAAAAATTTAACTTTGGCATTAATACCACCTATACGTTGGTATTTAAAATAGGCAGTTAGTCAATATTATCGTATAATTTAAAGGATTGAGGTTTATGAAAAAGATTGTATTTATATTGTTTTTGATGCTTATGCCATTATGTGCACAAGCTCAAAATGTACAGAAAGCAAAGGCCATGCTTACCTTCAACTTCATTCGATATATCGGATGGGCGGAAGAGGTGAGACAAGGAGACTTTGTTATAGGTGTTTTAAAAGAGCACGAACTTGTTTCATGGTTGACGAAGTTATCGACAGGAAAGAAGTTTGGATATCAAGACATTGTTATAAAAGAGTTCAAGAGTATTGATGATGTAGAGGACTGTCAGGTAATTTTTGTAGGATCTGGTGGTAACTTCAACAAGAACAGTGAGAAGTTGATGAGTGTTGTAGGCAAGAATACATTGATAATCACTGAGGTTGATGGTGCTACGAGCAAGGGATCTATGATTAATTTTGTTGTACGAGATGACATTTTGAAATTTGAGTTACATAGTAAGAATGCCTCTATATCTGGTGTACAGTTTAGTGCCAAGTTGGGTACTATGACCGGAGCTATAAATTTGTAAGAATACATTTACTAGACACGATAGACGATGAAACTATTTGGGAATCTTAAATTGAATATAGCGCAGAAGCTTTTAGCGGGTTTCGGTGCTATATTGGTGTTCATCCTTATTAATGCTGTATTTACGATATGCATACACATTTACACGCGTTCGTTGCAGGAAGAGGAGACGGGGCAATATTTGCCAGTTAAGAACAACTTGACTTCCATGATGAACCTCATAACTGAGTCGAAGCGACTCAGTGTGAATTGGGTTTATGTTGATATGCAGCCTATATCTCCAGACAAGGAGAAGTTGGCTAAGATTGTGAATACTGATTTTGATGAAGTATTAGCATCGGTAAAAGAGGCCACATCAAATTGGGATCAGAGTTTTATTGATACACTTGGTTTAGTTGACAATAAGGTTCATGAGTTATTTGAGTTAGAGAAGACTGTCATGACGAGTCTTGACTCATTTGATGCTTATGAGGACATGATGATCAGGGCTGAGGTAGACGGTTTAGTAGAAGATGGTGGAGACATTCCGCTTGCAGAAGAAGAGTTGCAAGGTCTCATGAGCAAGTTGGTATCAAGTTGTGATGAGAAGTGTGATGATATTAAGGATACCATTTCGACATGGAACATTATCCAGTTGGTATTTGTGATTATCATGTCGTTGTTAGTAATAGCGATGTCGGTATCGGTAGGATATATTCTTTACAGGTCGATAGTAGCGCCATTGAAGAAGGGAGTTGAGTTTGCGCAAGCCATTGGAAATGGAGATTTGACGGCGACGGTAAATGTAGATTCGGAAGATGAGATTGGTCAGTTGTCTCGTGCATTGCAAGACATGGTTACCAACTTGAAGAATATTGTAATTACAATTGAGCAGAATGCCAATGACCTTGTAGATTCGGGAGACTCATTGAAGAGCAGTTCACTCAAGTTGAGCAAGGGTGCTAGTGAGCAGGCGGCCAGTGCTGAGGAGGTATCGACAGCCATTGAAGAGATGGTTGCCAATATTGATCAGAACACAGAGAATGCGATAGCTACTGAGAAGATCACGGCATCGACAGCAGAGAATGTTACATTGTCGAGTCAGTATTCTAACGAAGCTGCTGAGGCTATGAACATTATCAGTCAGAAGATTACAATTATCAGTGATATTGCGTTCCAGACAAATATCTTGGCATTGAATGCTGCTGTAGAGGCTGTACGTGCTGGAGAGCATGGTAGAGGTTTCTCGGTAGTTGCAGCTGAGGTACGAAAGTTGGCTGAGCGAAGCAAGCAAGCTGCCAATGAGATTGTAGGTTTGGTGAACAAGGGTATGAAGGTTTCGCAGATGGCTGGAGACAAGGCAAAGCAGCTTGTACCAGACATTGAGAAGACTACGGTACTTATCAAGGAGATTTCGGCTGCATCTATTGAGCAGAAGACAGGTGCTGAGCAGATCAACATGGCAATGCAGAATTTGAATGTTATTACACAGGAGAATGCAAGTTCTTCGGATGAGTTGACAAATTCAAGTGTATTGTTGAGTCAGTTGGCAGACAACTTAAAGAATGCTGTAAGTTTCTTCAAGCTTGATGAGAAGAGCAAGATTGAGGCTGAGAATACAGTTAAGATAGACCTTGACAAGGAAGACTCGGCAGAGCCACAGCCAAAAGTTGTTCAAGCGCAGCCAACTACCAAGGTGAATATTGAGACCAAGACAGACATGGAAGTAAAGGGAGGCAAGTCGGCCACCCATAAGACAGGTACTACCATAGAGCTTGGCAATATTGCATCGAAGGAGTTTGATATGAACGAATATGAACGATTCTAAAAGATAAGCTATTATGAGTTCGTACAGTGTAGAAGTAACAGAGAAAGATGGTGCCAAGCAAGTTCGCTTGACGGGCAGCATTATCATCAATCATATTGAAAAGATATATGATGAGTTGAAGAGTCAGATATCACCTGAAGAAGATGTATGCTTAACAGTTGAGAATCCTGACAATGTTGATATTACATTTGTACAACTTGTGCTATCTATGAAATCGGCGTGGAAAGCAAGTGGCAAGAAGTTGACGATAGCCACTACGTTACCAGAAGATTTGACTGCACTGCTTACGAAAGCGGGCATCACGATAGATTCACTTAACCAATAAGAATAAAATAACAAAGTATACTAATATGGCAAAGACAGTATTAATAGTAGACGACTCTGAAAGTATTCGTGAGGTTGTAAACTTCACACTTCAGAATGAGGGTTACGATGTACTTGTAGGTGTTGATGGAGAAGACGCATTGAAGTTTTTGGATGGTCGTGCGATAGATATAGTTATCACAGACCTTCACATGCCAAACCTTGATGGTCTTGGTCTTATTCGTAAGATCAGAGAGATGGACGCATATAAGCACATTCCAATCTTGTTCTTGACTACAGAGTCACAGACGGAGAAGAAGATGGAGGCAAAAGAGGCGGGTGCTACAGGATGGATTATCAAGCCATTTGTACCAGCTAAGCTTTTGAGTGCCATTTCGCGTGTAGTTCGATAAAGAGCTGTCACGACATAGGCGTTAGTATACCTATGAGGCATTATCTGTATTAATAAATAAAGATGATGTTATTACTAGTTGTACTAGGTATGAGATGAATTAACAAGTATCACACACCAAACTAAACCAAAGATGTTAGATAGGTTTCAGCAGAAATTTGTCGAAGAGGCTACAGACAATGTTGCCAGTATCGAGGAGGCTCTATTTGAGTTGGAAAATGATCCTGAGAACAAAGAGATCATTGAGCGACTCTTTAGATCTATGCACACCATCAAGGGTGGTGGTGCTATGTTTGGTTTTAATGATTTGAGTAATTTCACTCATAATCTAGAGACAATCTATGATCATATCAGGAATGACAAGATCAAGGTTACCAAAGATATAATTTCGCTTACGTTTGAGAGTTTGGATTACATACGACTCTTGTTAGAGAAGGGGCAGTTGACGGATCCAGACGACATAGCGCATCAGCAAGATTACATCAAGAGGTTGCAAGCGCACTTTGCGCCTGGTGAAGGTCTTTATGTCAATCCGAACAAAGCGGGACAGCAGCAAGCGGCTCAACCACAGGTTGAGAAAGAAGAAGAGGCTGGACCAAAGAACTACCTAGTAAATTTTGAGCCTTTTGAGAATCTTCTTAGCAATGGTACCAATCCGCTCTTCATAATAGAAGACTTGATGGCGTTGGGAGAGGCTAAGACGGTATCGTATCTTCAGGATGTTCATCCGTTTATGGAGTTTGAGCCATTGGCCATGCGTATTAAGTGGCAGGTGGTATTGCAGACGGACCAGGATGTAAATGACATTAAGGATGTATTCATCTTTGTAGAAGATGACTGTAAGGTTGAGATAACCGAGTTGCCAAAGGGCGACATTGTAAGCAATACGGATAAACTTCCTGAGATGATGGCCAATGCGCACAGCACTGGTGTGATGCTCAAGAAAGAAGATTTTGATGTATTCAAGGTAGTTAAGCAAGCTGCGGTGGCGTCGGCTAAGCCAGAAGCCAAGCAGCAACAACAAGAGACGGCGAAGATTGCCACGCAGCGTGTTTCATCAGCCAAGATAGATGAGTTGGTAAATGCTGTAGGTGAACTAGTGACGATGCAAGCCCAGTTGAATCTGATAGCTTCTAAGAGTAACAATGAGGCCTTTGCATCGATTACTGAGCAGATGGAAAAGATCACCCGTCAGCTTCGTGAGACGTCGTTTGAGATGAGTTTGGTTCCTTTGCAAGGTGAGCTAGTTCGTTTCCAGCGTTTGGTACGAGACCTAAGCAACAAACTTGGAAAGCAGCTTGAGTTTGTAGTTGAAGGAGGAGACATTGAGCTTGATAAGAATATTATTGAGCACTTGATAGATCCATTGCTTCATATTATTCGAAACTCAGGAGACCATGGTATAGAGATGCCAGATGAGCGTATCAAGAAGGGTAAGAATCCTAAGGGTACTATATTATTAAAGGCATTCTATTCAGGATCCAATGTAGTCATTCAAATTATTGATGATGGTAAGGGTATGGATCCTGCGAAGATATTTGCAAAGGCGGTTGAAAAGGGAGTAGTAGATGCCAGTGCCAAGATGACGAAGCAAGAGATTCTCAACTTGATTTTTGCGAGTGGATTCTCTACAGCTGAGAAGGTCAGTGACGTCAGTGGTCGTGGTGTAGGTATGGACGTAGTTAAGAGTAAGATTCAGGAAGTCAGAGGAGAAGTTTCGGTAGATTCAGAGATAGATCAAGGTACTACATTGACGCTTGACATTCCGTTGACGCTTTCGATTATTGATGGTTTGTTGACCAAGATAAACGACGAGCAGTTTATCTTCCCATTGTCGAACATTGAGAGGATTTTGAATCCTCAGGAGGTCAAGTTCAACGAGAATGGTATAGGCAATATCTTTACATATAATGGTGAGCAGGTTCAGTTCATAGATTTGAACAATTTGTTCTACTACAAACCGGTAGAGGACATACAAAAGTCCAAGATACTATTGGTAAAGAATGGCGATAAGCATGTAGGAATGGTTATTGACCAGATAATTGGTGAGTATCAGATTGTGGTTAAGCCACTTGGCAGATTCTTGCGAAAAGTTGATATGATATCAGGAGCTTCGGTAATGGGTGATGGTTCGTTGTCATTGATTATTGATACTACGAGATTGATCAACTACAACAATATGTTGCGCAACAAGAAGCAGCAGAATAAAAAATAGGGGAGGTAACAAAATGGCAGAGATTATAGAAAATACAACTACATCAGTTACCACCTTTAAGATAGCAGGTGAGTACTTTGCATTTGAGACGATGAAGATTCGTCACATTTTGGAGTATGTTGAGCCTACGAATGTACCGCTATCGAAAGAGTATATCATGGGAGTGATAAACAACCATGGTAACATGGTACCTGTGATAGATACGTCAGTATTGTTTGGCATTAAGAACGATGAAGATCATCCTGAGGCCTCTATTGTCATAGTATCTACTGACGAATCTAATGACAGTTTGCTAGGTTTCTTAGTAGATGAAGTAGATGACGTGTTTGATTATGCGCCAGAAAGTTGGACTAAGGATGTAGTAATGCAGATAAGTGAGCAGGTACAAGGGACGCTTAGTGGTACAATAAAGAAAGACGACAAGTTTGTCTATACTATCAATATAGCTGATTTGGCGAAAGTCGTTGAGAATTAAGAGTATAGGAGATGGAAGAACAAATAAATGCATATCTGACATTTCAGTCAAGTGACAATACATTTGCTGTGAGTGTTAATAATGTGGTAGAGATACTAGAGTATCAAGCGCCAAAGACGCGACAGTCCACATTACCATACTTGCAGGGACTTATTGAGCACCGAGATGGGGTAGTGCCATTGATTGACTCGGGCTTGAAGTTTGGCTTATCTCCTATAGAGATAAAAGAGCAGACATGTGTCATTGTTTTGGCGGTTAATCCTGGCAAAGCCGATGAGTTTCATGTTGCCATAGTAGTAGATTATGTTTCGGACATAATAGAGGTAAGTGCTGAAGACAAGCAAAGTATTGTCAATTCATACAAGCCGGGCTATGTTGCGTTTGCCACGCATGGAGCAGATGACAAGATGGTTTTGGCGATAGATGTTGATAAGGTATTTACCGATACAGACATTATATGCATGAAGAACATGCAAGAAGGTTGACAAAAGAAAGAGAAGGTAAGGACAAATGGCGCAGCAACACGAAATAGCATCTGAAGATATTGATGTTTTCAAGGCAGAAATGTCGAAGGAAGATTTCATGGTATTTAGTGACTATATCTACACTAGATATGGTATTAAGATGCCAGAGATCAAGCGTGTTATGTTGCAAGGGAGGTTGTTGAAGCGAATCAGGGAATTAGGGATGAGGAACTATTCTGAGTATAAAGAATATTTTTTCAGTCCGGAAGGTCAAGAGAAAGAGCTTTATAATTTTCTCAGTGTAGTAACGACGAACAAGACAGATTTTTTCAGGGAGCCTGTACATTTTGATTATTTATCGAACAATGTGCTACCTGAGATGAGGGAAGAAGGGAAGAGGAAGGTAAAAATATGGAGTGCTGCCTGTTCGAGTGGAGAAGAGTTATACACGATCAGCATAGTACTTCATGAGTTTATGGAGAAGTATCCTGACATGGGGTATCAGATTTTAGGCACTGATATTTCAAACAATGTTATGGATAAGGCCGTAAAAGGAATATATGCGGAACGGACTATAGACGTAATACCGTTAGCTCTGAAGAAGAAATATTTTTACAGGAGCAAAGACAGACACAATCCGACTGTCAGGGTATCGCCTGAGTTACAGAAGAATATATCGTTGAAGTATCTCAATTTGATGGATAATCAGTATGATATCAAAGAGATGTACGATGTGATATTCTGCAGGAACGTTCTGATATACTTTGATAGGGAGACGCAAGAAAAGGTAATCAACAAGTTATGCAGACACCTAGTTTCGGGAGGTTATCTATTTATAGGACACTCGGAATCGGTAGCAAACATGGAAGTACCTTTAAAGAATATAAAGCCAACAATATTTAAACGAATATAATACATAATTTTTATGAACAATATATCTGACAAGCAGTTACTAAAGGAGCTTAAATCGCGTTTAGATGAGCGACGAACAGTAGACGAGAGATACGAGGCGTTGCAGATGGAGTATCAGACGATATCTAAGCGTTTGAAGGACTCGGAGGCTTTGAAGAGTCATTTTATCTCGAACATCACAAATGAGATAGTGAACCCATTTACATCTATTTTGGGTTTATCAAAGGCCATCTTGTCGGTTGAGAAGCAGGATTGGAAGAAGATTGTATCGATGGTTGCGATGATTCACAACGAGTGTTTCAGTCTTGATTTCCAGTTGAAGAACATTTTTACAGCTGCAAAGATTGAGGCTGGAGAGATGCAGCCAAACATCTCGAAGGTAAATATACGTCAGTTACTTCAGACAGTAATTGAATCATTTGCTGTTGTTGCTCGTAAGATGGGTATTGAGATAGAGTTTGACTACCAGATAGAGATAGGTTTTGGTAAGAACTTTGATTTCAAGACAGACTCGGAGAAACTTCGTCAGATTTTGACAAATATCTTGAACAATGCTATCAAGTACAGCTACAAGGACAGCAAGGTTATTGTCAAGGTATGGATGGATGATGATGAGTTGAACATTTCTGTTCAAGACTTTGGTACAGGTATCTCGGAGAAGAATCAGAATATAATTTTTGAGCGATTCCGTCGTTTGGACACTGGTATTAATTCGATTAACCAGGGTCATGGTCTTGGTTTGTCGATAACCAAGGCGTTGCTTGATATGCTCGGCGGCAGAATTAATATTCAAAGTCAGAAGGGAGAAGGCTCTACGTTTACAGTAGTACTACCTGAGTCTGAAACTATAGTAGACAACTTTACATCTGATGAAGACGCATTGTTCTTTGATGAGGGCGATGAATTATTTTAAGGGATAGACGAATGGAATACTCACAGCATTTCTTATATCCATCATCGTTTTTCGCGAGCAGGGAGCCGTACGTTGTAAAGACAGTACTGGGTTCCTGTGTGGCAGTATGCTTGTGGGACAAACGCCTTCATTTTGGTGGAATCAACCACTACATGTTATCAACCTGGACTGGAAATGACCTTGCGTCACCAAAATATGGAAATATAGCGATAGAGAAGTTGATAGAGAAGATGAGAAGTATGGGGAGTAAAGTTGAAGATATTCAGGCGAAGATATTTGGAGGAGCAGAGTTATTGGATGTTGGGGGCGGTAAATCGTCCACGATGATTGGAGAGAGAAATATAGAAATAGCCAAGATGATGCTTGAACGCTGTAAGATACCAATAGTTAGTTCGAGTGTTGGAGGCAAAAGAGGCAGAAAGATCCTATTCTTTACTGATACGGGTGAAGTTAGGCACAAATTCTTGGAAAAGAGAGAATTCTAGTATTTCTTTGCCGAGAGAAACTAATGAAGAAAAACAATTGGGATGGAAAAGAAGATAAGAGTATTAATAGTTGATGATTCGGCGGTTGTACGTCAGTCATTATCATCAATTCTGGAGTCGGATCCGGAGATTGAGGTAATGGGTACGGCATCTGACCCTATCATTGCTGTTAAGAAGATACAGGTAGAGGTTCCGGATGTCATTACGCTTGACATTGAGATGCCTCGTATGGACGGATTGACTTTCCTACGCAAGATTATGGCGCAGCATCCGATACCGGTAGTTGTTATTTCTTCGTTGACGACCAAGGGTACAGAGGTGGCTATGAAAGCGCTGGAGTATGGTGCCAGTGAGATTATAGGCAAGCCATCGATGAATCCTGATGTATTTTTCAAGGAGTCGCACATTATGTTGTGTGACGTAGTAAAAGCTGCGGCTCTTTCGAAGATCAAGAGAATTAATCCTGGGGAGTATGCGCAGAGGCAGGCAGAAAAGCCACAGCCAGTTGAGGTTCCTCACCCATCAAATATAGCTTCATCGAATTTAGTTCAAGTCAGGCCAAAGTACTCAGCAGACGTTGTTCTTGAGAAAGGGAATGCAAATGACATTATAGTAGACACTGATACTGTAATTGTATTAGGAGCATCCACTGGAGGAACGGAAGCCATACGAGTAGTATTAAGGGAGATGCCAGAGCAGATGCCGGGTATAGCGATAGTACAGCATATGCCTGAAGGTTTTACCAGGTCGTTCTCGAACAGTTTGAATCAGATTTCGAAAGTAGAAGTCAAGGAAGCTGAGAATGGGGACAAGTTATATAAGGGCAGAGTATTGATAGCTCCAGGCAACAAGCACATGTTGCTCAAGAGAGTTGGCAAGGAATATTTTGTTGAAGTCAAGGATGGTCCGCTAGTTAACAGGCACAGGCCATCGGTAGATGTTCTTTTCCGCTCAGCTGCCCGCTATGCTGGTAAGAATGCCATAGGGGTAATTCTTACGGGTATGGGTAATGATGGTGCCAAGGGATTGAAGGAACTTCATGATACGGGAGCTCATTGCATAGCGCAAGACGAGCAATCGAGTGTTGTATTTGGAATGCCGAAGGAGGCCATTAAAGAAGGAGCTGCTGATGAGATTTTGCCACTAGACAAGGTCACAGAGAGATTAGTACAATTAGTAAAAACACGTAAATCATAATTATAGCCACTGCTAGATGAAAAAGAAGAAACTCAATAGCTTAATAAGAATGTATGCAGTTCGAGGATTTATTCTCGGATTGATACTTTCGTTATTTATACTATTATTAGCGGCGAATACAGATAGTGACATAATGTCGAATTATGCATTCTGGGCTGTCATTTCGTTACCAATACTTTTGGCGATTGCTGGATATTTGCTTGCAAAACAGTTGGGCAAGATTATACATCAGCAGAGTGCAGTATTGAGGCAAGAGGAGAAGCGTTCGTCGGTTGTCCTTGAATTTATTGAATCATTGTCGAGTGGCAGGCTTGATGCGGATTTGAATATTGACGAGTCGGACGAGCTTGGTAATTCGTTGGCTACGCTTCGAGGCAACTTGATAAAGAACAAGAAAGAAGAAGAGCTCCGAAGAGAAGAAGAAGATCAGCGTACGTGGGCTACTAATGGTATTGCTCAGTTTGCGGAGATTCTGCGAAGGAACAATGATAACATGGAAGACTTGTCATTTGAGATTGTCAAGTACCTTGTTAACTATATGAAGATCAACCAGGCTGGTTTCTTTACTTTGAACACTGCGCAAGATGGGACAAAGTACTTTGAGCTTACTGGCTTCATAGCGTTTGATCGCAAAAAATATACAGACAAGAGGATAGAATGGGGAGAGGGTTTGATAGGTAGATGTGCTTTGGAAAAGGAGACAATCTACATTACGGATATCCCTGACAACTATATCACCATTACATCGGGACTAGGTCAATCTAACCCAAGATCGTTGTTGTTGGTTCCATTGAAGACCAATGATGAGGTATTTGGTGTAATTGAGATGGCATCATTCAAGCCATTCAGAGAATTTGAGATAGCGTTTGTAGAGAAGACGGCAGAGAGTATTGCGTCGACAATATCTACTGTACGAACAAATATTCAGACATCTGATCTTTTGCGTGAGACGCAGATTCAGGCAGAGAAGAATGCTCAGCAAGAAGAGGAGCTTCGTCAGAACCTTGAAGAGATGCGAGCTACGCAGGAAGAGGCTGATAGGCGAAGTATAGAGATGAAGGGTATCATTGATGCCATTAACCATGCGTCTATCAGTTGCGAGTTTGAGATAGATGGTACTATCCTGACTATGAACTCCAACTTCTTGAAGACCTTCAAGTACAAGCAAGAAGAGATTGAGGGTCAGAGCATGGAGGTATTCTGTTTCAAGGAAGATATTGATGCATTCAATGATGTTCTTGACACCTTGAGAAAGGGTGAGACATACAGTGGACGTGTAAGACGAAGAACAAAGAAGGGTGAAGAGGTATTCCTTCTTTCTACATATTCTCCGGTTATTGACCAGAATGGCGAAGTTCTCAAGGTATTGAGTTTGGAGACTGACATTGCGGATCAGGTAAGACTTGAGCTTGAGATGAAGCACAGTCAGGAGCAGCTTGATATCAAGTTGAAGGAGCAGAGTGAGGCCATGAAGGCTCAGTTCCGTCAGATTGAGGCAGTAAAGGAGCGTAATGAGAAGACACTTGAGGGTGCGCTTGATGCTATTATCACCATTAACAAGGACGGTATTATAGAGTTCTTTAATGCTGCTGCTGAGCAATTGTGGGGATATGACAGAAGCGAGGTACTTGACAAGCCTGTAAATATTCTTTTCCCTGAGAGTGCGTTGTCGAACGATGAATTTGTTACAGCATTTGCTAATCCAGAGATGAAGAAGATAGTAGGTGTTCGAAAGGAGATACCTATAAAGAATAAGTTTGGAGAAGAGGCTGCAGCGTTGTTCTTGATTTCGGAAGCAGAGGTTGGTGAAGAGCATTCGTACACGGCGTTTATACAGAACGTTGAGGTAGAGTTGTTCTAACCCGAGAGATAAATAGAATATTCTGACATTAATAATGGATGCCAAAGAATTCCTAGTACAGATGAAGTCGCGTACTGGCTATGATTTTTGTGATTATTCGTCGTTGAGTATAACAAGAAGATTAGAGAAGATATGCGAAGAGAATGGAGCGACATACGAGCAGTTGCTATCGAAATTGGTAGCGGACAAAGTATTATTAGCGAAGGTAGTAGAAGACATTACTGTAAATACGACTGAGTTATTCAGAGATCCGGAGGTATGGATTTCGTTATATAAGACGATGTACCAGAGGTTGCCGGCTAGTGGTCCGATAACATTTTGGCATATTGGTTGCTCAGTTGGGCTTGAGACATACTCGAGTCTTATACTTCTCAAGGAGGTAGGGGTATTGGACAGGGTCAGAGCATTTGGCACTGATTTGAATCCTCGAGTAATAAATGTAGCGAAACTTGGTCGCTATGCCTATAAGTTTAACAGTCACTTCATTAAGAATTTTGATGAAGTGATGAAGAACATAGGTTCGAGCAGTAAGTTTGAAGACTATTTTGACATAGACGAAAAAGCGGACACTATAACGGTTAAGCCTTTTTTGAGTGCGGTTCCGAAGTTTATGCAACAGAACCTTGTACAAGATAAGGTGCCATTCCCATATAAAGTGGACGTAGTGTTTGTGCGTAACGTGTTGATATATTTCAATGATGCTTTACAGGCAAAAGTAATGCAGATGATCAACACGAAGATGTACGACGAAGGCATGTTGGTATTAGGCAAGCAAGAGTTGATACCAAACAGGTACAGTGGGCAATACAAGCAGCTTGGCTTCTACCATAAAAGAATGTAGAACATAAATTGCGTGCGTATGGTTTTGACGATAAATGACATAAGGAACATTTCGGCTAAGATGTCGGAGGCGTTGAAGATAGATTACACTAACTTCAACACGTCCTTTTTGCGTCGTCGTCTGCTATACAGTTTTGATAAGATGTTGGTACACAAGGCGTCAGAGATTGATGCTGTTCTTGCAGACAAGCAGAAGACAGATGCTTTATTGTACCATATGTTGGTGGCAGGTACGGAGATGTTCAGGGACCCAGGATTTTGGCGTTCGTTGAACAAGCAGTTATCATCGAGAAAAGGTACGCAGATTCGTATATGGTTGCCAGAGTTGACAAATTGCTACGAGCTATACAGTCTTGTCATATTTCTTGAAGCTAATGGCTATGATGCTATTATAACAGTCAACTCCAGTTCACAGAAAGTTATTGACGAGGTAAAATCGTTGCAGATACCTATAGCCACTGATGAGTTGAACCGGTCGAATTTTGAGAGGACTGAGTTTAACACCAATTACAGTGACTATGTTGAGATAAACGAGGAGAAGACGCAGACCACGTTGCGTTATGGGATGTTAAACAAAGTAACATTCAAGAACAGATGGTTTATGAATGAGTTGCCTGGCAAGTATGATTTGATAATCATGCGTAATGTATTGTTGGCATACAATAAACCGTTGCATGAGCGTGCGGTGGGAGTGTTGGTAGGCTCGTTGGACAGCAAGGGGTTATTAGCGTTAGGCATAAAAGAGCTTCCATTGTTGAAAACCACAATGTTTTCGGCGATAGATGCGACTGAGTCTATATATGGTCGGATGAATTAGTAAGAAACCTTTAACTAGCAGATTTATGAGCGATTATAAAGCAGTAGTCATAGGAGGTTCGGCTGGCAGTTTTGCTGTAGTACTTAAGATGTTGGCAAATCTTAAGCCTACGTTTGACTTGCCAATAATCATTTGTATGCATAGGCTTAAGCACATCAGATCTGGACTTGTTGAGAGTCTCAATGTAAAGTCGAGTAAGGAAGTTATAGAGCCATACGACAAGCAAAGAATAGAGAAGGGACTTATATATTTAGCTCCATCCAACTATCATATGTTTATAGAATTTGATGGTACTATTTCGTTGTCTACAGAAGATATGAACAATCAGAGTAGGCCATCGATAGACTATACATTGTCATCTGCTGCTGATGCATATAGAGACAAGTGTATTGGCATCATTTTGACAGGAGCCAATAAAGATGGGGCGAAGGGTCTCAAAGATATATCAGATAAGGGAGGTTTTACTATAGTGCAAGATCCCAAGACGGCTGATGTTCCTACTATGCCAAAAGCTGCGTTGGAGGTGATGAAGCCAAATTTGATATTATCTCCAGAACAAATAACTGACTATTTGAATAAACTGTAATGAGCTTTATTCGAGAAATATCATCAAAGCTACTCAAAGAAGTGGGTGTAGCCTGCAGGGACGTATGGTCGTTGATCCTACGTGTTTGTAAGGTTGTGTCGCCATATATTGCAAAGTTTTACGAGAAATGTTCAGATATTTATGAAGATTATCTGGCGAAATTGAAAGATGTATCATTTAGGAAGAGAGCTTTTGTAGGGATGACAATGTTCCTTATAGCTTTCTTTTTGTGGCAGATTTTTGCTTACACGTTGACACAGACATTGTTTGTGATCGTGAATTTGCTCTTTGTGACAGTTTCCTCGATCATGATTTGTGTTATCATTGTATCAACGCAGAGAAGAGTGAGAGAGATTCGTGGGCAGTTGGAAGTAGCAGAGACCTATAAGAAAAAGAAAGAAAAAGAGATATCGTTGTTAAAGAAAGAGATTCATGACTTCAAGATAGCAGCGAAGAATCAGGCTACGTTTGGCAAGAACAGTCAAGCGTTGATCGATTCGGTAAAGAAGAATAAGCAAGAGCAGCGTCAGGGAGAAGGCAGGGGACAGTATATATTGAGGTCCATAGCATTGCATTATGAGGTTTGCTGTGGGGTAATATATATGAAAAACGAAGAGACTCAGCAATTTGACTTAGCAGGTCAGTTTGCATTGACAGATGATCCGAAATATACAAGTATCAATGAGCAAGATGGTATAGCCGGTTTAGCAATTTCGACAGGAAAGGTTCAAAACTGGACGGATATACCTGATGATTACATCAGCATATCTTCTGGGCTTGGTCAGACGAAGTCGCTTCAGTTATATGTATTGCCATTGAAGAAGAACGGCAATGTTGAAGCAGTAATAGAAGTTGCATGTTTTGGCAAGCTTGTTTTAGCGGACATTTGGTCGGATATTGATAATTTGCTACTCAACGAGTAACTACGTCAGGAAGGGTATGGGTAAAGAAAAGAGTTCAATAGACTTTAGATATATATCTCTGAAAGGTTTTACAGAGGTACAGTGGTATGTTGCCTTGATTGGAGTCCTAGCTATTTTGTTGATAGGTTGGGCTTCGATAATGAGCCTATTAGGATTTGGCGTTTCATTGAGCAATATCATATATATACACAATTTCATGTTTGTGTGGTTTTTTGATATTGTGATATGTGCGGTACCATTTCTATTCCTATATATACAGAACTACAAGAAGATAAAGCTTGATGCTCTCCAGAACGAGGTATCGGACTTGAAATCTCAGATTGATACAAGTATTGTCATTGCTGGAAAGATTGGAGCTGGGCAGCAGATAGACGTCAAGCAAGATGCAAACTCTGAGTTGCAGAGGACCTTGATGACGTTGGGCAACAACCTTTTGAACACGAAAGAGAAAGAGCGACAACTCAGTTGGGTAGCAAAAGGTAAGGAAACTGTATCTGATATTGTCCGTGTCAATAATAAAACAGAAGAGTTGGCGGTTGAAGCATTGCAAGGCATTGTCAAGTACTATGAAGCTGCCCAGGGAGCCTTTTATCTTTTGGAGAATGATGGTCAGACACTTACGACGGTAACGCAATACGCATATAACAGAAGGCGATACGAGCAGACCTCCATTAAAGTTGGCTATGGTTTGGTAGGTGCGGTAGCATATGAGAAGAAGTTGATATACCGTACAGAGATACCAGAAGATTATTTTACGATTACATCTGGTCTGTTGAATGACCAGAAGCCTAAGTCGCTCCTTCTGATACCTCTCTTGAATGAAGACTCTCTTCTTCAGGGCGTTATAGAGTTGTCATTCCTGAGGAACAAGTTGCCACAGCACTATCTGACGTTAGCAGAAGAGATATGTTCGATTGTAGGTAGTACCATCTTCAACCTGAAGATCAACCAGTTGACAGAGCGACTATTGAAAGAATCTCAGGAGATGACATCTACCCTCAAGAAGAACGAGGAGCAGTTGCATCAGAATGCTCAAGAGATGATGATAGCGCAAGAGAACCTTGAGGCAAGTAACAAGGAGCTCGATGCGAAGATTAAGGAGGTAGAGTTTGGACAGAAGAAACTTCAGGCGTTGTTGACCAATGCTTCGGAGTTTATCTCGATATACAATGAAGACAGGGAGGTAACATTTGAGAGTCCATCGATCAAGCGTATTCTTGGCTATGACGATGATGATGTCAATGTTCATGGTATGGATGAGGACATGATGACTCCGAAGGGATACCGAGATGTTTCGGCTATGTTTGACTACCTATTGTCTACGCCTGGTGGTGAGTCGATGGAGCAGTACACATACCTGAAGAAGAATGGTGAGAAGATATACCTTGAGTCTCAGGGTAAGAACCTTTTGCATGACCCAGCCATCAGGGGACTTGTCTTTAATACACGAGATATCACAGAGAGAAAGAGAGCAGAGCGAGAGGAGCGCATGAAATCGCGAATGCAATCTTTGGCGGAGAACTCTCCCGATATGATCATCCGTACCAGCATGAATGGTAAGATGGTTTATGTGAACCCTGTTGTATGTAAATTCTTCCAATCGGATGCGGTCACATTGTTGAACGCCAAGATGTCGGATTTGGAGACCAACGTAGAATTCGTTTCATATCTGCTTGCGACATTGAAAGATGTCAAGAGGTCTCATAAGCAGACAAGCAATGAGATGGAGATTATGATTAACGATGAGTTGCGTACGGTAGAGATAAAATCCATCCCTGAGTTTGGCGAGAGTCAGGAGATAGAGTCGGTATTGTTTACAGCGCATGATGTTACGGAGCTCAAGCGTATTGAGAAAGAAATTTCGTACCAGAAGAAGCGTATGGAAGACAGTATCAACTATGGATACCGTATTCAGATGGCGATTATGCCAGAAGAGTCGACCTTCCAGCAGACCTTCCCTAACTCGTTTATGATGTATAGGCCTAAGGATGTGGTATCTGGAGACTTCCCTTGGTATTTTACGTGGGAAAATGTTCACTATATTGCGGCTGTAGACTGTACGGGTCATGGTGTGCCAGGTTCTATTTTGTCTATTATTGGTTATTTGATGTTGACCAACATTGTAGATCACGGGCATGATTTGACAGCGGCGGAGATTTTGACGCAGTTGCATGAGGCTGTAAGAAGGACCTTGAGGCAAGAAGAGGGCAGTTCGAACGGTCATGAAGGCATGGACTTAGGACTTTGCAGGATAGATTTGGACAAGAAAGAGCTTCAATTCTCGGGTGCACACAGGCCTATGTACTACCTCAGGAATGGTGAATTGACGGAATATGCAGGAGCGAGAAAAGGCATTGGAGGTGTGCCATTAGCGGGCAAACCAGAGAAGCCTTTTGAAAATATTGTCATAAATTACGAACCTGGAGACAGATTTTTCGTATTCTCTGATGGATTGACTGACCAACGAGGTGGCACAGACGATCCAAGAAAGAAATTTCAGGCAAAGCGCGTGAGAGATTTTATTGATTTGACAAAAGACAAAACAATGAAAGAAGCTAAGAGAGAGATCGAAAAGCAGTTCAGTGAGTGGGTAGGTCCTGCTATTTGGAGTGGGGACGTACTACAAGATGACGATGTTTTGCTAATTGGAGTTGAATTATAAAAAATTTAATACTATATTTACACACTCTTTAAAAACAAGTGCACTATGACTAAAATAGCTGGCAATCAAGATTTTTTGGAGTTCGCGTATCAATTGTATCACACGATGCAGGCAAACGAGATTAATCTCGTTTACGAAGGTGTGGTTACACAAGAGATTACACGTACCTTCACTGCAATGACTGAGAAGAACATGGCTAAGATAGAAGAGTCTAACCAAGTTCAGCGTAAGGTCTTTAACGTTATGGTTGAGTGTTTGCAGAATATCAGCAAGCATGCTGATCCTATGAGTGATGATGAGAACGAGGAACATCGGGGCATTGTTCTCGTGAGTCATGGCGAGGAGTGCTATAACGTAATTACGGGTAACGTTGTTAAGCGCGAGAAGAAAGAGAAATTGGAGAAGAACCTTGAGTACATCAACTCACTAGACAAGGAAGGTCTCTCTGCATTGTACAAGCAGCAGATCAAGGAAGGCAGAATCTCGGACAAGGGAGGAGCAGGTCTTGGTTTCATTGACATTGCAAAGAAGTCGGGCAACAAGATTGACTATCAGTTCAAGGACTTGACAGACGACTTGTGCTTCTTCATTATTATCACGACTATTTCGCGTAACTAATCACGAACAACAATAGATAGAACTATATGGAAGTATTTAGCAAGAAAGGTACTGACGATACACCTAGTGTAACTTTAGATAAGGACAATGGCGTTTTTGAGTTCTCTGGTCGTTCATTGCCAGAGGATGTTCAAGATTTCTATGGTCCAGTTCTAGAGTGGATAGAGGAGTACGGCAAGCAAGCGAATGATCATACGGACGTTATTTTCAAGCTTGAGTACTTTAATACGGCATCTTCTAAGATGTTGTTGGATGTTCTCTTGAAGTTTGAGGAGATTAATGACGATGCTGGTAACGTAGTTATCAAGTGGCATTATCACGAAGATGAGGAGGACATGAAGGAGGCTGGTGAAGAGTATGAAGATATCGTATCAGTCCCATTTGAGTATGTAGTTTACTAACTGCACGAGTAGATAAAATAAACGATAAAACCCAGGTCGACGGAAGCAAAATCTGTCGGCTTGGGATTTAATCTAAAACAGATGAGCGAGGAAATTCTAGTCGCGTTGATGGAATTGTTTGGCTTGATTGCCAAGCAAGATGATGGTGTAAGTGAGGCAGAGATAGAGTATGTACGACTCTTCCTCAAGTCACAAATTGCCGCTGAGTCGGTTGACGAGTATCTGAGCACTTTCATGAAGAAAGCTGAGCAGACTGTCAAGACGGACAAAGACGGTAAGGTTGTTGTTGCATCTAATGAGTCCGTCAAGATCCTCGGTCTGTGTAGAAAGTTAGCCAAGAAGCTGACAGAAGAGCAGCGAGTAGTAGTATTCGTTCGCTTGTATGAGATGCTTAGTGTCTCGAAGAAGTACACTGAGGGTCGTATGGAGATTATCAATACGATTACAGACCCTAAGGTATTTAATATCAGTAAAGAAGAGGAGGAGCTCATAGGTGCATTCAGTATCAATGAGGATTACACCAAGATGGACTATGAGGATATACTTGTAGTTACTGATACTGAGGCATTTGAATTACAAAAAGCTAAGCATATTTCGGCGAAGCTAGATGGGTCTTTGATAATTATGAAGATACCTAGTGCGGACATGTTCTTCGTTCGTTATTTAGGTAACTCTACTGTATATCTTGAGAAGACGCCGCTTGCACAGGGCCGTATTTATCCATTACCAAACAGAAGCTACGTAAAGTTGCCTTCGGGTACCTATATCCCTAGGTTCTATGCGGAAGCCAAGTTTAAGAACGAAGAAGTTTCCTCTCAGGCATTGTCATTTGAGGTTAAGAACATGGGATTCAAGTTCAAGACCGGTGGCATAGGTTTGAGAAACATCAATATAGCCGAAGAGCAAGGTCACCTTATTGGTATTATGGGTGCTTCGGGAGCGGGTAAGACCACCCTGCTCAATGTACTTTGTGGAAATGAGAAGCCGTCAGAGGGAGAGGTATTGATCAATGGCTTGAACCTTCACACTCAGTCGGAAGAACTTGAGGGTGTTATTGGTCTTATTCCTCAGGATGACCTTTTGATAGAGGAGTTGACAGTATATCAGAACCTGTATTACAATGCCAAGCTCTGTTTCAAGGACAAGAGTGAGGAAGAGATTGACAAGATGGTATGCAAGACGCTTACAGACCTAGGTCTTTATGAGCGTAGGAATCTGCCTGTTGGTACTCCTTTGAACAAGATGATTTCTGGTGGACAGCGAAAGCGTTTGAACATTGCTTTGGAGTTGATCCGTGAGCCAGGAGTTTTGTTTGTCGATGAGCCTACTTCGGGTTTGTCGTCTCGAGATTCTGAGAATGTAATGAACCTTTTGCGAGAGTTGTCGCTTAAGGGCAAATTGATATTTGTAGTTATTCACCAGCCATCGTCGGACATTTACAAGATGTTTGACAAGATGTTCATTCTTGACACTGGCGGTTATCCTGTATATTATGGTACGCCTATTGAGTCGATTTCGTACTTCAAGAAGCAAGATGAGCAGAAAGATGCTGAGCATGGTGAGTGTCCAAGTTGTGGTAACCTCAATCCGGAGTTAGTCTTTGATATTCTTGAAGACAATGTAAAGGATGAGTATGGTAACTATAAGAATGAGCGAAGGGTAAAGCCAGACACCTGGCATGAGAAGTTCAAGCAGAACATAGAGTTGCCAAAGGTAAAGACAGTTACAGAGCAGCCACCTAGGTCGTTGAATATTCCTAGTTGGTTCAAGCAGTTTTGGATTTACACTACGCGAGATTTCTGGGCTAAGATAAGTAATACTCAGTATACGGTACTCAATATTCTTGAGGCGCCTATACTTGGTTTTGTGTTGGCGTTCTTGGTTAGATATATAGTTGACCCAGATTCCGACAAATATATTTTCCGTGAGAATGAGAATATTCCTATTTATGTCTTCATGGCGATTATTGTAGCCATCTTCTTTGGTTTGATAGTATCGGCGGAAGAGATATTTAAGGATGCCAAGATTTTGAAGAGAGAGCAATTCCTCAACCTTTCGAGGTCGGCCTATTTGATGTCGAAGATTTTGATTTTGATGGGTTTATCTGCGATACAGATGTCGCTCTTCATTTTGGTAGGTAATGCAGTGATAGGCTTTAAAGGTATGAACTTTGAGTTCTTCCTGATGCTATTCTCGGTATCTGTAAGTTCCAATATACTTGGTTTGATTATATCGTCGACCTTCAATTCGATTGGTACCATATATATTATGATCCCATTGATCATGATTCCGCAGATGGTATTAGGAGGTGCGATGTTTACGTTTGACAAGTTGAACAAGTTGATTACATCAGTTGACAAAGTGCCATTGTTGGCTGAGGTAATACCTGCCAGGTATGCTTATGAGGGAATAATAGTACATCAGTACAAGCACAATTCATACCAGAGCAAGTTCTTTGAGTGTGAGATGGGTGTTAGTATGGCTGACTACAAGGGTACATACTATTTACCAAAACTTGAAGAGGCGCTTGACAGATGTAAGGCCAAGAGTGACAAGTTGTCGCTTGATTCGCTAAAGAAGATAGATTCATATCTGATGGATTTGGCGTTGGTTCAGAACGAGTTAGGCAAGGAGGTGATGAGAAATCCTGAGATTGATTTCCCACACTTGCACAAGTTGGTAGCTGATTCGTTTAATATTTCGACATACAATTATGCTCAAGAGTACATATCGCAATTGAAGTCGGTATATTCAGAAAAGTATCAAGTTTCGAATGACAAGAGAGATGCTATTATTGGGTATATAGAGAGTGATCCGCAGCGTAAGGAGAGATTCAACGAATTAAAAGATGAGTATTTTAATGAAACGTTAAACGATATTGTACGTAAGACGTTAGATAAGAATAAGATTCTTAGAGATGGTAATAAGCTGATACAGGTACTTGATCCTATTTATCAGATGCCGGAGCCGGAAGGAATATTATCATTCCGCACGCATTTCTTGGCACCAGTTAAGTATTTTGCGGGTACGTATTGGGATACACTTTGGTTCAACATTGTTGCGATTTGGGTAATTACAGCCTTCTTGTATGCTATACTATATTATGATGTAACTAGAAGGATTGCGGATTACTTTGGGTCGGTAGCATTCAAGAAGCAGCTTGACAAGGTAAAGTCGTTGTTTGCCAAGATAAAGATGCCAAAGATGCCATCGTTTAAGAAAAATAAAGTAGAATAATAACATAAAGGTAAATTATATGATGATCAAGAAGATTGTATTTGGCCTTGCTCTTTTGGCAGGAGTCAATTTCATTACAAGTTGCTCTAGTTGCAGCTCTAGCAAAGTTGATGAACTAGATGAAATACCTGACAGTGTAGCGAATGCTCCTCTCCAGTTGTCAGAGAATGTTGTGAATGATATGATTCAGAACATTTCATCTCCTGTAGAGATGGCGAACTCTATTAAGAATTCAGGTGCAGGTTTCTCTGAGAAGGTATTGAATCCAGCGGACAATATGAAGAATTACAACTCTAGTTTCAAGCGTGCATTGAACTTGGGTGTATACAGTGCTGACCTTGGATATATAAATACTTTCAACAAAAGTTCAGTTGTGGTACAATATTTGCTAGCAGTAAAAGAGTTAGCAGATGGTATTAATGTTGGACAGTTCCTAGATTTTCAAACATTGAAGAGACTTGCTACAAATTCGACAAACTTGGATTCGCTCAAGCAGTTGTCTGTAACAAGTTTCAATAAGATGGACCGATACCTTCGTGAGCAGAAGCGTGCAAACACTTCTACAGCAATTATTGCTGGTGCTTGGATAGAGGGTGTACACATCACCTGTGATGTTGTAGAGCAGACAAGTGATGCAGACTTGACGAATCGTCTTGCTGAGCAGAAGGAGATTGTAAAGATCCTTTTGGTAGTATTGGATAATTTTGCTAAGGCAGACAAGAATTTCCAGGCGCTCTGTGAGAAGATTCATGCAGTAAATGATGCGTATGATAATGTTCGTATCACATACGAGTTCGGCGAGCCTGTTACAAAGGAGGTTGATGGTATGTTGGTAATTGAGCAGAATGAGATACCTCATTATGAGTTTACACCTGACAAGGAGACAGTTATCAAGGATATTATATCTAAGGTAAGAGATGCTCGTCAGTTTGTAGTAGAGTAATTAACCCCTATAGAAAAGGAGATTAGATTATGAAGAGATTATTTTTGATACTCGCTGCGGTATTAGGTTTTTCATTTCTTGCTTCGTCACAGTGTGGTGAGGATTTGATGAAGAAAGCTCTTGCTGCTATGGGAAGCAATCAGTATATCAAGGACTTTGATATGAAGGTTGCGGGAGGTGCAGCTGATGGAGTTACGTTTACGGTAGTTTTGAACAGCCAGACAAAGTATCAGATTAATGTAGCCAATAGTGAATCGAATGGAGAGAACATCAAGATTCAGATTCTTGACAACGCGGGTTCATTGATAGGTACTAATGCTAATGGTGGCAAGGTATTTACAGGTTTTCAGTTCAAGTGCACAAAGACGGGTGCATATAAATTGAAGGTAACTACAGAGAATGCGTCGGAGGCATGTGCTAGAGCTGTGCTTTCGCTTGTTGAGCAATTCTAAGATTACTCGCTGAGAGTAAGAGTTATACGTAAAAGGCGTCACTTTGCTTAAAACGGACAGCAGAGTGGCGCTTTTTAGATATTTGTTTGTAACTTTGCAATAGTAATAACAGGAACGATACAAATTCATACAGCAAATGAATACACTTTTTGACAAGATATGGGACTCGCACGTAGTCTCTATTGTCCCTGACGGTCCTACTCAGTTGTATATTGACCGTTTGTATGCGCATGAGGTAACTTCTCCACAAGCATTTGATGGTTTGAGGGCACGAAATTTGAAGTGCTTCCGTCCAGAGAAGATATACTGTATGCCAGACCACAATACGCCTACACATGATCAGGACAAGCCTATTGAGGATCCTGTATCGAAGACACAGGTAGACACATTAGCGAAGAATACCAAGGAGTTTGGTCTTAACCACTTTGGTATGTTTGACAAGAACAATGGTATTATCCACGTTGTTGGTCCTGAGAAAGCGTTGACACTTCCAGGCATGACAATAGTTTGTGGTGACTCACATACATCTACGCATGGTGCTATGGGTGCAGTTGCATTTGGTATTGGCACATCTGAGGTAGAGATGGTTATGGCTACAGAGTGTATTCTTCAGCAGAAGCCAAAGTCGATGCGCATTCGAGTTGAGGGTACATTGGCTAAGGGTGTTACAGCAAAGGATGTTGCGCTTTATTTGATGTCGAAGATTACTACATCTGGTGCTACAGGATACTTTGTTGAGTATGCAGGTTCAGCTGTTAAGAACCTCACTATGGAAGGTCGTTTGACACTCTGTAATCTCTCTATTGAGATGGGTGCTCGTGGTGGTATGATTGCTCCAGACGAGACAACATTTGAGTATTTGAAGGGCAGAGAGCATGCTCCTAAGGGAGAGGCTTGGGATAAGGCTGTAGCATACTGGAAGACGTTGAAGAGTGATGATGATGCTGTATTTGACAAGGAGCTTGTTTATGATGCGGCAGATATTCGTCCAATGATTACATACGGTACGAACCCAGGTATGGGTATGTCTATTGATGACAATATCCCTACTCTTGATACAGTTGATGCTGCTGGACAGGCTTCATACCTTAAGTCACTCGACTATATGGGCTTCAAGCCAGGTGAGAAGTTGCTCGGCAAGAAGATTGACTATGTATTCCTTGGTGCTTGTACAAACGGCCGTATTGAGGACTTCCGTGCATTTGCATCATTGGTTAAGGGCAAGAAGAAGGCAGACAATGTAGTAGCATGGTTGGTTCCTGGTTCTTGGTTGGTACTTGACCAGATTAAGAAAGAAGGCTTGGACAAGGAGTTGGAGGCAGCAGGATTTGCTATCCGTCAACCAGGTTGTTCGGCATGTTTGGCAATGAACGACGATAAGGTTCCAGCAGGCAAGTATTCGGTATCTACAAGTAACCGTAACTTCGAGGGTCGTCAGGGTCCTGGAGCTCGCACACTTTTGTGTTCTCCACTTGTAGCAGCAGCTGCTGCAGTAACAGGAGTTATTACTGATCCACGTGAACTTCTCTAACCATAAAGAAAGAAAAGATGAAACAGAAATTTGATATCATAAAGAGCACATGTGTGCCTCTTCCTCTTGAGAACGTTGATACAGACCAGATTATTCCTGCACGTTTCTTGAAGGCTACTACAAAGGAGGAGAAGTTCTTTGGTGACAATCTCTTCCGTGACTGGAGATATAATCCAGACGGTTCGTTGAATACATCATTTGTATTGAATGACCCTACATACGGTGGTGAGATTTTGGTAGCTGGTAAGAACTTCGGTTCTGGTTCCAGCCGAGAGCACGCTGCCTGGGCTATTGCTGGTTATGGTTTCCGTGTTGTTATCTCTAGCTTCTTTGCTGATATTCACAAGAATAATGAGTTGAACAACTTCGTATTGCCAGTAGTTGTATCTGAGCAGTTCCTCAGTGAGCTTTTTGCTTCTATCAAGGCCAATCCAAAGATGGAGGTTGTTGTTGATCTTCCAAACCAGACTGTTACAAATACAGCTACAGGAAAGACAGAGCACTTCGAGATTAACGGTTACAAGAAGCACTGTTTGATGAATGGTCTTGATGATATTGACTATTTGTTGACAGTTAAGGATAAGACAGAGGCTTACGAGAAGACAGCTGCAAAGTATTAATCCTTAGTTGATATAGAAATTAAGAAGCCAGTCCTGTTTGGGGCTGGCTTTTTTGTTGGACGTGTGGGTTATGATTGTTTTTTTGTGTAAGTGACGTAGAGAAAATGAAAAGGCTGAACCTCTGTTGGGGAGATTCAGCCTGTTTTTGATAATTCAAAAAGTATAACAGTAGGAGGGAAATCTAGAAAACGAACTGTAGTCGTGCTTCTACAGCGTTGTAATTGCGGTTTTCAAGTACCTTGTCCAATATCTCGTCTTTGGCGTGAGATTGGCCGTGAGTATAATTCAGTCGGGCAAGAAGATACTTGTTGATACCATAGTTCAGACCGATGGTAATATCGTTTTCTGTTGTCTGCCAATCCTTGCCTTGGTCATAAGCTGCATGGCCAAAGCGTGCGCACAACTCGAGGTTTTTAGCAGATACATTTGTAGCATAGCCATTAGCCTTGCTATAGTTCTGTTGATCGCCGATGAGCAAGAAGCCACCTTGGACATAGAAGCCACCAACTTCAGAATTCTCGTCGCCAGGCGTGTTAATATGGGCATGCTGATACCTACACTCGGCGTACAGCTTACCAGAAATGAATATAGCCTCAGCCTCGGCGCGGAAAATACTATACTGCTCATCGCCGGTAAAAGACTTACCCATCAGCACCATGCTATTGCTTTGGGTCAGAGAGTAGGTATTGAAAGTTGCTGTATTAGGAGTGTGGGTAAATAAAGGAGCCACACCAAAGTGGAGCACCTGCTTGTCGTTGAGAATAGGGCGAGCAATCACCTTAGCAGCAATGTTATAACCCTGGTTTGTAGAAATGTTATTGACATTTCCGTCGGAGAAAATACCAACAGTGATTTTCAGAGGGTCAGAATTGTAATTATAGGCCAACCCCAGTTTTCTTGATATTCCGTCGACAGCTTTATCGATAGATGAATTCTGGATGAAGCGATAAGCAGGGCCTAGAGTCTCGTAGCCGAAAGGCATCCAGAAGTTACCCAGTTGCAGGCTTGACTTGTCAGAAGCCTTATAGCCAAAGTACAAATCTGTAAATGTAGTAGACGAACCAGTGAACTTCACCTCGACCTTTGAGCTCCATGCCTCGCCATAATTAGCAATGAAGCCAATTCTTGTGTCGTTCATTCTAACTATATTAGTTGCATGGTCATTACTTTTTCCAAGATCGCCACCATAAACACCGGCATCGAAATGAGTTCTAGCCTTGAATGTAATATTCAAATCGCCAGATTCCGTTGCTATTTTTATCTGGCCCATAGCCAGGCATGCTGACATTATGAGAAGAGTTGTCAGGAGCGTTATTCTTAGTTTCATATATTTTCAAAATAATGAGTGAAACGAAAAAGACCAGAAACAATCAATATTCAAGTTTGCTGTTCTGGTCCTTGTTAAAGTATCTAATCGCTACACCTTCCGGTTGGCTTAATATTTAGCCTTGATTTCGTCGAGAGAGATACACTTGATGCCCATGTTTCTCATATCGAAAATGTTAGCCTCGGCAACCTCAGGAGTCTTAGCAGAGCAAGCGTCAAGGCAGCAAATAGTCTCATAGTTGAGAGACATTGCATCGTTAGCAGTACCACGTACACAGTTAGGATACTGAGTACCAGCCAATATGACTCTCTTGACACCCATACGGCGGAGGATCAAGTCGAGCTGAGTCTGGAAGAAAGCGGAGTTACGGAATTTTACTACCCTCATGTCCTCTGGTTCTACAGATATGCCAGAAACGATTTCGCATCCCCATGTACCTGGAACACAGTAACCAGCCTTGCCATCTGTGAACAAAGGTACGCGTGGTTCATCAACATCGAGACCATTAGGTCTGTGCTCGCGAACGATGTGAACAACCTGCCATCCCTTAGAGCGGCCATACTTAGCCAAGTCGTCGATTGCTGGAATAGTAGCCTTAGCACCAGCTACACACAAAGTACCCTTAGGGTCAACAAAGTCGTTCTGCATATCGATGATGATAATTGCAGTCTCTGCAGTCTTTGTCTTAGATTGAGCAAAGGTCATTACAGAAGAAAGGACCATTGCCATTACGAAAAATAACTTTTTCATGCTCTTGTCTTTTTGTTGAGATAGTAATACCACTATCAGGTCTTGTTTTAATTTGTAATTGAATCAGTATGTTTTACTTACGATTACAATGCAAATGTAGGTATTAGATTTCAATCTGCAAGTAAATTAACAATGATTAACTATAGATTATTGCCGAAAGACTGATAAATCTATTATTTTGAAAGAATAACGATAGAGGTAATTACAAATTGATAATGACAAATCATAAGTGTATTTACACTAATTAACTATAGATTGTTAGTGTATAATTGATAATGCTAATAACATGATAGCAACGCGGCGAATATTATCAATAATTGTTAGTAAATGCGGGCAAATTGATTACAATCCATGTTTTAGAAAGCAAGGAGGTTGAGTGGGATATCTCAGGAGTTTGAGAGGAGTAGATTGGTTCTGTGAGCTAACGTTGGGTAGCCGCCAGCATGGCGGCTCTACAGCGGGTGGGGTGTTGGTGGTATTGGTGGAGAGGTGTGTTAGTGGTAGCAGTCGGTGTTCCAGTTGGCTATGTTGCTTTCGATGTAGGTTGAGATGAGGTTTAGTTCGGTTTGGTCTCGGATGATGTGTTCGTGGTAGTTGGGTTGCCAGGCGAAGGGGAGGTTGAATTTCTTTGCGTGGGAAGTGACGGTGGATTTTATTCCTCTAATGGTTGATGCGAGGTTGTTTGATTGGGTGCCAAAGTGGTTGGGTATAGATGTGTCAGCATCGGATGATATTTGAACTAGAAGATGTATATGGTTGGGCATGACGGTGAATAATGGGATGGATATGCCTTGTTTTTCTCGTATAGTATTTGTTTGTATTATGGTGTTGGTCATATATTGGCCTAATGGGGAGAGGGACATTTGATTATTACCTAGATTTGGGTTGTAACCTATGTGTCCGAAATAGTGGATTTTGTTTTTTGTGCAGATGGTGACGAAGTATAGCCCATCATTATATGAGTGCCATGAGACGCGAGTGGTGTCGCGACGATATAGATTTTGAATCGTTTTCATTCGGTAAAGGTAATAATGATTTGAGTATATTGTAGTATGTTTTGATTGATAATTGCTATTTAGATGATAGTGGGTGTGTGCTTGCGGAGGGTAGCCGCCAGCATGGCGGCTCTACAGCGGTGGGGTACTTAGCGTTTATTTGGTTGTTATGGGTTAGCGGAGAGTAGCCACCAGAGAGGCGGCTACCCAGCAGGTTATTTGTATTTCTGGACGCGGGAGTCGTGGATTGGGCCGGACCAGTTGAGGCCGAAGGCGAAGTCGTAGGTATTGCCATCGGCATCGGTGTAGCAGACCATATCGCGTGGGGTATCTTCAGCTTGGAGTTCGACAGTTTTCATGTCAGCCGGCATTTGGAAAGGGAGGAGGCCACTTGGTTCGTATTTGCCATTGATTATTTCTAGGACTGCCTGTTTTTGGATGGTAAAGGTGACAAGGAGAGCATCGGCTAGAGGCTCTAGTTCGGTGAGGACGGTTGGGTTGGATGAGTTGAGGACTACTATGACCTTCTTGTTGCCCATCCTAGCACGCATTTCGCGAACCAAGTCGAGGTCAGGCTTATTATACGTCCTTACACCCTTACCCTTGTAGCTACGGTTAGGATTTTTCTCAAAGATATCACCCTGGCCGATACTTTCAGAGCGGGCATCGACAGCCACGTAATCCTCATATTGAAGAGAGATAGGGTAGTAGCCATTACCCGGAGCAGTTACTTCGGTACCCTTTGGGGTAAAATAATTCTTAGGGTTGATACCATTGACATACTGATTGAGAATATTCAGTTTCTCCGACTCAGGAATATTATCAACATTACCCTTAAGCATCTTTAAGGCGCTCTCCACAGTAATATCCGGAGTATAATCAGAGAGAGCCTCAGCCAGATTATGGCCATAGCCACTAAAAGGGCTATCGATGAAAACAAGAGCCACATCAGCCTCCTCAGGCGTTTGAGCTACCTGGAAATACTTAGAAGCCTGTTCAGCGCTGACCTCAGTAATACTATCAGCAGGCACGACACCACCCCAGAAATGGATATGTTCGGGGTAGAAACGCTTAGGGATATACACCTTAGTCTGCTCAGCCCCCTTGAGAGGAAGAGCACTATTATGGTTTTTGACCATTACCACACTCTTAACCTGCGCCTCGTAGCCCTTAGCCATAAATTCAGGGCAACCTACAACTTTCTCGCTCTCCTCAGGAATCAAGTAAGGATTCTCGAACAAACCCGTCTGAAAAATGTTGCGCAACAAGCGACGGGCACTCTGGCGTATTCTTTCCATAGCCTTCGCTTCCCCATCCTCCTTAATCATCAGTTCGAAAGCCCCAAGGACAGGGACAATATCGTTATTACCCCCGAACTGGTCGCCCCCAGCGCGGAGCACAGCCAGATGGCGCTCAGCCAAAGACAACCCCTCAAGGCCATAAGGCTTACCAGAATGGATACCAGGGTGCACCTCATCGGCAGTTACAGCCCAATCAGTACATACTACACCATCATAGTCGGTATCACCACGCAGCATGTCAGAAATGATAGTCCTATTGAAATTATTAGCCACGTTATCCTTAGACTGGTTATAGCTGACAGTATAATAAGGCATAACAGCCGCAGCCCTATGCGTACCATTCTTCAGTTTGAAAGCCCCCTCGAGGAAAGGCTTTTTATGCAACTCGAAGTTGCCGCCCGGGTATACAGCGAACTTACCTCTTCCATAGTGGGCATCGCGGCCAGCCTCACAAGGACCGCCACCAGGCCAATGCTTCACCATAGTATTTACGCTTTTGAGGCCCCATGCGCCGTACAAGGCATCGTTATTATAGCTAGTCTGGAAGCCATCGCAATAAGCCTCAGCCATATCAGTTACCAGTTGAGGGTCCTCGCCATAGGTACCAGAAAAACGGAACCAGCGAGGTTCGGTACACAAATCCACCTGAGGCGAGAGGCAAGTAGCGAAACCCAGAGCGCGATATTCAGTAGCGGCTATTCTACCATATTCACGCATAAGATCAGGGTCGAACGTAGCGCCCATACCCAGTTCATTAGGCCAGAGAGAAATCTTACCGCCGCTACCAGCATTAAACTCAGAATCGCCAGCGGCCACACCATTTCTAGGGTCGCTAGAATTATTATTAGGGATACCATGGCCCAGACCCTCGACAAAAGCCTGAGAAGTATTATTCCAACGAGCCGCCACATAAGGACTCTCCACCTCCACCACCAAGACATGGCGCAAGTTATCCTCAGCCAAGAACTTACGTTGCATATCGCTCAAGTCCCAAGGATTAGCGCCACTCTCATCAAAAGGCTTACCATTATAAGTGCTAGCGCCATAAGTACCCCTAGCAGGGATATTCTGGTGACCGCTATAGAGCATAAGACCAGCTATTTCCTCCTTAGACAATTGATTGGCCAAATCATTGACGCGCTCCTCGATAGGCTTACGCCAATCCTCATAGACATCCAAGACGCCATTACGGTTCAGGTCCTTGAAACACAAGCCATCAACTTTAAGGATAGAGACACCAGACGAAGGAGAGTAGCCAAGAGTCGGGCCATTCTGGTGGATGAGGTTGAACCCATCATAGACATTCTCCGTTACGGGAGAAGAGCAAGCTGCGGCAAAGGTCAAGATAGTGAGGAAGAAGAGATTTGTTTTCATGCTATAAGGTCTTTGGCACTAACGTGGGAGATGTTGGTGTATGATTTACAGTTATAAAGGTAATATGTTTATGGGGAAAATACAATATGTATGTAGGTAGTTTCGTTATTTATTGTGGGTAGGTAGTGGACCCTATGTAGTCCCTTGTTCATCGTAATTTTTAATTTTTGTGGGGTAAGGAGAGAGGAGCGTTTTTATTCGGAATACCGACATAGAGACAAGATAATGTGTTAAAACTATGTCTCAAGCGATAAAAACAAAGATACTATTGGAGATATTTGTTGAAAAAATCGTATGTTTACAAGCAAAGAGAAATACCAGTCTGTAGAATATGTCAAGGAAGGAAAAGAATATGCTTGAATTTTTGGTGGCGCTCGTCAGTGAGTTTGCTGCTCGTCTTGGCATTTCACAGGATGTTGCGTACAACTATATTCGTGAGTATCAAGGTCTTGAGTACTATTTCAAGCATTACAATGTTCTTCACACCTTGTCATTTGAGGAAAATGTTGAGGATATGATACAGGTTTGTGCTAATAATGGAGGGAAGCTGATATGAAGCTCTATCATGGGTCAAACGTTGTTGTTGAAAATCCTGATGTTACAAAGGGGAAGCCATATAAAGATTTTGGACGAGGGTTTTATTTGTCTGACACTATAGAACAAGCGATGGAGATGGCGGAGCGAGTAGTAGAACGAGTTGGTGTTGGGCAAGCACCTATAGTAACGACATTTGATTTCGATGAATCATCTATGACTGATGGTTCGCTCAAAGTAAAGAGTTTTGAGACTTACACAGAGGAGTGGGCAGAGTTTGTACTTCGCAATCGCGATAGAAAGACACAGCAACCGTACCATGATTATGATATTGTTTACGGTCCTATTGCGGATGATGGTGTAGTGCGTCAGATGAGAAGATATGAAATGGGGGCCATTACGCTTAAAGAACTGATGCAAGAACTACAATATCCACCCAATATAACGTTTCAATACTTCTTTGGGAGTGATATGGCACTTGAAAAACTGAAATTTATATGTTGACCGAAGGGCAAATACAATGCATGAAGGAGGATATGACCATTGCTTTGGTTCAGATACTCATTGAGGAACAGCATTACTCAATGGAGGATGCGCTGAGTGCGGTTTATAACTCTGCTACATTCCGCAATTTGCAGAACACAGCTACTGGGTATTATTTTCAGAGTGCTGGTTATCTGTATGATGATTTGAGGAATGAGCTTTGTGTGGAATAGAGATAAACGAGAATAAGAGACTCCAATAGGCATATATTAGACGTCCAACTTGTGAAAGATCTGACAAGTTGGACGTTATTATGAATTATCATGGATGTCATACTACCCCTCCATAATGTCGCCATTATGAATGATGAGGTGCCGTGCTTTTTCTAAGAATTGTTTTGGCTCTACAGGATCAAGAATGGGGAATTTTGTTGATATTGAAGAGGGGAATTTATTAAAGTATGGTTCATCCGACATGTAAAGGTCTATAGACTTTACATCATATGTTCGATTCAGTTTATCGATGAATTTAATAACACTTTCTCCACTACGAGGTAGTACTTTGATGCCAAAGCTACCATCTGCTAAGTTGATAGCAGCTACGATATGCCAATGACGACGAGTGTCTACCAGTTGCTCCGCATCTGATTTAGATGATTTATGGGAAACTGTAAGATGTCTATTAAACTTAGTATTTATGATATTCATCATACTAAGGAAGACCGGACCATGGCTAGTTGCATCTTCGATTCCGTTATAACCTATAAAGTAGTGTATCATCTCATGTATGAGTGTATCTTGCACTTCTTCTTCAGATGTATCGAGTCGCTCGTTGAAAGAGAGTTTGAAATCATAGTACACATGCTTTCCATCCTCTCCGCATCGGCGTTTGAAGCTACACAATCCTAGATAAGTCTTGACATTGACAATCTCTATAGGTATTCTAGGGAGTTTGTCGCTGAACATATCGCGGTTGTACTCGTCGAACTTCTTCTTTATGTATTCAACTGTTGGTTTCATTATATATCTCCTTCAAAAACCTTAGAACGTATTACCTCTACATTGAAATTAAGAGTCCAATTGACAGTATTATCGTATTGTACATTTATCTCCTCTCCTGATGGGAAGATGAGTTTGTCATCTTCTGAATCGACAGCAGCGAGAATCTCGTAAGGATTGTCCTCTTTTAGCTTACAGAGCGTATACATGAAGCACCCAATACCGCGGGCACGTATCATTAAGTATTTGTAATCACGTATAACGAATGGGAAATTTCCATTATTGTATGTATGGATGCCCGCATCGATATCATCGCGAGACGTGACGGCATTACTAATCTTGAAATGACGACCAGTAATATCCATTTCGAGGAAATGAGAGGCATTAAGGTCCCCTATTATACGAAGCAAAGTATTTTCTTTGCCATTAAGGATATTCTCGTAGGTTGTCTTGTCAATAAAGTTAGGAATTGTGAGAATATCCTCTGGGTTGATACCTTCTGTAAGTTCTGAAGTATCTACATTGACAACGTTAATATCGGGTACATAATCGCCGGCTGTGAAGATGGCTGGCTTCACTTTCATAGGAGCGACTAAGACGGGCCAATAGAAAGGAGTACCACGCCAACCTTGTCCTATTTTCTACTCAAACGGGAGGGTATATATTGGTTATGGACAATCCTGTATCAACAATCAATCTACACGTTATAAGTTTATTCCAAAATTTTTATATTCTGATTCTGCGATTACCGATAACTTTACAGTTGATAAGAACAAATCGTTAAAAAAAGACAAGTATAGGTATGGAACAGATCCTTATGCTCATCAACGAGATGTCGCCCTATCTGCTGATAGGATTTTTCATAGCCGGATTGATGCATGCCTTCATTCCCTCGACTATATACAGCCGATACCTTGCTTATCGAAATTTCAAGAGCGTCGTGTTAGCCACCCTATTCGGTATTCCACTTCCACTTTGTTCCTGTGGAGTGATACCTACAGCGATGTCACTAAGGCGAGAAGGGGCGAGCAAAGGAGCGACGACAGCATTCCTTATAGCCACGCCACAGACAGGAGTAGACTCCATTATTGCAACCTACTCGCTCATGGGACTTCCATTTGCCATTATTCGTCCGATAGCGGCTTTGGTCACAGCATTGCTAGGGGGGCAACTAGTTAATTTCACAGAAAGAGGCCGAGAAGAAGCGCCAAAAAAAGAATCAGGAATTGAGTGTATAAACTGCGCAACGTCAGATGATAAGGCACACACATTCATTGACAAAATGAAAGAGGCATTTTGTTATGCGTTTGTCGATATGATGCAAGATATAGGCAAATGGCTCGTCATAGGACTTATTGTGGCGGGAATGATTACTATATTTGTGCCAGATACAGCGTTTGAAGTTTTCAAGGGCAACTCCGTAGCCTCGATGCTACTAGTGCTCTGCATAGCAGTACCGATGTACCTATGTGCTACGGGCAGTATTCCTATAGCAGTAGCGCTAATGATGAAAGGACTGACTCCTGGTGCGGGACTAGTACTCCTGATGGCAGGTCCGGCATGCAATATGGCAAGCATTCTAGTCATCAACAAAGTACTAGGCAGAAAGACACTGATTACGTATCTTGCCACTATCATTACCGGAGCAGTAGGGTTTGGCCTAATTATAGACCATGTGTTGCCTTGTGAGATGTTCTTATCGAATCTCATAGTGCAAGAAGCCTGTTGTCATGAACCACAGAGTTGGTTCGCCATAAGTTGCACTATTATATTACTAGTGCTACTTGCGAATGCGCTGATACGGTATTTCTTTGGTCGACACACCACACAGACAGCAACTATAAAATCAGACAATATGAAACAGACATTTATCATCAACGGCATGAACTGCAACCATTGTCGCATGTCGGCGGAGAAAGCCATCCTCACTGTTGCAGGAGTCACTTCGGCGACAGTTGACCTAGCGACAAAAGAGGCCATTGTAGAAGGGACAGCGACAGCAGAAGCCATCTGCAAGGCTGTAGAAGAAGTCGGTTTTACCTGTACACAAGCCTGACGAATGACCACCATCAATATCAAGAACATGGTATGCCCTCGCTGCATCACAGCTGTGAGGGCAGTACTTATGTCTATGGGTTTTACTGCAGAAGAAGTCACGCTTGGAGAAGCTGTGGTAAAAGAAGACCTTTCAGAAGAACAGTTAAAATCACTAGCGAGCAAATTATCCGATGAAGGCTTTGAGCTCCTTGACGATCCCCGATCATGTCTAGTAGAGCAGATAAAGATAGGCGTTCTTCAGTGGGTGAGGATGAGCAGTCAGAGGCCGAAGCTCTCCGACTACATCAGCGATATTGCCAAACGAGATTACAGCAGACTCAGCAAACTCTTTACGCAAGTCAAAGGAGAGACGATAGAGCACTTTGCCATACAGCATAGAGTGGAATATGCCAAAGAACTGCTCAGCTACAGTCAGCACACCATTAGCGAGATAGCCTATATGCTTGGCTATAGTTCGCCAGCGCATCTGACAAGTCAATTCAAGCAGCAGACAGGCATGTCGCCCAAAGAATTTCGTGATATGAAGAACAAAAACCGCTTATATCTTGATGATATCTAAGACACGCAAAAAGGGATAGCGCCATTATAATGTATTGAGAACCATTTGATACACAAGGGATACATTCGGGCTACACCCTTGTTCATCGTAATTTTTTTATTTTTTGGGTATGGAGAGAGTAGGGGGTGAGAGGTTTCGGATTTGTTTGATTTAAATAGGTTGATTTGAAATAAATTGATTTCAAATTAAATGATTACATTTGCTGTATAATTTAAGGAGGAAAGATATGGAGATTCCTTCTGTATATGGTAAAATGGCTGAAAGAAAATCACCATTTTTAGTAGGGAAACGGTATATTTGCGCGACTAACTAAAAAATAGGACGCTATATGGGAAAGGCAACCATTCGAAAGAAGTGTATTACGGAGGCTAGGCGGTGTGCCAGAGCTGAGAGTACGGCGCGGGTTGATGGGCGCAGTATATTCATAAAGAGATATCCTGGAGGGAATTATCGGATTATTATGGTTCACGTTACTAAGAAGCAACGTGCTGTGAGAGATATGTTTGCTGATGCCAATGTGTTGGCAAAGAGTGACATGACGAAATGGAACAGAGTAAGGCATTGGGAGCGGTATGCGAGAAAGCATAAGAAGCATGGGGCTTACAGGGCTGCTGTTTCCTTTTATTACAAGATGATAAGAGAGCATGGGGACGAGTTGAGAGAGGTGAAGAAAGTTGGCGAGAGAGGATCTACGCAGAAGAGTAATGTAGAGTATGGAGGAGAAGATATGCGAGTATTCAGAGACGGGAAGATATTCTTCTGGGTAAAGTTTGAAGATGTAGAAGAGTGCAGGCGGGAGCTGTTCAGGCTAGCGGGGTAAAAAGAAGAGGCTGCGCTATCAAAATAGACACAGCCTCGGGCAATTGTAATTTATGAAATCAAAACTACTTTGTCAATTCGCAAGGAATGGTCGGCATTGCGCCATTCTGAGTGCAGACATAAGCTGACACTTGAACTGCGGTTCTATGAGCATCTTCGATAGGCTTACCAGTCAGAAGGCAAGCTACGAAAGAGCCCGTGAAAGAATCTCCTGCGCCGACAGTATCTGCAACCTTAACCTTTGGAGTAGGCTGGAACGATATTCCATTATTGTGGAAAACATAAGAGCCATTAGTTCCGCATGTGAGAATGAGAATCTGCAAGTTGTATACCCTCATGATGTTACGGCATTGAATCTCGACATCATGAAGAGATAGAGGAGCATCGTTGGAAGGCATACGAACCACATCGAGATTAAGAATCTCTGAGACCAAACTAATCTCCTCGTCGTTGAGTTTAAGGATATTACAACGATTGAGAGACTCCTCAATAACCTCCTTAGAATACCAGTTTTGGCGCAAGTTGATATCAAACACCTTGAGAGTTCCCTCCTGAGGCATTGTGTCGAGGAATTTTT
>JAKSLE010000008.1 GCA_024401365.1 Bacteroidales bacterium | reverse complement strand
CAACAACCAAGGTGACGTTACTGACGTTGACTTCGAGGAGGTTAAGTAGTTTATAAGTTTAGATTTATATAAGTCCGTCATTCGCTTGGAGTGACGGACTTTTTTTATAATGTTTTAAAGTAATAGAGAATGATTAAAGAAAAAGACGAAATCAGTGGTTTGACTATTATTTATGATGATGAGGGAATCGCACAAATGTATGGCGGTTATGGGAAAGAACAAACCGATATTGAAAAGTGCCTATATGCAGGGTGTGAAGAAACGCACAGTTTTGGCGCAAACAATAAATTACCGCATCAGCAGGTGATAACAAATATCCTAATGCTGATAAAACAGTACCTGGCAAATGAAAAAATGAAAGGGGTAAATGTGCTGAGTGAGTTGAATATCAGTAAACTAAATGCTTATGAGAGTCCCAAGTTGAAGGGATTTAAAAAGGATTATAATATTGATGTTTTGACATATCGAACTATAGGTAGGCAGACAGTAATATGTGCTATTGAGGTATTGGGAGAGAATCTGGATTATGTTACAGGGAAAAAAAAACTGGAGGATTTGCTGAGAAATATGCCTGGGGCAGAAGTGATTGTAGTTATTTTGTACAAGGAAAGGCAGCGTTACAAGGTAAAAATACAAAAGTATGTCCTTGACAGTAATGGCGATCTAGATGAGGTTAAATCGGAGGATTCTGGAGTGATAAAAGGATTAGGATTAGATCTGAATAAGCACAAGATTATATAATAATCAGTTCCGTGAAAATGCAATCAGAGCGTTTCCTTTGAGCCGCTAGGGTTATTAACCAACAAAACTTGCCACCTTATTTGGCACCTTTATTTCAAACTATTGGGTGTCCGCTAAAATGTGTACTTTTGACCATCGTTAATAAGTTTTTGTAGTGAAAACAAATTAAACGAAAAAGGCTGAATCTTCGCAATTGAGACTCAGCCTATTTTTTATGTTGGTCTAAAAAAGTTTAGCGGACGCCCAATAATTCTTAATTATCTATTTGAACATCATCAACAAAGACGAACCATTACTTCTAACTGTCAAGACCCTCAATGGGAAATGAACAGTTAGAAGTGGAATGACCGTGCTGTGTTGATATATGGGCATTCTTGCTAACTAATCTGACGAATTAATTATCCGTTTATCAATTGACTAATTAATCCACATGGTTCACCATAGCCAACCATAAATACTAGCTGACGGGCTCTAGTGATTGAGACGTATAGCAAAGACCTTTTGGAAGAAAGGAATTCCTTTACATCCAACGCATCCATACCACTGAAAGGATAACCATCAGTCGCCTTGGATGGGATGTTGCGTTCGTTTACACCCATCAGTATTACAACCTTAAACTCAAGACCTTTCAATGAATGAAGAGTACAAAGAGAAATACCACTTTGAGAACCTTGCTTGGATGTTCCTTTTAATACTTTGTATTCCGTACCATCAGTATGTAAACGGGTTTGAAGTTCTTTCATCATACCCATGCTTGGTGCTGCTATACAGATATCTTTTAACTCAATGCTACTCTGCTTGCACTCTTCTATCCATTCTATAATCTGGCTAACTTCTTCGGAAGCATTGCCTACGATCTTGTAAACAGGCTTTTCTCCTCCGTGAATGAGAGATACGTAACCCTTCATGGATTCTGTACCTCCATCCATATCATCGTAAGCTTGCCCTTTTATAACTCCGACAGCGACTTTCTTGATAGGTTCTGTTGTTCGATAGTTGATCTTTAGTCTCTTACTACGAACTCCTCGAACATTTATACCCGCAGCGCCAAAATTAATCTTTCGACCGCTATATATTCGCTGCATAGGATCACCTGTTAGGAAAAGGTCATTTCTTCCTTCTGCAACTAATGCACGAAGGAACTTAAGTTCAGGATTTGAGAAGTCCTGGAACTCATCAGCTATAACGTTTGTATATGGACGTACATTATTGTCATTAAGATACTTGGTAGTTTCATTGAACAACTCCAGACGATCAACGACCTTTCGTTCCTGTTTAAGAGCCACATATTTTTCAACTAATTTCCATATATCCAAACGTTGTTTACGACTCAGAGCTTTAGTTCTACCTACTCGCTGCTGAAGCATATACGATTTAGAATCTGTATTTCCAAAATACACTATAACGTCGATATACTCATCATATAGGAACTGTTCGTCAAATTCAGTCACTTCCGTTTCCAGAACCTCTCTCCACAACTTCAACGATTCTTCGTCTCCAGAGTAGTCAAGAATCTTATACCCTTCTTTGATTTTGTATACACGTGCAGTCTCGATTAATACTTGGTCAATGTTATTCAATGTGCAACGGGAGTGATTGATATCCATTTTTTTTACAAGCTCATCCAAGTTCTCTCTCAAAGTTCTTGTGTATGTTGTAAAAAGAATCTTTGCGTTTGGATCCTCACTAAGATGCTTCAATCGATGAAGTGCTGCGACAGTCTTTCCTGTACCTGCACCACCACTGACCTTCATTGTTCCTTTATAGTCTGCATCTACAAGTTTCTGCTGTGAAGGGTGAAGGAAAAGTTGCCACTTGTCCATATCATTGTCCAGGATGCGCTGCAGGGCGTCATCGTCAGTCAACTCGACAAAGCGGCGCTTGTTATTGTTGCTGAGAAGCTGGTCTTCATTAGCCTTCGCCTGTCCTTCCTCTATCTCTTCAATGATCTCGTCGATGTCAATGCCGTCAAGGAGATTGTAGATGTTCTCAAATGCATCAGTTGGGAGGTACTCTTCCAGAGGATCGAGGTCATCGAGCGACTTTATGAGAGAGACCTGCTCTATCAAGTCCTGTGGGACTCCAATCTTTAGCCATTTCTCCGTTGTTATGCCGCTGAACGGATAGCTCTCTTCCTCTGCCTTATGCTCGGTCTTCACGACTGTCTCAGTTGTCTGATATATGGTTACAAGTTGACAAGCCTGAGTGTGGTCATTCCATACCAGTTTCTTGCGAATACCCCAATTATAGGCGTTCTCATGGGTTCCTACATAAAGGAGGTAGGCATTATCATCAATAAGTCCGATAACTGCACGATAGTTATCATCAATACGAGCAGTACGCATTGAGTCGTCATTAAACTGAGCTATTGGTTCCAAATGCATACCATTTGCAGTTGTACATTCACGGAACTTCTTTTGGAAGTTTACCACCTTAGTCTGTATCTTCTTAGGAAGAGCAAATAGTGGTTCATAGCACGTATCTGAAAGAAAAAGTCTCATATATTATTTGATTTTTATATCGTTAATATCAAAGTTATCAGAATAAATTATTTTATATCCTGCTGATTCTAAAGTAGCAGTAGAATTATCATCTGTCGGATCAATAGCAATCATAGACTCTCTGATAAGCATTCCAGCCGAAGCTAATACAATACCATCAGCATCCGTAAGGTCAACATCACCTTCAAGTCCGAACTCGATGTTGTTATCCAGTAACTGGTCAACAATATCCTCTAAGCCTGGATAATACATTTTTACTTCGTCTCTATCCACTTCAACAGTTGAAGAAACTGCAGGAATTGCAGGCTGGTTTGAGAAGAACTGAAGGAGATTATATCTACGCCAGAATCCTACCCATTCTTCCTTATCAATGTTAAGGTGTACCTGCTGTAGATGCCAATCGTAAGTAATAGCTTTATCCAAGGCATTTGCTACTTCCTCATCAGTTGAATTATCTGTAAGAGTGTCGTAGCAACTATCATCTATAGTAATTTCGCCTTGGTATAAAGAGCCACCGAATCCCATGAAATTCTCTGCGTTAGCGATACAGCCAAATGCAGTTTCTTTCAGATTTCCTTCTTGTGGATTCTTCAGTAATTCAATCAAACGAGTCACTGAGTTCAATTCGAGAGAATCATCCTTTTCGTTTTCAAAAAGGAGAATATCTTCCCATGTGAGAGTCCAAGAATAGAGATTGTGAGTCAACGAATTGCGAATGCCGTCACGTTTCTCTTTGTCACCATAGAATCGCATATTTGGTGACTGAGCATGAAATGCGTAGCCATCAAGGAAGATTGCCCACATAGGTAATTTCTCGACATTATTTACAGGAATCCCATTGATGGTTGCCGACATGCATATTATCTGGAAATCTGCAACGGTGTAGTTTCTAACACCATAATGTCCTCCGAGAGCAAACTGTGGTATTATATAATAACGAATATCAGTATCACCATCTGTGATATGCATATCGTAACGATAACTGTCTGCATCAGGAACTTTCTCAAATGACCAACTATTGTTACGGCATACTGTTTTCAACGCACCAACAAACTTTAATTCCAGTTCGCTATCCTCTGCTACGCCGGATTGTGATATTGTTCCAACTGAGCCAGAAAGGGTTTCCCATGAGTTAGCATGACTGATGAGCTTTTCAAATAGTGCTTCAGCTGCTTCGCGGCTAAATGCATCTCGCTTATACTGATTTCCATAAGTAAGGATGCAATGGTAACAGCCATCTTTTCCTTCCCATTGGCATTGACAATCATGTATTTTGTCATATGCCAATTTTAGTACGGTAGAGAACTCTTCTGTGTTATATAATTTAGAAAGATAGCCAGTACCTCCTGGAATTGTATCATACATTACAAGATAATGATCCTTTTGCATAGTTGCAAGGTTCATTTCAGTATATGAGTCTATGCGGATATGCTCAGGAGAAGACTTATAGTAAGCTTTCATTCCAAGTTCTATGCCTGCCTTGAACATTTCCACAGCTGATTTTGCATCCATAATCTGGATTGGGAGCAATATCTTTATTGCCTCTGTCTGCATCTGACGATATAGATAAAGAGTCTCAAATACATTGCCATCCCTATCATCGGCAAATGCTGTATCTTTGTGTGTACAGAACTTATAATGTTGGTCTTCAACTTTAACTCCACTCATGATTGGCGTGGATTTACCGCAATGACGACAGGTGACAAATCCATTCTGAGAAACAGTTGAGTCATTATCCACTTCAACCTTGCTTCCAGACTGCATCTGCATACCATAATTCACTTCATAAAGCTCCATATTGTTACAGAACTCTATTCCGAATCCGACACCTCTGATTGCATACGAGGTTGTAGCCCCCGTATGGTGGAACATGTAGTGTCTTTTTATAATGTAATTCTCGTTATCACGATCTTCGCTGGAGTCATCAAGAGCCGCTTCATTGCTATGCATAATGCTTCTTGCCCCTGTGAATTTAAGAATTGGGTGACTGTTGACACCCCATGACGGATCATTACATTTAGGACAAGAAGCATCCTCAAATCCAGATTCACCCTTCAGAGACACACAGTCACATTTTGAGCAGAATTTCATTACTGTCAAGGAATCCTTCCAGTCGAAAGTATTCAATCCACTCACATTAAGCTTATATTTCTGGGTATAGAAGTTGTTGCCTGGAGCAAGTTCTTTGATGCCTTGAGAAGCAGAACGAGTAAGTTCAAACGTTTTGGGCTCAGCCACATTGCCTTCCTTATCTTCTTTTGCTCGTGAGGCATAGACATTAGCTTGTAACTTAACACCAGTTTCTGGGAAAGCATAATTTGGCAACAGACCTACGTTGGTCATATACTCAATCATACTCTCACTCATAATCTGACCATACTGCTTCTTTATCGCTTTAATGAGTTCATCAATCTGTTTGAGAGCAGGATCATTTGCCTGAATTCGTTTCTTCTGATTGTTGAACTCTTCAAGTTCTTTTCCCAGATGATGCAGACGATCCGTGAGCATAGCAAACTCACTAATAAGTCTATTATAGAAAGTACCATCATCCAGTGTTTCAAACAACTTACCGAGCGCAGGTTGGGTCTTTTCCTCATACTGTTCGCAGAATGCTGAACGTAAAGAAGCCTTGTTATTCTTGATGAATGCAATGATCCTATTAAGAATGAACGCTTCATCATTGAATATGTTATCATTCAGCAAATGAAGATCCCGAATATTGCTTGGAAGTGTATTCGCCACATCAGCCGTTGTCCATGTATCTATGCAATAAGCAAGGAAGTGACGACGGAGTATGTCCTTTGCTTCAAGGAAACAACCAGGCGTGTTCACTTCACCTTGCATCATTTCCAATGGGTACTCATAATAATACATATCATGAGGTTCACCTGCATGAGCATAGTTCAACACCAAAGCAGAACCTTCTTTACGACCGGCACGTCCTACTCGCTGGAGGAAATTGCTCGGTTTAGGTGGAACGTTGGTATTTTCCATAACATTCAAGTCGCCAATGTCGATACCCATTTCCAATGTTGATGTAGCACTTAGAACATTAGTCGAATTGCTATGAGGATGCTGTTTGAAGTCTTTTTCAAGTTCTTCTCTGTCATGTCGCTCTAACAATCCTGTATGTTCATGAGCATGAACACGTGGAGAAAGATTACGATTGTAAACCTGCTGATAATAGTTCAACTCTGGTTTTGTCTCTTCTGAATAGGTTCCTTTACACTTGTAGTCCAGGCAATGTGTACCTTCAGCAAGTGTATCTTGAACAGCTACACATAAACGAGATTGGCAGGTATCACACTGAATGTGCTTTACCTTGTTGCTAATCCATATATTTTCAGGTTTGATTGCATAGTTGCCTCCACCTTGCTCTTCCCTATTCAGCAACCCTACTTCAACCATAGTATCGAGGAGTTTGCGCATAAAGTCATTGAAAAGAGCAGAGTTCTTTCCTATCCAAGGGTCTTCAAATACCTCAATGAAGTAATTGCTATACCATGTCTGCTTACTATCACCACGCATTATTGCCATGTCAAGCATTTCGTGGTTTTTTCCTGTATGTATAGTACCAACCAGTTTCGGGAATTGCATACTACCACCTAACTGTTTGTTCAGGAAGTGACGACCATCCCATTGCCAATTAAGAGCCCACTGATTCAGGTTTTCCTTTCTATACTTTTCAAGGTATGGGTGATCAACAGCCCCATGAGTTCTCATACGCTGTAGGACTCCATAGATGAAATGTATAAACAGAGATTCATTTTCGCCAATTCTCTCCATTGCATTATCCTTCAACCAGTCTGTCATCTTTGTATGAACCTCAGATAACAATTCCTGTTTGAAGAAAGATGCCGAAGCACCTGTTTTTTCCAGAGTACGACCAAGCTGAGCAGTAAGGGCAAACTCACTCAGGATTTCCCAATCTACTCTCAACTCAAATTCATTCTTGAAACTATCCATGAAGTCGCTGCCTTCACCTGCGACTCGATAGTTCTTGCGCAAATCAATACTCTTTGCTAAATCCGCAGGAAGGAATCGATTATAGTATTCTTCATCTGTCAGTTGTTCATGCCAATATTCTTTGAATCCCTTCTGTAAATCAACAAGATTAATTGGTTCAGAAAGCGTGTTAATGTACTTTTGCATCGACTGACGGAATAAGAAGCGATATGTACGTGCTTCATAGAATCCAGCCTGATGCGCTGCATCCTGTACACTATTGGTAAATACAAGGATTTTCCTGTCATCGGCATTTGCATTATCAAAGTCACTGGACAGCACCTGACTGATGGCAACGCTTGATAATGTAGAAGTACGACCACCAATCTGGCAAATTGTATCTCCACCGTTACACTCTGGACAGGTACGCATAAACTTCTGGTTACCGTTCTTGTTGGATGAAGATTTACTGCATACACGTAGTCTGATTGTATCACTGTCACTAACGCTGGCTTCTGTAAGATCCTTCATTCTTACATGAAGAGTGACATTTGTAGCATTTTCGCTAATATAGTCATCTACAGCTTCGTGACGCTTCATTTCCGTATTAAGCAGAACGACCTCCTTCTCCTTAGAGGCAAATGCCATATTTATAGTTCGAACGTCACTACAGAACCTATCATCTGTAGCAAGTCTTCTGCTTATCCATCCACTCGCACCACAATCACGACAGAAATACATAGGCAATGCGACACGGTCTTCATCTGTCTTGATGCTACCTCGCCAGGTGAACTCTGGCTCCTTCTGTACATAGCGTAATACACCACTCAGCTCTCTTTGCCAGAGTTGAACCTGAAGGTAAAGCATAGGTATTGTCTTCGTGCTAGAGAGAGGTCGCTTTGCATAAGCAATCAAAGCCAGTAGGTTTTCAATTGCAATGCCACAAGTCTTGTCTGTATATTGCTGTCTGAGTCGTCTAAATTCTGCATTGTCTTCCAGTCTATTCTGCAACTCATCAAGAGTAAGAATGCCATCTTTCAGAGCATTAAGCAGATCGCGTACAATTCCCATTCGTCTCAGAATCTGCCCTGCCTCCACCGGTGTGGCATCACTCTTCTTGAGCCAGTATTTACAAAGACGCTTGATGTATGATTCAACCGTATCATTATTGCCGAATACGCATTCTTTGATGAGTTTGCCATCAGGAATGCCCATAGTGACAGCGTCAATATATTCATCAACTGGAATGCGGTGTTCCTCTATGACATTCTTTTCGTCAAACCGTTCTCCGAATACATTTGTAGCATATTCGCACAGTCTCTTTTTGCTATCATCACCGCTACCGATGGTAGCTGAAGTTCCAACAGGACAAAGAGATGCTTTTGGAAGGTTCAATTTCAACTTAAGACGGCGAATAAGATTTGCTACATCAGTACCCTGAGCTCCATCATATGTATGAAGCTCATCAAGAACGATGAAACGTAAAGCCTTCTCGTCGGTATCTATGTTACCTTTCCATAAAGACATGAATCGCTGGCGCATCAATCCATAATCCAGCATTTTGAAGTTGGTTAGCAGGATGTCTGGCACGGTATCAAGGATGGCATCACGGTTCTCGATGATGTGATCTTCTGCCATATCGCGAGGATATTCCTTAGCATCAACGCCCTCACCTACAAATAATCCAGCCGTTACCTTTCCTTTTAACCTCGGATCATTCCAAATTGTTTCGGCAAGACGTTTTGCTTGGTCACTTGCCAAGGCATTCATTGGGTACATGATGATAACCTTTACACCAGTTTGTCTTTCATACTGATTGCAATGATAGCAATAGTCAAGAATTGGGTAAAGAAAACACTCTGTTTTACCAGAACCTGTACCTGTTGTTAAAAGTGTAGGCTCCGGCTTGTGTCCATTCATCATAGATAATTGATGAAAAGCTTGCAACTGGTGCTTATATGGAGGGAAAGAAGGTGCTATATCAAGCGGAATATTAGAACTCTCTTCCTCAGTAGCAGATACAAATGGAGTCTTCAGAGACACGTATGGGCCTTTGAATAATCCGTTTTCTTTGTCTTCAATAAAACGATAGAACGCATCGCTCACATCCTTTTCCTTAAAACGGAATGTAGCTTTGATATACTCAATAACTGAGTCGCGTACTTCGCGTGCTTGTTGAAGTGGTAGCATATCGTATTATTTATTTTAAGCTAAATATTCACGAAGCATATACGCTTGTACGGATTCACGTTCTACCATGAAAGATAGAATATCTATTATCTTTTGCTTCTTCATATTATTACTTCTAATTGTCATTCTATTTTGTCTAATGTATTTACTAAATAATTTCTCCATATAGTAAATAGTATTACTCTGATAGTCCCTTAATTCAATTGCTGAATACTTATGAACAATTCTATAAAACCATTCTATACCCTGTTCGATATAGTCATTTGCCAATCCGTTCAGAGATTTCGCGATAGAAAACATAACTATTGGTTCTCGCCCGCAATCTATTGACAATTTGTCAAATAACCATGTATTTCCTTTATTGAAACTACGCCATTTACCTTCGTCTAAAGCCATGTGATCTGTCAGCATATATATACCCAGAACTCGACCATTATACCATACTCCACGTTCAGTAACTGTTTTGTATAAGAGCTTCCAAACATGCCAGAAGTTCTCAGGTTTATTCAGTCTGTCTTCTGTATATATAAACTCTAAAAGAAAATACTCGGTATTTTTTTCGCCATTTACCGAACTTAACAATGGAAGAATATATCCTTCTATATCCTCAATATCCCTATTGAGAACAAAATGAGCAAAAGCTTTATACAGATAAATTACTCTATTATATCTGTTATTCCTATCTTCTTTTAACGAATTTGCTATGTAAGGTAGCGTCTCCTTAACATAGTTCTGCAGTATAGGCTCTTTTGTGTCTGCGGGAATGAGTTCTAAAAGAATTTCTAATCTTTCTAAATCATTTGATTTATTGATACATATAGATTTAGTAGAGGATATGAAATCGTGAACAAGTGTTCTTATTGTCTCTTTTGAATACGATGGAATTCCCCAAATGTGATTTCTTCTTGTATTACAGATTTCCTCTTGTATTAATTTGTCAACAATGTTTATTGCTTTAACATAATCTTCCAATAATGAACTCATCATCTCATAATGAGTACTCCACAGATTTGCTTCCTGAATACTTTCTATTGCATAATCACAGATTCGTTTATACTGGCCAATTGCTGTTTTATCTAACAATATATCTATAAGTAATTGTCCGTATTTGTTTATGACATTTGAATTTTTCATAAATAAAGTTGGAAGTGCATGTACGCAGCATTCTAATCCGTCTGACATCTGTGGAGAATAAGAGTCAGACAAATATTTTTCTAACATCTCATCTATGATTGAGACACAATAAATCAATTCTTCATCCGTGAGCTCGTCGTAAAAATCACGGACAAGAATTCCTGTGGCTGCATATTTTGAATATTCATCTAAAGGGAGTAATTCTTCTCCATTAGAGATTGCTTCATTTAGTTCCTTGATAGTTTTTATAATAAATGAAGGATTATTCTCATAATCCACATAAACAGATGAGTCTTCATGACGCAACTTTTTATATGCCCATGTATGCAAAAAACTAAACCTCATTGGCTTTTGTCCCCTTTCAATTCCTTTTTCACTATACTCTTTAAGCTTTTGAGGCAACTGAGGGCATAACTCTATACAAGTCTGTCCATTGTACTCAGACACCTGCGGTTTGTGAGTCCTCCTATCCATTCGATACAACAATATCTCATATAAGTTTCTTTCATTGGGGTTAAATGTTTTTGCTCTCTCATAGTGAATGTCAATAATATTGTGTATCTCTTTTACGATATAATTACTGTCTTCTTCAGTCAAGTTGCTTGTCCGAAAATACTGGTATCTAACACAAATAGCTTCAAGGTTTTGCTTTCTGAAATCTAAATTTGCACTATCGCTACGTTCTTGCGCTATATTTTGGTCCGACCACGCATCCATTCCAATTAACCATGAATGATCATTCTCATCCATACATCTAGTAGAATCATAATCGAACAGTTCTTTTGTCCTGAACAAATCAAGTGCATATCTCCAATAGCGGTCAGGATTATACATTACAATACTTGCCACGATCGCTGTCAGAGAGACACTTCGACTCTTTAATAGTATATAATCTAAGATCGTTTTAACAAAACCAACATTAGTTTTGTCTAACTCCATTAAATACTTTTCCAATGCCATGTGTATAGATTGCAATAGACATGGAATAGTAATATGAATCGCACCTCGATATATACTCCACAAATAATAACTACCTAATTGTTTTGTTACTGTTCCTTTGTGATAAACGTCTATTTCATCGATATCATTTAATGTATTTGCAGATGTATAATAATACTCAATACTATAGTTTATCAATTCAACAATAAAGTCGACTGTACTTTGCGGAGATGCACACAGAAGAGTATAAACAGGAGATTGATCCGCACCTGCCGGAGAATAGTTGTTTCTAAATTCAAAATCTCGTAATCCAAATTGATATTCTATATCTATTGTACTTCTATGTCGATATACATCATCATCTTCTTTATTTTCTTCTGATATCCAATAGAGTTTTGCTAAATCCAAAACTTTTCCTGGAACTGAAAATATCAGATTTTGAGCGTATTTTGGTCGTGTGAGAATATATAACGAAAGTGCATTGTAGGGGTCATTGTGTTTAACCCATTTGTTTTCGTTTATTTTGTCAAGCAACATTGACAACTCTTCTTTCATTACATTTGCAGAGTTACATATTACTTGGCACAATCTTTCCTTCAAAGAACTATCATAAATTCTAACACCATTTTCTGTTTGTGATAATATATCAAGAGCAATAAGGCCTGCATATCGGGTAGTATCTCCCACTTTATTATACAGAGTCCACTCATATATAATATTAACTTTGTTTGGAATGCTTATATCATGATCTTTGTGTGCGTAAATCCAATTGATAAAAGCACTCCATCCCTGCCCATAAGGCATATAGATATGATATTCCTCTCCTTTTACGTTTACAGTCCTATCATAGCGTTTACATGCTATCAACAATAAATATGTTAATCGCTTTAACAACGAAGAATCTTTTTCTACTAGTTTACTTTCAATATCCTGTAAAAAAGCCTCACAATATGTCGATAAAAGTATTGCCACAACAATTTCATCACGCCATATACTTTCAACAATATCATTAGTTATCAGCTCTAATATTTCGGATATACAGTCTTTACTCTTATCTATATTATCCGTTAGCCATTGTCTAAATGTTCTTCTAACAAGAAAAGTTGTCCCAAGGTTAGAGAAAAAGTCTAGTACATTTTGTCTTCTTCTCCAACAGTTATCTATAAATTTCAAGACTCCCCATTCCTCGTATATATCATGGGTAATGAAGACTCCATTATTACTCTCTCCTATAATCTCATCTCTTACTAATGCTTGTAAAGCTTCTCCATCAAGTTTGTCATAGTTAAGGAAAAATGCACCAGACATTATTCTGTCCTTTATTAATTCCTTAAAACAATTTTCTCTTTTGAAATTTATTCCATTCAGTTTTAGACGACTAGTGATTTTTTCTACCCATACAAAGTCTATAAATTGATTGTAAGAACTTTTTGCCGATACATTATCATAGTATCGTATATATAGGTTTAAATAAAAAAGATTACACAATCTTTCTCTAAAAAAGGAGTTTTCTGGGAGAACTATCTGATTGTTAATAGCATATTCACCTAATTCCTTTTCTAAAATATTATCAACTGATACGCATTGAAAATTAACAGGATTAATAGCCTCCAGTTCATAGCACAAATCCGATAGATAGTTGTTACGTACAGTAAATACTATAGACCAATCATTTTCAATGAGAAGATTAACCAGATTGAACAAAGTCGTTTGGTCCTCAATCTCTTGAAGTCGTTCAGCCGAATCAATAACAAACACTTTGTACTCCGTATCTTTAAACAGATTCACAAAATGCTTTGCAGAATAGTTATTGGTCAATCTAAATATCTCATTCAGTGATAAGCCCTTTAAAGATTGAGCTTTTCTAATACAAAACGCTATATCTATGCCGATTTCATTATATATATCTTTTATGATTGCAGTTTTTCCACATCCACCTTCTCCATGCAATATTATATGATTATGAGCATTTATAGCATTTTTAATAGTCTCTATTTGGAGATTCCGATTAACCTTAATCTCATGATTATTATGAATAATTTGGCTTTTAATAGGTTGTAGAATACGTGCAGTATTATCCTTTTCCTCATTCAAAAATGTCATAAGATTTGGTTCCGTACCAAAGAAGACATCATATATCCAATCAGAAGGAGCCACTTGGTCAAGAATCATTGTATCCATTGACCATTCCAAAGTTAAATCATTTGCGACAGCTGCATCTTCAATTTTCCTTTGCTTTGAAGTCATCTGCTGACCTTTTGGTGGATTGCCAAAAGTAAGATTGGTAAATATGATTATTTTGGTTTGTTCAGGATTCCTGCTTTTGGCTTTTGTTATGGAATGTATTATATTCTGATCATCTATTTCATCTTTAAAGTATTTCGCCTGAAATCCAATGACTTCATCACCAACACAAACCGTATTGGTTTCATTGCCAGCATGGTTCACATATTGAAATATGCCATATTTGATATCAAATCTATGACAAAACAATGCTCGGGCAAGATCTTCAAACCTTGCTCTTTGAATTTCTTCAGAAGGATATTTTGCTCGAAAGCTATCCCATGTTGGCATTATCTTCATAACCTATTAATTTCTGTTTGTCACCCACAATCCTTTGTATTCATTGTCTTGACAAGTAATTAGTAGGGTGTTATCACCGAACTTTTTACCGAACTTTACACCGAACTGCTTATTCATAACACAAAGGACTATCGTTCACTTGATAAAAGTTCCATTCTTTTTTTTACTTTTTGAGGAACTCGATTCTCGTCATCAATATGGAAAGAGTGGTAGCTTCTTGATAAGATGTTATTTCCTTTGTCCGTTTTTACAGTATCCTGCTTGTATTCCATGTATTTGCCATGTTGTGGATCAAAACAGTATAGGACATCAAACGTGTCATTCCCTATTGCTTTGTGCATTAGCTCTTCCGCATGTTCCCTTGAACACAGAAGGACAGATACCTCATCCCCTTTGTGAGATTTATGAGCACCGACACCGTTTTCGCCATGCTTCTCGTTCCAATTATAAACTCTTGGCGGAATTCTATTGTCAGCAAGCCAACAGAATATATCTGGTATCAGCATAGGGTATGCAGTAACTTCAACGTAATTTTCTTCCTTGTTTAGCACCCATTTCTTGTGCTTGTAATCTGGAATGTGAACCGCAATTACATATTTAGAGTCCGGACACGATACTTCACGTGCAGCAATCTCAGTACGCATTTCATCCTTAATAGTGGATTTATATATCATATATTCATCATCTACAGACGAAACTCTGTTTGTACGCCAGTTCGCCATTCCATATAATGCTCTACGGAAGAAACTTTCAAGATTAGGATAGCAGTCATCTAACACCTTAGCAATAAATATACATGCGTCAGCATTCTTTGAGTCATAGATGAACTCGCATCCTTCATACTTGTAGAAGTCAATAAAATAATATAGAGATTTAATCCAATCTTTTAAGACAGAATCATTTGGCAAATTAGAAACCTCCCATTCTTTCGAAGTAAGGATGTTGCCTTTGTCATCATATTCTGGAAATATTAAAGCGATAACATTCTTAGCCATAGAACTAAAATCCCATTAATAACCTCATATCAATATCAATCTGATCAAAGAATCCCTTTGGAGGACTTACTATTCGTCCATCCTTCATAATGTTAAGCATACGAGCAATAGAAGTATGAGACGCATCATCACGTTCAAAGTAATAAGCTTTAACTAATTCCAAATAAGCCTCATTTTGAGCAATGGCTACCAAAGCGCCATTCATAATATGGTCGCTATGTGTTTCCATTATTATTTGGATTCCGGCTCCTACAGCACGCATAATGAGTTTCATCAGTTCTGCCTGCGCTTTGGGATGAATGTGGGCTTCTGGATTCTCAATGAGGATCAATGAGCCAGGCTTTGCACTGAGGATGGCAACCAAAATCGGGAGAACGTATGTGACGCCATATCCGACATTAACGGCCGCCATCTCATCCGTCATAGGCTGCCCATCTCGGCTAAACTTATAATTCAGCTTAAAGTCTGCGCCTGCTGGTTCTATCTTGATATTCACACGAGGTGAAACAAACTGCATCCATGCTTGCACCTGCGATTCCAGTGAATCATCAGTTTTGTCATCAAGCACCAATGCTGGCAGACAATGAATCCTCTTGCCAAAATACGAAAGAAAATGAACAGCATACTCACATTGTCCGTTAATCTTTGAAATCTGTCGCTGATACTGCACAATATTGGTATCACGCTCATATCCCTTCTGAGGTCCTAAACGAAACGCGCTGATATACTGAAAATTTTCGTTGAATAAAGAGATATTCTTTAACGTATCCCATTCCATGTCGTCAATCGCAGGAAGAAACGTATCTTCTGGAGCAACATCATAAGAAAAACGGAGATCAGCAAAGCTTTCATCGGCAGTTAGCATGATGTTCAGCTCGACATTGCTTATAGTCTTGCATTCAACGTCATTCGCGCTTCCCAGGTCAACCATGTCACCCTTCAGGTTGATGCCCTTTATCATTCCCGACGAATTATATGACTGCCTTAACAACAACAAAGATTGCATAACAGAAGACTTGCCCATACCATTCTGTCCTGTGAGAATGGTAATACCACCAAGTGGAAGCTCAAGATTGGAATGTATCTTGAAATCCTTTAATACTAATTTGTTTATCATTGTTCTAATACAGTTTTAATGAGTAAATCAATTTTATTAAATCTATATTCCACCTGCGGCACTTTTGCTGTACCTGATGTTATTGATTGGATAAAATGTTCGTCACGTAACAATTTGTCCAGTTCTGAAATAAAACTTTTTTTCTTCTTTATGAGCGTTGACTGCTCGTCATTGGTCAACAATGCGAGTGAAACCGAAATAACCTCAAAAATAGATTTGTTGAGTTTCAGATATTTTCCTTCTATCTTTGGATTAGGACGTCTAAATGCTTTGTCACCAAACAGTTCCCAGCATATATCCATCGTACTTTTAAATGTATTAAGGATATTTTGAACCTGTTTGTCATCCAATGTATTTATATATCCAAGTGTCACTTCGCCCATAAACTGATCCAAATTGCCATCATATACATCCTTCTTGAGGTAAAATGCCAAATATCTATTTACCAAGTCACGGTCAGCCATACGTTTGGTAGGAACCTTTTTTCGGGTTACTATACGGAAAGACTCTAATGCTGCCATGGACTTGAGTAACCGAGTTGCCTTACCCTGATAAAGAGCATTACGAACCTCTTGCGGATTCAATGGTTCGCCTGCCGTATTAACACGTTGAAAGATAACATACTTCACATTTGTCGGAGTACGTTTGCGTAACGTATTTATTGTTATCTTAAGACTCTTAAGCCGTCTGACTTGCGTTCTGTCCAGTTCATCGTAAGAGACACCATTTAAGTTCGTCAAAAACTGTAGATTATTCAACACAAGAGTCTTGTCTATACAAAATTCTTTCAAAGAACACAGTCTCTGCAAGCCATCAATGATTATCAGTTTGTTGGTTGTCGCATCCTCGCTGAAATAGAAAGATGGCAAAGGAAGACCAAGCAGTACTGATTCTATCAAACGGCTCTTCTTTACATCAGTCCACACACCACTTGCTCGTTGGAACTCAGGCTGCAAATCTATCTCACCATACTCCAACTGCTCAAGCATTGAACCAAGATTAACCGTGGATATGTCAACATCTATATTATTAGGGTCAAACGGACCTTTCAAATTGTCTACAGATTCTTCTTGGGAATCAACTTCTCTTTCTTCCCAAGAGTCATCAATATAATCTTTCCTATTCATATTTATTCTTCTTTTATTTACTTATTGAATATCTTTTCGAAGTGCGCCCAGGCGGTGCGGTAGTCGGCGATACGGTCGCAACGAGTGTAGGGGGCTACGAAGGTTTGTTGTTGACCACCGTAGAGTTCGCTCTTTTCAGGGTCGATGGTGTGGGTATGGGTTGGCATTGTGCCGCGATAGGTGTTTTCATCTATCTGTTCACCACGGATGTCTTCCCAGCCTAACATGCCAGTCTTGGCATTGCGCTTGCGGTCAAGACCAACGCCAGTGAGACCTTTTGAGCAGGTAAAAACAATCTTGCCTTCTGCATCATACCATGTGTCGTTCTCGTTCTGCTGAAGTACTGGGAACTGGATGGTGTAAATCATTTCAAGGTCCTGCAGCGTCAATCCGAGAGCCATGGCAGAGATAACGTCAATCTCTACGAGTGCTTGTCTGCGCTCGTAGTAGTTGCGGAGAGGTGTTTCCCATTGCCATTGCTCAGTAAGAGTTGAGAATGGCTTCAGTCGTGCATCGGTCTTGCTCCATATCTCTTGCTTGTATGCTGCATCCCACATCTCTTCCCACAGGTTGGAATAGGCAGTAGTGAGACAGTTAAGCATGAGTGTACGAGAACGCATAGCTACATTGTATTTTTCATCAATACCTAATGGAAATCCTTGAAGTCTTACGGATGTAAGATTTTGAGATGCCATAATCTTTATATATGCATCCATTGGTAGTGAAGCACAAAGTCCAGCCATATCCACGGTGTCATATCCTCTGACGAAGGATGAGGATATGACACCGTTGATATGTGCTGTTCTGCGTGGCAGAACAGCACATATCAACGAGCGCTCGCCTGAAATAGCTAACATTTTCCTGAAGCCGACTTTGTAATAATCTATCCAACAATCATATATAGGTTGCCCATTATCATAACCGACAATAAATCCCTTAATTTGGGACTTATACTCTGCCAACTCCATCTTGGGCCTATAATTAGACCTCGGTGTGTAATCTTCATTTATCTGCAACAAGTCTATTGAATCGTAATCAGAGTTTAGCTTGCAGTCCTCACGGGGAGTTTTGTAACATGGATTACCAACAAAGAATTGTGGCCCGTTGTACACCATCTCATAATTGTTTAACTGCGGAACTATACATTCTCTATTGATGATGCCTGCATCAACAGCACCTGTTTCATGAAATCCCTCTGAGATAATAGTATTGTAATTTCTAATATGATTACTAAACTTACTGAATTTCTCAAGTACATCGACAATTACTTTTGCATGAACACTTGTTAGTTTTACTGTTTCCCAATCACTGCCATTTTCAAAAGCATCTGCCAATATTCGTAGTTCCTTTTCAGTGAAACGAATCAGCCTATCTTTATGTCCTTCTGTATTCCAATTACCTTCGGATGATTTAAGACCTCCACAAACACCATGTCCGTCATGGGCAAAACTGCTATCTATTGTTGAAGGATGGAACAAGTTATGAATGGACAAAAAGTTAATTTGTTCCTGAAAGCCACCATATACTTGTTCTCCATATTTAGTGAGATGGTGAACTTCGGAAAACAAACTAAACTCATTTACATACTGAAAATGATATCTTAAACGATGATAAATTGCTCTGCGAAGTAGCTGCCCGTTAGGATCATCGTATACAGTTTCTGGATGCAACAATCCCATGAATCCTGATTCTGACAATAATGAAAAACCATTCTCAAGTACACACTTGTAGAGATTCGTCTGCTGACCAATCAGCAATGGATAGTTACAATATGCGTTCATAAATGTCGAACAGCATGCTGTTTCTATCTCTTCTGAATGATATATAGTTTCCGTTGTTGGTATATTAGCAAACATCTCATCACGCATTTTACGCGCAGCAGGTGCAGATACCTTACGTATCGCAACCTCTGGGTACTTCTCTGAAAGAATACCCTGCTCATCAAACTCCAGCTTCAGCCAAGGTGGATTACCACAAATCACGTCAAATCCATCACGAAGCCAGAAAACTTCGATGAACTCAAGCATAGGATGGAAGAAACGGTATCGTTCTGCAAGGCGACAGACAATCTTCAAACGAAGCGGATCATCATCTGAGAAAAGGTTGGTCTTGCCATGAGCAGCAGTAAGCATCTCCTCCTGCGTCTTGGCTACAATCTGAGACTCGTCTTCAGAGATACGATTGTATTCTACATCTGTGTCATCAGACACCATTCCAGTACGTTCCAGTGCTTTACGAGTCCTGTTGTCGAGTTTTTCGTCATCCACATCAAGAAGAGCTTCGATGTCAGCCCAATACTCCTGACGGGTAGGAAGACTATCTGCATCTTTGTACTCCCAGAACCATAGCGAACACCAATAGTCCATCGCCAGTTTTAACTTACGATAGGCATTGTCATGTCCGTAACGAGTATCGAAGAGTGTCTGCTTACGAGCATAAGACTCAGCTTGTTCCTCTTCCTTGAAAAGGGATTCTTGGTTGGAGTGGTCGATACCATCCCATATCTCACGACGGTTATTGGTATATTTCTCGATAGAAATCTGGTCGGAGAAGTAATCCTTTAGCAAGATGTCAATCTTAGCCGAAAGACGCTGGAGGATCTGGAAATCGTATGACGCAATAGGTGCTGTCCAGTCTTTAAGGATAGCAGCCATACGATTTTCTTCAGTTGGATGTTCCTTCTTCTGTTCCTTGATACTACGGACACCGAGCATGTTTGCATCAGGAAGGAGGAAATGATACACATCATTGACAGAGCGATTGACACGGTTCGCGAAGAACTTAACCTTGTGAGGTGCTTTCTCCCACCACTTGTTAGGCTTCAGCTTTGCACCATATCGCTCTGAGATGCCATAGAACTCATTCTTGCTATACACTTTCAACCAAGCACCAATCACAGCATTACCCACACAGATACGGTTAGCGAAGAACGGAGTTTCCATGTCCTTGTGGATTACATTCAGCCACAAAGAAAGCTTACCAAGCTCAACTGCTGTTGGGTTTAAGTCAACGCCATAGACATTATGGGTAGCAATATAGGCTTTGACCTTCTGCAACTCATTGCGGTACTGGTCAGGCGAAATACGCCAATTGCTCAAACCTGCCTCACGCTGTTGACGTTGCTGATGAAGAAGGTAAGCCTCCGCAAGTTGGTTGATTACCTCATTCTGGAAAGCTGCTGCACCCATTGCTGGCTCCAGAATCTTCAGTTCAAGGAGTTCTGTTGCCTTGCGCTTGTTGTCACGCACGTCATCAATGATAGACTTCAACGTGTATTTTACCGTGCTACGAGTCAGAACCTCTGGTGTATAGTAGCTGGCAGACTTCTGACGGTCACGTCCATTCAGGCGATAGACAAAGGTTCCCTTTGGCAGAATCTGTGGAGCTCCTGTCTCTGGATTTGTAAGCACCTCGCTGATGTCGAAGTCACCCATACGGCTGTATGGCACGAGGAAAGTACCATCTTGTGGTTCGTTTGCCTTATGAACCTCGATGTAGTCCTCCTCAGCATAAAAACCTCGGAAAGCAAGCAAGCTCTCATATACGCTACCCAACTGGTTTACACCCAGGTTGGCATAACTGATACGTCCACAATAGTTCCTTTTCTTTGAAAGAGACAGTGCCTTAATGACCTCCTGCCACTTGATATTTCGGAAGCGGACATCACCAAGATGGTGGAGATTCTTGTTGTTGAAAAGAGGGGAATCAATAGGACGTACTCGGAAACTCTTGTTGTTGACCTTATCGGTTACATGATGGCCATTAGCAAGCAAACCGAACAGATGCAGAATACTATCATCGAAGAAATAACCATCACGACTTGCCTGTGAGTTGAGACGCATCATTTCGAGGTCGCGCAATGACTCCAAAGAGTAACCAAGCTTATAAACTTCGTCACCAACAGGCAGAATCTCCAACTCTTCACGGCTTTCGGCATAGAAGAGGAACAGCAGACGGTAGATGATAGTCAAGCAATCATCCTTAACTTCTGCCTCAAAGCTATCATCCGTCTCATCGTAAATGCCAGTTTCCTTATTATACTTTCCAAAAGGCATGTTCACGACATTGCGCATGTAGTATAAAGCCTCGTTAGCAAGAGTCTCGACAGCAAAGATTACACCTTCCTTCAAGTCCTTGGTTACTTCGTAAGCGTTCTTGTAACTCTCTTCGATGAGAGTGTCCATAAGAACGGTCTGACCATCTGCGGCAAGTGTTTCCTTGCAGCAGAGCAAATGGAAGAGTGCGTAATGCAGACGATAATTCTTGATCTGTCCCTGGAAATACAGGTCATCAAGCGAGAACTGAAGATATGAGCCACGAGCCCACTTATCCTGATCAAGCAGGAACACGGTGTTGCCAGCAAGCATCAACACATAGTGCGGACGACGTTCCTCTGGCATGAGGAAAATCTGAGTAATAGCCTTGTTGATGATAGCAGGAGAGAAATGATACTTCTCGCGATCAAGATACATGGCTGGGATTACCTGCTTCCACTGACCACCATAATAACGCTGCTGGCCAGAGGTACGATCATCCTCATACTGCTGTTTGAAGAGTCCATCTGGCTCATTATCGTTTATGGTTATCAGGTTCTGCATCTCCATGATAAGCATAGAGACCTGATCTCCACTTCTGATTATATGGCGAACTGGAATGATTTCAGTAGGAGAATCATTGCCCCCCTCTTTAACCACGTAGGCTTCCTGATATGCATTATTGGTGTCATATCCCAACTTCTTAAGCAAGGTCGTATGCCAATCATGAGTGTGTTTGATCTTATCTTCGATACGGGCACGACCATTGATAATGAAGTTCTTGTACTCTTCATATTCTCCTCTGATTTGCACATATGGACTGCACAACGCCTGCATTTCTTCACTGCTGCGTCCTGCGCAATTCTGCACCTTGGCAACGAAATCATCGGTAAAATAGCCCGAAGGAAAATAATCACCGACATTTTGTATGAACCTGTATGTTATATTTTCTGCCATGATGTGTTATTTCTTAGGACGTTTATATTTTTCGGAAACTACCCAGGTGCCGGTCTTTTTAGAGCCGTTACGTGAGAGAATGCCGAGTTGACGAAGATGGCGAAGAATTCGTGTAATTGTAGAGTCTGATTGCTTGGTGACATCTACTAAATCAGCATAAGTAATCGATGGCGATTTAAGTAACAACATAACAATGTTGTGCTCCTCAGATGATAATAAATTTAATCCGTCATTTAATCCGTCATTTAATCCGTCATTTAATCCGTCACCTTGGTTGCTTTCACTATCTACAGGTTCATTTACATGGTCATCTTGGTTACTTTCTTGGATACTTTCTTCTTTATATAGCCTCAATGTACAGCGGAAATCATCACCGTCCTCTATCTCTGGCATAAGACCTGCGTAGAACAGCGGACAGTAGTTCTTGAAAGTGGTAGCACCTGCACCAACCTCTTCTATCCATCCCATCTCGCGAAATACGCTGGCTATGATAGGATTCTTTGGGAATGGGAGAAGCTGGTCAACCGTGATATGCATGTTGTAGCGAGGGCGGTTGGCATTCTCAGACATGATGCTCTGCGGAGTGATAATAAGTCGTGCAATAGACGGATTGGCATATTCACGGTGGATGAGGAAGTTGATAATCCACTCACGCATAATAGCGTTACGCAGACTGATACGCTGTCCGTCACTGCCGATATATGGTTTCTCATCGAGATGTTTCTCGCAGAACTGAAAAATCTGACTATATGCTTGGAGTATGTTACAATCTAGTTTTAGACGATCATCGTAAAGCACCATGTCTGGCTTGGTGCGATATAGCAAATCGGACACGCAGTTTCTGCCAGCAATGCCCAATGCCATTGGACCTCCAAAGAGCAATGCAGCAGCCATGGTGTATCCTTCATTGCCTTCCCGATCACGCAGATACATACGACGAGAACGCAGTATCTCATCATCAGTCATGGATAGCCATGCATGATGAGGATTACGACGTGCTATCTCCTTGCGCATATATGTAAAAGTGGCAGGGTCGAAGTCTTCGAAACGCAGTTGCGGATAAACTCGATTTTCGCTAGAGCCATCTTGCTTGCGTATAGCCATCATAGCTATGGCATCATCACTCTTAACGATGAAATCGCCTTCACCATTTCTGTCCCAGATATTTCCTTTGTAGGTATGAATATGTCTGCTCTCTGGCACTGTAATACATATCACATCCTTGCCATCAACTGACACAATCTCATTGTTCATAAAGATAGCAGGACGAATCAGCTGCTCATTATTCATATCCTTGATGAGTGTCGCCTGTTGTTGCTTGGCATCCTCAACACCCTCAATTGTTCCATCGTCCTCGACTCCAAGCAGAATGTGACCACCTGCACGGTTGAGCATTGCGCAGATAGAATCGAAGGCTGAGCGTGATAGCGACTTGCGTGAACGTTTGAACTCCATAGAAATGTGTTCACCCTCAGTAATCCAGAGTTTTATTTGTTCGGCAGATATTTTCATTTTTGTTTAAAAGTCAGATGTTATGAAAAACAGCAAGCAGGCGCATATATGGATCAGCTTCGTCAAGAGAGAATAGATCTTGATAGAACTGACTTGATTTGTCCGTTATCTTCTGAATCTCTTCTTTCTCTTTCTTATATTGATTTGTACGAGTTATCGTCACATCTTCGTCGGGGAACAGTGAATTTGCAATATCTGCCCACTCAGACAGTTTCTTCTTGTAAATATTCAACTGTTTCTCCATATCAGCACTCGTCTTATTCTGCGCATTATACATGTAGCTTAATCCAAATAGAATTGCCTGCTCCAAATTAGCTTGCAAGGTATCTATATCACTATTGTTTGACGAGCCATGCATGAAGCCCGTCTGGATGGAATATTTCTCGCAAAAATCATGGAATGACATAGGTGCCTCCTTGACTTCACCTGCAGTATTCAGTGGCACGACAAAGAATTTGCTAACGAGATTTTGCCCCAACCCATTGCAATGGCTACCATAGAACAGATAATAACTCATACCTCTAGTGAGTCCAGTTGAACGAACAGACATAGCTTGGGTCTTAGGCAATGAAGCCGTGAACTTTGTAAGCAGATACTGAATAATGGGATGCAAGTCATAGAGAGGCAAAAATTTGCTCCAACCACTCTTCGTGCTCTTACGTGACTCAGCTATCGACTTGTTGAGCCATGCCTTGTCGGTAGCCAAACGGAATATATTGTCTTGAGGGAATGCCTCTGATGGTATATCATACAGTACCTCACGTAATTCCTGATTATTCTTAATCTCGACGTAGGGAACTGTAGCTTCGTCACGTAGGGTTACATCTCCATGCTTAATGCTACCGATTGCCTCGAGTTCATCAAACAGGTCCTTGTAAAAGTCCATATCTTCCTTGTAGAGCGAAAAACGAGGTTCAAAAATGTTTTCCGACAGGCGTTCCTTGGCAGGAGTTTTTTCAACATCTTTCTTAAAGCCCATTGGACGACGACGTCGCTGTGGCTCTGGCTCTATGACATCCGTATCTCTCTTACCCTGAAGCATATCACCAATGGCCTTCTCCTCCTTCTGCACATTATAGAGCTCCATGACGCTCATAGCATCGCCAAGAGTGTCGTGTACCTCCTGCTCCTTATCACGAAGCTTATCGATGATACGGAAATCTGTCTTAAGATCCTCTCGTTCACTCTTAGCCACAAGGTAATAAATCACAGGTGTCTGTTTCTGACCATAACGATCAATACGTCCATTACGCTGTTCTAGTGTAATGAGGCTCCATGGTATGTCATAATTGAACATGATATGGCAGAAGTAGTGAAGGTTGACACCTTGGCTACCACTATCGCTGGAGATGAATACACGAACTTTGCTATCTTCTTTTGCAAAATCGCTTACCATTTCCTCCTGCTCTGTGTCAGATAGTGAGCCATCGAAACGCTTCACTTGATCGCTATTCAAGCCGAACTCTTTCATGATACGCTCTGCAAGATACTTCATTGTAACAATACGCTCGGTGAAGATTACAATACGCTCTTGCTTGTTCTTTGACCAAATGTCCAGGAGTTTTGTCTTTAGCGCTTCGTATCTTGAGTCAATGCGGAAAGTCACAAGGGCTTCTACATCCGCAATAATACTCTCCAATTCACTGTTCTCATCCTTTTTCTGTCGCTCCTCCAAGGTTTTTAATGCCGCCATTGGAGACGACAAAAAGCTCTTAAACACTGTCAGAGCAAACAAAGGATCGTGAGTGGCACTATTGTTCAAGTTCACAAACTCAGCATGTTGCATGCTCAAAACGTTTTCTTCCTGTGGAGTCAGTTTCACATCCAAAGAAACCACCTTACGCTCTTGAAACTGGCTACGTATGCGCTCATCAGCAATGTCATTCTTGAATCGTCGAACATAATATGGCATTACATGCTCCTTTGTATATTCACCATTTCTAGGAATGGAGATAGGTTCGAGCATACGCATAAGATTGGCAAACGATTCGGCTGAACCATTATGAGGCGTTGCAGAAGTAAGAATCATCGAGTCGCACTTCTGTGCAAGGAACTGCGCCAAATCGCCACGCAGACTCTCGTCGTTGGCTACCTTATGGCATTCGTCTATAACGATAATATCCCAATGAGTCTTCTCGAGCCAGGCACGAAAACGACCATTATTCTTGAGTGTATCGATAGATATGATGGTCTTGTCGTAATAGTCAAATGGATTCTTGTTGAGTGGAATCTCATTCTGAATCTTAGCAACGCCAAGACTATCTAGGCGTACAAGAGGAATAGCGAATCTATTCCATATTTCCTCCTGAAACTGCGCCAAAATACTTTTTAATGCACACACTAAAATACGCTTGCCACGACCACGACGAATCATTTCAGCAAGGAAAATTCCGACTTCGATAGTCTTTCCCAAACCGACACCATCAGCAATAAGCAAACGCGGTCTTGGCAACTCAAAGGCCTTCAATGTTGGAGTCATTTGATACTCAGCAACATCAAATGCACCATTATGCGCTACAGTAATCTTATTTGAAAAGTATGCATTACTACGCAAAGCAGTTTCTATCAGCAATCTAGTCTTACGCCAACGAGGATCATCGTCGCCAACTAAAACAGAATTAGAAGAACTTACTATTTCTATATTTTTGTCCAAATCGGTGTCGAAAACAAAACTATGATTACGAACCAATTCGCTTAATCCTTTTACATAAATGAGGTGCGCACCATTAAGGTTGCGTTCCACGCGAGTGATGAGAAAATCCTCACCACGGACAGTTATTCGTTGTCCTGGAGAATAGTTTATCATGTTGCACCTCTTTTTATTTTCTAACAAGATCATTAATTTCGCAATCAAGACATCTGGCAATCTCAATAAGATTCTCCAATGAAGGCTGGGACGTATTTGTCACCCATTTCGAAATAGTCGCAGGGTCTTTTCCTAGTTTCTCTGCCAATTCCTTATTGGAAACCATTTTTTCAGCCAGTACGACTTTGATCCTATTTAATGGTCTTGTTTCCATAGAATAATATTTTTTTATTTATTAATATGTCTTTATACGCATAACAAATAGCAATGTTGCAAATAAATGACAAAACAATCAATAAATGGACTTGAATAACATTTGCTGATGTGTATTTTTACTATCACAATAGTTGTTTTACACCATATTGCTTAATCCATATTTTGCGGCTTATGGTTTATTGATAGATACTTGTATCTTTGTTCCAATAACAGGCAAATATCAGTAACATTTCGGTAGTATGGCAACTAATATTTATGCTCCATATTTGTATCATAATTTCATAATATATTGATATTCAATATGTTTCATTTTCGAGGAGGTAAGTAGTTTTTAGCAAACAAAAATAACCGAACCTATGGCCAGTTTATCCTGAAGTCGGCTCACCACATCGCTCATCTCGCTGAATTGGCTGAAATCCTCCAGCTGTCGAAGCATATCTATGGCTTCCTGCATAACCTCATAATCATTCTGAGAAAGCGGCATATTGGTAATGCTGAAGTCCTTATCGGCAAGCCGCCATGCAGGACTTGAGATAGCCAACTACTATCAAGAGGAAGCCTGGAAGCAGCTCAATGGTAATTCGCAGGCGGATATTGAAGAGAAAATTGCTCAGTTGAAGGCAGAAGGGAGGACGACCGAAATAGAGATTACACATTTCCGATTGAACAAACGAAGATTCGGTGCTAAAAATTCATTTTGGACTCTGATTATCGTAGCTTGGGCGTATGATAGTGTATAATTCTTTTTTTCTTCTATTGTAAAGAAACAGGGATAATGAAGCCATCTGACACAGTGGCGACATTGTGGCTGGACTATGGGTAGGCAGTTGCTAGTATAAGAGAAGGCTATGTTTGCTCGCAATTTTTTTTAATGTGAATGGTAGGAATTAGGGTTGGTGTATTATATTTGCAGTCGGATTTTTATCAATATAACTTTTAAGAGAAGTGGCAAGAGTCAGCATAGTACATAAGTGCATTACGATAGCGAGGAAGGCGGCCAGGAAGGATAGCTCAGCCAGGCTGACGGGGAAGAGCGTGTATATAAAGCGTTGTCCCAGTGGGTATTTCTTGATAGGAGTAGAGGTAACGAAGAAGCAGAGAAACTGTAGGGATATGTTTGCCGATGCGCAGAAACTAGCCTCATACGAACTGAAGCAGTGGAACAAAAAGAGACATTGGGAGCGAGAAGCCAAGAGGCACAAGATAAAAGGAGGGCACAGAGCAGCGGTTTCTTACTTTTATGGCTTGCTGAAAGAATATGGGATAGAGCTTGAGGAAGCGTTGAGGAGAATTAGGCTCGGGCGACTGGGGAAGAAGAAGGAAGAGACGAGAGAGATGAATATACTGGTAATGAGCAAGTTGTGTGATACAAAAGAATGGGAAGAGATGGACAAGGCTTCGCCATTCTATTACAGGAAGTTCGGGGACGAAGAAGAATATTTTGAGGCGATAGGGAAGATAGCGGCGTGAGGGATTATGATTTTTGATGGGGGTATTAGAGATAAAAAAACGGACAGCTTTTGGGGCTATCCGTTATTCTGTATGTTGAGAGTATTACTTCAATTTCAGGCCATCCTTGAAGGCGTTGCCGACTTTAGTTGAGACTTCGAGGTAGCTGTGGCTTACTGGGTCGAAGGAGATAGGGCGGAGTTTAGATACGTCAATCTTGCCATCGGTCAGGATAGACTCATCGGCAGAGATGTTGACTATACGGCCTACCAGGTGGCACTCCTTCTCGTCGTAGCTTACCAGTTCGCACTCCATTGTCATAGGGAGCTCCTTGATAACTGGGGCATTGACAAATTCGCTTTTCTCGGCATGCCAGCCAGTCTTCTGCCATTTGTCGGCAGCTTTCAAGCCAGACTCCACGCCTACGTAATCACACGCTACAAGTTGGTCTACTGTGCCCATGCTAACAGTGAATGCCTTGCTGGCCTTGAGATTCTGGGTAGTCTTATGGTCGGCCCCCATACAGATATTGACGCGATCGTCATAATCAATGCCACCCCAAGCAGCGTTCATTGCATTAGGGTTGCCATTCTCATCATATGTGCCAACAATAAATACTGGCATTGGGTAGCACCAAGGCTTACTTCCGAAATTCTTTCTCATAAGGATATTGTTTTTTTCAAAGATAGTGAAAAATGTCTATTCTATGTGACGAGATGAGCATTCTGCGCAGATGCCCTTGATGACATAATTAATGGAAGTCGCTCTATATCCCTTGGGGAGAGACAAGTTGGACACGTCGGGAACAGGTATATCATGGAGACAGAATGACTTGTGGCAATGCTCGCAATAAAAATGCACGTGGCGGTCGTCATTATCCTCATGTTCGGGACAAACACACAGTTCGTATCGAGGGCAAGCAGAGCCATCATCAATTACGTGGACTATATGGTGGTCGCGGAACAAAGAAAGAGTACGAAAGATAGTTGACTTGTCGAGAGTATCGGACAAATCCTCCAATTCCGACAACGAGAGGGGGCGAGAAGAAGCGGCTAGCAACTGAGCTACTACTATACGATTAGCAGTTGGTCGAACCTCGCCGTGCATCAAAATATCAATTACCTGTTGGTTTGTGTCCATGCTTTTAATCTCATTCTACACAAAGATAACATGACTACAGAACATTTGCAACCCGGTTGCACTAGAGAGTAGGTAGCTTTGCATCGTTGAACAATAAAACATAGAATATATGGGACATCATCACGAACATGAGCATCATCATGGTGCAGAAGCCTTAAAGATAGAGGCAGGCATGGGCAAGGTATACGGGTTGTCTATAGGGTTGAACCTTGTATTTGTTGCAGTAGAGGCTATAGTAGGATTTTGGAATGGCTCCATGGGTCTAGTTTCGGATGCGGGGCATAATCTCAGCGATGTATTGGCATTAGTGTTAGCGCTTATTGCGTTTTGGCTGGTAAAACGAGATGGCGAAAAGGCTAGGCACAAAGCATCGTGGATAGCATTTGTCAATGCATTGTTGTTGGCCATTGCCATTATTGCAATTATATGGGAAAGCGTAGAGAAACTGACGGACGGGGGTACGGGGTATATGGATGGTGCTGTAATAGGTTGGACTGCTGGAGTAGGAATAATAGTCAATGGAATTACGACATGGCTATTGAGCAGAGGGAATAAAGACGATCTGAACAGAAAAGGAGCCTACCTGCATATGCTAGCGGATACACTGGTGAGTGTAGGGGTGGTAATATCCGGTATATTAATATATTTTACTGGGTGGTATTTGATAGACACGGTAGTCAGTCTGGCGATAGCTGTAATACTTATTGGAAGTTGCTGGGGATTGATAAAAGAGTCGTACCTAGCCCTGAAGGAAAAGTAAAAAAGAGCCATCCCTCTATGAGAGATGGCTCTGTGTATAAATTGTTTAGCTCAGTATTACTCAGCGATGGTTATGTATTGTACTCTTTCGGCTACACGAGGTTTAGCATCTGGAGCCTCGTCGGCGTAACCCAAAGCAAGAACGAGACATAAGTCGTGTCCCTCGCTAAAGCCCAACTTAGCCAATAGCTCAGGCTTTTCATACAAAGCGCGAACAGGCATACCGAGGTTGATAGAGCCGACACCATAAGCCCAAGCTGAAAGACATACGTTCTCGGCCAAGAGACCTACGTCGATACGAGACATATCGTAGTTGTTCTTAGCAGCGATGAACATATATACTGGAGCCTTGTACAAGCCATTGAGGTTCTCTGCGAGGAAAGCAGCAGAAGCAGGGTCGTTGACAACCTTGACCTCGTAGCACTGCTGGTTCATGCCATTAGGAGCATTGATACCGCACTCTACTATTTTGTCGAGAATTTCTTGAGAAACAGGCTGGTCCTTGTACTTGCGAATGCTTCGGCGAGCCATGATATTATCTACTACGACCTGGCTAGCATTGATTTCTGGGTTAGCCTCAGTCTGCTGAGCATTGCTGCAACCAGAAATGCAGACACCAAGACCTGTGAATACGAGAGCCAATAAAGGCAAAATAAACTGTTTCATTATGTAAAATGATAATGGAGTAAAAAGATTGAGTGCAATATTGCTATTGAATCGAGGCAAAGATAAAAAATAAGATTAACTTTGTGGTAATATAATACACGTTATTTGAGTGATATAGACTATGAAATTGAGACTATTTTATGTTGACTACATACGACTTTTGTTGTGCTGTATAGTCATATTCCATCATGTGATAATGGGATTCTGTTCGATAGGAGGGTGGTACTATGATTCGCCTGTACAAGTAGAAGGCACATCCAGAATACTGTGCACTATTATACTAGGTATAAATCAATCATATTTTATGAGCCTATTCTTTTTTGTCTCGGCGTTATTTACTCCGGTGTCCCTTGACAAGAAAGGTGTGGCAGGGTTTGTGAGGGACAGATTCTTCAGATTAGGAGTGCCCTTGCTGGTGTATGTTTTTGGTATACATCCGCTACTTGTCAAGTATGTGTGGGGTATGGGTGCTGAGTATCAATATCAATTAGGTCCACTATGGTTTGTTTTTGCGCTATTGTTTTTTGAGATGGCGTATATTCTTGTCAGAAAAATCAATATCAAGATAGGAGAGATAAAGATAAACAGTCGGACGATGACAATATTTGTAGTCGTTACGGGCCTATTGACCTTTGCTCTACGAACCGTGGTACGTACCAATCAGCCAATAATGGGCATAACCTTTGCAAACTTTGTGCTCTATGTTGCCATGTACATTATAGGTATTTTAGCTTCACGGCAGAAACTATTGGACACGTTGACGGTACGACGTTCATGTAAATGGATGGCTATAGCTTTTGTGATGTGGGTATTGATGTTAGGGATATCAGCGTCGCATCCAGAAGATACATCAGGTGGATTGAATGTCACGTCGCTAGTATATTCCGTATGGGAGGCTGTGTCGTGTGTTGCAGTTTCGTATTTTCTTCTTGCTATAGGCAGGCGATATTTCAATAGGCAACATACATTTTGGGAGTCGGCAGCTGCAGATTCGTTCTTGGCATTTGTCATACATCCATTCCCTGTGGTATTTTTGACCCAATTAGTAGAAAGTGCGGGATTGAGCCCCGAGGTGCTTATACCTATTACGGCTATAGTGGCTATTATGCTGTCATTCGTGGTGGCACATGTTTTGAGATGGGGCTGTCACACGTTAAATTATAAGTGGGTATGATATAGTAAGAGTCGACCAATGGCCGACTCTTTTTTCTTATCAGTCTTTCTTCCTTTTAGGGAACCATCCCTTTTCCACGCGTTTCCTCTGCTGGAATATTTCGCCGATGCTCCATAAAGAAGATGCGCCGAAAACGCCAAACAGTATGCTGAGGGTAAGATTCTCAACGAACAGAGAAGCTGCGCAGCCTAGTACGCCCATGATGGCGAACACCCACCAGATCTTGACGCCGAAATAGTACTCGCCCTTGATAACCAGTGGATGGAATAGTCCGATCATTAAAAAAGTAGCAATGGCTACAATCAGTCCATAAAAGTTCATGCTTTGATTCTTTTATTTTGAGAGACACTATTTTTCTGTGAGAGTATATCCAGCCTCCTTGAATTTTACCATGTCCTCCTCTATGGTTTTGGCTCCTGTAGTAGTGAGCATATCGCCAACTATTGAAGAGTTGATGCCACATTTGAGGGCTATGTCGCTTTGTGCCCAGTATGATGCGCGACCGCCAGCCATTCGGATATAGGCCTTAGGGTTGACAAGACGGAACATTGATGCTGTGCGAAGAATAGTCTCTTCGGACAATGGAGGTTGATTCTCAAGCGCAGTGCCCTTGATAGGCATCAGTACGTTGAGCGGAATAGAATGTACCCCGATAGAACGGAGGTAGCAAGCCATCTCCACACGCTGCTCCTCTGACTCACCCATACCTATGATGCCGCCAGAGCATGCGTCCATGCCTACCTCCTTTGCCCACTGGATAGTCTGCACTTTTTCAGCTGTAGTATGTGTAGTGCATAGATTAGGGAAGTGACTTGGGGCTGTCTCTATATTACAATGGTATCTTCTCACGCCAGCATTGTACAACTTCTGAAGTTGTGGTTTAGTGAGTAAGCCCATTGAGGCACAAAGGAACAGATTGGTATCCTTTTTCAGGGCTTTGAATATCTCAACTACCTGGTCTATCTGAGCGTCGGTCATCGTTCTGCCACTGGTAACCAGTGAATATCTCTGTACACCGGCACTGTCGTTTCTCTTGGCAAGTTTCATAGCCTCTTCCACGCCGATGAGAGGGTACTCGTCAATGCCTGTGTGATGTTTGTGCGACTGGCTGCACCATTTGCAATCCTCCGAGCAACGACCTGAGCGGGCATTTATAATTGAGCAAGTATCGAAATAATCACCGCACAATGCATTTCTGACCTTGTCGGCTGCAGCATAGAGAGCGTTAGCGTCGGGCCAGCGAAGTAATTCCAAGGCTTCGGCTTCTGTCACCTGGTAAGCGTTGTTGATGATCTGATCGACTATCTTTTCAAGATTCAACATTTTCTTGATTGTTAAATGATAAATGGCGTACAAAGTTAATCAACTTATGTGAAAATGGGATATACCAATAATTAAGTATATTGAGAGTTGGCTGATATTTGGGCCAATTATTTCGTCCATAGGAATGTTATTCGTATTATTGCAGTCGTAAATCAACAGACAAACAGTAATGAAGATAGCGATTCCTACTAGAGATGGGGTAGTGGACCATCACTTTGGTCATTGTGCTTATTATACGGTAGTAGAAACAGACGACAATAATGAGGTAGTCAAAATCTCCACCTTGGCCAGTCCAGAAGGTTGCGGTTGCAAATCCAATATTGCCTACGAAATGAAAGACATGGGCATTACGTTGATGCTTGCTGGCAATATAGGGCAAGGTGCAATCAATAAGTTGGGCAGTTGCGGTATTGAGGTAATTAAAGGATGTGAAGGTAATGTGGAGACGTTAGTTAGAGATTATCTGGCAGGGAAGATTGTCGACAATCCTCAAATTTGTGACCATCATGACTGTGGGCATCATCAGCCTACTATCAGTATAGTGTTGCCTAAGGGTATAGTTTGATCCCTGCAATGATATAGAAATACAGGCTCGGACCCTATTGGGTTCGGGCTTTTTTTATGTAATACCACAAAAATATTGAGAGTAATCCCAATAAAGCTCCGAAAGTGTCAATCATTATATCTTCTATGCAACCGGCTCGGCCATTGATAAAAATCTGATGCAGTTCATCTGTGCATGCATAAAAGAATGCGGCTGCCAGTGCATATAAGAATCGTCGATTACTCCTTATATATATATGTATTACATTGTGGGCAAAGATACAAAGCATGAAGTACTCAAAAGTATGGGCTGCTTTTCTGACTATCCACATAGTCATTTCTCCGAACCACCCATTCAGGTCCAGACCTATGGCAGAGAATAGCCACACTACGAAGCGACTCTGCTCACTAGACTCCTCACCGGCCATATGTGAGAGTACAAAAATCAGTATTAGCCAAGATATGAGTAAAAACCATCTAAGATTACGGTTCATTGCTTTCAATTTGATTGTTTTGCAAAGATACATCAAACAATCTGTCACTACACTATATATTGAGGGGTTATATGCATGAAATTGGGTGATTTTTACTATCAAAGTGTAAGTTAGAGGGGGTAGTTGATTAAATAATGTAAAATTTTCGTCCAAAATATTGCATATGTGAAACCTAGCACCTATATTTGCATCGTAAATGAAAGCAAAAAGCTGAAATAAGTAATAAACTATAAATATATAAAGATATGGCAACGTTGCGTTTTAAGGCTTTGTCCGACTTGATGACCAAGAAGGCTCCAGACATGAAGTTTCCAGAGAAACGAGTTTCAGAGTTCTATGGAGAGTTAGTATTCAACGATGAGGCAATGAAGAAATATCTTCAGCCTAGCGTGTACAAGAAAGTAAAGCAGTGCATTGCAAAGAGCGAACTTGTTGACCGCTCGATTGCAGATGGTGTTGCTGCAGGTATGAAGGCTTGGGCACTTGATCACGGAGTAGTACACTATACTCACTGGTTCCAGCCTTTGACAGAGGGTACAGCAGAGAAGCATGACGGCTTTATCAACTACGGTCCTGACGGCAAGATTATCGAGGAATTCTCAGGTAAGCACCTTGCACAGCAGGAGCCTGACGCATCTTCGTTCCCTAATGGTGGTATCCGTCAGACATTCGAGGCTCGTGGTTATACAGCTTGGGATGTTACTTCTCCAGCATTTATCGTAGGTTCTACACTTTGTATCCCTACAATCTTTATTTCATATACAGGTGATGCACTTGACTACAAGACACCTCTTCTCAAGGCTTTGAAGGCTGTTGACGAAGCTGCAGTAGCAGTTTGCCAGTACTTCGATAAGAACGTAACTAAGGTATATTCATACCTCGGTTGGGAGCAGGAGTACTTCCTTGTAGATGCAGGTTTGTACAATGCTCGTCCTGACTTGATGTTGACAGGTCGTACATTGATGGGTCACCTTTCTGCTAAGAACCAGCAGCTCGAGGACCACTACTTCGGTTCTATTCCAGAGCGTGTTGCATACTTCATGCGTGACCTTGAGGTAGAGAGCCAGCGCCTTGGTATTCCAGTTAAGACACGTCACAATGAGGTGGCTCCAAACCAGTTCGAGCTTGCTCCTATCTATGAGGAGGTAAACCTTGCCAATGACCACAACCAGTTGGTAATGGACGTTATGAAGCGTTTGGCAAAGCATCATGGTTTTGAGGTATTGCTCCATGAGAAGCCATTTGCTGGTGTAAACGGTTCAGGTAAGCACAACAACTGGTCGCTCGGTACAGATACAGGTGTTAACCTCTTTGCTCCTGGCAAGAACCCTAAGGGCAACATGGTATTCCTCACATTCTTGACAAACGTGATGGCTGCAGTATACAAAGGACAGGATTTGCTCCGTTCTTCTATCCTCAACTCGACCAACATGCACCGTCTTGGCGCTAACGAGGCACCTCCAGCAATCGTATCTATCTTCCTCGGCACACAGATTTCGTCAATGCTTGACAGCATCGTAGAGAAGGTTTCTGATGCTAAGATGACTCCAGAAGAGAAGACAGCATTGAAGCTTGGTGTAGGTCGTTTGCCAGAGATCTTGATTGATAACACTGACCGTAACCGTACATCGCCATTCGCATTTACAGGCGACCGTTTCGAGTTCCGTGCAGTAGGTTCTTCAGCAAACTGCGCTGGTGCGATGACAGTCCTCAACTCAATGGTTGCTGCACAGCTCGTAGAGTTCAAGAAGAATGTTGATGCTCTCATTGAGAAGGGTGTTAAGAAAGATGAGGCTATCTTCCAGGAGATCCGTAAGCTCATTATCGAGTCGGCTCCAGTACACTTCGATGGCAACGGCTATTCTGAGGAGTGGAAGGCAGAGGCTGCTCGTCGTGGCTTGACAAACATCACATCTGTACCTGAGTCAATCAGCAAGATGACAACAGATCACGCTAAGTCGGTATTGATCGGTCAGGGCATCTTGACAGAGAGAGAGCTCGAGGCTCGTGCCGAGGTAGAGTATGAGAAGTATACAAAGAAGATCCAGATCGAGGGTCGTGTAATGAGCGACTTGGTTGTTAACCATATCATCCCAACAGCTATCCAGTATCAGAACATCCTTATCAAGAACGTTAAGGGTATGATCGAGATTATGGGTGCCGAGGCTGATGAGTTGACTGCATCAGAGAAGGATCTTATCCGTAAGATTTCAAAGCACGTAAGCGAGATCCGTACCAAGTCTACAGCACTCGAGAACGCTCGTAAGGTTGCAAACAAGATTGAGTCGGAGAAGGAGAAGGCTGAGGCATACGACGCAACAGTTCGTCCATTGCTCGACGAGATTCGCTACCATGTAGACAAGCTCGAGCTTATCGTAGACAACGAGATGTGGCCATTGCCAAAGTACAGAGAGTTGCTCTTTGCTAGATAATAGAAGCTCTTAGTTAATGTTAATATTAAGCCCTGTCGGTGATTTTCACTGGCAGGGCTTATATTATTTCCTAATATGGAGGATGTAGAATTATAATATCCCATTACAATAATCGAGTTCTTCCAGCGACGTTATGCTGGCATCATCTATAATGCGGAGAAAAAGACGAGCGCACATCTCGGCATCGTCCCCAGCTCTGTGATGAGTTCCCTCTGGGATATTGAACTGCTCGCAGAGATAGCCGAGTGTATTAGTGCCGAAATCGTAATCATGACGAGCAGCACGAAGAGTACAGTAGAAAGTCGCCTCTGGTGCATCCTGATGATACAGTTCATTCGCCTTTCGGATACAAGAAATATCGAAAGCTGCGTTATGGGCAACTAATACAGGCGTCTCATACAGATACTGTCGCAGCTCTTTCCATACCACAGGCCACTCCGGCGCATCCTCCGTATCCTCAGGCACGATGCCATGGCACTGTATATTCCAATAAGAATAGAGATTATCCTCGGGCTGTACCAACCACGATTTAGTCTCCACTATCTCACCATCCTTTACCACACATATACCCGCCTCACAAATCGAAGATCGTTTGCCAGTCGCAGTCTCAAAGTCTATAGCAATGAAATTTATTCCTTTTTTCATTAATTATTGTCGTCTTTGTAGTGATGATACATATTTTTTGCGAAGTTACGCATTTGATTGCGAACAGACTGAGGTTCCAGAACCTCAATAGAGTCTGTTTGTGCCAATAACTCCTGCAAGAAATCAAATGTTGGTCGCACATAATATTCAAAAGTTACCGACTCATCATCATCATGATCTATCTCCCTCTGAGATTTATGAAGGGGGAGTGACCTGATGTATTTATACTGAGGGCTCCAGGCTTTGATGACTACACGTTCAGCAGAAACATTCTCATCGGCCAAGATTCCGTAGCAATCTTGAAACATATTCTCTATAACACCAGGCTCAGGTTCTAGGAAACATTTAGATGTAATCACCACCTCCTTCATTCTGTCCAAACCATATATTCTGATTACATCATTCTTTTCCTTATCGGAAAGATAAGGATTGCGAGCAATAACATACCAGCGGCGGTTGAAAAGCTTAAGAGCATACGGCTCTATGTCGTATGTGTTTTCATAGCCATAAACGTAACGTTGATAAGTAATAGTTGTTGTCTTATTTTGGCGTATAGCCTCTAGAAAGACAGTGAGCCACTGTTGACCAGAAGGTATATCTTCAAAAAACACACGTCCCTGAAGCCGTTTATCCACCTGTAGTTGGTCGATAACAGCGTAAGAATCAAGGAGCCACGATCTGAATTCGTCATTTTTCAGGTCATCCAACCCTTCGATGGAATATGTATAATCGCCACAACGTGTATTGACAATGTTGATATCAAAGAGATCTTCTATATCTCTAAGATATTTATGAAAAGTTCTATTAGTCAGTTCCTCGCCATTATTGACCTGATCGTCAACCCACATTCTACCGATTTGCTCTAAGGTCAAGCTTTTGTGTAATCTGAGTTTAGTCAGAATCCACAAATATTTTCTTAATGGTCCCATCTTGAATCAGTTTTTTAGTTCTGCTTGCAAAATTATTTGCAAGGTATGCAAAAAAAAGACACAAGTTTGACTATTCTGAGCTTTTTTGATTGTAAGGATGCAATTAGTATCTACAGTAATTATCATTCCAGTCCATATTGAGAAGCAGCGACCAAACATAAATGCCGTTTTATCTCCTCAATATGAGACAAGAGGTTGTCGTTCTTCAGCATACGATATCGCGACATGGCAGCAGTACCCAATGCCCAATGAAAACAATCCAGCGAGATCTCAGGAAACCTTTCCAGCAGACAATCAACCAATTGAGACAAGACCTTAGCAGCTTTCCAGAGTTTGCCCTTAGAAGACAAACTCTGGAAAGAAGACAATTGGTCTACGCCATCAGCATCGGAAGAGAAGTCGGACAAAAAAACAAATCCACGTCAAAAGAATTGGCAGATGTCGGCTTTTTAAGAGGAGATGTCCTACCATTGTACAAATCCTTACGTGCGCCTCCAAATTTTTCCGACGTCTGTGATTGGATTATTCTCCATATGACAAATATCAGTTCAGCAATCCTTTTATCATCATTGTATTATTATTGCATAGGTATATCCTACCTTCTATTTCGATACATTCAAATATACGTTCCTCGCCGTCGTTGCACTTAAGTTTGATGGTTTCGCCATTGACGCTATAAGAACCTTCGCGAGTAAGATGGACAAAGATATTGCCCATCTGCTTATAGTCGTTCATCTCAAAAGTGTTATCCCTATTAAAAGTGATGTTTATTATAGAAGCCTCGTGAGGAGTGAACCAACTGCCATACAGAACCTTATCGTTGAAAATGTCAGACGAATCCAGTTTTGCTGTTTCGGAACAATCCGTGTTGATATTATCATGACCAGTATTAGTGCAGCTAGCAAGCACCATAACAGACGCCATTAAAGCAAGCTTTACTATATTTATCATGATTGTATAATGTATTTTTGGACATCTTGCAATATCTGAGTTGTACAGATTCCGTGTTATCTATGCATCCTGTCAAAAGTATATTCTGTTTTCATCCCTTATTCTTGCTAAATGTTGTTCCAGAGAGTCCATATCTGGAATTAAAACATTACGGGGAGAACCTGCATTTTCAGGACCTATTATACCTGTTTCATATAACTGGTCCATGATATGCGTAGCTTCGCTATAGGTAAAACCAAACTCGCGTTGAATCATCGAATAGGTTGCCTTTTGTACCTCAACAATAAATCGGGCACATTGAACAAACTGCTCAGATCTCTTCTGGTTGCTGAGCATGATATCATCGAGAATGGCATTATAATGCTCCCAACGATTCTTGTGACCTTGCGGATGATGAGTCTTATAGGCAAGTCTATTACTGCTTTGAATAATTAGCTTTACGGCATCTCTTCCCTCCACGTCACCAAGCTTCTCTTGGTTAATCATTAGGAAATGTTGCTTTATGTATCTGAAATATTTGTTATTACCTGGACCTGTAAAGAATATAAGGATGTTTGGCTTGAGTATTCTGATTTCCTTCACAATAACCCTAAGTTCTTCCATCTCTATGTCGTGCAATCCTGCACTTACTGGTTTCCCTTCACTTGTTGACAATTTTGATATATTGTTTGTCAGACACGCTATCTTTTTGCCCGGAAATCTTACACCAAGTTCAGACATTATGCCGTTAACACCATCCCTGAAAAAGGAAGATTTCATATTTTCGGTATAGAAGTGACCAACCTGTGCGTCATAATTGTAGTGAACACTGTAGAAGTTCTTGTAAAGAGCCATTGCCGCTTCAACACTCTCCAGAGGATCATCGGTATCCTCGTTTTCCCACTGGTTGGCTTCCTTACCGAAAAACATTACTCGGATATCGGCCTCTGTCCACCATGATTCATCAGCATCGTCACCTTCTCCTCTTGCCACCGAAAGCAGAAACGGAGTTTGAATGTCAGCATTGATTTCATTCATCACAATTCCAAGACTTTCCCAATCTTGGCTGTAAGCTATCTGCAGATCTTTTTCTAGTATCATAATGCTACTATTTTAAGTTTGACATTTTTTCCCTGTATCATACTATCACGGTGCAGTTGTCTGTCCATGTCTGTATGATTTATTGGTTTGATGTTGCAAAGTAACAGAAGGGGTATGCAGAAATGTGACACAGGTTTACGATTTCGTGAAAAAGAGGATTTAAGAATAGAATTGTAAAAAGTGAAGGGTATGTCCATTTTTTGCACAGGTGGTGTGTAACTTTGCAAAAGTTCAGTAGGCGATGTTTTTAAAACTTTAAGTCATAATATATGAAAATCATCTTTCTCGACTTTGATGGAGTTCTCAATACCGAGGACTATCAGCGTGAACTTCAGGAGGCTGACAAACCTCGCGAGGATAATTATGGACGTCTTTTTTCGCCTGTTGCAATGGACAATCTTTATAGAATTGTCCGTGCGACAGGTGCAAAGATTGTCGTAATCTCATCATGGAAGGGGATATACGGCCTCGATGGATTGCGCCAGATGTGGAAAGAAAGGGGATATATGGGAGAAATAAACGACGTGACACGCAATGGAGTGTCGGACGAATGGCTGTTGAATGCTGATCTGTCGACGTTGGACAATTTCAATATTCCTCACCCCAAGAGTCTTGAGATATCCGACTATCTCAAGACTCACAGAATCAGCAACTATGCAATCATTGACGACGAACCAATTGCTTCAGATGAACAAAAGTCACATCTGTTCCAGACCAGCTTCCAGAAAGGACTAACCAAAGCCATGGCAGACAATGTGATTGCGTATCTTTTGTCGTTATAGACTTATTTCCCGAATCCCACCTTGTTGTTTCCCTTGCTCAGGATTCGTTCATCGCTACAAAGCTTAGATAAAGAAGCAAGCGAAGGCTGTTCGCCAGCTATGATCTGCTGCATTAAGGATTTGCGGACAATATTGTCTATCTGGCCTCCGCTCAAGTCGTGTTGCGAGGCAAGAGACTGAGCATCAGTATCAGAGAGCATTGGCATTTTATTCTGCCAAATGCTTTTCTTGGCTTCCAATGTAGGCTTGTCGAAGTGGACCTTGAAGAGGAAACGACGTTCGAAGGCCCCGTCCAGATTATCTGCCAGGTTGGTTGTTGCAATCATGATGCCCTCCATGTTCTCCATCTCCTCCAGGATTATATTCTGGATAGCATTCTCCGTCTGGGCGACGTTGGACGAATTGACATCCTTACGTTTTGAGAATACCGCATCAGCCTCGTTGAATAGGAGAATAGGTTTCAGGTCCGATTTCTCACAAAGTGCCTTGTAGTTGGTAAAGACCTTCTTGATGAGTTTCTCGCTCTCGCCAAACCAACAAGTCTTGGTTTCGCTTATGTCCACATGAAGGATAGCACGACCAGTAGCCTTAGCCATTTGAAGAACAGATTCAGTCTTGCCTGTGCCGGGTTCTCCATACAGAAGAATGTTCATGCCCTTAGGAAGATGAGCCTCCTCAAGACGCGCACAAAGGTTGCGGTAGTTATCCTCCATAAGACTGTTGCGAACCAGCGAGAGTTGCGATTCAAGCTCTTCGGAAAAGAAGAGAGACTTCTTGTTGATTTTATCTGGGTTAAGAAGGTTCTTGCTTGTCTCGTCGTTGATGTATAAAGCGGCATCCTCTCTCAGAATAAGTTCCAGACCTTTGTCGGATAGATATATAAAGGTATTTTCACCATATAGAGACGAGTTTTTCTCTATGTTCACCAATCCATGGGTCTGAAGTTCAGCCTTTTTGTCTTTGTAAGACTCAAGAACCGTTTTTCTTTGGTTTCGTTGCCATATTGCTCTCACTTCACGGCTCAGGTTGGTATCACATCCGTCAACTGTATTTGAAGCAATGATGTATAAAAGAACACGCTCTCCATTGTTGGTGACTAATTTGCACACGTCGGCTATGGCTGGCAAATGTTCGTTGTCAGACTCCAGCTCGTTAAGAATACTGTGTAGACGGTGCCACGTTGTATCGCTGTCATACTCGTTGTTATCATGGAACAATTCATAAAGCTTATCCAGAAACTCATAAATGTCCTTGCACTTCGAGGGGCTGAAGGCTGACAGATCTTCCTCAAAAAACAACTTCTTTCCTTTATGTGTCAGACGGATGGTTTCTTCCTCCTGACGTTCAATAAGGCCAGCCTTCATGAGAGGATGGCAATCCTCGTTCATGCTACGGCGAACACTGACTATCTTGCGGTAGTCGGTATATATATCCGTAACCGTTGGGGATATATAGGTAATGGCCCGGCAGTGTCTGTCCTGTTTGGCAAAGGTATCATAACAAACGTCATAGAAAAAGATGCGGTCTTCTATATCAGGAGCAAGCGCTTTGAGATTGTGTATGAATGACAGGTGCTGACACTCAACCTCCAATTCTGACGTACGGTTGATAAGAGTGCTTGTGGAAACTCCAGAATCTTTAATATCCTTTCCGATGGCTTCACAGAAATCATATTTAGATAGTTGTGAATTGCCGTCATTGGCTTTTATCTCCACAGGGCGGTTCTCGATTATAGCACTTGAAACGACATCATCTATACCGAAATCTTGCTTAATGACATTCGATGCTCTGCGGCCATTAGGTTGAATATAACCAGACTTAGAGAGTCGTGACAATGCTGTAGTATACTCAAGAATATCTATTGACGAACAACCAATATGACTTGCGATATCGGACAAATCTGTGGAACGACCCTCTGCCATACGGGTAAAAGCTATTGAAAAAATAGCGGCCTCATTGGTATCCTGTAAGTTAAGAATGTCCTTAATCTTCTGGAGGAGCAGAGACGCCTCAGAGTATTTAGGGCCTTGTAGCTGGCAATTCTCAAGATTCCGAACCGCTTCCTTGATGTAGTGTATTGTTGTCTGTTCCATATTAGTATGTTTTTATTGGTTTCTGATTGCAAAGTAAGGAGAGGGGTGTGCAGAATTTTGACACAGGTTTGAACCGTTGTAAAAAAATGCAGTTTGAGGCGAATAGGGGAGTTATTCTCGTCAAAATATGACGCGAATAATGTGTTTATTCTCATCATTTCACTATATTTGCCATCAAACCATAATATATGACGATGAATAGATATATATGGCAGAATGCTAAGCTGTCCGAACTGAATTGGGATTCGGACCAGCTATTACCGCTAATTTCTGACGTACGGAATATGGAAGGTCACATTTCGGGACTCATGTCTAGTCTCGGATTTGAGATGCAAAACAACACCTCATTGGACATCATATCCGAGGATATACTCAGATCGTCAGAAATAGAAGGAGTCATTCTCAATGCCGACAAAGTGCGCTCGTCCGTAGCACGCAACCTTGGCATAGAAGTTGAAGGACTCCCTGAGCCTGACCATTATACCGAAGGTGTCGTACAGATTATGATAGACGCTGTACGCAATTATCATTCGCCATTGACACACGATCGTCTTTTCTCCTGGCATTCCGCCCTTTTCCCTAATGGTCGAAGTGGGCTATATAAGATTACTGTCGGTGCTTACCGTGTAGGAGAAGAGCCTATGCAAGTCGTATCTGGCGCTTGGGGGAAGGAACGTGTCCACTACGAAGCACCTCCATCAGACATTGTTCCGCCTATGATGGACGAATTCATCCAATGGGTAGAGTCTGACGCCCCTTTTGAACCTATCCTTAAGGCTGCCATTGCCCACTTGTGGTTTGTGGTTATTCACCCATTTGACGATGGCAATGGTCGCCTTACACGCACCATCACAGATATGCTTCTTTCCCGTGCCGATGGTATGCCACACCGCTTCTATAGCATGTCTGCCCAGATTCTCCAAGACAAAAAAGCGTACTACGAAACTCTCGAGAAGGTCACGTGTTCGGGGGCAGATATCACCCCTTGGCTCAAGTGGTTTCTTGAGACATTACGCAAGGCTATCCAGCATTCACAATCCACAGTCGACCGAGTACTTGCTAAGTCGCACTTCTGGGAGAAATACCGTGAAGTGCCTCTAAACGAACGTCAGACGAAAGTTCTCAATAAGCTTTGGGGCAATTTTGAGGGGAAGCTCAATACTTCAAAGTGGGCAAAAATGACTCATTCGTCCCAGGCTACAGCTCTGCGAGACATCTCCGATTTACTGGAGAAGGGGTTGCTCAAGAAAACAGAAGAGGGTGGCCGCAGTACAAATTACGAACTGAATACTGATTGATGTGTGGATTTATGAAACGTATGTATGTTTTCTACGTAGCTATGTTTTTACTTTGTGTGCAGATTTATAAATCAATATTTTAAATACCTTTGTAAGGTAAATAGATTGTTATATGGCAAAGATTAAGTTAATATCTATATGTGAACTTATAGAACAAGAAAACGGAAGTCCTAAGTATAAGTTCTTTATACCTAGCTATCAGCGTGGGTATAAGTGGAGGGAAACGGATGTTGAGCATCTTATTGAAGACATTTGTGAAATTGACGAGAATGACCTCTCTGACTATTGTTTGCAGCCAGTTGTTGTTACTCGCAAAGATAAAATGTCTAATGAATATATACTTGTGGATGGACAACAGAGATTGACAACGATATGGCTAATTCTCAACATGGCGAAGTATCCTCTATATGAGATAGAGTATGAATCAAGGGATAAAAGCAATAATTATTTGCAAAAGTTAAACAAAGGAATGCTAGATGAGGTTAAATATGAAACGTGTGATACGTATTACTTCAATCAGGCAAATAACGCTATTAAACGACACGAAAGTAAGTTTGGAAAATTCATCAATAACCTCAAAAAGAATGTCAAGATAATTTGGTATGAACTTGATAATCCTGAAGATGGACCTGCTCATTTCGAGAGACTTAATAATGCAAAGATAAGTCTTACAAATGCAGAGCTTGTCAAGGCATACATTATGACCAATACAGATAGTACGTCCATAGAACGAATGGCATGTGAATGGGATGAGATGGAGTATAAACTACAAAACGACGAATTTTTCCTGTTTCTTGTCAAGGCTGACAGTGATTATTTTAAGGAGTATAACAGGATAGAACTTTTGCTTGATCTTTATTGTGGCACAGATAGGGAGAAGGACGAGCAGCATACCTTTAATGAGATTGTTAGAATACATAAGGAAGATAAGTCGACAAGAGAGATATGGAACGAAATACAAGCAGTATTCAATCGTATGATGTGTTGGTATAATGATAAATATTTATACAATCTTATTGGGTATCTTATCGAGAATAAAAGCATCAATGAGTTACATGATATCTGGCGACTTAATAGAGAACACAAGGCTCTGGCTGACTTTAAGGAAACAATAAGAAAAAGAGTGATTGAGACAATACCACCCGACGACGAAATAAGAAAAATGGAATATAAGGACGGCAGGACTAAGAATGTGCTATTGTTGTTTAATATTCTTTGTTCATTAGCAGTTGATAAAAATAAAGAGTACACTTTTAACGACAAGTTCCATTTTGACCTTTACAAGAAAGAAGATTGGGATAAGGAGCATATTCATGCGACGGCATCTGAATCTCTCAAAAAGAAGGTGGAATGGATATTGTGGATGAAGGGCCTTGAAATAGATAGTCAGATGTTAGAAGAAAAAATTGATAAAGAAAAACTAGAAAAATACATGTGTTATGTCAGAGAGGCAAAAGATACTGATGACAATCTTAAGAATGTATCAGCGACTCTATCTAACCTGAAACCTGAAGAATTTAAAGAGATGTATAATGATATAATAACCTTAATAGAAGGCGATTTGTCGGGTCATGACAATGTAGATCAGAACAGTATTGGAAATATCGTATTGCTAAATGCCAATATAAATAGGTCTGCAGCTTATAGGGTATCTCCGTTTTCTACTAAACGACGAATCATTATGGATAGAGTCAAGTCAGGAAGTTTTGTACCTCTTGGAACGCAGAATGTTTTCATGAAAGTGTATACTCCAATGCCAGGACATTTCTACAAGTGGGAAAAGGACAATGCCTACGACGGAAATAAGAAATCGGACAGAGAATATTACATCGATGCAATTATCAACACATTAAATAGATTAAAACAGCATGGCTGTAGAGAATAAAATAAAAACGAACACTTCGTTTTGGGAGGAGATTAACAAGTATGATATTGTTGTGCCATGTTATCAACGAGATTACGCTCAGGGACGAACGGGTAATAGCAGAATAGATAACATACGAATGACATTTGTCGGAGACCTGTATAAGGCAATAAATAAGGCAATAAATGAACGTCAGGAATGCCATTCTGGTCTTGTGTTTGGTTCTTACGATGAGAATGAAAAGAAATTCATAGCGGTTGATGGACAGCAGAGACTAACTACTATTTTTTTGCTTCATTGGTATGTCGCCTGGAGAGAGGACAGACTATCGGACTACAAAGAGGTGCTTAAGAAATTTAAATGGAACACACGCAGTTACTCATCTCAGTTTGTTGATTTGTTGTATAGAGTGTCATATACAGAAGGGGATGTAGGCAAGATAATCAAGGAACACGAAGACTATTTTAGTATTTGGGAATGTGATCCTACTGTAAAGAGTATGCATGTGATGCTTGAAGAGATAGGTAGTCAATATCCTAAGGATTGTGGAGAACTATGTTCTATTCTTTTCTCAAGTCAGTCTGGCATCAAGTATGATATTATCCATCTTGATAAAGGTACAGACGGGAAGACTTATGTTAAGATGAACTCGCGCGGTCGACAGTTGACGACGTTTGAGAATTTTAAAGCAAAGTTTATTGATAAGTACAATCCTGAATTTAGGAACGATTTTGATTCGAAATGGATGGATTTTATGCTTAAGTTCTCTGTCAAAGTCAAAGAGAATATAGATCCCAATCCTGATGTCTATTTTATGAACTATATAAACGAACATACTTTTGTGTACTCTAGGTTGGCTTCTAGGTTGGCTGGAAAGTTTTTCCCGATTAAGAAAAGCAAAGTCAAGGATGATGATGTAGATAACCCGTTTATCAGTTTTGACGAATATGATAAGGTGTATAGGAATGAAGAAGTTCGGAAATTATTTAAGAAGAATACAGATTGGTTAGTTGATAACTATAAAACAATCGAAGATAATGATGATAGGTTTGCCGATGATAAGAAATTCTTTATTGATGAATTGATAAAAAGCACCAAGCCGGAATATTCTCATAGAGCAAGATTTTTTGCGGTATTGAAATATGGTCAGCTGACGAGTTATCAAGCCATAAATGTGGATGAATACAAGGAATGGATACGAGTATTCAGAAACCTGATAAAGAATACGACAATAGATGATGAGTCTTTTGGTGATATCTGTGAGGCAATTGACAAAATTGATAATAGCAACATATACCAATACCTTATTGATAATGGGGAATTGCCAAAATTTAATACGGAACAAGTAAAAGAAGAGCGGATAAAGGCTAAAAAGATTGTCGAACTCCAGTGGAAAGATATTATCATTGCTGCAGAAAAATACTCATTCTTCAATGGCTCCATACGTTTTCTCTATAGAAATTCAAATGGAAAAGTGACAGATGATTGGAGCAACTTCCATACAAAACTGGCAAATGCCAAGAAATACTTTAAGGAAGATGCGCAGAATAATGACAAACCTGCAGTTCGAGATGAATTTGACAACGCGAATCTCCTTAAGGCACTTTTCAGCCGATTTACTGCGGACAATTATACAAGTGTATTAGATTATCACCCTACGACATTCAATAACTATGGCTCGTCATGGCGATATTATCTACTTAGGAATGATATATGTTCGCCCGTTCATGATATTTTGATGGGTGAAACTGATATAAAGGATGTTATTCCCAATCCCGATAACCAGTTAAAGTATATTTATCAGTTGTCAAATACCATGCTGCTTGATTTTGTTATTAAGAATATTCCAACGTCACATATTAGATGGTATCATAACCATTATGCCATATACCCAAGTGGTCCTGGTGTATTCTTGAATGCAGGTAAGCGTGACAAAATGCTACTTCATACAGAAGGAATAAAAGTGGTTCCTAGCGCAATAGTAGATAGAACTGACTTCCTATTTGGCAGCGATATTAATTTTACATTTGAAGATAGCCATTATCAGTGGTATAGAGATAATACTATATACCTTATGGGCAAGAAATTCAACTATATCGAAAAAGATAGTTTGAGCAAGAAAGAAGAGGAGAAATATTATTGTTTCCGTAATGCAGCCAGCCTATCAGAAAATGATTTTAAAGAGAATCTGCTACGTTTGGCAGAAGAGTATAAAAAAGATGCTGAACCAAACGCATCAACGACAACCGATTAGTCTAATCGTATAAATACAGCCACAAAAAAATAAACGGATACTATTCCTCAATAGTATCCGTTGTTTTTATACATATAAAACACCAGCCTAATATTACTCACTTATCCACGCCTCAGTTGCAACGGGATTACCATTGATACCTACTGGCTTTTGTATCACAACACACGGTCCGCACAATATTGTTTACGCGATCATTTGGGGCTGTGAGCACGTCTTCCATACGGAATCGAACATTGCAGCTTAATTGCTGGCGACTATATACGAGCAGCACTTATTGAGCAGATTCGACAGTGGAAGATCTCCTTTCTCAAATCTCTCTGCATCGAGCTTCAGAATCCTTTCGCTTACAGGTTTCCGACCTTTGAACAATGCTTTGAGATAGTGAACACCATTCTCTTCGATGATGTTCACCTCAGTAAAGAACTGTGTAAGGTCTTCTGCGTCATAGACAATGGAGTAACTTGGTCGCTTTGCTCCCGGAATGTCCTCTACCAAGATGTTCTTGTCTAATAAATCCTGAATGTCACGTATGGCTGTGTCTTATGTCGATTATTGCAGTTTTGAAACAGATAATAGCTGTCGCCTTAATGGCTGTCGTGTTTCCAAAATGGTAACAAGTGATGATATTTCCGAATACATAAGAGAGGGAAGAGAGACGCGCATATATCAAATCATCGAGGGGTTCAAAGTTTAGGAATTGCAGATAATAAAAGTAACTTTGACTAATCTAACAATGCCACATGAGTAAAATTATCTTTCTAGATTTCGATGGAGTTCTCAATACAGAAGACTATCAGCACGAACTTCTAGAGGCGGACAAACCTCGCGAGGATAATTATGGACGTCTTTTTTCGCCTGTTGCAATGGACAATCTTTATAGAATTGTCCGTGCGACAGGTGCAAAGATTGTCGTAATCTCATCATGGAAGGGGATATACGGCCTCGATGGATTGCGCCAGATGTGGAAAGAAAGGGGATATATGGGAGAAATAAACGACGTGACACGCAATGGAGTGTCGGACGAATGGCTGTTGAATGCTGATCTGTCGACGTTGGACAATTTCAATATTCCTCACCCCAAGAGTCTTGAGATATCCGACTATCTCAAGACTCACAGAATCAGCAACTATGCAATCATTGACGACGAACCAATTGCTTCAGATGAACAAAAGTCACATCTGTTCCAGACCAGCTTCCAGAAAGGACTAACCAAAGCCATGGCAGACAATGTGATTGCGTATCTTTTGTCGTTATAGACTTATTTCCCGAATCCCACCTTGTTGTTTCCCTTGCTCAGGATTCGTTCATATTCATGGCGGTCGTGAAATAAATCAGATATATTAACTACTTCAGAACTTATAAATGTCCTTCCATTTCAAAGAAGGACAGACGGCAGACAAATCATCCTCGAAAAACAACTCCATTCCTTTGTGTGTCAGAACGATACCCCATTTACCCAAACGTTCAATCAGGCCGGCCTTTATGAGAGGATGGTAACCCTTATACAGACTATGATAGATATCGTTTTTTTTATGATTGCCGATATATATTGTACTACGGGGGGCATATATATAACTAACTGTATCGTTTAAGTCGGAAAAGATTCGGTCAGCAAAAGTATCAAAACAAACGTCATAGAATAAGATGCGGTCCTGTATATCAGGAGCAAGCGCTTTAAGATTGAGTATGAATGACAGGTGGGGGCATTCGTCCTCTAGTTTTGCTGTGCGGTTAATAAGAGGAAGAGTGCCACGGAAAACTCCAATAGCCTTTTCGATAACAGTCTTTCCGATGGCTTCGCAAAAGTCATATTTTGATAACTGAGTATTGCTAACATTGGCTTTTATCTCCACTGGGCGGTTCTCGATTATAGCACTTGATACAACATCATCTATACCGAAATCCTGCATAATGATGTTCGACACTCTGCGTCCATTAGGTTGAATATAACCTGACTTAGAGAGTCGTGACAATACTGTAGTATACGCAAGAATATCGATAGGCGAGCAACCGATATGACTTGCGATATCGGACAAATTTGTGTAATTACCATCTGCCATCCGGGTAAATGCTATTGAAAAAATAGCTGCCTCGTCGGTGTCTTGAAAGTCAAGAATATCCCTAATCTTCCGAAGGAGCAGATACGCCTCTTTGTATTTGGGGCCTTGTAATTGGCAATTCTCAAGGTTCCGAACCGCTTCCTTGATGTAATGTATTGTTGTCTGTTCCATATTAGTATGTTTTTATTGGTTTCTGATTGCAAAGTAAGGAGAGGGGTGTGCAGAATTTTGACACAGGTTTGAACTGTTGTAGAAAAAATGCAGTTTGAGGCGAATAGGGGAGTTGTTCTCGTCTTGTTTTGATTGGAATAGCGGTTATTAACGTGGGTTCTTTAAGAAAACGAGTAGTTGCGTATATATATTTGAAATCATAAAAATGTGTGTCCGTTTTCTGCATAGCTATGTTTTTACTTTGCGAGCAGATTTAAACATCATTATTATAATATATTTGTAAGGTAAATAGACTTAGTAATATGGCAGAGATTAAATTGATATCTATAGGAGCGCTTATAGAACAAGAGAACGGAAGTCCTAAATATAAGTTCTTTATACCTAGTTATCAGCGTGGGTATAGGTGGACAAAACAGTTAGTATATGATTTGCTAAATGATATCAATGAGTTTAAAGAACAGCATAAAGATGAGAATGCATATTATTGTATTCAGCCTTTAGTTGTAAAGAGAAACGATGATAAATGGGATGTTATAGATGGCCAGCAACGATTGACGACCATATTTTTGTTGCTTTCGTACTTACAAAATGAGCAAGATACAAAATATTCGATAGAATACGAGACTCGAAAAGTATCAGAAGAGGATAAAAAGGGAAGCAAGGAATTTTTGGAAACTGTAAGAGACGCAACAGAAAAAGATGGTAGTCAAAATATTGACTTTTATCATATATACAATGCTTATCGAGCAATAGTAAACTGGTTTAACCATTTTGAAAACAATGATTTATTCAGGAATGAATTCAAGGAAATACTAACTAAAAATGTCAAATTTATTTGGTACGAAACGGATGAGGGTGATCCAATCCGTGTTTTCGCCCGCTTGAATATTGGGAAAATTGCTCTTACTGATTCTGAATTGGTAAAGGCAATGTTCCTGAATCGATCATATTTCGGAAACAATAGCAGAATTCATCTCCTTCAGCAGGAAATTGCGGCAGAATGGGATCGAATGGAGTATGCTTTGCAAAAAGATGAGTTTTGGCTGTTCCTGAATGAAAACACAAAATGGGATAAACCTACTCGTATAGATTATGTCTTGAATCTGATTGCAACTAAAGAAAGAGATGGTCTTGGCATTAGAGATATTTTAAAGGAAGATTGGGAAAATGCATGGAGCAACGAAGGTTGTTTCGGAGATGATGAACATAAGATATTTCGATATTTTTATAAATTCTTTTCTACACAATCAAAAAAGTCAGATTTTAGAATTTTGAATGTTTGGGGTAAAGTAAAGTCTTATTTTCAGGTGTTTGAAGAATGGTATAATGATATTGAATTGTATCATTATGTAGGTTATCTAGTTCATATATGTCCAAAATATGAAAACAAGCCTATAGTCGAATATTTATTTGATTGTTGGGCAAAAAGTTCTTCTAAAAAAGAATTTATTGATAAGCTTAAAGAGATAATTAAAAATTCAATAGAACTCTGCAAGGATTTGAATAAACAGTATGAAATAGATGGAGAGCCTAAAAAAACGACATGTCGTCCAATATTGTTACTTCACAATGTACTCACTATTTTGAATCAAAATAAATCATTGCAAGACAGCGATAGATATCAAGGATATTTGGGAACAAGATTTCCATTTCATCTTTTCAAGAAGGAGGCATATAAGGGAGGACGATATGGATGGGAAGTTGAGCATATTGCATCAAACGCAGGAGACTGTGATGATAATAAAGGCATTTTGCTTTATCTGTATAGTGCAAAAGATTATGTGAGTGATAATCTTCGAGGAAAGATAGAAAATATAAATCGTGAAGATGTAAAAACTCTTAATGATCTTCGTAATGAAGTGAATAAAGAGTTGAAAATCAATTGGTCTGATGAAGACAAAAATAAGATATGGAATTTTACACTTCTTGATTCCGGCACTAATCAACAATATCATAATGCTGTTTTCCCCTTCAAACGTATTTTCGTTATAAATAAAGAGAATGGGATAAAGACGGAATTCTATATAGACAAAGAGAATAAGTTGGTTTTCAATGAGGATTTTAAAGATGTAGCGTTTGTTCCTGTTTGCACAAAAAATGTATTTGTGAAAGGTTACACCAAGAATCCTCAGACACTATCGGCATGGACAAAAGAGGATGCAGCTGATTATCTTCGGAACATGGAGCAGGTATTAATGGAATATATTTACCCTGAATTGTATAAAATACGGGTAGATAGCCGACCCGCCCTAAATAATCGGATTATTTGTCAGATAGACAGAGCTGTTTTAAACAGGTATATACAATATATTACTAATGTCAAAAAATAGTGTAATACTATGAAAAGTACATTTTGGAATTTGCTGAAAAATAAAGGCATAGTTGTGCCAATTATTCAACGAGATTATGCACAAGGCCGTTCAGGCGAAAGATACCAGCATATTAGAGAGAATTTTCTTAAGCAAATAGGTGCTGTTCTAGGTATATTTAATATAAATGGGGATGCAACGTTATCTGGAAACTTAGATTTTGTCTATGGGATGGAGGAGGTAAATCCTATTAACAATGAACCGAGTGTATACCCTATCGATGGTCAGCAGCGTCTGACTACTCTTTGGCTAGTACATTGGTATTTAGCGTTCCTGACACGAAATCTTGAAAAAAAAGAAATTGCGGACATATTAAGAAGGTTTTCTTATGAAACTCGTACATCGTCACGTGAGTTTTGCAACGAGATTTGCGGATTAAAGTATGCGGAAGAAGGCACCCGTGATATCGTAGCCTACATTAAACAGCAAACCTGGTTCATGTCATCGTGGGAGCAAGATCCAACAATCAAAGCAATGTTGAATATGCTACGTGGTGAAAATGAAAATTCAATAGATGGTATAGAAAAATTATTCTGTAATTGCGCTATAGAATCCGCGTGGTGTTACTTGACAGGTAGCGAATGCGCTTTGCAATTTCATTATCTCCCAATGAACACCCATGATAATGGTCTCGAATCTTTTGATCTGTCAGATGATTTATATATCAAAATGAACGCACGAGGCAAGGCGTTGACCAACTTTGAAAATTTCAAGGCAGATTTTGTAGGGTGGATGCAGAAAAATATGCCAGGTCAATGGGTTGAGATTGCTGCAAACATTGACAACGCTTGGACAGATCTTTTTTGGAAGAATAATAAAAATGGTTGTATTGACGAAATATTCTTTGCTTTCATTAATCGATTTGTCTTCAATAATTTTCTTTGTCAGAAGAAAGACGAAAATAATTGGAAATATGCCGAGACTGATGTAAAGAAACTAGACATTTGGAATTTGTATGGCTATGAAGGTGATGATAGCAATGTTAGTTATAACGATTTCTCTTTATATAATAATGATAAATATTGTTCTATTACTCCCGAAATGGTAGATAGATTAAATAAGACTCTTGTTAGTTTAAATAATTCTGCCATTTCTAAGATAACCTCCGTCTTGCCTGAATGGGCTCAAGATGAAGAATTGTTTTTTATTCCTACATATTATATAGAAGAAGAGGGAAATATAATAACGATCTTAGATAGAAATCAAAGAGTATTATTCTACGCTATTTGCGTTTATCTAGAACAAACAGAAGCTCCATCTCTTGAAGATGAATCTTTTAAACAATGGATGCGAGTTGTTTGTAACATTACAGAAAACAACCAGACTGGGTTAACTGATAAGTTGCACTTAATAAATGATTTGTCTAAAGGGTGTCAAGATATATTGTCATACCTTTCAAAAAATCCAGAAAGCGTGATTGAGGGCCACAAAGGTAACGCCCAGCTTCAAGAAGAAATTGATAAGGCAAAGCAGATACTTTCAAATCCAAATAAGCCGCAGGATTGGGATGAAGATACTTTAGGAAAATGGGAGAGTTGGCAAGCAGCCATTATTAAAGCCGAATCCTACAAAACCCAAATTGGTGGAAAGGATAAACCATTCCTAAAAGGGGCTATACGTTTTCTGTATTATTCTTCCGATCCTAAAAAACCTCAAGACTGGAGTTTGTTTGCTAGGAAGTTTAAACAGCTAGATTCCTTGTTTAGAAATGATGGAAGTTTGGCTGCTGCAATGCAAAAATTTATAGACTATGTGCCATTAGAATTTTGGTGTAGTAACTATAATTTCGATTATAAATCGCTAGTGCAATGGAAAAGAATATTTACTGATTCAAATTATCAAAATCCAGTACATAACTATTTGACTTTGACCAATGTTGATACGGATACGACAGGAATAAAGGGCATAATCAAAGGGTTAATTGAGACCAAAAATTATGATCAGCAAAAAGGTTCTTATTGGCTACTGAATGATTGGAAAGGGTACGACTATGTGTATACGTGTTATAGTAAGAGAATTTCAGAACCGAACAATGACTTGTGTGTTTTCTTGAATAACAATTCTGCACAAACGACAGATTAGCATAAATACAGCATATTCTGTTTCAACGTCACTTAGGCATTCCGGGTATTGTCACCCACACTTGACTGTTGATTGTTTCGTTTTGCATAATGCCGATTCTTATATATAGATAGCAAGCGAAGGCACGGAAAATTTTGCTTGCGCGTATGTTGTGCGTATGACGTGCGTATGATGAGCGTATGACGTGCGTATGACGTGCGTATGTGTTTGGAGGGGGATAGGCGTTGGTATTACTGGGGAAAGTATGGTCGCAAACATTCCAGAATTGTTGAATGGATATGTTTGATGTTGTATTATTGTAGGGAATGTACACGTTAGATTGTAGGGTTAGGTGTTGTCGCGATGATAGTTGGCGTAAGAAATTTTACTCTACTTTACTATATGGTGTGTTCATTTTATACACACGATGTTTGTATATTTGCCTCCGTACATGTGGGTAAAGTTGTTATTAGGGCATTGTAAAAAGGATAAATTATGCATAGTTACGAGAAAATAAAGGCTGCCTTATTTGGTATGGCTATAGGAGATGCGCTTGGGGTGCCTTTTGAGTTCGAGAGGCGTGGCACTTTTGAGGCTACAGGTTATCACGTTGATGCTGATTATGGAGGAGTACCTGTAAGATCACGTTGGAAAGGAATCGTACCTTTTGGTGCATGGTCTGACGATACATCTATGGCATTGGCTATGATGGATGCCATCATAGATGAAGGAGGAAAACTTGATATGAAGACCATGATGGTTAAGTTTTTAGAGTGGTGGAATAAGGGAGATAATTGTTCTTTGAACAAGCCGTTCGGTCTTGGTGGCTGTATTCATAAGTCTATGAGACGTTTTGTAAAGGGGGTAGATATTGAGAAGTGTGGTGGCGCTCGGGAAGATGAAAATGGGAACGGCTCACTTATGCGTATCCTTCCGTTGGCTTTTACCAACTTTACTGATGATGAGATAAGGAAAGCTTCTTCTGTGACTCATGCTCATGAATTGTCGACTGAGGCATGCGTAGTTTATGTTTCTATCGCACGAGATATACTGGCAGGGTGCGACATTAGAACGGCTATTGAGAGAGCTGTAGCTAAGACAAACGTTGAGATTTATAAAGATTTGAGCTATTATATGTCTATTCCTTCGGATGAGGTTGAGAGTAGTGGTTTTGTAGTGCATACTCTTAAAACGGCACTTTGGTGTGTTTGCAACACGACTAGTTACAAGGATGCAGTGTTGCAAGCTGTCAACTTTGGTTATGATACAGATACAGTTGCATGTGTAGCCGGAGGATTGGCTGGCATAATATATGGAATCAACGAAGATGATGGTATACCTCAGACATGGATAGATGCGACTTTGAAGATGGACTTTATTGAGGAAAAGTGTAGGAGGTTTGAGAAGGTGGTAAAATTGAAAGCATATCCTCCATAGCCGCATAAGAAACTCTGCCATTTCCTTATGCGGCTATGGAGGACATATAATTGTGATTAAACTACAATCTTTCGACAGACGATATGATTGCTTCGTTAACCTGTTTGACCCATTCGTTTTTACTACATCGCTGAAGGTAGCTAGGATGATAAGTTCTATATACCTTGGCACCATTAAGTGTGTCTATGACTTTGGGGTCAGAAAACCGAAGTTCACAGAATTTACGTTCGTCAACATTGCTTAACACTCTTTCCTGTTCATTTTTGCCTAAACGATCATTGATATGTTTGTCATATCCCGGTCCACAGAAAAATAGTATAAGATTTGGCTTGAGTATCCTAATTTCATCGAGCAATACATCTTTGAATATACTATTAAGTTCCCTATTCATTCCTGCTTTTTGTTGCATATATCCTAGGAATGATATGTTTGTCTGAATCAAACCAATACCTTTTGTGGTGCATAAATTCAATAACTCTTTATACTTGTTCCAAAAAGGAGAATTGTAGCCATGATCTTTGTTGACAAATAAATCATATAAAGACATCAGATTCTTGATGGGAAATTTGGGATTAAACTCACCTTTCATTTCATCTTCTCCATACCAACCAAATGAGTCTTGCCCGACCATCATTACTCTCTTTTCTGCTTGATAGTAGGAATCTGTTGCAGCAATCAGCCACTATTGTCTTATTCTCCCCTCATGATAGCTATATAACACCAGAAATCCCATACCCAATAATGGTGATTTTGCACCCTTGCTATTGCCCATAATTGAATAGATAGGTACTTTTGCACCTGGAATATTCGAAGTGGTATTCCATAACTCAGCGAACCTCGGATGTCAATAGGCGTCTAGCTAATTATCAGACAATAGAATGTGGTGTATTAAAACAATCGCATTAATTAGTTCTTTCATTATCGGTCAAGCTCAACTTTCGGCAGGTGAACCAATCTGCCCCAATGCCTCAGTCGCCTTGGAGTCGGAGCCGACAGATAGCGTGGGCGCCAACCTGGATATAACTGAGGTAACTGTCATGAGCAATAAGGTTAATCGGCGCAACATTGCTCCTGCTGCAGTAACGCTCTTGGGCGCACGTCAACTTCAAGTTCAGCAGATAAGTGATATAGAGGATATATCTTCTAAGATGTCCAATATATTTATTCCCGACTATGGTTCGCGCCAGACAACTCCTATCGTGATTCGCGGTATATATTCCAAAGCAAAGGGCACAACCGTAGGATTCTATGTCGATGGTATGCCTCATTTCGAGATATCGGCTTTCGATACGGATATGCTGGATGTGAAGTCGATAGAGGTGTTTCGAGGTCCCCAGGGTACTCTCTACGGCCGTAATACCATAGGCGGCGTGATAAATGTCTACAAATACACGCCATTTGAGTACCAGGGTACTAGGTTGCGTTTGCGTTATGGCAACTATAATAACTTCAAGGTACAGGCGTCTAACTATTCTCTTTTTAATGAAAATGTAGGACTAAACATTAGTGGTTATTATGAACACCGTGATGGATATTTCGATAATGTAACAATCCACAAGAAGGCTGATAAGTTGAATACCGCCGGTGGTCGCTTGACTCTCCATTTCAAACCTGCCGATAAATGGGAGATACGTCTGTTGGCTAATCTTGATTATCTCAATCAGGGTGGCTATCCATATGCTACTTATGACGTGGCGACTAAGAGGGTAAGTGATGTCAACTACAATCGTCCTTGTGGCTATGAGAGACTAATAACTAATAGTGGTATCAATATCAAGTACACCTCTGATATGTGGAGCCTGAATAGCCAGACGTCGTACCAGTATATTGATGATAACCAAAAGGTAGATCAGGATTTTACCGACCAGGATATTTATTTTGCTACTAGTGCTATTACCCATAGGATTGTTAGCGAGGAACTTACCGCGAAGTCGGAGCACGATGGCAGTTTCCAATGGATAGCAGGTACTTTCATGTTTAATCAGGCGGGCGACCAGGAGCAAGGTACCGACTATATAACTAAGAGGTACGAACAACATTCATACTATGATAATGATTTGCGAGGTATAGCTCTCTTCGCTCAGGCTTCTTACAACGTGTGGAAGGGTCTCTCGGCAACTGTAGGCGCACGAATAGATTATGAGTACAACCGAATGGTATACCACCGTGAGCAGGTGAATTATACTGATAGCTCGACTGCACCAGTAGGTAATCCGTTCAATCAGAGTATGGAAGCCACAGAGTTTATCCCTAGATTTGGACTCCAATACCTTTTCAATAGCGACAACACGCTATTCGTTAACATCAGTAGGGGATACAAGGGTGGCGGTTTTAATGTGACCATCCCAAGCGATGAGTTGCGTACATATAATCCAGAGCACAACTGGAACTATGAGGTGGGAGCTAAGTTGGGTACCTCCGATCATAGTTTCATGGGAGAGTTGACACTTTTCTATATCGACTGGAACAATCAGCATGTTAGTCAGGTCATCCCCGGATTGGGTACAGTAGTCAGCAATGCTGGTCACTCCGATAGCAAGGGCATAGAGATGATGTTGTTGTATCGCCCGACTATGAACCTTACATTGCAAGGTAATTACGGGTATACGTATGCCCGCTTCCTCAATTACGTGAAAGACGAGTCTAAGGGGCAGATATACACAGGCAACATGGTTCCTATGGTGCCTCGCCATACCCTAGGATTCAATGCAAGTTACTCAATATACCCAACATCTTGTTTGGATGCTATAAATATTACAGCAGGAATCACCGGTACAGGTAAGTTGTACTGGCTGGAGGATAATGCTGTATGCCAGCGGTTCTACGTTCTCCCAAATGCTCGAGTAGAGTTCCGTAAGGGTATCGTCGCATTGAGTTTGTGGGGTAAAAATTTAAGTAATACAGAGTACTTGAGCTATTATTTCGTATCTTCGGCCAAGTATGCGCAGAAGGGCACTCCTCTTACGTTGGGTGCTGATATAGTCGTAAATTTCTAGAAAATAATGAGTCTCGTAGAAAAATATAATGTGTCGGTTCCTCGCTATACGAGTTATCCACCAGCTAATTTTTTCAGAGAATTACAGCCTTCCGATTATTTAGAGGCTGTCAGCCGTTCCAATAACGAGGGAACAAAACTTATCTCGTTCTATATCCACATGCCTTTCTGTAGGCGCTTGTGCCATTATTGTGGTTGCAATTCCTATATCATGCCCTCTAATGGCGATACTGTGAATAGATATATAGAGGCTATACACAAGGAGATTGATATCGTAGCGGCTCATTTGGATAAGTCACGCCCTATTAGTCAGATACATTTTGGCGGTGGTAGTCCTACAGCCATGCCCGTATCTGTTCTGAAAGAGGTTAACGATCATCTGTTGTCGCTATTCCCAACTATAGAGAAGCCAGAGATAGCTGTTGAATGTCATCCGGGTTATTTGACTGAGAGCGATTGGCAACAATTGACGGAGAGCCATTTCAACCGTTTCTCTTTGGGTATACAGGATCTGAACGATAAGGTACTAGATGCTGTTGGACGTACTCCATCCAATCTTCCGCTGGATGTCATAATGACAATCTTACGCCAAGCGGGGGCCACAGTGAATATGGATTTCTTGTTTGGGTTGCCATATCAGACAGCCGATTCTTTTGCCAAGAATATTGAGCGAGCAATAGAACTGCGCCCAGATAGATTGGTGACTTTCAGCTATGGTCATGTGCCTTGGGTATTTAAACGTCAGATGATTCTTGAGAAACATGGCCTGCCTGCGACTGAGGAGAAACAGAGGATGTATGAGGTTGCATCGGCTATGCTCCACGAGGCTGGGTACAAGAGTATAGGTCTTGATCATTTTGTGCTCCCGGATGATGAGTTGTATAGGGCGCTTGAGGCAGGGTTGCTATATCGCAATTTCCAGGGATACTGTACAAGACGTACTACAGGGCAGGTTTACGCTTTTGGTGCCACAGGTATAAGTCAGCTCGATAGTTCTTATGCTCAGAATACAAAGGTAATTGATGAGTATGTCAATACTACATTGAATGGCGTCTTGACTACCACTAAGGGTTATCTGCTCACCGAGCAGGAGCGTATAGCTAAGGAGGTGATAGAGCGTCTGATGTGCAACTACCGTATATCGTGGAGCGAATTGGCAAGTACTATGGGGATTTCCATCGACCAAGTTAAGTCGGCTCTTCATTACGAGGAGTCTCAACTTAATGAGATGGCTAGTGATGGTATAATAACAATCTCTGCTGATGGTATGGCAATGACAGACGAAGGTCACCCTTTTGTTAGAAACGTAGCAGCTGCTTTGGATCCTCTGATGCAGAATACAGATAAGAAATTCTCTAAACCGATTTGATAGAACAATGAATAGTGTAGATACAGTGGTAATAGGTGCAGGTATTACAGGATTATCCTGTGCCCATGAGTTGACAAGAAATAATAGACAGGTCAGAGTATTAGAGAGACAAGATCGTATAGGAGGACAGATACAGTCTATAAAGGTAGATGATTATATTTTCGAAACAGGTCCCAATACGGGTGTAGTCAAACATCCCGAGGTGGCTGAGTTGTTCGAGCAGTTGGGTGATAAATGTGAGTTGGAAACGGCTCTTGAGTCTAGTAAACGCCGTCTTATTTGGAAGGGCGATAAGTTTCATGCGCTTCCTTCTGGTCTAGGCTCGGCTCTTCGAACACCTCTTTTTACTTGGTATGATAAATTCCGAATATTAGGTGAACCATGGCGTAAAAAAGGCGACGACCCTATGGAGTCGGTAGGTTCTTTGGCGGAACGACGTCTCGGTAAGTCGTACGTTGAGTATGCTGTAGATCCATTCCTTTCGGGTGTATATGCTGGCGACCCTTATAAGTTGCCTGCGAGGTTGGCATTACCCAAACTATATCAGTTGGAGCAGAATTATGGTTCATTTGTCCGTGGTTCTATAGCTAAGGCAAAACAACCTAAGACTGATCGCGACCGTAAGGCTACGAAAAAAGTTTTTTCGTCGCGTGGAGGTTTTTCCAATTTGGTAGAGGCTCTAGCTGATTCAATAGGCCGAGACAATATCATGACAGGTGCTATTGATATTCACATCAATCCAGTGGAGGATGGTGCGTGGAATATAACCTATACCAAAGATGGAAAATCTGAGCAGATAGTAGCTCGTAATGTTATTACTACTTGTGGGGCTTATTCTTTACCCGAATTGCTCCCATTTGTAGATAGTGATACTATGAAGGATCTCAGCAATCTCTTCTATGCTCCTGTTGTACAAGTAGGAGTGGGAATGAAGGATTGCGGCGATAACCAGTGTCTGGCTTTCGGAGGGTTAGTTCCATCCAAGGAGCACAAGCCAGTTTTGGGTATACTCTTCCCTTCTGCTTGTTTCAAGGGGAGATGTCCGGAAAAGGGTGCCGCTATGGCCTATTTCATCGGAGGCGCACGTCATCCAGAGATGTTGGAGAAGAGTGATGCCGAATTTGAATCGATGGTCAATGGCACTTTGGTGGATATGTTGAAGTACGCGCCAGGTACAAAGGCAGATGTCATAAAGGTTTTTCGACACGAAAGGGCTATCCCGCAGTACGAGGCATCGTCGGATGCCCGTTTTGCAGCGATAGATAAATTACAGACTAAATATCCTACACTACGCATAGCGGGCAACTTGCGAGATGGTATAGGTATAGGAGACAGAATAAAACAAGGTGTTGACGAAGCACGAAGAGTATGCACTGGACAGAACGACTGATAACTACCAAATCAGAGGGTGGTAAGTATAATCTATTTACCTTCTTTTGCCTATATATAGCTCAGAGCCTGCCGATGACTTTCTTTTCGACGGCTCTACAGGTGACAATGAGACAGGCATCTTTCTCGTTGTCTGCTATAGCTATGTTGCAACTTATCAAATTGCCATGGGTAGTCAAGTTCCTGTGGGCTCCTATGGTAGATAAGTATTGTAATACTATGGCCAACTTCAAGAAGTGTATCTTCTGGAGTGAGGGTATTTACGCTTTTCTTATACTGTTCGTAGGTCATCTGGATTTGGAGAAAGACTTCTTCTTTATCATCACGTTAATTATTATATCGCTTATTGCATCTGCTACACAGGATATTGCTACCGATGCATTGGCAGTCCTCTCGTTTAGTAAGAAAGACAAGGGGTTGGTCAACAGTATGCAGTCGTTGGGTAGTTTCTCTGCAACTTTAATAGGTAGTGGAGTGCTGCTCGCTCTTCTGCAGAAATTTGGGTGGCATTATGTATTGCCATTTCTGGCACTCTTTGTGATGATAGCTATTATACCATTGTGGCGCAACAAGAAACTCAAAATACAGACGCAACAGCAGACAACTCCTGTTTCAATGGCGGATTTCCTATGGTTCTTTACGCGTAGGAGTATTTGGAAGCAGATAGGCTTTCTGTGTCTCTATTATGCAGGTATCATAGGCTCTCTCTCCATGTTGCGCCCATATTTGGTGGATCTGGGATATTCCATGCAGGAGATAGGCTTTATGAGTGGTATTCTAGGTTCTGCCATGGCGTGTGTCGCATCTATAGTCAGTGGACATCTTATCTCTTCTCTGGGACGATTCTTTACCCGACGATTGGTGGCATTTATCTCGCTTGGCGCTACATTGTTCTTGTCATTCATGGCAATGGGGACTCCTTCGTATGCCATGGTCATTACTGGCGTGTCGCTTATATGGCTTTGTTATGGATTGAGCTCGGTTGTTGTCTATACAACGTCTATGGACAATGTGCGTCCTGGACGTGAGGGCACCGATTTCACTGTACAGATAGTTATCACGCACTTCGTGGGAATCTTACTGTCTCTGATAAGTGGACGCGTAGCTGATACATTTGGTTATTGCAACCTCTTCTTGTTCGAAAGTATGTTGGCAGTAGCCTCCCTAATATATGTCTTCTTGATGTTCAAGAAGGAGACATCCAGTCGACAAGTTTAAGACGGTTTGTAAGCCCGAGGTCGTCAATCAATAGCCTCGGCAATGGTTGTGCTCACAACTCTGATGTCAGTGATATTACCGGTCTTCCAAACTGTCCAGAAAATACCACACTCACCATCGTCGTCCTGCAACGAGAGAAGATATCGGATATCGCCCAAAAGACAAGTTGTTTTCTGTACTCCAATATTCTTCAATACCATACCACGAGTAGGAAGGTCTGCCCCCAGAATGTCAGCTGCCGAGCAGATGATACCAACGGCCCAACCATTCATATTGACAGTGTTGCCATACTTATCAACACCTATCATTTCACCTTCGCTCTCAAAGGTGAATTCCACCAGCGCATTGTCGGAATAGCCCTCAAACTGGTCACTCGAGATAATGCCGATATTTGACATTTTCAGCTCTTCGGCTGGCCCATAATGGTGTGCCTTGTCGAAATATGCGCTCTTGATATCCATCTCACAAAGAGAATCGCTCATCAAAAAGACACTCTTTAGCTTCGATTTGGCCTTACGGTCAAGGTCCAATCGCATAGTGGTAGCGCCCTCAACAATCGTAGAAAGATCGCGGCTTACTACCTCTTTATCTGCATACAAGACTATAATGTTAAGTTTGGATACAGGGCCTTTTATGCCCTCAATGTTAACTACGACATTGTCATATGCACTTGCATCGAAATATGTTGAGGTGTCTTTTTCTTCGCCGTAACCCCAACCACGAGCACCCCATGGGCTTTCTATAGTAACGTGGTGAGTAATGCTGTCATATACGCTCGACCAACCGTAATTGAGATTGTCTATGTCAAGGATGTTGCTGTTAGGCTTGTTCGCTTCATGCTGACAAGCGCAAACAATTAATAGAATAACTGGCAATAATACATTTTTCATGCGTGCGTTGGTTTTCGTTTGTTGCCGCTTGTTGGGCGAAGTGTGTTTGTTTTAGATGTTTCTAAGGTTGAAACATAAACCTTATGTACTCAAGAATAGCGAAGAAGTTTCGTTTTGGTGTGAGAATTTGAGATTTTTTTGTTCCATTTTTTCGTTGTTTATGCTTCAGTAGTACGCTATGCGTTGATTATCAAGTAGTCGGAATGTCCAATTTATATGAGAGAAATTTTACGGGTTGGTGCCGTTTCTAGTATAAATTAATTAGTGCTGATAATCAGTGAGTTGTAAATATTTTTGTTAAAAGTGGGAGAAAGTGGTGTAAAGTGGGAGAAAAAGATATAACTTTACAACTCCAAATTAGGAGCCGAATATCATGAGCGCATTTGTAGGCGATTTTGAAGCCAAAATGGACATAAAACAAAGGGTAGTGCTACCTGCAGCTTTCAAGCGTACGCTTGAGGAGATGGGGGAGGTACGCTTTGTCGCTCAGAAAGATATCTTTGAAAATTGCCTCAAGTTAGTTCCCTATAAAGTATGGGAAGAGGATATGGAGGCTATGCGCGCCAAGTTGAATATGTTCAATAGGCAGCATGTACAGTTGCTCCGTCAATATCAAATGAATACGGCCGAGGTTCAACTTGATGCTAATGGTCGCGTGCTTATTCCTAAGAGAATAGCAGAGTTGGCACAGTTGGACAGGGATGTTACATTCCTTGGTGTTGACCGTTATGTCGAGGTGTGGTCGACAGAGATCTACGCGCAACAGTTTAGTGGCGCTGAAGCATTAGCACAATTGGCACAGGAGATATTGGGATGAAAAAGAGGAAGAATGACGACATAGTACTCGCGCACAACGAGGATATGGAGCAGGTCTACCACGTCCCAGTATTGTTGCATCCCACGGTTGATGGCTTGGATATAAAGCCTGATGGTGTGTATGTCGATGTGACATTCGGTGGTGGAGGCCACTCCAAGGAGATATTGAGAAGGCTCGGTCCCAAGGGACGATTGATAGCCTTTGATCAGGATCAGGAGGCTTGGGAGAATAAGCCAGATGATGAACGATTGACTTTAGTGCGCCATAACTTCAGGTTTATGGAGCATTTTCTGCATTATTTGGATATTGAATATGTCGATGGCATATTGGCCGATCTAGGTGTGTCGTCGCACCATTTTGACGATGCAGAGAGAGGCTTCTCTTTCCGATTCGATGCTCCGCTCGATATGCGAATGTCGAAAGGAATGAAACACACAGCTGCCGATATCTTGGCTACTTATGACGAAGCTGAGTTGACAAATATACTAGCAACATACGGCGAGGTGCAGCAGCCTAGAAAGTTGGCCCAGGCAATCGTCAAATCCCGAGGAGCTAATGGCGGATTGAAGACAACAGGTCAGCTTCGCGAATTGGTGGAGAAAATGACTCCTGCTAAGTTGCAGAGCAAAGTGCTGGCTCAGTTGTTTCAGGCATTGAGAATCGAGGTCAACCAAGAGATGCGAGCATTGAGACAGATGCTTACACAAAGCGTAAGAGTGCTTCGTCCAGGTACAGGCAGATTGTCGGTTATAGCCTATCACTCATTGGAAGATAGAATGGTAAAGAACCTCATAAAGAGTGGCGATCCAATGGTGGCTCAGGCAGAGCAAGATATATATGGGGCGGTGGATGTGCCACTGGAGGCTGTGACGCGTAAGGCTATAGTGCCAGATGCCGATGAGCTGGAGAGAAACCCAAGGTCGAGAAGTGCCAAACTTAGAGTAGCAGTAAGGAGGGAAGAGGAAGATGAGTAACATGTTTTCGAATATTATCAAGCAGTATCGCAAGCCTCAAGGTATATCTCCTAAGTTTCTTGTGTTTTTGGCTGGATTGGTTTTGATATACATTGCCAATCACAACAAGGTGGAGAGCCTGATGAGGTCCGAGGCAACGCTGAAAAAAGAGATAAGCGATTTGACTTATGAACGCATCAGATCGTCAGCCCGATTGATGGAGATGAGTAAGCAGAGTGAGGTGCTCAAGAAGGCTCATCAGGAGGGATTGGGACTCGAGGAGTTGACAGAGCCGCCGAGAATATTAGAGTAGTATTTATATACAGTATTTTATATAGAAGAAGTAAACAACTTAGTCAATTATGGCTGTAACGCTTAAGAGCATAGTAACAAGAGCCTCGGTGGTAGGAGCAATTGTGATCCTACTTATGGGCGTGATATGCTTTAAGTTTATCTGGGAGAAGACTGTGAACTTCGAAGCAGCTGTAGGACAGGTTGATGTCAAGACGCAAGTGGCATTGCCAGCTAAGCGTGGAGATATACTCGCTGATGATGGAAGAAAGTTGGCCTGCTCAATCAATGAGTACACCATATTCATGGACCCATGTGCCGATGGCTTGAGAAAGGTTTTTGACAAAGAGATAGATTCACTTTCGCTCTGCTTGTCTAATTTTTTCAAAGACAAGACTCCTGCTCAGTACAAGAAATATATCTGTGAGAGTAGAGCTAAGGGTCTGAGATATATCAGGCTCACACCTAAGGGAAGACGTTTGAGTTTGACAGAGAAAAACAAGGTCAAGTCGTTCCCTCTCCTTAGACGAGGTAAGAACAGAGGAGGATATCTTGAAGAGGCGAATGGCGCCAGGGTGCGTCCGTTCGGTATATTGGCAGAGCGTACTGTAGGTTCGTTGTATGCCGACAAGGAGAAGGGCGGTCAGCATGGTATTGAGCAATCGTTCGACAAGCAGTTGAGGGGAATTGATGGCGAAGGTCAGAAGATATGTATAGGCGGTCGTTGGCTCGATAAGGTGGATGTAGCTCCAGAGGACGGACTCGATGTTCACACAACCATAAATATCGATATTCAGGATGTGGCTGAGCATTCGCTTATGAATCAGCTTATGCAGCGCGATGCTGAGTATGGTATTGCTCTTGTGATGGAGGTCAAGACAGGAGCCATAAAGGCAATGGTAAATCTCCATAGATCTAAGGACGGAGAGTATAGGGAGAACTATTACAACTATGCTGTCGGTAGAGCCGTAGAGCCAGGTTCCACATTTAAGTTGGCCACTATGATGACCTGCCTAGAGAATGGTCTGGTAAAACCGTCAGATACCATACATATATATGGCGGTAAGTGCAAGATATATGGTGTGATGTTGAACGACTCGCATCAGGGTGATGAGAATGAGATAACGATCGAAGACGGCTTTGCGGCATCAAGTAACGTCGCTTTTGCAAGGTTGGCCATGAAATCGTATGGACAGGATCCACAGAAATTCGTGAATAGCCTTCGAAATCTTGGTCTGTGCGACTCATTGGGCCTTGATATCAAGGGTGAGCAGGCAACAAACATCAAGAACTACAAGGAGAAAGGTTGGTCGGGTATTACCCTGCCATGGATGTCGATAGGTTATGAGCTTCAGATTACACCTATACAGTTGTTGGCATTCTACAATGCAGTGGCCAACAATGGTAAGATGATGAAACCCATGTTGGTGCAGAGCCTCGATAAAGATGGTGAGCCATACCGTACTTTCAGCCCTACCGTAATCCGTAGTTCGATAGCATCGCGACGTACTATAGAGACAGCACAACAGATGCTCAAGAGTGTAGTAGAGCGAGGTACAGCCAAGAATATCAGCAAGGCACCATATAAGATTGCCGGTAAAACAGGTACAGCACAGACGGTAAAAGATGGTGTGTACCAGAAGACCTACCTTGCCTCATTTGCTGGATATTTTCCTGCAGATAAACCGCTGTATTCATGCCTTGTAATGATATACGGAGCTAAGACAGGTTTTTACGGCAACGTCGTAGCAGGCTCGGTATTCAAGGATATAGCAGACCGACTATATGCGGCTGAATATAAGAACGGCAATATAGTGCAAGAGACCCAGATAAAGTTGGCCGACGTTATGCCATACTCAAAGGGTGGTAAGTCCGATGACATGAGAACCGTGCTCAACGAGTTGAAGATGCAGCACAACCCTGTAGCTAGTGGCGCCGAATGGTTGTCAGCTAAGGCCAAAGAGACCGATATCGTGTTGACAGAGAAGCACGTCGTTTCTAGCCAAATGCCAGATGTCCGAGGCTTGGGAGCAGCTGATGCAGTAAGCATACTGGAGAAGATGGGACTGAAGGTCGACCTGAAAGGCTTCGGTAGTGTTAAATCACAGTCGTTGGCTCCAAACAGCACTGTCTCTAGAGGCTCTAGAGTATCATTAGTACTGACAAATTGATATAGAACTAAATATATAAGTCTATGAAATTAACAGAATTGCTAAAAGCATTGCCTACCGCACCAGAGGTAATAGGCAGTCAAGATATAGAGGTTAAGGATATGACCTTCGACAGCCGCAAGGCAGTAGAAGGAGTCATGTTCGTAGCTCAAAAGGGAGAGAAGACAGATGGTCATGCATACATCGGCAAGGCCATTGAGGCAGGTTGTAAGTTGATCGTTTGCCAGAATAAGCCAGAAGCTCTCGTAGATGGTGTTACATACGTGGTGACAGAGGATACTCACCTCGGTCTTGGTCTGTTGGCATCAGCATTCTTTGGCTACCCATCAAAGCAGATGAAGCTTGTGGGTGTGACAGGTACCAATGGCAAGACAACTATCGCGACACTTCTCTATAGATTGTTTACTGCAATGGGCAGGGATTGCGGTCTATTCTCTACAGTAGCCAACTACATCAAGGGCGAGAGAATGGCAGCTACACATACAACGCCTGATGCGATAGAGCTCAACCGTCAGATGAGAAAGATGGTCGACCTGGGATGTACCCATTGCTTCATGGAGGTAAGTTCGCACTCTGTAGTGCAACATCGTATTGCAGGATTGGATTTTGATGGTGGTATTTTCACAAATATCACACACGACCACCTCGACTACCATAAGACATTCAATGCCTACATACAGGCCAAGAAGGGCTTCTTTGACGGATTGAAGAAGGAGGCATTTGCGTTGACTAATATCGATGATAAGAACGGCAATGTAATGTTGCAGAATACTGCTGCCAAGAAGTACAGCTATTCGCTCAGAACAATGGCCGACTATAAGTGTCAGATCATAGAGCAGGGTTTTGAGGGGACTCTTTTGAAGATGGGCAACCTCGAGGCATTTATGCTCTTTGTGGGTACGTTCAATGCTTATAACCTGACTGCAATATACGGTGCTGCCGTTTCTCTCGGTGAGGATCCACAGAATGTATTGAAGGTATTGAGTACACTGCATCCTGTAGATGGTCGTTTTGAGACTATCAGATCAAAGGATGGCAAGACAGCTATTGTGGATTATGCACATACTCCTGATGCATTGACAAATGTAATATCTACTATCAACGCTATCAGAAAAGATGAGCAGCAGTTGATATGCGTTTGCGGATGTGGTGGAGACCGCGACAAGACAAAGCGTCCAGAGATGGCCCGAGAGGCTGTAAAGGGTGCTCAGCAGGTGGTATTGACAAGTGATAACCCACGTACAGAAGATCCTGTAGCTATTCTCAATGATATGCGTGCAGGACTTACAGAAGAGCAGTTGGAGAATGTCCTTACGATTGTCGACCGCCGCGAGGCTATCAAGACAGCAGTCAAAATAGCTAAGTCGGGCGATATCATCCTTATTGCCGGTAAGGGCCATGAGGATTATCAGGATATCCAAGGTGTAAAGCATCACTTCGACGACAGAGAAGAGGTGCGTAAGTTGTTTGGTTTAGAATAAAAAAGAAAAGAATCGCATAGAATATGTTAAACTACGTCTTTCAGTACTTAAGCGAACTCGGTGTTCCAGGTGCAAGCGTATTCCAGTACATTTCTTTCCGTGCTGGATTGGCCGTTATCATCTCATTGATTACGGCTACTATCATTGGTAAGCATATTATTCACAAGTTGCAGAAGCAGCAGATAGGTGAGTTGGTTCGTGACCTCGGATTGGAGGGTCAGCTCCAGAAGAAGGGTACACCTACCATGGGTGGTATCATTATCATAGCATCTATTCTGCTCCCTGTGTTGTTGCTCAACAAGCTCGACAATGTGTATGTATTGTTGATGATACTTACTACACTCTGGATGGGTGCAATTGGCTTCTTGGACGATTATATCAAGGTATTCAAGAAGAATAAAGAGGGCTTGGCTGGAAGATTCAAGATTGTAGGTCAGGTAGGCCTTGGTGCTATCGTGGCATTGACACTCTATTTGTGCCCTGATATCGTGGTAAGAGATAATTCTACCGCAGTAAAGGCACAGACAGAGCAGGTGGTAACAGTCGACGATGTACAGGCTGATGCCGTACTGGTAAGTGCCAAGAGTGTCAAGGCTCCTATTACATCGATACCTTTTGTCAAGGGCCATCAGTTCGACTATCGTTCGTTGATTCCTGCTGAAGGACAACTCAAAGAGGGATTGGGATGGTTGCTCTTTGCCTTGATAGTTATATTCATCATTACTGCTACAAGTAATGGTGCCAATATGACCGATGGTCTTGATGGATTGGCGACGGGATGTTCGGCCATTATAGGCTCTGTTTTGGGTATTTTGGCGTATGTGTCATCGCACGTTGAGTATGCCAACTATTTGAATATTATGTATATACCAAACTCGGCCGAGTTGGTAATCTACGGAGCAGCATTCATAGGTGCTACCATCGGCTTCCTCTGGTATAACGCATATCCTGCACAGGTCTTCATGGGCGATACAGGTAGTTTGACATTAGGCGGTATCATTGCAGTATTTGCCATAATGATACGTACCGAGCTGCTCTTGCCTATCCTCTGCGGTATATTCTTGGTAGAGAATCTTTCGGTAATGATACAGGTAGGATACTTCAAGTACACAAAGAAGAAGTACGGTGAGGGCCGCAGAATATTCAGAATGGCACCACTCCACCACCATTACCAGAAGAAGGGTATTGTAGAGCCAAAGATCGTGACACGTTTCTGGCTTGTATGTATCATTCTTGCTATTCTCACACTTGTAACACTTAAGATACGATAAAAAACATGAAGAAAGTAGTTGTTTTAGGTGGAGGCGAAAGTGGAGTAGGAGCAGCTGTACTCGCCAAGAGCAAGGGCTTTGTTACTTTCCTTTCCGATAGCGGAACTCTCAAGGAGCAGTATGTAAAAGAGCTCTCAGAGGCTGGTATAGAGTATGAGCAGGGAGGACATACAGAGGAGAAGATCCTTGATGCCGACATCGTGGTAAAGAGCCCTGGTATCCCAGAGAAGGCTCCGCTTATCAAGAAGTTGAGAAGCCTCAACAAGAAGATTGTCTCCGAGATAGAGTTTGCATATCCATATTCCAAAGGTAAGCATATCTGTATTACAGGAGCTAATGGTAAGACGACTACAACGCTCTTAGTTCACCACTTGCTCACATCAGCAGGTCGCAAGGCCTCTTTGGCAGGCAATGTGGGCTTCTCTTTGGCACGACAGGTGGCGCAGAGCGAGCAGCCCGACTATTATGTCATCGAGCTCAGTAGCTTCCAGTTGGACGGTATGTACGACTTCAAGGCAGATACAGCTATTTTGACAAATATTACACCCGACCACTTGGATAGGTACGAATATAAGTTCGAGAACTATATCCGTTCCAAGTACAGAATATTGCAGAATCAGACAAAGAGCGATCTGTTTATCGGTAATGCCGACGACCCTGTATGTGGCGAATGGCGTCCTCAGATGAACGTCACAGCTACAGAGGTAGTGGTAAGTCGCGATAAGTCGAAGGGCGCCGTATCTTACGAGACACCATCGGGCAATCTGGTTGTTGAGTTGCCTGGTAAGGAGCGTCTCGAGGTATCGCAGTCGGAGATGACCATACATGGTAAGCACAATATGTACAATGCCATGCAGGCTTGCGTAGCTGTATTGAACGAAGGGCTGACCGTTGCAGAGGTGAAGAAAGGTCTCGCAATATTCAAGAATGCAGCTCACCGCTTGGAGTTGGTCCGCACATTGAATGGGGTAGAGTGGATAAACGATTCCAAGGCTACTAATGTCGACTCGGCATGGTATGCATTGGATGCACAGACTAAACCTATAGTTTGGATAGCTGGTGGTACAGACAAGGGTAATGATTACTCTACTCTCATGCCATTGGTAGAGAAAAAGGTCAAGGCTTTGGTTTGTATGGGTGTCGACAACAGCAAGTTGCTCGCTGCATATATAGGTCATGTTAAGACAATCGTCGAGGTACGATCTATACAGGATTGTGTCAAGGAGTGCAACAGACTGGCAGAGTCGGGAGATGTAGTATTGCTCTCGCCATGCTGCGCAAGTTTCGACCTTTTCACAAGCTATATCAACAGAGGCAACCTTTTCAGAGAAGAGGTAGAGAAGTTGTAATTAACAATATACAAGACTAGTTATGAGCATTAAAGAGATGATAGGAGCAGCGATTTCCAACCCGCTCACGTTCTTCTTCAGAATTGAGGGAGATAGACAGTTGCGTTGGGTATTCGCGGTCTTGGTAGCACTCTCTGTTTTGTTCATTACCAGTTCTACAACAGTATTAGCCTATCAGAAGCATTCGGGCGATCTGACGCACTATCCAATTACGCACTGCGTATTGTTGCTGGTAAGCTGGGTTAGTTGTGCCGTGATTTCCAAGATGGACCCCAAGGTGTTCAACAGGTATGCCATATTCATGTGCCTTGCTGGCCTCGCGCTGGTAGTTATGACCATGTTTGTAGGTGTCGAAATCAATGGCTCCCGACGTTGGCTGAGTTTGGGCTTCGCCAATTTACAATCATCCGAGGTCGCCAAGATAGGACTGATATTCTATGTCGCCAAAGTACTGTCGGTACACCGAAACGATACCAAGAAGGCTTTTTTGCCTATTATGGTCATGACGGCTGTGGTATGTGGACCTATTGTCACGGAGAACCTCTCGACGGTAATGTTGATACTCTTCACGGTGTTTTCTATGATGTTCATCGGGAAGGTGCCTTTGAAGTACACGTTGGGACTTGTCTTGCTGGGCTTGCTCATAGGATATATAGTTCTCTATGTGGTGCCAGAGGAGTATCATTTTGGCCGTATCCCTACATGGAAAGGTCGTATCGACCGATTCTTAGGCTTGGTGCCAGATGATGGTGGCTTGGATTTTCAGGCCGAGCAGGCGCGTTTGGCTGTTGCCCATACGGGATTGATAGGAAGCGGACCTGGACGAAGCTATGTCAAGAATTTCTTGCCTATGGCTTATTCCGATTTCGTCTACTCTACTATCCTGGAGGAGTATGGCTTGCTTGGAGGTATTGGAGCCATAGTTCTGTATGCTATGATTCTGATAAGATCCATACGCATAGTCAATAAATGCGACAGCGCCTTCGAGATTTATCTGGTATTGGGATTGGCTATCGTGCTCAATCTGCAGTCGATAATCAACATGGCGGTAGGAGTGGGACTTATACCTGTAACGGGTCAGACACTTCCATTGCTCAGTATGGGTGGTACATCAAATGTCATAGTGGCATCGGTATTGGGTGTAATGTTCGCTATCAGTGCGCAGCATCAGACAGCCAATAAGGATTCGGTTGCGGCCAAACCCAAGAAGGTCGACAATACAGAGTTTGTCAGTGACGATATAGACGATATAGAGAATCAGGACTGACAATAGGTAGTAAAAACAAGAAGTACAATATAATACGAGACTAGATATGAGAGTTATTATCAGCGGTGGTGGAACAGGCGGACATATATTTCCTGCCATTTCAATAGCAAATGCATTGCGAGAGGCAGATCCCGCAACAGAGATTCTTTTTGTGGGAGCCAAGGGCAAGATGGAGATGGAGAAGGTCCCAGCCGAGGGCTACGAGATCAAGGGTTTGCCTGTAGCTGGTTTCCACAGACAGATAAACTTGCGTAATATAGTGCGCAATATGGCTTTTCCATTCAAGCTTATGGCTAGTATGTATCAGGCTCGTAAGATTGTTAAGACATTCAAGCCCGATGTAGCTGTAGGTGTTGGTGGCTATGCCAGTGGTCCCGTATTGCGTTGTGCATCTAGCATGGGTGTTCCTTGCCTGTTGCAGGAGCAGAACTCGTTCCCTGGTGTCACAAACCGTATCCTTGCCAAGAAATCAAGCAAGATATGTGTAGCATACCCCAATATGGAGAGATTCTTCGAGGCACAGAAGATCATCTTTACAGGCAACCCTGTACGCCAGCAGTTGCTCAAGGCTACAAACAAGGAGGAGGGATATGAGTTCTTCGGTCTCGATAGCTCCAAGCCGGTTATCCTTGTCATCGGTGGCAGCCTTGGCGCCCGATCGATAAATCAGGGCTTGTGCGAATCTATCGATACCTTGGGAGACGATTGCCAACTTCTGTGGCAGACAGGTAAGATATATTACGATTCCATCAAGGAGCAGATGGATGCCAACCCTAAGTCTAACGTCAAGACCATGGCATTCATTCAGCGTATGGATTTGGCATTCGCTATCGCCGATGTGGTAATATCACGTGCCGGAGCCAGCAGTATATCCGAGTTGTCGTTGCTCGCTAAGCCATCAATCCTTGTTCCTTCTCCTAATGTGAGCGAGGACCATCAGACCAAGAATGCAAGAGCGTTGTCCGATAAGGGTGCAGCTATTCTTGTCAGGGACGATGAGACCAAGACTCTCTTGAAGACGGCTCAGAAAGTACTCAACGATAAGGAAAAACTTAAGTCTCTCAGTGAGAATATCCTCGAGTTTGCACGTCCAGATGCGGCTCGCGATATCGCAGAGCAGGTAGTCTCGTTGGTGGAGATAAAAAGATTAGCAGAGTAATAATGGCAAAGACAGACAATATATATTTTGTAGGTATCGGTGGCATTGGAATGAGTGCCATAGCTCGCCATTACCATAAGTTGGGCAAGAATGTCTCAGGATACGACAAGACCAACTCCCGCCTTATAGAGGAGATGTTGTCTGAGGGTATCAAGACAACCTTTACTGACGATGAAGCCGAGATACCTCAGGCGTTCAGGAATAAGGAGAATACAACGGTAGTCTATACACCCGCTATTCCTGTCGATAACAAGATACTGACATATTTCAAGAGTAATGGTTTCGATGTAGTTAAGCGAGCTGTAATGCTAGGCAAACTAACTCAGGACCATGATGCTATATGTATATCGGGATCGCATGGTAAAACTACAACTTCTACGTTGGTAGCTCATATCATGAAGAACTCTCAACTGGGTTGCTCTGCTTTCTTGGGGGGTGTGTCGTCCAACTACGATACCAATTACTGGAGCGATACCGATTCCGATTTCGTGGTAACAGAGGCTGATGAGTACGATCGTTCGTTCCTTCAGTTGCATCCGTTCCTCACACTTATCACGGCTATGGATCCCGACCATCTGGATATCTATGGCACAGTAGAGGAGATGCGCAAGGCATTCCATCAGTTTGCATCGCAGACTACTTGCGGAGGTTCTGTAATATATAAGTATGGACTCGATTTCGACGAGTCGGTTGTAGATGAAGATGTGGATATATTCACCTATTCGTTGTCCGATTCTAATGCCGATTTCTATGCTACAGGTATCCAGTTGACACCACAGGGTATATACAAATTCTCAGTATCTACCCCTATGGGAGTCCTGAAGAATCTCTCTATGGGTTTGCCTGGCATGCACAATGTGGAGAATGCTGTAGCTGCTGTAGCGTTGACTTATCTGGCAGGTGCCGATGATGAAGAGATTCGTAAGTCGCTTTTGTCGTTCCGTGGCAATCGCAGACGATTCGATTTCAGAATACGTACCGAAGAGTTGGTCCTTTTGGACGATTACGCACATCATCCAGCAGAGATAAAGACAATGCTTACTTCGGTGAGAGCTCTTTATCCTAAGCGAAAGATTACTGTAGCGTTCCAGCCACATCTTTATACTCGCACAAGAGATTTGGCCGATCAGTTCGCCGAGTCATTGTCTTTGGCCGACAGAGTATTTCTGTTGGATATTTACCCAGCCAGAGAGTTGCCTATAGAGGGCGTGACAAGTGAAATGCTGGCTAAGAAGATTAAGCAGGGTGTACCTGTTACGTTGACTACAAAAGAGAATCTGATAAAAGATATCGTATCAGAGCCAGTCGACGTAGTTGTAGTAATGGGCGCTGGTGATATCGACCGTTTGGTAGCTCCTCTAGAGCAGGAACTTAAGAAGCTTGTAAAATAAGATTTGTCTGATTTTAGTGGCAAAGGATAGTAAAAATAGAAGAATCGTTGTTCGCAGACTGTTGCAGTTCACTGCACTCTTCATCATGCTGCTCTATTACCCCATAGTAATGGGCTTTGTAGCTGATGAGTATGCAGCTGTCACCTGCGTGCGCATAGATTCTAGCGTCAAGGGCAATGACAAGGATGTCTTGATCTCGGGTGCAGAACTCAGCAAGATAGTCAATAGGTCGTTCCCCGATCTGTCCGGTATGCCTATAAAGGATATCAATCTCGATGCCATAGAGAAATCCATAGAGCGTACGCCTGCCGTAAGGAAGTGCGAGTGCTATACCACCCCTAGCGGAATACTCAAGTTGGAGGTTGAGCAACGTCGCCCTATAATGCATGTCTTTACCAGCGATGGCTCGTACTATATGGATAGCGAGGGTTTCCGTATAGTGGCGCAAGGTGATGTCAGGGCACACGCCATCATCGTCAATGGCAATGTAGGCTCTATGCTCGATGGGGTGGAACTGGCTGCATTGTGCAGCTATATCGATGATGACGACTTCTGGAAGGCACAGATAGAGCAGATTTATGTCAAGAGCATGAACGACTTCATTTTGGTGCCTAGGGTAGGAGATCATGTAGTAGAGTTCGGCGGTATAGACAGAATGGAGGAGAAGTTCGACTTGCTCTACCGCCTCTATACCAAGGGATGGAAACCAAAGGAGTGGAATTTATATAAGAAAGTTAATCTTAAATACCGAGGACAAGTGGTATGTACAAGAAAATGAGAAAATTGACATTAAATATAATATAACTTAAACCATTGCATTACGATGAATCCGATAATATATTCAATAGACTTAGGAACGACTAAGAGTCGTATTCTAATGGCAGAGCCAGACGAAAATCAGCCATTTGGCTTAAAGGTATTATATACAGGTGAATGTCAGTCGCATGGTGTCAGACGTGGACAGATCTACAATGTAGATGAAGTTCAACGTACTATAAATAATCTGGTATTAGGTGCTGAAAAGAAATTGCCCAAGAAGATGCCTGCTTCGGCATCGAAGGTATATTGTATAAATGTCAATGGTTTATCAATCAAGGCGTCTAATACGCAGATGATAGAGAGAGATATTACCCGCCGTGGCCATGTCGAGGAGTCGGACCTCAAGGCTATGGTCGAGAGTGTAGAGTATCTCTTCAGTAATTCAAAGCGCGATGAGGCTTTGCTCCAAGTTCTGCCATTGTCATACCAGATGGATGGATTTGATATAGTTAACCCTATTGGCGCTCCTGGCGAGGTTTTCAGCGCGCGATTCCTTACCATTTCGGCACCTACAAGAGTGCTGGATGTGTACAACAATTGTGTGCCAAGAATCAAATTCAATCAGTTCTCACCTACAGCATCAGCCAAAGGACGTATCTTGCTGCCTGGTAATAACAATAAGTGCATATTGTTGATCGATTTCGGTGCAGGTGTTACTAATCTGGCATATTACAATAGGAATGGACGACTCAATTACGAGATATCTATACCATTAGGCGCCGACCTTGTCACATCCGATATCGCTCAGGAGTTCAATATCTCTAAAGAGGATGCCGAATTTGTCAAGAAGAATATCAGAGTACTGGAAAAACAGACAGGAGCCGAGGTTAATATCAAGTTCAAGGACGAACACGAGATATCTATCAATACCAAGAAACTCAAGTTCGTCGTTACAGCACGTCTCCGAGAGCTCGTCGCATATATCGAGAGCGCATTGAAGAAGGGTAGTATGCTCACCACATTGGAACAGGTATATGTTACAGGTGGTGGCGCTCATACTGCTGGATTTGTCGATGTCTTGAAGGATCGTCTCGAGACTAAGCAGGTCGTCGTGTGTGTGCCAACACTCGAAGGTGTCGAGAACAACGACTTGGTGCGTTACAGTGCAGTCTATGGTATGGCATCCATGTATGTCAAGAACAACCCTGTTCAGGAGGAGAGAGAACTGTTTGGTCCAGAGACCGAGGTGGTGGAGGAGAAACCCGAGACCACAATTCCTGAAAAAACCGATATCAAGGATGATAAGACCGATAGGAAGGGTATATTCAAGAAGTTTGAGAATACTCTCACAAGCATCTTCACAGGTGGCGGTGAGGTATCGGAAGATAATTTGAAGTAGTATTGTTTTACAAATAAAGAGGAGGACATTATGAATATCGAGGATTCAATGGGAGAGAGCGAAATAAAGAGCACTGCCAAGATTCGTGTTATCGGTGTAGGTGGTGCGGGATGTAATGCTGTAGAGTACATGAAGCTCGGCCATCGCCACAGAGCTCGTGTAGATGAAAATGCCGAGGCTCCCGAGGAGTTGGAGGGCGTCGATTATTGGGTTTGTAATACAGACTACAAGCATATTGAGGCTATTCCTATCGAGAATAAGATACAGTTGGGCCCTAAACTTACCAAGGGTCTTGGCGCCGGATGTAAGCCCGAGGTTGGCAAGGATTGCGCATTGGAGTCTATGGAAGATATCAAGAAGATGCTCGACGGCGCCGATATGGTCTTCGTTACCGCAGGTATGGGTGGCGGTACAGGTACAGGCGCAGCTCCTATCATTGCCAAGACTGCCAAGGATATGAATATCCTCACAGTAGGTGTGGTATCTATACCTTATCTCGATGAGCGTGGCGAAAAGCTCAAGATCGCCTACGAGGGTGTCAAGGCCATGATAGAGTCGGTCGATTCGCTTATCGTGCTCAATTCAGAGTGCCTCAAGGAGTTGTACGGCTCATTGGGCTTGTCTAAGGCTTTCGCTAAGTCCGACCAAGTGCTCTCTGGTGCCGTACGAGGTATCTCGGAGATTATTGCCAAGCAGGGTGCAATGAATGTCGATTTCGCCGATATACGTACTTTTATGACCGATAGCGGCGTTGCTTTCATCGGTACAGGCGTCGCTTCGGGCGAGAACCGTGCCATGGAGGCAGTACGTCAGGCATTGAGTTCGCCTATTATCAACAACCGCGATATCAAGGGCTCAAAGAATGTTATCATCTTCTTCCAGAGTGATGAGGAGGGCGAATACGAGGTAACTCAGGATGAGGTGACAGGCGTGGCAGAGTATATCAACAACCTTATCGACTTGGCTCCTAATGCCGGTATGGGTAAGCTTAAGTTCGGCTCTGTACACGATGCATCGCTCGGCACATCGCTCAAGGTCACTATCGTAGCCACAGGCTTCCAGGAGAGTGTATTGGAGCCAAATGCGCAGAAAACACCAGACGTCAAGACATTGGTACAGTATGACGATCAACTCGAAGAGGAGCGCGGATTCGATGATGAACCTACAGTGGAGTTCGAAATATCATCATCTACACAAGAGATCTTGGATAAGCTCTACAAGCAGACCACATCTGCAGTGGAGGATGACAATAAGTACAGCCTCTCTAAGCTCAGGGAGATTACTAGCGCCCCTCTTGCCGATCTCGAGAAGGAGGATGTTATTTCACGTATCGAGAACGAAAGCGCTGTAAGTCGTTGGCAGAACTAGTTGTTCAATTACAAATATATTTAGCTTAGTAAAACAAATAAGGCTCGCTGGGGAAGCGGGCCTTATTTTACGCCATAGTTCATAGTTGGGGGTTGATCTGAAAAATGTATAGTTGTTCAATTCACATACTGATTAATAGTCGTAAGGCTGTTGTTCTAGTTGTCTCCTTCAACCTTACAGATGCAAAGGTATGGAGCTTTGAAATTCTGACATTACGTAAATTTACGTAGTGGCGCATTTTTTTTCATTTTTTTTCATTTTGACATATTTTTGGAACGTTGTGAGTAGTTCTGCGTATCACATACTCGTAAACGTTTTTTAATGAACAGATCGTTATCTATAATTATATGCGCTGTGGCAATGTTGATTGGCTTCGTTCAGTCGGCATTGGCAGTGGATTATTTATATGGAGTGGACAAAGACCAACTCTCCATGCGTATCTGGGATTTAAGATACGAGCCTAGAGAGGTGCGTATAGCCTCTATTGGTGAGCTCGACAGCCTGGCGGAGGTCGATTTTAAGTCGCCCTTCTACGATATGCGCAAGGCCTTGGTATACGATATCAAGATGCGTTCACTCGATTATAGCGAGTTCGATAAGATATACGAGTACTCGCAGCGCAGTCGCGAATACGCTATCCGTCTTGCCGATAAGTCGCTCTACTACAGCGCTTGGTTCTATGCCGTAGAGAACGATTTCTTTGGCGGCGATGTCATACGTGCCTCTTCCCAGGGTAAGGATATGTACCATTCGGCTACTGCCGAAAACAATAAATACGGCGTAGCATTGAGCGCCTATACACTCGCCCTTTTCTTTACTGGCGAGGAGTTGTATAACGACGCGTACTATTATTATTCTCAGGCACTCCCTCTCTTCAAGGAGTTGGAGATATGGACATTGTACAATATCTGTGCTGCCAATAGTATATTTACCATGGGTAGCATGAATGTCGATTACGGTATCCGGCCTCTCTTTATGTCTTTGGACTCCTTGGCCGATGCAAGTTTGAATGGCAACCATAGGTCACCTATCGACCTCTACAATGTTGTCAATGTCAAGGGTACATGCGCATCAGAGGTCTTCCGAGAGCCTAAGGACTCGCTTATACTCAAGAAGTATCTTCTTCAGACACGCGACATATATGCCCGCTATGGCAACGAAATAGAGCAGATAGTGCCATTGTACGACATCGAGAGAAGCTATGCTAAACTGGTAGGGGATATAGACAACGAAATCTTGTTTTCAAAGAAGGTTTATGATTATGTAGACAATGCTCACGACTATCTCAATTTGAGAGTCGAGGCACGTAAGTTGTCCGAGAGCTACCAACGTATGGGCAATACCGAGGAGGCACTCTACTATCTCAACAGATACACTGCCTTGAATGATTCACTGACCGATATTACCAAGAAGAGCATCATCTCGGCTATGGCTGCCGAATATGGTCTGGGCCGCCTCACAGAGCAGAATGTTCAGCTCGAAGAGCAAGTGGTCTGGAATAGAAAAGTCAGAACATGGCTCCTCTTGGGACTCCTTGCCTTGGTCATAGCCATAATGGTTGTCGTCATACGCAACTACAAGAGCCGTAACAAGACCTTGCAGCAGGTAAATGAGATGAAGACCGACTTCATCCGTGGTATTACGCACGAGATCAATACCCCGCTCAACGCCGTCCTTGGCTTCTCCGAGGTCATAGCCAGCATGTCCAACGACCCAGAGCAGGTGATGTTGGCAGGCCTCGTCAAGACCAACAGCATGAGGCTGACAAAGTTGGTAGACGATACGCTCTATCTGTCCGACTACGACTCGGGTACTATAGTCAACCTCACCCCAAGGAAGGTCAAAATCAAGGAGGTCTTGGAGCATGTGCGCTCACGAGTAGCCGAGAATATGCAGTGTGAGGAGATCTATATTACAGGAGATGATGATGTAGAGATGGTACTCCACGAGCAGTCGCTCGAGACCCTGATGTACAATCTTATTCACAATGGCGTAGAGCACGGCAAGTTGCCTGTCAAGGTATATTACTATAAGGATAAATCGGAGCGACTCTCCATCAGTGTGAAGGACTCTGGCAATGGCATCGAGGCTGGCATTAGAGAAAAGATCTTCGAGAGATTCTTCAAGGGCAACACCTATACCAATGGCTTGGGTGTAGGCTTGGCAGTTGCCCGTATCGCCGCAGAGCGCCTAGGAGGTACTGTTGAGTACAACGACAAACAGCAGGTGGGAACAGAGTTTGTTGTTACGCTTAAATAATTGCACCTCCCCCGTCTCGCATTTCAAAGACACGACGTCAAGCTTGTAGATACAGCCACAAGCAAGCCGTTTACGGATAAGATACGGATGGTCTGTCTGCAGATACCGTTGACCATAGAAGAGCCGTTGCAAGCCGGAACAAAAATAGATACTTGGATGTATAATCTCAAAAACATGGAAACCATGCAGCAACTGACAAACACCGAAGATATGCCGATCTTCAAGAGATTGGAGCAGGTGGCAGAGTACCATCAGCTGTCGCCCGAGGACCGTGAAGCTTATGACATAAGTTATAAGCACTATTTGGATGCGTACAACCTGGAGCTATCCCGTAAACTACGCATGGAGATGGCCCTTGAGCAAGGGCTACAGCAAGGACTAGAACAAGGACTAGAACAAGGACTAGAACAAGGACTAGAACAAGGTAGAGCTGAGGGAGAAGCCAAAGGCGAAAGAAAGAAGCAACTTGAGATAGCGAAGACGCTTAAGAGCCTAGGTGTTGATATGGCTACGATAGTTCAGGGAACTGGTCTTTCTCCGGAAGAGATAGAGTCGTTATAATTTCAGCAGCAATAATATTCACAAAGCCGAATGCTCGATAGCGTTCGGCTTTTATTTTTCTATGGTCACATAGGCGATATTTGCCTGTCTGCTACCGAGGACGGTGCCCCCTGTAGGACTTACCCCCCCCTAATTCCGCACCCCCAACCCACTCCCTATATCCCTCCCTTTTCACTAATTTTGCGCGAAATTTACCACCTGTATGCTTGATTTTAGACCGCTCAACAACCATCTTGTTGGGTAGGGGGTATTATTATATATGTTATTTTATACATCGGATTGATAATGAAATATTTGTATTATTATTTGGATATTACATTTGTTATTCCTACCTTTGTGTTGTCAAAATGAACGAGACGAACTACTAGATCTACTAGGCGCCGTAGATTGTATCACATCATTATTTTGACTCTATATAGTAGTCACTATTGACATTCTTCTGCAGAAGTGCGACAATAGTATGCTCTATTTACAATTAACATTTAAATATTTTTAAACTAAAATGGAAAATCCATTTATAGATGGTTACAAAACAGATCCATGTCTGGTTTCTGTCTGCATGGGTCCTAACTACAAAACAGTTATGGAATACCCATACACTCCTCTCTATGCAGTGTATCAGTACATTGCTAATCCTCACTTCCTGGGTTCTGTTACCCAGTTGATACGTAACTGTAGCGATGCTGCACAGCGTGCTAAACTCAAGGGTTCTCTGCCCTATATGACTTTCGCAGCCATTATGGAGCACCGTAGTACCGAGCATATCATCCGCCCTTCAGGTATCGTAATCTTGGATATCGACCACTTGAAGTCGCCCGAGGATGCCGAGGCTCTTAAAAACGAGCTGTTCAATGACGAACACCTCAAGCCTCGACTGGCTTTCGTCTCTCCTTCCGGACTTGGTGTCAAGGCGGTAATAGTCCGCCCTCTTAGCGCTTTCCTCACTAACAACGAGGCGCAGCGCAACAACCAGTTGGGCGTTAACGCTTATTTCAATACGCATTATGCTTCACGCTACGGAACTAGTGCCGACCCACAGGGCACCGAACTGGTAAAGTGCTGCAGCTTGTGTCACGACCCTAATGCCCTTTTCAGATTCTAGCCTATGGAGATAAATCAAGTCGAATGGTTGGTGAGTCAGATCGAGACTCACCACCTCAAGGTGTGCAACAATTATCCCGAGTTCTACTGTGTCTGTGCTGCTTTCGCTACCGATATGCGAGAAAGTGGCAGGGAGTACGCACGTCGCATTTGCAAAGTGTCGGATAATTACCAGAAACGCTATCGCGAGGAGGATAAGGATTTCAATGTCCAATACTCTGCCTGCCTCAAAAACAATAACGGACGTCTCCATATAGCTTCCGTATTCCAGTTGGCTAAGGATGCCGGACTCGACCTCAAAGGGTGTCCACGATCTTCACGGGACACTTGTGACAGCGTGACACCTAATACTGTTTTTCGAGCGTGCGCGTCACGATACGAAAAAAAATCGAACAATCCAAATTCTAACCCTAAAAATTACACAATGAACAACTACAAGGCTGCCAAAGCTGCTCCTGCCATCGATGCTGATGAGGAGGTAATACTCGAAGAGGGGAGTACCCCTGATATTCCTATGCCTACTCTTATCAGAGACTCGGATATCAGTCAAATGCCGTATATCTTGAAAGAGATACTCGGTTTGCAGACAAAGACACCCCAGAAGGATGTCACCTTCCTCTCTTCTAACCTGTTTCTCATATACCCCGTATCTCATATATCATACTTTATTTACGACGGTCATAAGTACTTCCCTACTCCCTTCTTCATCGTTCAGGGTTCTCCAGCTAGCGGAAAGGGCTGCTTGAGCGAAACCAAGGCTCTTCTGGACTACCTGGAAGAACGTAAGTACAAAGAGTACCAGAGAGCATTGGAGGAGTATAAACGGCAGAAACAGGCCTATGCAGACATGGGTAAGAACCGATCAGAAACCCTCGCCCCTGAAATGCCTAAGTACAATATGGTGTTCGTCTCTCCTAATGCTACCGATTCGGCAAATATTCAGGCCATAAACGACTGCGAGGGCCATTGTGTAATATTCGCTTCAGAGATATCAGATCTGGTCGCTTCCAATGAGCGTGAACAGGGTGGTTTGCAGTATGGCTCTACATTCCGCCAACTGTTCGACAACGCAGATATCTCTCTCGTTCGCCGTACTAATAACGAACATATATTGATCAAGGAGCCTAAGGTACTTGCCATGGCTTCGGGTACACCCGTTCCGGCAAAACGTCTCATAGTCTCGGCCGAGAATGGTCAGTTCTCCCGTTGCCTATACTACTTCATGCCTGATGAACGTAAGTTCGAAAACCGTTTCTCTCGTAAAGAAGATGTCGCAGCTCTCATCAAAGAACTCGGCAAGGAGTGGACCCTGATGGTGGAAAAACGTATGGAGGGGGTATCGGAAATCAAATTTCTTCTCACACCACAACAAGAGAATGATATGTACCTTACATTCTCTATCCTCAACGATCGTAGCCTGAATATCAGCAACGACATGACGCCTTTCGTACGTCGCCTGATAATCAATATCCAGCGTCTGATGCATTGCTATGCCTTCATTCGTGCCATGGAGGATTGGAATAGCGAAAAATGCCTGCTCAAACCACATCCTTCTACTAATAGCGACAACCTGAAGGATGGTATAATCTCGCGATACCAGCTCTGGATATCTGATGCCGACTTCTATTTCCTCTTGAGTATGTCGAGCGCCATGTTCGAACACGCTTCTCATGCTTATTCTCTTCTCGATGAGAAATCTGTCAATAGCAAACGTATGCGTGAAAGAGAATTGCTCCTCTCTAAGATGCCTGCCGAATTCTCGTGCGAACTCTACTACGCCACTGGCCGGTCAATGGGATTTGGCGAAGAGAGAATGCGTAAGTGGCTGAGCAGAGATAAGGCTAAGGGTATCATAGAGAGCCTTGGGAATAATTTTTACCGTAAAAAATAAAAAACACAAAAAATATTTGGTCGTTTCGAGAAATAGTGTTATCATGACGCGTACACTCGAAAATGTGTATACCCCTGTCACATGTCACAAGTGCCACAAAACGGCTTTGCCCTAGTGTCGACAGGGGGTGCACGACCCTCAACATCTTCCTAATCCGTGTGACTCTTGTTACAAATCAAATAATTTCGCACTATGGAATTCACAAAACCAATGACCAAAGCCGAGCTCGCCGACTATCTGGGAGTATCGAGGAGTACGCTCTTGCGATGGCTCAAACTGCTGAATATAGAGAAGATAGAAGGATACCAGAAGAAGTCGCGCATATTGACCCCCGCGGTTCTCAAGGTGATAACAGAGAAGCTCTGTGTGTGACATCATAGCAATAAAACTTTAGATAACTCACCCTTAACGCACCCTTAACACTCTCTTAACACTCTCTTAATACAGCCTTAATACAGACATAACTTTGCAACTCCTAGCCCAACTAAACTTCTCTTTCCTTTATCTAAACAACACTCTCCATCCCACCTCCTGAACCCCACTAGCCCAACTATCCCCCCCCAAAAAAAAAACAAAAAACACCCTAAAAATGCAGTTCGTCAAAGATATTTGCACTTCGTCAAAAAGTTTATTGGGGTGTTGTGGGTATTTGGTAGATTCGCGATGGGAACTATGTGCGTTTTCATTTCGATGAAACACACTGAACATACCAATGGTAAATGCAATATATTTTTAATCAAAAACTATAGATGAAGAAATTATTATCTTTTTTCAGTCTGTTGCTCATAGCAGCAGTGCAGTCGTGGGCAATTGAGCCGACAATCGCCCAAATCACCATCGGTGAGAAGACGACGGATTATTATGATGTTGAGAGTTTCCTTGATGCATACTATGCAATTGAAGGTACAGCAAGCGTCAAGCTTCTTGGCGATATAACGTTGCCACTAAACAGGAATATCAACAACGACAATACTGCTTCCGACATCTCGCTGGATCTCAATGGTCATAGCATCAAAGCTAATGCATCATACGTCGGCGTAATAAACGTTAAGGGCAAACTCTCAGTAACAGGAGAGGGATTGATAGAGAACGATACCGATGGAGGTGCAGCATTTGGTGTCTACGATGGCGGTGTTGCGGAGGTAAACGGAGGCTCATACCTATGTGGAGCAGCAATATGTTATTGTACTTTTGGAAGTGAAGTGATTATCAATAACGGTAAGTTCAAAGTTTCTTCCATGTACTTCGATGGATTCGATAAGCCTTTCGTCAATGGCGGTCTCTTTTCTATAGATCCATCATTTGACTGCATACATTTTTACTCTGTGGCAATACCTAATGACGACGAGGAGACAAAGGCTGAGTATCCTTACAAGATGGCAGGCAATCAGGCAGTCTGCAATTATCTCGCTTCGCTGATGGGCGATGATATTTATTCTGGTTACGGAGTGAAATTCTTTGTAAACGAAGGTCAATTGATGGTGACTATAGGTGAGAACCAACCCGAGCCTCTAGCCTCTATAATGATTTGTTTTTCAAATGAAGGGAATGATGGTTATTTCTGTGGGATGACAGGAAATGACTATGTCTTTTATATCGAAAATGGCGAACTTACAAGAATTGGAGTAAAGACTGGCAGCGAAGTGAGTTTTTATCTCGACAAGAGGTCAACAGTTCCTCTTGCCCAGATTACCATTGGCGAGAATGTGACAGACTACTATAATGCAGATGAGTTCAGAACGGATTTTGCAAGTATCGAAGGCACAGCCACTGTCAAGCTTCTTGGCGATATAACTTTGCCAGATGAAGAACTTCTTGTCAACCAAAACTCTGATGCCGACATCACACTTGACCTCAATGGTCATAACATCACAGGCAATTGTGAGGATGCTGCCGTAATTTATGTGAACGTTAACAAGCTGACAATAGTAGGGGATGGTATTGTAGAGAACATTGGGGAAAGTGGAGACGCTGTCGGTAGCGGAGGTCCATTAGTGATAAACGAGGGTACATACATAGGTGTGTTGGATGCTTGTTACGTTCAAGGGCAAAGAAAACTAATCATTAACGGCGGAAAGTTTAAGGCTCCTTATTTGTACTATAGAGAATTAGATATGCCAATCGTCTATGGTGGCATCTTCTCTATGGACCCATCGGACTGCGTAGCTGAGGGCTATGTTGTGGTGAATAATGATGACGAGGCTACAAAGGCTGAATATCCTTACAAGGTGGTAGAGAAGAGCTTGGTACCTACAGCTATCGAGCGTGTCAACGCCGACAAGGCTCAGAAGGCTGTCAAGACCATCGAGAACGGAAAGGTAGTCATCATCCGTGGCGACAAGAAGTACGACATCTCTGGTCGCGAATTGTAACCCATTGTAGAGAACAACGATAAAAATCAAATAAACTAAGAGGCGTTGCCGGTGGGCAGCGTCTCTTTTTTGTTTAATGCGTCTTATTGATGCTTATTGCGTTGTAATGCGTCGTAATGCGTCATAATGAAGCAGCGCCGTTTTAGACCGTTGTATATTTGCATCGTCAACGTTGATAACCAAGTCGCACAAGTGAAACAACGATTCATACGGATATACCCGAAGGGCTTAATACGAAAAGAACAATTCGTCGAAAACAACAAACTATCAGTTCCGTGCAATCGGTTGTTCACGAGTGAGGCTAAACTAACAAACATTTTATTAACCAATTAAACACCTAAACACATTTATGAAAGGAGCTTGTTTCCCTTTTTTCCTAGAGCACTATCATGGCATGATCGGTAAGGACCAGACAGCCTACTTCCGCGAGACACCATCAGGCAAGATTATCCTCGCCCGATTCGACCCTATGAAGGCCAAGAATCGCATTCCTACCCCTGCACAGGCACAAGTACAGCAGAAACTTAAGCAGGCGCACGAAGAGGCGGTCGATTTGCTCAAGAGCGCCTCTACCCGCCCAGCCCTCGAGGCAGAGTACAAGGCACAGAGCAAGTACTCAACCCTCTTGGGCTACGTCACTGCTAAGGTCTATAAGACTCTGGGGTAATTTCACCATTGCCATGGTGGGAGGCGCCGTTTACCACGGTGGTTTTTTGCCGTTGCCACGGCGGGGCCTTCCATCTTTTGACTGTGTCGACCTTCGGTTCTGGACCGCCAGAAAAGACCGAAGATTCCGGTAAGCCAACCCCACCGCAATGTAGAGACGTAGCGTGCTACGTCTCAATCCCGCGTTTGAGCTCCATTTTTAGTCCATCGCTTCCGACAAGGACGAAACTAAAAACACGTCTAACTAAAAAACTGAAAACTATTGAAACCTACTCTAATCATTGTCCACGCGACGATGTCATACCCATACGAAAACATCGACGCACAAAAGCTTTGGGTCCGTTCCATAAACGAAGGGCACAAAAACATACCCTATCACTTCTATATCCGAAAGGATGGAACGGTATCACAGCACATTCTGCTCACAGAACCCGGTCACCACTGCAAAGGTCATAACAACCACAGCATCGGCATCTGCTACGAAGGTGGCCTCAACGAGTGCGGTTACCCATCCGACACTCGCACCCCTGCCCAGAAAAAGAAGATCAAAGACATCATCACCAATCTGGGCTATATGTTCCCTGGCATCAAGACAATAGGGATGAATATTGCTCACCGGAGCTACAACAGTCCCTGTTTCGATGCCGTAGCTGAGTACAACGACTAAACAAACAACAATCAACCATGACTAGAAACCGTCAAACAACGCCAAATAAGGCATTTAAGAAACCTACCTTCCGTGACATCATCACGGCTCTCCTCTCGGCGCTTTTAGGCGCATTTACAGCCTCCTGTGCTGGATAAACCCACCGCAATGTAGAGACGTAGCGCGCTACGTCTCTACCCCTTCGTTCAACGTCAACGTCAACGTCAAAGTCAATGTTCACCAACAACCCCAAATATGCAATCCTACGCTCTACAGCAACCCCACCAAGTATACCTGTTTCTGTTGATACTCTCCTGCAGGAGGAGCTTAACGCAGGCAAAGATTCTATTGGTTATCATTACTACATTCGTCGTGACGGTAGCCTGAGCGCCCACAGACCACTCCACCAGAGAGGCAACCATACCCCAGGGTACAACCGCTGCTCAGTAGCAATCCTCTACGAAGGAGGTTTAGACAGAGATATGTTACCCTGCTACACAATGACAATGCAACAGTCAGCACGACTAAAACAACTCCTAGATTGGCTGAAAACCATATACCCATGGATTGAATTCAAACAAATCGAAGACTAAAGGATTTCTCAATAAAAAAGAGGCACGACAAAAATCGCGCCTCTGAAAAGCAAAATATCTTATTGAGAATCAATTACAACTTTCTGCCTGCAAGGTCATACTTGTCGCCATCGCGGATAATGACTACCTTCCCATTCTCAACAGTCTTGATCGCCTTACCAGCCTTGTCGGCGTTGATACGGTCGATAGATGTTGCATTAGCATCTACAACTCTGCCCGAGCCTGCTACATCTTCTGTTATAGCGTCGAGTATTGTGTTGTCGGCCGTCTTGAACACTTTCCCTTCGCCGAAAATGATTTCTGGTACATTGTTCCATGATTTAAGCGCTATGGCATTCGCTTGACCGTCAAATACGCCACCATTGAGTGTTACACTGGAACCTTCAACAAACAGACCGATATTTGCAGTGAATGTAGCTTCGTTGACAGTCACTGAATTGCATCTGCTTGCACGGAGGCCATAGGTCTCACCGGTGAATGTACCATTGTTGATAGTGCACTCACCGTTTTCAAGCATAGCACCTGCTTGTTTGCCCGTGAATGTGCCGCCATTGATGACTTTCTTCGTTCCATCGTTTCTAAGGAAGAGGCCATACTGATTTTCGTTCGTAAACGTGCCACTGTTGATAGTGATTGATGCACATTCGCCATAGAGTGCAGCGTCGTAATAATCACTGCCTTCTGATGTATATGTGCCACCAGTAATTGTAGCCTGACCGCCGCCACGAAGATATAGCGCCGATGTTGTGGCGTTGACTGTGCAGTCTTTGATGTCTAGCGCTGCCGACGATGAATTGTCTTTGATGCCTATGCTGCCAGTAACAGTTGCATTGCTGATGTTGATACTCGTAGCATTCGTTATTTCAATGGAACCGCTATATGTGCCGTCAGATGTGAATGTGCCTCCATTGATTGTTATTTTGGCCGAAGAGCCATTGACATATAGCGCAGAGTACTGTTGGCTTGTATACGTTCCTCCATTGATAGTCATCTCTTCGCCCGCAAATTCTATGGCTTTGTTGTTTTTTGAACTTGCTGTGACATTATTGAGGATAACTTTGCCTGACGACACGTATATTGGCTGATAATTCTCTGATTCTATGGTAATGCCGTCGACTGTCAGCAGTTCGTCTGATCCCATTTCCACCCCGCCTATCACTTTGCCACTCTTTCCAGTGCTGCTGTCCTTGACAAGAAGTGTCTTGTTCCAGCAATTGATTGTACCTGTTAAGATGTGACCATTGAGATCGAAGATGATATCGGCTGTATTTCGCATGAAATAAAGGTCATATTCGATATCGGAATGGAGAGTCACTGTGACTTCTTCGCCTGTAACTTCCACAACGTCGTTACAGAATTTTGATACTTTATAGTACTCTCTAGTGCCGATAGTCGCGATAACTGAACGTGGCACAATTATTCCAGTGTACTCCACGCGACCATTGCGCCTTTTGCAATCTGTAAGGTCGTTGTATATGACTTCATCTTCTCCGCCGTCAACTTCCGATACAAGGGCATAACCTGCGTCGAGAAGATATTCACCATTGTATCCAAAAAGCTGATCTTCGTCGCTATGGAATGAACCGCCCCTGACAAGGACTTTAGAACTATCGTAAAAAATATTGACGGTGCTGGCGTATTCGGATGACATTGCGCCTCCATTTATCACAACTTCAACATTCTCGCCATTCACGGTTAAGGCATTGCACATTTCTTTCGCCACTATGGCACCATTGCCACCATTGTCGTTGATAGTACCTTTGCCGTTGTAGAAAGCTACGTAACCGGTAATGGTACAACTGTTGAGGTCGAGTGTGACATCGGTAGTATTCTTAAATAAGAGCTTTCCATTGAAGTCCATTTCAAGTGTCACAGTAGCCGTGCCAGTGAGTTCGGATACAGCTGTCTGTAGTTCGTCGACATCATAATACTTCGTTGTAGTCTCGCCGATAGTGATCTGGGCTATAGTTGGTGCCACTGCCCAAGATTGCACAGTCGCAATAAGCGCCATGCATAATGTGATTGCTTTTTTCATATATATTACGTTATTCTATTTCATAATAGCGCCGCAAAGGTAATGCTTTTTGCGGTCTATTATCTCGTCTTGTGGCTAATAAAAACGACATGGAAACAAAACAGAAACGCGGTAGTCTGCTTGCAGTTGCCGTTGGCAGTGGTAGAGCCGAAGGAGGCAGACAGTTGCCTCTTACCAACCAAAAATATTTCTGCAGATGAACCACAAGATGGTGATGATGAGAATGACGATGGATAGGTAGCGGTTGTATACTGTGTGGTATAGTTTGGGGTGCTTTTCTTTGAAGAAAGAGGCTATGAGTAGTACAAAAAGCAGTGGAAGCATAAGCATAGCAAATGCATTATACTTCCACGCTGATATTATGTCTAGATGTGTGAGGCAGTAGAGCGCTCTCTGTGAACCACAACCTGGGCAGCTAAGTCCTGTGAAGTAGTGGAACGGACATTGTGGCAGGAACTTGACTTCGCGAGGGTCGAAATGGTAATAGAATACCAAGAGAGCTGCGACGGCAAGAGCGCCAAGAATGATTAAGAGCGTTCTGCGCGACATACATTAGAAGCCACCGTTCTGTGCCTTGTTGGTGAACCAGATCATGCCACCCAAAGCCACTACGTAGATGAGTACGTACAATACCCAGCATACGGCTGCAACGCCTATAGACCAGTTGCCCCATGAGTTGGCCTTTCTACTTGCATTGGCAGCTCCCTCGAAGTCGCCTAAAGCATAAAGGCTGTCGACCTTAGTTGAGTATATGATAGAAACGATACCAAGAGGGAGACAACAAAGGATAGTAGAGATGATAGCCTTTGCCAAATGGGTATCTGGTTTAGGTTGTCCATTGTTGAACCCGCCAGAGATGCTCTGTTGGATAGGATGTCCGCACTTAGGACACTGGCCTGCTGACGCTGAGATCTCGGCTCCACAGGCTGGGCAATGAATGAATTCTGCCATGGGTAATGAATATTAATAATGTATGATATTACATAAATGGGAATGTCGACTCCGAGTTGACAAAGTTGGTCTCGAAGTACTCATTGTCTTTGGTAAAGAGAACAATGCCTTGAACTATGCCTAGCACTGAAGGAACAACTGCCAAGGAGCCGCAAGATGCTACAGATACCAGCACGCAGATAACGCCGGCAGTAATCTTGCCGATATAGAAGTACTGTATACCTAATCCGCCGAGGATGATGGCGAGAATGGCAGCTATGCCGCGGCTCTTGCCAGAAGGACCATCAACGAAAGGATCTTCACCATGTGCGACTTTGCGAGTACGGTTAGGTGCACCACAGTTGGGACACGACGAAAGCGTCTCGGCGTATGATGTGCCACAATCTGGGCATGTAGTATTCAATGTTTGAGGCTCTCCGCACTGCGGACAGCGTGTAGCGCGATCTGAAATATCAGCACCGCATGATTTACATTTAATCAATGCCATGGTAATGTTATTTAGTTGTATGACGTTTGATACAAAGTTATGAAGTAATTTTATTTGTGCAACTATTTTTTTAGCCAAGGGCGAATAACTCGCCACCCGCAAGCTATGGTGGTAAGTGCACCAGTAGCTATTATTATAAGCGCATTCGGTGTATTGTTGTCCAGATGGAGGAATAGCAATACAGGGATGACCCCTGCGAGGGCCAACTGCCCGAGACATGGTACTAAGACGCGGCGTGCATAGTCGCCTATCTTGAACCCGGTGAGAATATGCAAGAAAGACAAACGTGCTACCTGCGACAGCACAGAGGCCGCACATATGCACCATAGTGCCGATTCGAGTCCGAAATTGAGCTCGTACAATATCCAAGCTACGGGAACGCTGAGGACTATGATGCCACTAGTAACTATGTTGTAACGCGCCACATGGCCTGTAGCCTGTATAGCGGCAGCTGCCGAGAAGGAAAAGGCATCGACCATGCTGGATATGAGCATGATGCGGGTATAGAGGACAGCTTCGGGAATAAAGGCATCCTTGAGCCATAGCCTCATGATGAATTCGGTTTCGAGGAAGAGGGGAAGGCACAATATAGAGAGCAATGTCCAAGTGAGGCGAGATGCCATGACGACCAATTTCTGTGACTCGGGGATATTGCCACCAGCCCATTGCTTGATAATCTGTGGATTGGAAGCAGTGGCAAAGTTCTGTGTAAAGTTGTTGATGGTGGTACATACCTTCTGCGACAAGATTACAGGCGCATCAGCTACACTGCCAAAGTATTTCTGTACCAATGCAACTATACCGTTTGTGCGGAGTGTGGCACCTAGAGAGGCTGTGAGCGACCATACGGTGTATTTGGTCATTAGTCGTAATAACATGAAATCAACACTCCCAATGAACTGAAACTCGCTGAATCTGCGGCACGAGATGAACAGTGTGATGAATGTGCAGATATTGATCAGGATACCTAGAGCGGAATAGAGAACTAGTCGGTCCATCTCTGTATCTTGAATAGCAAAGGCAATAAGCAGATTGCCAAAGGCATCAATGAGTCCGAGCAGGGCAAATACTCCCATACGCTCATTGGCTATTATGAGGGCATTAAGGGGTATTTGGAGGGTCGTGAATATTGTTCGGATAATGACTATGAATAGCACAATACGACAGGCAGGAAGCCTCTCTATAGGTATCTTCAGCCAATAGTTGACCATATACCAGCCAGCAGTGAGGCCGATGACTATAACTGCTGCTGCCAGATATAGATGTATTCTCCAAGCTGTACGGAATACCAATGGGGTAGGGTAAAGTTCGGAGAAGTTTGACAAATCCTTGTTTTGCTGTTTGCCCATCGAAAAGGAGAGAAAGCGCGATGTAGCATTTGACAAACTGCCTGTCATGAATGTGAACATTATGACTACGCCAGCAACGTTGCCGAAAAGACTGTAATCCGATTCGCCAAGAGAAGAGAGCACTATACGTGTGGTGTATAGTGACACAATCATGACGATGAACATCCTCATGTAGAGGAATAGGGTATTACGCAGGATGGGACTCATTCTTTCGGCTTAAGTTGGTCTGGTAGTGGCAACCCGGACAATTTATATGAGTGCCGTAGAATGTCGAGGCGGATGTCTAGCGACTTTTGGTCGTTCTCGGCCTGAATTTCAGGAGTAGCGTACTTCTTGAGTTTAGCCTTGGTAACATCGAAATCTATCTTATCGGGAGTTCCGAAGATATCTACGCCTGCCTTGAATGGCAGAGGCGACTTGAGGATAGATACATGGTACTTCATGTTCATGTCGAGGTCCTGCTCACCTCCTATACATGCTCTGTAACGGTCGATGGACATAGTGAATGGAGGTACAACGACATGACCGGAGTCGATAAGTACGTTGCACGACAGTGTATCGATAACATTACGTTTCTTGTTCTTGAACATGAGCAATTTAGAGAGACGAGCAAAGGTGTCTCCATCCAGAATAGTAGCCTGCTGAGCTCCCAAGTGGGCTGCAAGACGTGCAGTGGAGAGGTCGGGCGTAAGCGTGCTGTCGACGGTCAACTGAGTAGCCATATAGCAATCCACCAGACCGCGGAACGGTTGTAGCATAGGCATCAATGTATCTATGCCGCACGATTTGACCAGGTCGGCTATATCGGCGCGTTCCCATCTCATGAACCAGTCGATCTGCGCATTGCGACGTTTGCGGCTAGGACGGTAGCTGAAGGTGCTTATAACCTTACCCGACCCCTGGTCGAACGAGAAGTTGGTCACATGCAGTGTGCGGTTGATAATCTCGGCATTGCCTTTTATATTTCTCAGTTGTAGCTTACTCCACAAAAGGATATTAGCCTCGGTCTTGAGAGAAAAACGTATACGTTTAGAGATGTATATCAGCTGGTTGGCCAAAGAATCGATACGAGCGGAGTCGACTTGAAGTTGATGAGCTTCTACCTTATTGTCTACAATAAGTTCATCCGACATGGTATTAGAAATTCGTGCATCCGTTTCGCTGATGACAGAAGCTAGCAGCTGGTTGACGTTTATAGTGTCGGCTTTGATGTTGAATTGGGCGTTGAAAGGCTTCTTAGCTACCAGAGAATAGTAGAGGTTGTGCATCTCGCCATTTACAGAGAGTGACGACTCGCCGGTGCGGAGCGACATATTCTTGATATCGAATGTTGTCCCGTGCTGATATATCTTGGTGTTGCTGGCAGTGATAGGCAGAGCAAACATAGGTGTACGGGTAATGTTCTCGGCGAACAATATGCATCCGTTTGACGTCCACGTTGTATCTGTGACGCGTTCGAAAGCCATATCGTTGGTCAGTATACGCGTCATGCTTCTAGTGCCGAAGAAGCGGGTGAAGAGAGTGTCGGCGTAAAGCTTTGACTCGAAGTGAGGTATTCTCTTGTTGGATTTGGCTGGTCTCAAAGAGACTATGGAGCGCACGTTGCGTCCTGCCAGGATTATTGAGTCGAGGCGGATGCTGAATCCCTTAAGTTTGACATCGGAGTGAGCCGTAGCAATCTCTGTTGTGTCGCGGCGAGACTTGAATGTTTTTGTTCTGGCCTCCATACCACGCAAGCGGATACGTATATGGGGGTGCTGCAATGAGAACTGACTGATCTTACCCACGGTACGCAGTGTATCCGCATCGAGGAACTTGATATCGAGGTCGGATGTGAGTTTGAAGGTGTCAGGTTCAGATATGCGGCGTATCATAGGGCATACGGTATCACCCTCGACCATGCGTGTACTATCGGGTATATATATGGTGTCGGGGGCGAGGGCTAGTTGGATGTCCAATTTGTCCGAGTGCATCATACCGCCGACTACAATATGACCGAAATCTTGTTGCTTTATCTCGTTGATCTTGAATTTAGTGCCTAGTTTAGCATCGAGTTCGCCCTTCATTACCAGACCTTGAATAGGGAATATGTTGCACAAAGATTCAAGGTCGAGGTGCCCGTCGACGCGAGCCGTAACAGTGGGGTCGGCGAACATGCGCTTCAGGTGAGCCTGGGCAGTTAGTTCGCTTTTGCCTCCTAAGAAATGGAGGATGTCCATGTCGATATAAGAAGAATCGATGCTTGTGTCGTCGATAGACATGTGGATAAGAGCAGAGAGGTCCTCCACTTTCTCCGTCATGCCTTCGTACTGAGCCTTGACGCCATCGATGCGGAGGTCGGTATGGAAGATAGGGTAGTTGTGGTCGTTGTATACACCACGTACAGAACCCTCGAAATTAACTGAGCCATCCTCGATATTGATAGGCAGGCTGATTACATCCTGAGGAATGAGGTCGAAGATTGTCTTGACATCAGGCGATGTGAGCGCATAATCGAGATTGAAATCTATCGATGTGACATCCGTTGAGTCGTCAATCAGCGTCAAGTCGCCATTGGCCATCATGTCCAAGCTGCCCAATACTGTGCGGAAGTCGGTGAGGGTATATGTCGCCTGGTTGGTACAAGCTATGTGGCCATCCATCCTGAGAGGTATATTGTGCAACATACGTACGCCGTCGACCTTCAGGTTGGTCCTGCGGTTGGCCAGAGTCACATCAGCATCGAAGTCGCCCAGAGCCAATTCGCCATCGAGATTAGCGCATAGGCTATCGGTACGGAACGATTTTTTGTTTGGCACGTCGATGTAGGCGAACTTACCCCTGTCGATTCTGATATGTCGCAGTTTGAGATAGTCGTTGTAGTCTATTTCGGTTGTGTCGACCTCCACTGCTGTGGTGTCCTCCTTCATGATGTCCCAGTTTCTGCGCCCTAGGGCATCTGTGACGATACGTATGGTAGGTTTCTCAAGGTAAAGGCGACCGACACGTATCTTGTTTTCGGTCCAGAACTTATTGAAGTTGAGGCCCACACTCAATGTCTCGAAACGAAGAAGTGTATCGCGACGAGAGAGTACGGTATCGGTAGGGAGTGTATGGAAAGCATGGCTGATGATCTCACCATCCTTGATAAGCACGTGAACGCGAGGGAAGGTGGAGAAGAAAGTCACGTCGACGCTACCTAGGTTGACATCGGCATCCAGGTACTCATCGGCATATTTCAATACCAGAGGACGAAGGTGCTTGGTATTGAGGAATGAGTTGATGGCTATGCCGAGCAAAGCCGACAAAGCGCAGAGTGTGGAGACCGTGTAGGTAGTTACGCGCAGCCACTTATGAGCGGACCAATATGATTTGAAACCAGATGTTGACATCAACTGTTGAAAACTTGTTGAGAAATAGTGCTAGCAAATTTATGTATAAGTGGGGGATATTCAATTATCTTTGTGGACAAATATTAGAAATTTATGGCAAAGACTACATCCAGAAGAGGACAAGGAGACGCAAACACTGCAAACGCACTAGCTCAGATAGCAGAATTAGGGGGTAAAATGCCTCCTCAAGCACTTGATTTTGAGCGCTCGGTACTAGGTGCGTTGTTGATGGAGCATGATGCTCTTCAGAATGTAGTTGAGATATTGAAGCCTGAGCATTTCTATTTGGAGCAGCATCAGAGAATATACTCTGCTATGATGCGTCTGAATACCAAGATGATGCCTTGTGACATGCTCTTGGTAATGGATGAGCTGAAGAAGACCAATGAGTTTGAAGATGCAGGAGGCCTAAAGATGTTGGTCTCTTTGTCGAAGGAGGCTCCTAATGCTGTAAATATTGAACTTCATGCCCGTATCATATTCCAGAAGTTTTTGCAGAGATCGTTGATTCACCTAGGCACAAGGATGCAGGAGGGTGGTTTTGACGACTCGAAGGATGTAGAGGATACACTTCAGGAGGCTGAGAGCGATCTTTTTGAGTTGGCTCAAGGCAGTATGAAGAAGGATGTGATACAGATAGCTCCTGTGATAGCCGATGCCATAAAGCAGATGCAAGCAGCTGCGCAGAGAAAAGACAACTTGTCGGGTCTGCCATCTGGTTTTCCTGGAATAGATAAGGTCACATCGGGTTGGCAGCCATCTACAATGGTCGTCATAGCGGCCCGTCCAGCCATGGGTAAGACCGCGTTTGTGCTCTCGATGGCCCGAAGGATGGCTATGGACTACAATGTACCGGTAGCCATATTCTCGTTGGAGATGTCGAATGTCGAGCTGGTAAAGCGTATGCTTGTAGCAGAGACAGAGATACCTATGGAGAAGATAAAGAACGGAAGGTTGACGACTGACGAGTGGCAACACTTCAATCAGTGCATGCCTAGGTTGCAGCAAGCTCCGCTGTTTATCGACGATACTCCAGGCTTGTCGGTATTTGACCTTAGAAGTAAGGCTCGTATTCTGCATAAGAAGCATCAAATAAAGTGTATAATCATCGACTACCTGCAGTTGATGACCGCAGCGGGAATGCGTCCAGGCAGCCGTCAGGAAGAGGTGTCTATGATTTCGCGATCGCTTAAGGGATTGGCCAAGGAGCTTGAAATACCAATTATTGCCCTCTCACAGTTGAACCGTAATGTGGAGCAGCGAGGAAATGAAAAATCGGGTGCTGATGGTAAGAGACCTCAGTTGTCCGACCTTCGTGAGTCGGGTGCCATAGAGCAGGATGCCGATATGGTATGTTTCATACACAGACCAGAGTATTATGGCATAAAGCAAGATGCTGAAGGTAATAGTTTGGTTGGTAAGGGTCAGTTTATCATTGCTAAGCACCGTAGTGGTGGCTTGGACGATATACTTATGAATTTCAAGGCTGAACTGGTACGTTTTGATGATGCATCGAGTGAGTCGTTGCAAGTAAAGCCTAAAGCGCAACCTATGACCAGTCAGGAGTTTATATCATCGAGTCTAAATACGACTCCTCAGCAAGAACTTCCGAAACCCGACTCCGGTGAGGTGGGGGAGAATGCTGAGCCAAATCTGAATGATGGTGCGGTGCCTGAGTTTACTGCAGGTCAGGGAGATGGTGAGTTCCCATTCTGAGAAGAGGGATAATCACTCTTTTACCCAAGTATCCCATACGGCTCGGAGTTTGCCGTAATTGTTGTCCACGATACGAATGTCGCGTCCAAGGAAATGGCCAAGCAGTCCTGCATGGAGGCGCGTGGTGTATATGACATCGTATTTTGCCAGGAATTTGATAGCCATCCGCACATAGAACGGGTGTAAGATGCGGTTGTATGCCCAATCCATATATGAGCAGTAGACTCTATGTGGCAGTAGGTGGCGTATGGGACCACCTATGATATATATCAGGTGACGGATAAGCGGAAGGCGCTCGTACGTAGGCCAGTCACGTACAGACACATTGGATGGGACCATACTGTCGGCCTCGTCTGTGAACTCATGGTCGCGACGGCGAATATAGACGGCGTTCTTGCTATTCAGTCGCGAGCTCTGCTTGATGTACGACTTAGGGATATTCATAGCGAATGCCATGTCGGGTACAAGCATTACCTTGCAAGAAGAGAAATGCTCCAGAGCGAAGTCGTAGCTTCGTCTATCGCGAGTCATCAAGACATTGCGATAACCCTCTTTCTGGTATAAGGCTGTATAGTCGGAGAGTACGGCTTGCTCGCAAAATTTTATTGTTTGTGGCAGATGAACGAAGCGGCTATTGGGGTATTTTTGAAGTAGATGGCGACGTAGATTCTGGTGTCTAGGCCATACATCGCCAAAGTTGCCTCCGCCACAGATGAGGATGAGGTCGCCATCGTGAATACGGCTCTCCTGATAATATTCGACAGAAGAGGTATAGAGACACTTGAAGGGCAGGCGTTTCAATGCGCACAAGGTTCCCTCCCATATAAGGTGGTCACCCAAATTGGCATGATAAGGACAATCGAGCAAGACATAATCCTGCGTTACGACCTCGGATAGTGCTTGGTGTATGAGATTCTCCATTAGCTGATAATAACTTTGCGCGCTAAGATGCCTACTTTGCGGGCCAAGGACAGCGGCAAGCGGAACCACCAAAAGAATACCTTTGGGAGTTGCGTTTTGTTGTCTTTGGCGATGCGGGTAATATCTTTCTGTATCTTGAGATAGAAAGAGTCGTCGACTTTCAACGCACGTTCGTACATATCTGCCAACATAAAGAATATGCGGTCCTTCTGTATCTTCTGATATTCGGGGGTGAGGTGCGCCAATTCCCAGTTGGCAATAGCCAGACGATGGGTACAAGAGCGCATGTCCTGTCCACTTTGAGTTATGCTGCCCTCTGTTCGGTAGTGGACGTACGTACGGTCTTTGGTGAAGGCTATTTTGTTGATATGTTGAAGTACATTGAACATCCAGAGCTCGTCCTCGTGTATTAGTCCCTCGCAGAATGTTATATTATGCTCGCGCAAAAAGTCGACACGCATCAACTTGTTCCAGGCATTCACGGGTATCCAGTCGCGCAGATAATCCACGTTGAAAAAGAAATCCTGAGCTATGCGGTTGCTTTCGATAAGGCGTGGGAGGTTCTTTTTGTGTACGATGTCGCGCCATTTGTCGGCCTTGATATCAGGAAGCATAAGGGTGTTGCCGCATATCATCTCTGCTTCGGGGTAGCGGACAGTCATTTCGTGGAGAGTCTTGATGCTATCCCTGGTCAGCTCGTCGTCGGAATCGAGGTAATATACCCAGTTGCTACTTGGGGATACGGCTCTGGTTCCAGTGTTACGAGCGGCTGAGAGGCCTCTGTTGATATTATGGTCGATGATATGGAAACGTATTGTTCCCTCGTATTTGCTGATGAAATCCAATATGAGGCTCATGCTGTTGTCCGTGCTGCAATCGTTCACTATGATACATTCAGACACGTATGCCTGCGCTGCCACAGAACGGAGGCAGCGGGTAATGTATGGTGCTACGTTATATACAGGGACGACAACGGATATCATTAGTTGCCTCGTTTAGCCTTGTATCCTTTGTTGGTGAGGAGAGTGACGACCTTGTCGCGTACGTCACCCTGAACCAGTATCTCGCCATCCTTGGCTGAGCCACCTACGCCGCATTGCTGTTTAAGCCATTTGCCTAGAGACTGGAGGTCGGCCTCTGTCCCCACGAATCCGCTTACGAGAGTAACACTTTTACCGGCACGTTGGCGTTTATCCAGCGCCACGATAAGTTTCTGTTGGGCAGGTTCGAGAGTCTGCTGTTCCTCCTCCTCCTCGAATTGATATTGGAAGTCGGGATTAGTAGAATATACTACGCCGACGGCATTTTTCTTACTCATAGTTCGATAATGTTGTTACGGATACCGAATTTAATCATGTCAACAGTAGTCTTAAGGTTAAGACGTTGCATTATATGGTTTTTGTGAGTCTCGACAGTACGTATGCTCAGGTACAACTGATCGGCGATCTCCTTGTTTGTCTTGTTTTGACCCCACAGGCGAAGGATTTCGATCTGACGAGGCGAAAGCATATCTACGGTAGGTGCTTCGGGGGCAGGCATAGCGTCGCTCACATATCCTGCTATAAGCATATTGGCGATATCGGGGCTCCAGTACTCGTATCCACCGCGAACGGTAAGGAGGGCGCGTTGGAGTTCCTGAAAATCGGCTCCGGAGCTAAGGAAGCCCTTGACGCCGCAACGGATAGCGCGGACTACTGCACGCTGTGACACGTGGTTGCTGATTACCACTGCACGAAGGCGTTCGAAGCGGTCCAAGGCGGTCTTGACCAGGTCGAGGTCGGCCGAATCGGCGCTATGTATATTGACTAAAAGGACGTTTATTCCCTGAGAACGGATAGCATCTACGAGCACTACTGGATCGCGTTCAACGACTACAGCATCGATACTGTCGAGAGTTGACACGGCCAAGGCAAGGCTCTGAGCAACGACTTTATGACTATCTATTACACCTACTAACATACTGGGATTAGAAATTCTCTAGAACATGTTTAACGAGCTGAGTCATGCCTGGCTTGTAGTTCTTAGATGCTGTTCCAGCCTGGCGGTTGGCTATTATGATACATATAGTAGCAGCCTTATGGCCCAAGAGTTTAGACAAAGCGTAGATTGCCGAGCACTCCATCTCGTAGTTGGTAATCTTCTTGCCCTGATACTCGAACAGAGGAAGACGGTCGTTGATATCAGGCACTGCGAGCGGAAGACGTACTACGCGACCCTGAGGACCGTAGAATCCAGGAGCGGATATAGTGGTACCTAGGTGAACATTAGGATTGCTCTTGAAACGGTTGAGTACATCCTCGTCGGCATTGATGATATAAGGTGCGCCCATCTGAGGGTTCCAGTTCATAAACTTATAGAAAGCCTCCTCCATACCTTTGTCGACAGCCTTGTCGCGGTCGGCATAGAAATTTAGGACCGGGTCGAAGCCGATAGCAGTCTGAGAGAGCAACCATGAATCTACGTCGAGATCCTTCTGGAGGGAGCCAGAAGTACCGATGCGAACGATATTGAGGCTTGTCTTCTTCTCTTTGACCTTGCGGGTGTTGAAGTCGACATTTACGAGGGCATCAAGCTCTGTGAGCACGATGTCGATATTATCTGTGCCGATACCTGTAGATACGCAGGTAATCTCTTTGCCCTTGTATTTACCTGTAGCGGAGCGGAACTCTCGGTTTTCGGCAGTGTATGTAACCTCGTCGAACATTGAGCTGACCATATCGACACGACCAGGGTCTCCAACGAGGATAATATTGTTAGCCAATTTACCTGGTAGGATATGCAGATGGAATACGCTGCCGTCGGAATTGATAATCAATTCGCTGTCTGGAATAATATCATGTGTCATAAAGGTGGACGTAAATGGTCGTTAAAAGTGCAAATATATATTAAAAATACGTGATTTGCGTATGGGAAGTTGGAAAAATTACATTTTGCCATGACGCTCCTTTTTGTGAGAAGTAAATGGGGCTAAGATGTTGTGTATAACATTTTTTAATGTATATTTGTGCAATAAACATATGGAGACTACTATGTAATCTCCCAAATAAATGAAAATAACGCGATGAGTAAGAAGATTTCTTTAGGTATTGACATCGGTGGTACTAATACTGCCATAGGTACTGTTGCACAAGATGGAACTGTTATAAACAAGACAAGCATTCCTACCCCAAAGGATGGCAATGTTGATTCATATATTGCGTCGATCAAAGCTGCTATAACAGAACTTGTATCGGCATTGAAGGCTTTGGAGCCAAATGCGGAAGTTTTGGGTATTGGTATTGGTGCTCCAAATGCCAACTATCACAAGGGTACTATTGAGCATGCGCCAAACTTGGCATTCAAGGGTGTTGTGCCATTGGTTGCAAAGTTGAAAGAGGCTATGCCAGAGATGAAGTATGTATCATTGACCAATGATGCCAATGCTGCTGCGCTTGGTGAGATGATTTATGGTGGCGGTCGTGGCATGAAGGACTTTGTGATGTACACACTTGGTACAGGTGTAGGTTCGGGTATTATCTGCAATGGCGACTTGCTGTATGGTCATGATGGATTTGCAGGTGAGTGTGGTCATACGATGCTTGTTCCTGGTGGCAGAATGTGTGGTTGTGGTGTTAAGGGCCACCTTGAGGCTTACTGCTCGGCAGGTGGTATCAAGAGGACAGCATTTGAGCTTTTGGCATATTACAATGCTACAGATTCGCTTTTAGCAGACAAATCATATAACGAACTTGAGGCAAAAGACGTATCAATAGCTGCTTCGAAGGGTGATAAGATTGCTCTCGAGACATTCAAGATGACTGGAGATTATTTGGCACGCGGTATTGCTGATTCGATCCATCACACTGCGCCAGAGGCGGTGTTCCTCTTTGGAGGTCCTACTGCGGCTGGAGATTTGTTGATGGAGCCATTGAAGGAGGCATTGTCGAAGTATCTGTTGCCAACATTCAAGAACAGTGATGGCACACCAAAGGCTAAGATACTCATTTCGCAGTTGAAGGCAGGTGATGCTGCTATTGTGGGTGCTTCGGCTCTTGTTTGGAAGGAAGTTGAAAAACAATAAGTTAACATAGATAACGTACAAGGTATGGAACTAATAGATCAGGTAAAAGCTACTGCACAGCAGTGGATTGATGGCCCTGTTTATGATGAGAAGACCAAGGCTGAGGTCAAGGCTCTCATGGAGAACAAAGATCAGAATGCGTTGATTGATGCGTTCTATCAGACATTGGAATTTGGTACAGGTGGTTTGCGTGGCATCATGGGCGCTGGTACAAACCGCATGAACATATATACAGTAGGTGCTGCTACACAGGGCTTGGCAAACTACTTGAAGATGAACTTCAAGGATAGGAAGGAGATTTCTGTAGTAGTTGGTCATGACTGTCGTAATAATTCACGTCTTTTCGCTGAGACTGTAGCAGATATCTTCTCGGCAAACGGCATTAAGGTATATCTGTTTGAGGATATGCGTCCTACGCCAGAGGTTTCTTTTGCTATCAGACATTTGAGCTGTCAGGCAGGTGTGAATATTACAGCTTCGCACAACCCTAAAGAGTACAATGGCTACAAGGCATATTGGGAGGATGGTGCTCAGGTATTGGCTCCACACGACAAGGGTATTATCAACGAGGTAAATAAGGTTAAGCACGCTGACATTAAGTTCAACGGCAACAAGTCGCTCATCACTATAATCGGTGAAGAGGTAGACAAGGTATATCTCGACCAGATTCAGACTATCTCTATTGACCCAGCTGTTATAGCTCGTCAGAAGGACCTCAACATTGTCTACACACCTATCCACGGTACAGGTATGACAATGATACCTCGTTCGCTCAAGCAGTGGGGCTTCACTAATGTCAACTGTGTAAAGGAGCAGATGGTCAAGAGTGGTGATTTCCCTACAGTAGTATCTCCAAACCCTGAGAATGCAGAGGCATTGACATTGGCTATTAAGTTAGCAAAGGAGACAAATGCTGATATCGTTATGGCATCTGACCCTGATGCAGACCGTGTAGGTATGGCTTGTAAGGATGACAAGGGTGAGTGGGTGCTTATAAATGGTAACCAGACATGTTTGCTCTTCCTATACTATATTATTAAGAACAGGATTGCTCAGGGTAAGATGCAGCCAAATGACTTCATCGTTAAGACTATTGTGACAACTGAACTTGTAACAGCTATCGCTGCTAAGAATAAAATTGAGATGCGCGACTGCTACACTGGCTTCAAGTGGATTGCTAATGAGATTCGTATCAGCGAGGGTAAGCAGAAGTATATCGGTGGTGGTGAGGAGTCGTATGGCTTCCTTGCTCAGGATTTCGTTCGTGATAAGGATGCTGTTTCTGCATGTTCGCTTTTGGCAGAGATCTGTGCATGGGCTAAGGATCAGGGCAAGACACTCTATGAGGTATTGATGGATATCTACTTGGAGTATGGTTTCTCTTACAATAAGACTATCAACGTCGTTAAGCCTGGTAAGTCTGGTGCTGACGAGATTAAGGCTATGATGGAGAACTACCGTAAGAATGCACCTAAGTCCCTTGACGGTTCTAAAATTGTTAAGATTAAGGACTTTAAGTCCCTTGAGGCTAAGGATGCAGCTGGCAAGGTAGAGAAGCTTGATATGCCAGAGACAAGCAATGTGCTTCAATTCTACTGTGAGGATGGTACTAAGGTCAGCGTTCGTCCTTCGGGCACAGAGCCAAAGATTAAGTTCTACGTTGAGGCTACAGGCAAGATGTCGAAGGCATCTGACTATTTGAATGCAGTAGCTGCTGCTGACAAGAAGGTGGACAATATTGCTAAGGATTTGGGAATAGCATAATTCCAGAACTTGAATAATAGAAAAATCCCCTGCAGGTGTATGCTTGCAGGGGATTTTTATGTTCGATTAGATTGGTATTGTCCGTGATAATATTGCTATGTGATCACGTTTTGTTGTAGTTATCGAACAAATAATCTGTCCATAAGGACCAAGTAGTAAGTGTAAATACGTCTCATGATATTGGACAATATATGATAGTGTTGTTATGTTTCCTTATTTCTACAACGAGCTATATGGAACTGAGAATGTGTCGCCCTTTGATAAGTCGCCTGTTGTGATGCCCTTCTTGAGCCAGCCAGAGCGCTGAGCAGAAGTGCCATGGTTGAATGACTCAGGCTGTGTTGTTCCGTAGGCTTTTTTCTGTAGGTAGTCGTCGCCGATTTTAGCTGCAACTGTCAGTCCCTCCTCGATATCGCCATTTTCAAGGGAGCCGAACATCTTATTATCGTAGTGGGCCCAGATGCCTGCGTAGAAATCGGCCTGAAGCTCGAGGCGTACGCTAAGGCGGTTTGACTCAGTCTCGCTTACGCGTTCCATCTGAGAGTATACCTGGTTGAGCGTTCCAAGGAGGTACTGTACGTGGTGGCCTACCTCATGAGCTATGACGTAGGCGTAGGCGAAATCGCCATCAGCGCCAATCTGTCGTTTCATTGTAGTAAAAAACGAGAGGTCGATATATACTGTCTGGTCGGCCGAGCAATAGAAAGGACCTGTAGAAGCAGATGCTCCACCGCAGCCACTCTGTACGCGGTTGGTAAAGAGGACCAGTTTAGGTGCTTTGTAGGTACGGCCGGACTGTTTGAATATAGCTGACCATACATCCTCTGTGCCTGCGAGAATCTGGCTAGCGAATACAGCGAGCTCCTCCTCCTCGGCGGTAGGGGTATAGCTTCCGCCATCTGAGCCCTGTATAGTTATCCCTTGTGATCCGTAATCGGTGAGGACAGAGAGTGGATTGCCACCCATAAGCCAAGTGATAAGGCCTACGATAATGAGGCCACCGATCCCCAATTTTTTTCCTGAGCCACTGCCACCTGAACGGCGACGGTCATCTACATTGCTACTTTGGCGTCTACCTGTGAGTTTCATATATTCTTAATGTTTTACTAGTGCTTAATATGTGATTTGGAGGAAAATGGTTACATGGATTTGCTAAAAACTATATAAGTTGTGTAAATGTGTATATTAATTATGTCTGTTGAAAAAATAAGGGTGAGCCGAAGAGGCCCACCCTTAGGAAAAATAGTTAGGAAAAAATTAGAACAACTTCTTTTCTGAGATAGTTGTACCGTTGGAATATATCTTTTTGACGATGGTCAAGCCCTTAGGTTGATTTATCTTACGACCATTTATGTCGTAGTATAAGGTCTCAAGAAGAGTTGACGATTCGATATCCTTTATTGCTGTCGATGTAGAAGGGGTAGTTGTGATATTGACGGCTAGGTTTTTTTCATAGCTCCATTTGCCTAGATAAGGAATATCCATGAGATACGAGCCAGGTGCGGTAGATGCAGTTGCATCAATCATTATGTAGAGGTCGGTATAAGGGGCACTACCATTAACATAATAAGAAGTAGATATAGAATTAACCAAATCTTTGTTGGCGTTGTAAGCGGGGATAGGCAACTGCGTGTTGTTGTTCCAGTTAGCTTCAGGGATTTTGATGCCTATGGTAGTTCCCGCCTCCAATTCGACATTGAGAGGGGTTGTGGTATTATTTACGTTGTAATCCACGTGAGGCAAGACGTTTACGTATACAGTAAGCCCATAATTTCCTGAACCTTGAAATTTTGAGGTGCTGAAATCGATTTGGCTACGGCTGTATTTAGCATCGTCATCGACATTGACAGTTACATATATACCATCTTCAGTTTCGATGTAAGAGCATGTAACATCTGTCATGACGTCGTATGGGGGATTGCGGTCGTATGCAACGAATGGCAATTCACCGTATCTTCTGACGCCGGTGAAGAGTACTACGGTAGTAGACCCTTTTCTACGGAGATGGAAGTAGAGAGATGTTCGTTGGGGTCAACCACATAATCTGCGGTAGGAATAGACTGCGCGTTGGCAAAATCAGACATGATGCCAGAGAAGATAGCGATGACCGACAGCGCAAATAATCGGACAGCGCACTTGTTGAAATTATTCATGACGTACTATGTGAAAAATGACTTATACGTTACAAAGGTAAGTTTTTTGAAGAGAAAAGACAATAACGATACCTTATTATAATGTAGGTTGTAGGTAGAACGTGTGTTTAATTTTGTGAAATTCCTATTTTTTTTGTTACTTCGCATTAACCTAGAAACTACAAAATAGGCAGTTTAATACGTATTGATAATAAATATGACAAAAAAACATTTTTTTGCCACGTTTTTGATGGCAGCGGTGGCTATGAGTGTTGCAGCACAGAAGCCGATGAAGGCACCTGCGGGTGGCAAGTTGATAAGTGATGAGCTTATCGGTATTTTCTTTGAGGATATCAGTTCATCTGCTGATGGCGGTTTGAATGCACAGCTTATCCAAAATGGTTCGTTTGAGTACAATCCGACAATTAAAGACGGTTATGGTCCTGGTACAGCATGGAAGCTTGTTCGTCTTGGTCACTCATCGGGTTACTATGACGCAGCTATGGATGGGGCTATTCATGCCAACAATCCACACTTTATGCGTGTGAATATTGAGCGAGTTGTAACAGACATGCCTGATTTTGATGGCACAACAGGTGTTGGTATTCAGAATGATGGTCATGACGGTATTGTGCTCAAGAAAGATGCTACCTATAAGTTCTCTGTATTCCTCCGCACGCCAGACGGCAAGGCTAAGAATATCAAGGTAACACTTGGTGGTGTTAAGATGCCAGCAGAGGGTACACCTGGTCCACGTTTCCCACGTCCATTCACGGTATCAGAGAAGAAGTTCCGTACGGCAGCTGCCGCTATGGGATGGCAGAAGTATGAGTTTGACCTTGTTCCAACAGAAGATGTTCAGATGGGCAACCTTCAGTTGGTATCTGAGACAGAAGGTGTTCTTGATATAGATATGGTATCGCTCCTTCCTGCAGATACATATAAAGGTCATGGTCTTCGCAAGGACTTGGTACAGGCGTTGGCTGATTTGAATCCTAAGTTCATCCGTTTCCCTGGCGGTTGTGTAGTACACGGTGGTGGTGACGGTTTCTGGAACACATATCGTTGGAAAGAGACTGTAGGTCCAAAGGAGACACGTCGTCAGCAGAAGAATACATGGGGTTACAACCAGTCGATGGAGCTTGGTTACTATGAGTACTTCCAGCTTTGTGAGGATCTTGGTGCTGCTCCAATTCCAATTCTCCCTTCAGGTGTAAGTTGCCAGGGTGTAAATGGTGGATGGAACTTCCCACAGAAGCAGAATCAGTGGGTTGTACCTATGGAAGATATGGACGAGTGGGTAGATGAGGCACTTGACCTTATTGAGTGGGCAAACGGTGACGTTACTACAAAGTGGGGTAAGGTTCGTGCTGATGCAGGTCACCCTGCACCATTTGGCTTGAAGTATCTTGGTATTGGTAACGAGGAGCGTATTTCTCCAGAGTTTATTGAGCGTTTCAAGTATATTTACAAGAAAGTTACTGAGGCACATCCAGAGATTGTTATTGTTGGTACAGCTGGTCCTGGTTCGCATCCAGGCAACCCTGACTATGACAATTCGTGGAAGCTTGCTGAGGAGTTGGGTATGCCAATCATAGATGAGCACTACTACGAGGCAGTAAATTACTTCCAGGAGAAGCGTCAGTATGACAACTATCCACGTGACCGCAAGACAAAGGTTTACCTTGGCGAGTATTCTTCACAGAACAGAGGTCGTAACAACCAGTTCCAGGATGCGCTTGCAGAGGCACTCTATCTCTGTCATGTAGAGCGCAATGCTGATGTTGTAGTTATGACAAGTTACGCTCCACTCTTTGCGAAGAAGAATCATCACTCATGGGATCCGGACTTGATTTACTTTGACAATGAGCGTACATTCCTCACATGTTCATACTATACACAGCAGATGTTTGGTCAGTCGTCTGGTCAATATTACTATGGTGACTGTGTAAAGATTGAGAATGCTGACAAGAGCAAGGGTGACGGTATGCTTCAGGAGCAGTCGGTAATCCTCAACGTAAAGACACGTCAGCTCTTCGTTAAGGTATGTAATGCTTCGGAGAATGCGAAGAATGTGAAGATAGATCTTTCGAAGTTTGGTGTTAAGGGCGAGGCTGTTAAGACAACACTTAAGGGCAAGCCAGAGGACGAGAACAATTATGAGGCTCATCCTATTGCACCTGTTACAGAGAAGATTAAGGCTACAAAGACAATGGATATGACACTTGAGCCATATTCGTTTGTGATGTATACTTACCAGCTCTAATAAGAGTATAATATTCGGATATTCGTCCCGTGTCTCGAAAGAGGCACGGGATTTTTTGTTTTAAAGAGAAGGTGAGGTTGGGGTAAAGATTTTAGAAGTTTTAGTTTTAAGGATTTGGGTTTTGAGGGTAGTCTCTGTATAGTGTGTGGTTATATAGAGGTATAAGAGAGATATAAGAGAGCTCACGTATATAGATAATCTAAAGGAGCGTAAAGGGGGCGAGAAGGCGATGGCTGACATTGTAAGGATTGTGGGGTAGATATATGTTGTATTGGAGGTAAATTGGTCGTCATAGGCGGTATTTCGAGTTGTTTGTGGGTGTTTGGCGGTCGGGATTTGGGACAATAGGCATTGAGTGATGATGGGGAGGTATAAAACAATAATGAGCCCCTCGTCACGAGGGGCTCATTATGTTTGCGGGATGACCGCATATTTACATAAATGGAGTATAATTTTAAAACGGAAATGTGGGTTGTTTTGTTGTTTTACTGTTTTGTTTGATACAAAGATAGTGTGCTTATATTGCTTGTGGTGAAATTTGTGAGTTTTGAGGTGTTTTGTGGGTGAAATCGCGTATATAGGGGTGAAATTCGGGTTTTAGGGGTGAAATTCGGCAATTTCTTCTCTTTTTAGGGGTGAAATTCGGCGACATTTTGTCACTTATATTTGAAAAAATGTATATTTGCAACATGGATTTTGATTCGCAAACACCGAAATATTTAACCAGGAAGGAGAATATCATTAAGTTGATACTCTTCACGGCTGCATTTGCGCTAGTCTTTATAAATGTATTTCAGCCATTCAACTCTCGTCAGTGGTTGACGGAGATGAGTTCGCTGAGGTATTTTCTGCTCTCATCGATGCTTGTGATAGTAGGCATGGCGGTAGTAGCGATCAGTCGTGTCATCATGTACAAGAACTATGGGAAGACGAAGATGGGGTTACCTATGTTAAGTTATCTCCTATGGGTGCTTGTAGAATGGACCTCGATGGCTGTGACATTTGCGTTTATTGAGAAATTGCTCTTTGCAGACCAGCGAGACTTTTTTGAGTTGATGAAAGTATCACTAAGCAATACCGCCTGTGTATTGCTATTGCCATACGCCATATTGTGGCTATATTTCTCGTGGGACGACAAGAACGAGAGGTTGAAGAAGATACATGAGGCAGGCAGGAGTCTGATAAATCATGACAGTTACCTGCCCAACATGGTCAATTTTTACGACAAGAACGGAGATGCCAGGTTCTCGGTAAAAGCCAAGGATTTGGTATATGTACAAGGAGCCGACAACTATATAAATGTGAAATATATGGACGGGCAAAGGCTATCCACCTGTTCCATAAGAGGATCCCTTGTGAGGGCGGCGAACGACCTGAAGCCATACGGTATAGTTAGATGTCACAGGTCGTACCTTGTTAACACACAGCACATTAAGTTTCTTGAGAAAAAATCGGACGCCTTTCAAGTAAGACTTGATTTAGCGCAAGAGGTATATATACCTATATCCAAGACATACGTTGACGATGTCTTTCAACTCTTTTCGGGCAAATGAGTAGGTATGTCATATTATTAGTTGCAGTACTTCTGGTGATCTGTCACTCATGTACAAAGATAGAAGGTAGTGGCAAGCCCGTGGTGACAGTCACACTTCCAGTAGAGTCGTTTTTTGTAAAGTCGATAGCCGATACCCTTGTGGATGTGAATGTTATGATACCTGTTACGGCGGGGCATTCGACATATACACCATTACCATCGCAATTACGGTCGCTCAGTCGTTCCGACCTATATTTAGCCATTGGGTCCCTTGATTTTGAGTTAGCCTGGAAAGAAAAGATGCTCAATGTGGCAGGAGACGGCAACTTGAGGTGGGTAGATATGGATAGAGATGTAGAATCGTGTTATGGCAGTCACTGTCATCATGACGAAGGCGAAGGACACGACGGAGAAGAGTTGTCCAAAGACCCACACTACTGGGTATCGCCTAGGCAAGCCATGCATCTAGTAGAAAATATGGGGATAGAGTTGGCTGATTATGGCAGGATTTCGACAGCAGAAGTAAGGAATACGATTGAGAAATTTGACGAAGAGTTGAAAAACTGCACGGCAAAAGCCTTTATGATATATCATCCAGCGCTCACGTATTTAGCCAGGGACTATGGGATGGAGCAATTGACCATAGAACAAGAAGGCAAATCGATATCGCCAAGAGATTATGCCCGTCAGATAGAAAAGGCAAAAGAGTTGGGCGTGAAAGTCATCTTTTGTCAGCAAGGTTATGATACAGAGAGAGTTAAGAGCGCTGCCAATGATTTAGGGGCGCGGATAGTAGAGATTCAGCCAGAATCTGACGACTATGTCGGTCAGATGACGACCATAATAGAAGCGTTGAGATAAGAGATGGGAAACAGGAAGCCATTGATACAACTTAAAGATGTATCTGCGGGATACGACCATAAGGTAGTGCTTACTGAAGCCAATTTAGCGGTATATCAGGACAGCTTTATAGCCTTAGTAGGTCCCAATGGTGGAGGTAAGACCACTATTATACGACTCATGCTCAGGCAGATAGCGCCAATAAGTGGGTCGGTAGAGATAGACAAGGACATAAATATTGGCTACTTACCACAGATAAACGACTCCGACTTAGAATTTCCGATATCAGTGTTGGACGTTGTGCTATCAGGTACAAAATGTCTGATAAAGCACACAGCAGAAGAGGTAGAATATGCGCATGAGCTATTGAGGTTTGTCCAGTTAGACGAATTCTCGGACCGACAGATTGGGCAACTCTCTGGAGGACAGAGGCAAAGAGCCTTTCTGTGCAGGGCATTGATGTGCAAGCCGCAGTTGCTAGTTCTTGATGAGCCATCGACATATATGGACAAAGACACCTCCACCAATATGTATGAGTTATTAGGCGAGTTGCACAAAAGTATGGCCATAGTACTAGTATCCCATGATATAGACTCCATGTCGCACAAGGCCCATACGATTATCAGGGTAGACAGGACTACGCACCTTGTGTCCAACCACTATGCGACGGTTGTACCCTACACACCTATTGTCAAACGAAACGCCACTAACTAGAGATGTTGCAGTATGAATTTATGCAAAATGCCCTTTGGGGGGTGGTACTGATATCCGTCATAGCCGGATTTATTGGTACTGTGATAGTGGTGCGCAGGAAGGTTTTTGTGGCTGGAGGCATTACTCACGCCAGTTTTGGTGGGATAGGCATAGCCTATTATTTAGGTATAAATCCCCTTATAGGAGCATTTCTGTTTGCAGTTACTACGGCATTATCCATTGACATACTAGAAAAGAAGAGCAAGATAAGGCCAGACAGTGCTATAGCCATGCTATGGTCGCTCGGGATGGCCATAGGATTGATATTTATGTTTCTGTCTCCCGGTTATTCAGCCAACCTTATGGGCTTTATGTTTGGGGACATTCTCTCCATTGCGGTATCAGATATAATAGGTATGGCGACTATTGCGGCTGTGACCGTTATGTTGGCATTGCTATTCTACAGGCCATTGCTATATGTATCCTTTTCGCCTGGGTTTGCCAAGCTCAGTGGGCTCAAGGTTGGGTTGATACAAAGCGTGGTGTCGGTACTTACGGCCCTTGGTATAGTTGTAGCCATTAAGGCTGTAGGTATAGTTTTGGTGTTGTCGTTATTTACTATTCCGCAAGCTATATCAGCCATGTTCACGCACAATATGAAAGTTATGTTTTTCGTTTCGACCATCATAGCGTTATTGGCGGGGGTAATGGGACTGATGGCAGCCTATTTCATTGATTTGCCCGCCAGTGCTGTCATTACTGCCACGCTAGCTATAGTGATGGTGGTACTGAAATTGGTGAGGAGATAACCTCTTGGGGCCTATTGGCGTATAATAGGCTGGATTATATGATCTACTATGAGTTTGAGAAGCATATATCTAGTAATCTGCTGTGCGGTGGCGATGCTTATGGTTTCGTGTGAGCTATCGGACCGATGGCCTGTGATGGGGAGGTATACTACCCATTACGAAGCTGAGCATGTGGCTTTTGCGGACATGGACTGTTCGGTAGTAATGGATATTAACGAAGACTTTGGGTACTCGTCGGTAGATAATAATACGCGTTTGAGTCTGACATTTTTCTTTGCTTCTCCATTTGAATTTCCATCGATGACGCTAGAATATCTAATAAAGGTAGATGGTAGTTGGCAATTATCGTCAGATACTCTGACAGTATCGGTGGAAAGAGATATAGACGGAATAGAATTTGAGTATTTAGGTTCCAATGCCAAGACGCCTACCGAAGAAAGTATGGTAAGAAATCTGCGTTCGATGCTGAGTAAAGACTTCAATTCGGCGAAGAATGACAAGGGCTATTCCGCCTACATTATGAAATACGGCAATATAAAAGCTAAGATAGAGAGCAATACCAAAGAAGAGATGGTGCTATTGCCGTTGGCAGACAAAGCAAAACCTATAGTAAAGAAAAGACGTTAATGATAGAATTTCAGAAGAAGATACTTGCCAATGGGCTGCAAGTGGTGGTGAATGTTGACACAGATACGCCGCTGGCGACACTCAATGTGATGTACAAGGCAGGCTCGAGGAATGAAAATCCAGACAGGACAGGATTGGCTCATTTATTAGAGCACTGTATGTTCACTGGGACAGAGGCATTTCCTGATTATGACGAGTATGTTCAGACCTATTATGGGGAGAATAATGCGTATACCACTACGGATATTACCAATTACTATATTACGCTTCCTGCACAGTATATAGAGCAAGCATTTGCCATTGAGGCAGACAGGATGTGGAAGTTGCCCCTCTTTGAGCAAGGATTCCTGACACAGAGGTCGGTAGTAATGGAAGAGATGAAGCAGAGGACCCTCAACAAGCCCTATGGCGATTATGGGCATTTGCTCAGGGATATGATTTACAAGAAACATCCCTACAGGTGGCCTGTGATAGGACTGACGCTAGACCATATAGAAGGAGCCAGCAGAGAAGATCTGCTTGATTTTTACAACAGTTACTATACTCCGGACAATGCGGTAGTTGTGGTATCTGGCAACGTATGTGCAGATGAAATATTTGCTTTTGCTGAGAAATATTTCGGAATTATTGAAAAGAAGGGTAAAATAAAAGAATTGCCACAAGAGCCACGGCAAGACGGTCAGAGGGTGATGCACGTAGAGCGAGAAGTGCCATCGTCGAGGGTGACATTAGCCTACAAGATGGGGACGCAGATAAGCAGAGATTTTTATATTGCAGATTTGATTACGGACGTTTTAGCAGATGGAGACTCGTCGTTATTACCCAATGAGTTGGTGAGGAACAAGAGATTATGTTTGTCGGCAGATGCCAGTGTCAATGACAGCATAGACCCAGGTTATGTGATGCTCAATGCTGTAGCAGATGAGGAGAATAATGTGGATAAAGAGAATTTGTTGGAAGATATAGCAGAAGAGTTGAGGCGCATTATCAGACAACTGCCAGAGAAGTTGACGGAATATGACTTTGAGAAAGCCAAGAACAGGGCGGTTGTTTCCCGCGCCTTTGGACAGCTCAAATGTCAAGACAAGGCGCCTGCATTGGCGTTGGGTACAGTATTGGGAGATACTAACCTGGTAAACATTGAGTTTGAGAGATTTGCGTCCGTTACAAAAGAAGAAATCAAAGAATTCGTAGAGAGGGTAGTAGTACCTGAAAATGAATGTGTGTTATACTATCATAAAAAAGTGTGAGATTGCTACAAATTAGCTATCTTTGTGCTCATTATGAAAGCACAGCACATCACAATTATTGGCGGTGGCAATATGGGTGGAGCCATAGCCAAAGGTATAGTAGCATCTGGCTTGGCGGGTGCGGGACAGATTACGGTAACACGCAGAACTGCGTCGGCGCTTGCTGATTGGCAGTCGAAGGGTTACAAGACAACCACAGACAACAAGGAGGCTGTTGGCGGGGCGGACATTATTGTTTTTGCTGTAAAGCCATATCTCATTATGGATGTCATAGCGCAAGTTAAGGAGTCGATAAATCCTAAGGCGCTCTGTATATCTGTGGCTACAGGTGTTTCGTTGTCGCAATTAGAAGGTGCGCTTCCAAGTGGTATGGCCATTGTGCGAGCTATGCCCAATACTGCTGCTGAGGTAGGCGAGTCGGTTACGGCGCTCTGTCCGCTCAATGTTTCGGACGAGCAGTTGGCGGATGCGCAGGAGATTTTCTCGAAGATGGGTTTAGCCATTGTGATAGAAGAGGCTAAGATGCCAGCTATTACGGCGTTAGCTTCGTGTGGTATAGCGCATGCTTTGCGTTTCATCAGGGCTATGATGGAGGCAGGTATAGAGATGGGCTTGACGAGCAAGCAATCGGCAGAGATAGCGGCACAGACAGCTAAGGGTGCAGCTCAGCTTATTCTTACTAACGGTTCTCACCCCGAGGTAGAAGTAGACAAGGTATGTACTCCCGCAGGGGTAACTATTACAGGTATCAATGCGATGGAGCATGCGGGCTTTACATCGGCCGTTATTAAGGGCATTATGGGCTCATTCAATAAGATTAAGAGTTAATCTCTTTATTTAGCTGTGTAAAAACTATCATGGATATAACGATAAAGATTGGTTCCAACGTACTCACCAATACGGATGGCACATTGCATGTAGAGCGAATGAAATCGCTTGCATCGCAGATAGCCAAGTTGCATGAGGAAGGGAATCGAATAATACTAGTCTCTTCGGGAGCGATGGCTGCTGGCAGGAGTATACTGAAGGGATATGAGCAGATGGACGCTGTGAGTCAGCGTCAGTTGCTCTCCAGTGTTGGTCAAGTTAAGCTTATTGACACGTGGAAGCAGATTTTTGATGCTCACAACATAAATATTGGTCAGTTGCTGGCCACGAAGAGTGATTTTGGTTCTCGTGAGCATTACCTAAACATGAAGAACTGTGTGGCTTCGTTGTGGGAGAATGGGGTATTGCCCATTGTGAACGAGAATGACACTGTATCTGTAACGGCCTTGATGTTTACGGATAATGATGAGCTCTCGGGGCTTATGGCCAGTATGATGGATTGTCAGAAGTTGTTTATTCTCAGTAATATCAATGGTATTTACAATGGCAATCCACAAGATCCAGAAGCCAAGGTAATTACGGAGATACAGTCGGGCAAGAGTGTAGCAGAGTATGTCCAGACTACGAAATCGTCCTTTGGACGTGGTGGTATGGTAACCAAGTGTCGTACGGCGGAAAAGACAGCTGGCTATGGAATACATGTCTATATAGCCAATGGTACGGCAGAGAATGTGATAACACGTTTAGCTACAGAAGATCCAGAGTTTCCCCGTACGCATTTCCAGCCAGGTGAGCACAGTCCAGCCATAAAGAAATGGATTGCGTATTCGGAAGGTTTTACCAAGGCCAATGCGGTAATAAACCAAGGTGCTGTGAATGCTCTTAATGACCATAAGAAAGCAGCCAGTTTATTGATAGCCGGAGTGGTAAGATTTGAAGGAGGCGAGTTCAAGTCGGGCGACCTACTCACCATAGTAGATGAGAACGGAGAAAAGATAGGCGTTGGCAAATCCAACTATGATAGGGACAAGGCAGAGAAAGCCATTGTCGCCATCAGGGAGTTGGGTATCAAGGGAGGAATTAAGCCATTGATACATTACGACTATCTATGTGTATTCTAATGCTAAAAATATTATCACGATCATGTCACATACATTAGAGCAATTGAAAGCCGTAAAAGAGGCTTCAAGATATATGGTAAACTTGACAGCAGTCAAGTCGACCATCCTCCTCAATGCCATAGCCGATGCGCTAGAGGCGAACAGTGCTGCGATTTTAGAGGCCAATGCCAAGGATTTGAGTCGCATGGACAAGGAGAATCCTAACTATGACCGTCTGAAACTTACGGACGAGCGTATTAAGGGAATAGCTGATGATACCCGCAAGGTAGCTACGCTTCCTGCTCCATGTGGAGAAGAGCTAGAGCAAAAGACACTTCCAAACGGGTTGGTATTGCGCAAGGTGCGAGTGCCACTAGGCATTATTGGTGTTATTTATGAGGCTCGTCCGAATGTTACGGTAGACGTAGCTACGCTCTGTCTGCGTTCGGGCAATGCTGTTGTCCTCAAGGGAAGTAAGGATGCCCACGACAGTAATGTGGTACTTGTAAAGATTATGCACGAGGTACTCAAGTCGCAAGGAATTCCTACTGATATTCTGCAGCTCCTAGATCCTGCGCATGAAGCAGCAGACGAGTTGATGGCTGCGGTAGACTATGTAGACGTATTGATTCCTAGAGGTTCTCAGAGACTTATCAAGGCAGTACGAGAGCAGGCCAAGGTTCCGGTAATAGAGACAGGTGCTGGTGTGGTACATACATATTTTGATGTAGATGGAGATTTGACGATAGCTACGAACTGTGTAGACAATGCCAAGACCAGGCGAGTAAGTGTGTGCAATGCATTGGACTGTCTGATTATCCATAAAGACAGGCTTAGTGACCTTGCGACATTAGCCAAGCCACTTGCTGAGAAGGGCGTAGAGATTTTTGCAGATGAGAGAGCTCATGCGGCGTTGAAGTCGACATATCCAGCAGGGCTGCTACATGAGGCAGAAGAGTCGGATTTTGGCAGAGAATTCCTTTCGATGAAGATGGCGATTAAGACTGTAGACTCGTTAGACCAAGCGCTTGACCATATATATAAGTACAGTTTGAAGCATTCTGAGGCTATTGTGACGAACAATGAAGCTACGGCTGCAAGATTTGAGAATGAGGTAGATGCAGCTTGTGTTTATGTTAATGCGCCTACATCGTTTACCGACGGAGCTCAGTTTGGTCTTGGGGCCGAGATAGGCATTTCGACACAGAAGTTGCACGCAAGAGGACCTATGGCACTCAGGGAACTTACAAGTTACAAGTGGCTCATAAGAGGAAACGGTCAGATCAGGAAATAAGAGAGATATGAGAATATCGATTATCAAATATAATGCTGGTAATATCAGGTCGGTAGCCAATGCGTTGCAGCGTATTGGGTGTACGGACGTTGAGATTACCGATGATGTAGAGAAGCTTCGTACGGCGGACAAGGTTATTTTTCCCGGTGTAGGAGAAGCATCCACTACGATGGCGAACCTCAGAGCTACGGGGTTGGACAAGGTTATTCTGGATTTGAAGCAACCGGTATTAGGTATTTGTTTAGGAATGCAGCTTATGTGCAGGCACTCGGACGAAGGCAATGCTGACGGATTAGGCATATTCCCTGTTGACGTTAAGCGATTCCAGTTGCCAGAAGACAACACGCTCAACTATAAGATCCCTCAGATGGGGTGGAACTCCATTTCGAATTTGAAGAGTGCTATTTTCTCGCCTGAGATGGAGAATCAGTATGTGTATTTTGTGCACAGCTATTATGCTGAATTGTGTGAATATACGGCTGCGCAGACTGAGCATGTGATAAGATACAGCTCAGCGCTTGCTCGCAATAATTTTTATGCTACGCAGTTCCATCCTGAGAAATCGGGAAGTGTAGGAGAGGGTATACTTAGAAACTTCATTAACCTATGATAGAGATAATTCCTGCTATAGATATGATAGAAGGGCGTTGTGTCCGTCTGTCGAAGGGCGATTATAATACCAAGAAGGTATACAATGAAGACCCAAGTGAGGTAGCCCGTATGTTTGAAGACGCTGGTATCAAGAGGCTTCACGTAGTAGATCTTGATGGTGCCAAGGCTGGGCATATAGTCAACCATAAGGCGTTGGAGAAGATTACCAAGTCGACAAATCTTATTGTAGACTTTGGCGGAGGGTTGAAGACCACGGAAGATCTGAATATAGCCTTTGAGTGTGGTGCTCAGATGGTAACTGGAGGTTCGATAGCCATCAAGAAGCCAGAAGAATTCTGCTCATGGATAGAAAAGTTCGGTGGGGAGAAGATTATATTGGGAGCAGATGCAAAGAACAAGAAGATAGCCGTTACCGGTTGGCTTGAAGATACTGATGCAGAGCTTATTCCATTTATCAATCAATATGTAGATAAAGGGATAAAGAAAGTTATCTGTACAGATATTTCCAAGGACGGAATGCTTCAAGGTCCTAATACAGAGCTATATAAAGAAATCATGTCGGCTCAGCCAGGATTGTGGCTTATAGCATCTGGTGGAGTGAGTTGCAATGACGATATAGCCAAGCTAGATGCGGCCGGCATACCAGCTGTGATTATGGGCAAGGCCATCTACGAAGGCAAGATTACGATGGCAGAACTCACAAGTTGGGTAGATAAACAATAAAGCATTAACTTTGTAACACGATAAGTCTACAATATGTTAGCAAAACGCATAGTACCCTGTTTGGATATACGCAATGGCAAGACAGTAAAGGGCGTCAACTTTGAGAATATCAGAGAAGTTGGTGATCCTGTAGAACTTGGTGCGTGGTATGCTGAGCAAGGTGCGGACGAGCTAGTATTTCTTGATATTACTGCCTCGCATGAAGAGCGCAAGACCTTCCCTGACCTTGTAAATCGCATTGCCAAGGGAGTGAATATACCATTTACGGTAGGAGGAGGCATTTCGGAGCTTTCGGATGCAGATATGTTGCTCAATGCGGGAGCCGATAAGATTTCCATTAACTCATCGGCAGTAAGGAATCCGCAGTTGGTCAGTGACATGGCACAGAACTTCGGTTCGCAGTTTGTGGTAGTAGCCATAGATGCGAAGCTCAATCCAGAGACTGGGTTATGGGATGTGATGGTAAAAGGCGGTCGTGAGCGCACAGAAAAAGAACTATTCTCGTGGGCAAAAGAGGTACAAGAGAGAGGTGCTGGAGAGATACTTTTCACCTCCATGCTACATGACGGGACCAAGGCTGGTTTTGCCAATAAAGAATTAGCAAGGCTCTCGAGGGAGCTCTCCATACCGGTAATAGCCTCGGGTGGTGCAGGTAAGATGGAGCATTTTGTGGATGTTTTCAATGAAGGTATGGCGGATGCGGCATTGGCGGCGTCGATATTTCATTTCAAAGAGATAATGATACCAGATTTGAAGGACTATCTAAGGCAGAATAATATTTTAGTAAGATAATAATAGCATTAAAGATATATAACGATGTTAGATTACAAGAAGAACTCGGACGGACTCGTTCCTGCCATCATTCAAGACGCCAATACAGGCAAGGTGCTTATGCTTGGCTATATGAATGAAGAGGCGTACAACAAGACTGTAGCTGAGAAGAAGGTAACATTTTGGAGTCGTACACGCAAGACCCTTTGGACGAAGGGTGAGACAAGCGGCAACTTCCTCAATGTAGTATCTATTGCAGAAGATTGCGATAATGACACACTACTTATAAAGGTTAATCCTGTTGGACCTGTTTGTCACACAGGAACAGACACCTGTTGGGGAGAAGACAACAAGATGGAAGGAGTGATGTTTCTCAAGGAGCTTCAGGACTTCATTGACAAGCGTCATGAGGAGATGCCAGAAGGATCGTACACCACATCGCTTTTCCAGAAGGGCACAAACAAGATAGCCAAGAAACTTGGAGAAGAGGCTGTAGAGGCGGTGATAGGAGCCATGGCCAACGACGACGAGAATTTCCTTTATGAGTGTGCTGACGTTCTCTACCACATGATAGTACTCCTTACGCACAAGGGATACAGGATTGAGGACGTAGTTGCAGAGCTAAAGTCGCGCCACTAATACAAACCTGATGGCGATAGAAGTTATAGGTGTCATAAGTCAGTTTTACGAAAAAGGGACTGACTTATGGCATATTCTTATTGAGCACTCCGAGGCTGTAGCTGAATTGGCAGTTCGGATAGTGGATGCGCATCCAGAATTGGGTGCGGACAGGCGATTTGTCTATGAAGGAGCCATGTTGCACGACATTGGCATTATCAAGACAGATGCTGCTGGCATACACTGTCATGGGGATATGCCCTATATATGTCACGGCACTTTAGGAGCCGAGATGCTGAGATCGCTAGGGTTGGACAAGCATGCGTTAGTATGTGAGAGGCACACTGGGGCTGGGTTGTCGCGAGAAGATATTGTTAATCAGAATCTGCCGATACCGCATAAAGATTTATTGCCAGTATCGATAGAAGAGCAGATTATCTGTTATGCTGATAAATTTTTCAGCAAAAGTAGGGAATTGCGAAAGCCGAAAGAATTTGACCATGTACTAAGGTCGGTAGCCAAGTATGGGGAAGAGTCAGAAAAGAGATTTCTGGCTATGCACGAGAAGTTTTGCATTTAGATTTTAGTGGGGGAAGATTTATATTTCAGGCTAGGCTCTGTGTTAAGTCTGTATTAAGCCTGTGTTAAGGGAGTGTTAAGAGAGTGTAGAGAGAAGATGGGGCAAGTATTTTCATGATTTTTATTTATCTGGGGATTGTTGGTTGATTTCCAGAATTAACGCATATATACAGATATGAAAAAGCAACAGATTAAGACCGTTAATGCACCTGCGGCTATTGGACCATACAGTCAGGCTATTCTAGCCACTACGGAAAATGGGGACAAGACACTTTATGCGTCGGGTCAGATAGCCATAGATCCAGCGACAGGCAAGCTTGTTGACGGGGGCATAGAAGAGCAGGCAGAGAGGGTAATGAAGAATATTGGTGGCATACTTGAGGCGGCTGGTATGACCTATGCGAATGTAGTAAAGACCACGTGTCTGCTTGCTGACATTGCGGAGTTTGGCAAGTTCAATGCTATATACGGTAAATACTTTCAAGAAGAGGCACCTGCGCGCTCGACATTTGCCGTTGCGGCGTTACCTATGTCTGCTAGGGTAGAGGTTGAGGTTATAGCAGTCAAATAGCCTGAAAATAAGGATGTTAAAATAGAGGGGCAAAATGTGTGTATATGTAACATTTTGCCCCTGTTTTTAGTATAAATGGGTTATGCGCTTATGCAATGCGCATAACCTTATGCATTTAAGTACCAACACGTTACTAAGATATATCCTGAGGAACCTTGTGATGATTATCGCAGGGTTGGCTTGCGTGTCTGTACCTGTGTTGGCGCAAGATACAGAAGAGGTAGCTGAAGAGCGTGGTTCGGACACGTTTGGGGTACAAGTAGAAGCTGTAACTGACTGGTGTTATTCGATGTTGGACTCAGCCACATTTGCGTGGATGTTGCGAGATGTCAGGGCAGCGGAGTATTGGACAAGTCAGGCTGCCAAGGCTATACAAGATTCGGCCACGTATCATGTGTACAGTATTACGCAAGATTTGATATCGATGGCGAAAGGAGTAAGGCCGTCGAGCAATCAGAATATTCTTAATGCCATATCGTATTTAGAGAAGGTAGACAATCCGCGTGCGAAGAGGGGGTTGATAATGGCCTACAATGCGGCGGGACAATATGAGATGTCGTTTGGCAGGGCCAGAGCGGTTCAGATGTTTGTCAAGATGGCAGACGTGGCCCAAAGTAGTGGCTATCGTCGTATGTTGACCTTCAGCCTATACTGTCAGAGTGAAGCCTATTTGAGGGCGAACATGTACAATCAGGCGGTGCAGAAGGCCAGGGAAGTGCTTCAGAGGGATGGTACGGAGCTGCTTAACTTTATCTCGGGATTGCAGATGGTGAAGATATACTCCATCCACAAGGCGAATGAGATGGCTGAGACGTATCTGAGGCGTATAGAGAAAGATGCGTTTTATGAGGAGAGTTACAATCTCAAGTCGAAATATTATCTAGAGAAGATAGACCATCTGATGTGTGAGAGGAAGTTTGACGAAGCAAAATTCTATTCAGATTTGCTCGTTGAGCTCAGGCAATTGGTATCCACACCGCTTATGGACTGGATGTGTGCTGTCCAAAGGGCGAAGTTGCTGTCGCTATTAGGTATGGTAGACGAGAGTGACGAATGGATAAGGCGCAGTGATGAAGTTTTGTCGGTATCGGAATGGTTTGTGAGTGACGGGCGTTACTCGAGGTCGGCGTTGCTGCTTGCTAAGGCGAACAATGAGTTGTTGCGAGGCAAGCTTAAGGAAGCAAAAGCCATATTGGATGCTATTCCGACGCCATCGTCGCTGATGCACCAGTCGGACTTTGCAGACCCGTATTTTGTATGTTACGAGCGGCTATACATAGCAAGCAAGCAATATCAGTTGGCTGCTGACAATCTCAACTATCACAATATGTTGAGAGACACATTAGCCAACATGCATACCAAAGCAAGAGAAGACGATTTTGTTTCGATATTCCAGACAGACCCTACGATTATAAAGCAAAAGACTGAGATGTCCAGGAAGGCGAAAGATGCCAGGCTATTGCAAAGTCAGTATACCATGTTGGTGTTCTTCACGTTATTTTTGGCGTTGGTATTGCTCATAGTATTAGGCGTTAGGAGGAGAAGATTGCAAAAGGCAGATGAGGCTTTGGCCATGTCGTTGCAGAAGAAGCTTCAGGAAGAGGTCAATGCGCAGACGATAGAGTTGCGTAAGCGCAATGATCTTATCAGTCTTAGAAATATAGAGATACTAAACAGTCAGACGTACGCCAAGAGAATTCAGCAAGGACTATTGCCATCGCAAGAGAAGTTGCTCAGGCCAGGGTGGTTTAGTGGAGCCTTTATTATTCTCAAGCCGTTTGAGATTATCAGTGGAGACTTCTACTGGTATTCCAAGATAGACAGTAGGATTATCATCTGTATGGGGGATGGTGTAGGGAATGGCATACCTGGAGCCATGATGTCCATGGTAGGGTTGGCGTTGATAAATGATGTTGTACATCGTAATGGAAGTACGGCGTCGGCGTCGTTTATGCTATCGAAGATAAATGAGAGAATTGTTGAGATGATGCCTAATCTCAATAAGCATAATGACATTAACATGACAGTCATAGTATATGATACGGAGGCTGGATTGTTCAATGCTTCATCTGCGAATCAGAGTATTTTGTATACGCAAGGAGGTAAAGTATATCCTGTTTTTTCAACCAGAAAAGAAGATTCGGAAGAGAGGGTATTTTATGAAGACTCGTATGCGCAATTATACAAAGGGGACAGCATATACATATATACGGACGGATTGACCTCGATGATTAACGGTCAGACGATGCAGATGCTCAAGATGTCGGGGTTGTCGGATATTATCAGCAATACCATAGGCATGGGCATTGAAGAGAGTCAGACATACATCCGTCAGCAGTTGAACGCATGGAAGGGGACAGGAGTGCAGACAGACGATATTTTATTGATGGGACTGACAATATAAGATGGTGATGAACAAGTGGTTGATAAAATATATGATTCTATTGGCAGGCATGGTATCAGTTATCATGTCGTTGTCGGCGTGTGGCAGTAAGGGAGAAGATATGCCGGAGAATCATGTGCCCCATTTGTTGTCGCAGGCGAAGAGTCATCGTACATCGGGCGATTTGGATAGTGCCATAATATATTCAGACAAGGCGTATTCGCTGGCTAGTACGTTGTATTTGAAGGCGTTGTGTAAAGAAGAGAAAGCACAGACGCTCTACCTCAAGGGTGAGTTAGAAACCTGTTCGCAGTTGGTAAGAGATGCGATGGATTATTTCCGTTATAATCAGACTCTTACGAATGACGAGAAGAGGCTCAATGCAAGGCTTTTGTCGTTGATGTGGAAGATGGAAATTTCTGACGGAGATGTCAAGGAAGCCTACAGGTCGGCGATGCGTTTAGCCAAGATAGCGAAAGAAGTAGGGCTGAAGAATGAGTATGTAGATGCCACATTGTATGTCAATGAGCATGAGTACAAAATTGGCAACTACATGTCTGCTATTGAGGGTTTGAGGGATTTGCTGGAATACTGTGAAAAGGAGGGAGTAGTAGGGGTAAAGAAGTTGCGTGTTCTAGACGGCATGTACAAGGTACACTTTGCGTTAGGGGATGTAGCTGCGGCAAGGCAGTATGTCACTATGATGGAACAAGTAGCCTCGAGGCAGAATGTAGAAGAGACGTGTCTGTATAATGTATCGTTGTACTATCTATCCGACTCTATAAAGAATGCTGCGCTACAGAGACAATGTATAGAGATACTTGAAGCGAAGAAAGATGACGAACTTTTGAGTGAGGAAGACCGCATAGATGTATTGCAGGTATTGCTTCTCCACAATATCAAGAGTTCGGATATTTCGAAAGCGAAAGAGTATGACCAAGTACTGCAAGAAATCAATGAAACGGGCCTCAAGGATGTATACAGGTCGCTTAAGACACAGATGCTTCATGTGAGATACCTTTTAACTTCAGGGCAGATGGACTCGGTAGGCAAGGTATTGGATGGCATTGATGAGAGATATTATAGGGAGAATGACATGCAACAATATACCACGTATTTGGCATTTACATCGTGGTATGCGTATTTGACGAAAAACTATAAGAAGTCGTATGAGATACTCAAGCGTCGTTCGTTGTTGTTGGATTCTCTCAAAAAAGAGAGTATAAGCAACAGTTTGGCGTATAGGGCCTTCCAGTATAGGCGAGATACCACTATATTATCGCAAAAGTTATTTATACACAAGCAAGAGTCGGAGATCAATGCTATTAGTGAGCGAAGGCAGGTATGGGTAGCGATGATTATTATATCGGCGTTGGTGGCGATATTGATATTTGTGTCATTGAGGACGATAAGGATACGAAAGCACAAAGAAGAGGTGCGACGTATGAATGAGAAGCTTGAGAAAGAGGTAGATTTGCAGATGTCGATCCTTGAGAAGCGAGAAGTAGAGCTAAGTCAGAAAAACAAGCAGTTGCGAGAGCAGATGATATATGCAAGCAATATACAAGGAAGTATGTTGCCTGATCAAAGCACAATATCAAGTAATGTTTTTGCGGATTATTTCTTGATATATAAGCCATGTGCCCTTATCAGCGGAGACTTTTTCTGGACGGCTCAGACGGGAGAGAAGAAATTTATCTGTGTAGGAGATGCAACGGGGCATGGTATTCCGGGAGCGTTTATTGCGATGGTAAGTTCCACTATTCTTAATGATTTGGTACTCACCATGTCGCAACCTACAGCCCTGTCGTTGATAACAGAGTTGGATGCCAATATACGTTCTATGCTGTTGACCAATGATACTACGCATGGAAATGACAGTGTGGATGCCAGCATGATATGTATTGATGAGAGGACGCATGAGATGACTATAGCATTGGCCCGTCATAATGCGTATGTAGTCAATAAGCGAGGAGAGGTAAATCGATACCCAGGAGTCAAGAGATCGATAGGAGATACGGACCCTGAGTTTATGAAGCGACCATTTGAGGAGGTGAGCCTTGTTGTAGAATCGGGAGACTGTCTATACATGACGACAGATGGTTATGAGTCGCAGTTGGGAGGAATAAACAATAAAAAATTAAAAAGATATAAGATGAATGACTTCTTCCTTAAGTACAAGGATTACAGCATGAGTGAGCAAAAGCTCTCGTTGCTGAATGAGTTGCACGATTGGAAGGGTGAAAATGAACAGACAGACGATATCCTAATGATAGGTATGCGTATGGCATAAATAATTTACTATTATGACGACCATTGACGAATTTATCAAAGAGGTTACCTCGATCAAGCAAGGTACAGAACTTAGAGATTTCCTGCTTGGTTATGAGAATTATTATCTTGAGTCGTGTGGTAATTTTGCGTTATTGACGCCAGAATTTGTTACACTGACCAATGTTGAGAGGTTGTATATAGACCTTCATGCACCATTTGCATCGTTCCATATGCCGATATATGGATTCATTGTTGTACCTTCGCAGCATGTTGACATTGAGGAGTTGTTGGCTGTATCGCCAATAGGGTCCAAGAAGATAGTGGCTCCTAATGGAGAAAAGGCGATAAGGATATTGTTGACATAGAAAGAAGAGTATAACCGTCATATAATGAACGAGAATGATAGTAAGCAAATCAGATTTTATTAAGAGCAGTTCGGCAGTTGATCAATGTCCCAAAGACGACAAGTGGGATTTTGCGTTTATTGGGCGCAGTAATGTGGGCAAGTCGTCGTTGATCAATATGCTATGTAACCGTGTTGCCCTCGCCAAGGTGTCGGCTACGCCAGGAAAGACGCAGCTTATAAATCATTTTCTCATCAATGACCTTTTTTACATTGTAGACTTACCAGGCTATGGATATGCCAAGGTATCGAAGTCTATCAAGGAAGATTTTCAGAAGATAATAAAGAGCTATATTCTAGAAAGAGAGAGTATGGCCTGTCTGTTTGTCCTGGTTGATTCGCGACACGAGCCTCAGAAGATAGACCTTCAGTTTATGGAGTTTCTGGGGGAGAATGGGATACCATTTGCGATTATATTCACCAAGGCTGACAAATTGACAGAGAAGCAGTTGGCTGCCAATTTGGAAGTGTACAAGCAGAAGATGCTAGAGGTATGGGAAGAGATGCCTCGTTATTTTGTCTCGTCATCTGCCCACAGTTTAGGTAGGGAAGAGATATTAGACTATATTGACTCAGTACGTAAAGAGCTAGGTGATGCATAAAGTAGCCAAGGCTATGAGAGCGATAATCACTTTCATTATTTGCATATTCTGTACATCGGCGGTATTTACACAGACGTACATGCCTCGTCTATCTACGATGCGTAGTGAGATGCGAGGCATCTGGGTGGCCACTGTTGGTAATATAGACTGGCCATCGGCTCCCAACCAATCGGTAGGTCAGTTGAAAAAAGAGACTGACAAGATAATTCAGAATGTGAAGAATTGGGGTTTAAATACCATTTTTCTACAAGTAAGACCATCCTCGGACGCTATATATAAGAGTCGGATAGAGCCATTGTCGCCATATATATGTTCGAGTCCAGACATAGAGGCGCAGTATGGTGATTTTGATGCATTGAGTTACTGGATAGACCAATGTCATAAGAATGGTATTGAGCTTCATGCGTGGATAAATCCATTCAGAGTTACGCAGTCGGCAGAGTATCAAGTTCCAAAGAATCATTTGAAGAATACACATCCCGAGTGGTTGATAAGTTACGGAGGCAAGCTATATCTTGATCCGGGCATACCACAGGCTAGGCAATATGTTCTGTCGGTTGTAGAAGATATTGTAGACAGGTATGATGTTGACGGCATACATTTCGATGACTATTTCTATCCATATCCGGTGGGGAAAGAAGTCTTTGGCGATTCCATATCATATAAAATGTACAATGATAAGGGGTTGAGTGTAGCCAACTGGAGGCGAGACAATGTTACGACTGTCATTTCGGACGTATATAAGTCGATAAAAGGGAAGAAATCGTGGGTTATGTTTGGCGTTTCTCCATTTGGCGTTTGGCGAAACGCGTCTGATGACGAGAGGGGATCGCGTACCAAGGCAGGCATAACCAACTACGATATTCTTTTTGCCGATGTATGTGACTGGGTAGAAAAAGGTGCTGTAGACTATTTGGTACCACAGATATATTGGGAGGCGGGAAATGCTGCTGCTGATTTTGATGTTCTCACTGAATGGTGGAGCAAAGTAGCTACGGAGAAGACAAAGATATTTGTTGGCCATGCAGTTTTCAAGGTAAACGCAAATAAAGGTAAGTTGTGGGGCAAGAGATACGAGATAGAAGATCAGATAAAGAAAGTTCGCAAGAAGAGAGAGCTAGGAGGAAGTATATTTTTCAGTTACAGGCAATTCTTGAGGAATATCAATGGGTTGCAAGACAAGATGACAGACGAACTATTCAAGTATAAGTCGCTGCCTAATTTTGATGAGACCAATGATATAAAGAAAGAAGTTCAGATTAAGAGTTTAGAGAAAAAAGGGAAGATGCTACGTTGGGAATTGGCAGATAAGGCCGACACGGCTAATGTCAGGTATTATGTAGTATATAAGAAGAAAAAAGAAGAAGAGAAGGACGTTTTCAAGATACAAGACGTGGTAGGGATAACAAGTAATATGAGTTGGACGCTATCTCCAGCTGTATCTAGAAGAGATAGAGGGAGATACGTTTACAGGGTATCGGCCATTACAAAAGACAGACATGAGACATCGCTCAGTGAGAGGTGTACGGTCAAAGAATAAAAGCGAGACAGGAGTTGATTTTTTCAAAAAAATATGACTTCAATGCTTGCACAGATAAAATAAACTCTCTACCTTTGCACACGCAAAAGAGAAGGAAACGACTCTGATGCGAAAGCAAAAAGTTGCCGAGTTAGCTCAGCTGGTTAGAGCGCATGATTCATAATCATGAGGTCCCCAGTTCAATCCTGGGACTCGGTACGCGGAAGATGGCAATCTCGTAGTGCTTCGGCATTGCGAGATTGTTTTTTTATTGGGGGTAGGAGGAGTATTGGTTACTCCATTTGGAAGGATATTTCTCGGGAGTTGCTAGAATGCAATAAGATTATTTCGTTATTGTGATGGATGATACCTTGAGGGGTTACTGTTAAGGTATCAGATGGGGTAGATATGGTGATGGTGGAAGACAGGGGAGATATGGTAGATGAAAGTGCGTGGTATTTATGATTAAGACGGACACAATAGTTGAGCGAAGCGTCGTCGGTAGTATCAGATAGCAAGTGTATGATAGAGCGATTTGATATTATGGAGACATTCGTATTGCTGTATCTGCGCCATATTTCTGTGTATTGTCTGTCTCCTTTGTGGGTATAGGGAGATATAAGGTTGCTCGCAAAAAATGATAAACAAGCGAGGCACAAGACAGAGCCGCATAAGGTGCGGTTGTTATTTCTCCATTGACCTATCAGAGTAAAGAAGAGGACCATTATGATGGACAAGATGATGATTTCTGAGGTTGTATATCCCGAGAGTTGGACATCAGTCTGGTGCCAGTGTTGGGCATATTGAGTATAATTGTCCATTGTGGACAGCAGTAGGTCGGCGCCCTTAGCCAGCCATTGGGCGATTGATACAGATAGTGGCGCCAATATGATGCTGAAGGTGGACAATATTAGTAGAGGTGTAAGAAGAGGGACTATGACTACGTTGTTGACACCGAAAAACGTGGGGAAACTATCGTTGAAAGAGAGTATGATGGGCGCAGTTGCCAATTGGCAGACAAAAGATACCAAGAGCAGTTGTGCTACCCATTTAGCAAATCTGCTTGTGATTCGCCAAAGTAAATTTTTATTGTTAGTCAGCCAGCCATCTATTTTTACCAATAGCCAAGTCGACTGTGAGATAGCGTATACAGATATATAGCTAAGCCAAAGGCTGTAAGACGAAATCAGCGAGGGATTGTGTAATAGCAAGACAATCAGTGAAAGGTAGATAGCGTCGTGACTATCGATACGAGACCAGAATAGAGGCAATAGGGATGCGAAAGACAACATAAGGCTAGCGCGACAGACAGAAGGAGCTAGGCCCGTTAAAGCTGCGTATAACCATATAATAATGACAATTACGACATTAGTTGCACTATTGTTGCCCAGTCCTAAGAACGCAAATAAGAATCTGAAAACCATAAAAACCAAGGCGACATGCATACCGCTTACCACTAGGATATGCATAGTACCTGTGCGGCGGAAAGCGTTGCGCTGGTCGGGAGACAATCCTGTTTTATCTCCCAGGAGTATCGCCTGGATAAGGCCGAGATTTCGTTCTTGTATGCCAAGAGAAGACAAAGTCTCCGTGCAATAGTCAGCAGAGGTGCGAATCGATGCAGTGAAATCGCTAATTTCAGTCTCCTCCGATACGGAGTACGGTCGCGACTCGTTCAGGGACGTCTGATTGTATGCGAATAGGATAGTGAGGAGCAACATAGGGACTGTAACCCATCTTTTGCTGATAAGAGGAGCTTTGTGACGGATTATCAGAAGCGAAATTAAGCCGATGCCAAGGCAAGCGAAGGTTGTACCGCAAACATACGGTATGGGTCTGTCAAGCAATCCGTACAAGACGATACCACATAATGTGGCTAAGAGATATGGGATAATTGGTGACAATGTTGAGTGAGGTTAATTAAATAGTTGAGGTCCTCTATATTCGCCCCTCGTCGATGAGCAAGACTATATTTTCTATCTCTATATCCTTGCCGATGGAGTCGTATTCGCTTTTGAGGTTAGAACCGAACAATCGAGCTACGCCTTGCCATACGAAAGCGGAGAAGCGGCCCTTGAGCGATTTTATCAATTCGTATGAGGTATTGCCCGTTTCTCGGTCTATAAGTTTTATCAGTATACGTCCCTGAGATATGGTCAGGTGCCGCAGCGGTTGTTCGAATTTGGCGAACAGCTCTTTTTCCTTAACCTTCAGATATTTTTCGCGTTCGCGTTCGGAAGTCAGGGTGTCTAGGCCTGCGTTGATACTTATTATCTCTTTGGCGCACATTCGGGCATACGGCAGCGCCCTTCGTACGTTATGGACGAGTCGGGTATATCGTATAGCCTGATGTTTGTTTTTGAATTTGTGATAGGCATAAGTGCGAACCTCCTCCAGGATGACATTAGGGATAGTGTCGCCTTCGATGATGAGGGCACGGCGAATGATGGTCGGATCGTTTGTAGTTTGAGCATTAGTGGTCAAAACAAACGATAATAAGAGTAGGAGTATGTAGAATAAGCGTTTAAGCAAAGTTCTTAAGAGTAGCTACCTCTTGTGCCCAGATAGATTCGTCTGGAGTCTCCAAGACTAGAGGTATGTTATCTGTCCGTTTATCCTGTACTATACGTTGGAAAGTATCCATTCCTATGCAACCAGTACCTAAAGAAGCGTGTCGGTCGACATGAGAACCACACGGCTTAGTGGCGTCGTTCAGGTGCATGCCACGTAAGTAGCTAAGTCCTATTTCGCGGTCGAACTCCTCCCAAAATGACTCATAGCCTTTTTCGGAGGCTATGTCGTATCCCGCTGCGAATGCATGGCAAGTATCTATACATACGCCAACGCGACTTTTGTCGTTGATGCCGCGAATTATATGAGCTATCTGCCACAAGGCGAAGCCGAGATTGGTGCCTTGTCCGGCTGTATTCTCGATTACGGCTACAACGTTTTGGGTCTTGCTGATAGCCTCATTTATGCCAGCTGCTATACGGTCGAGGCAATCCTCTACAGAAATACCATTGAGATGAGAGCCAGGGTGGAAGTTGAGCAATTTCAACCCAAGTTGTTCGCATCGGTGCATCTCCTCGGTAAAAGAGTCGATGCTCTTGCGTACGGCCTCGTCGTCTGGATTGCCCAAATTGATGAGGTAGGAATCGTGAGGCAGTATTTGGTCGGCATTATAGCCGCAAGAAATACACTCCTGTTTGAACTGGGTTATCTCGGCGTCTATAAGCGGCTTAGCCAACCATTGACGTTGGTTTTTAGTGAAAAGGGCAAATGCCGACGCACCTATATTTTTGGCATTTATAGGTGCATTGTTCAGTCCGCCCGAGGCGCTTACGTGAGCTCCGATATACTTCATGACCCAAACTTTTTATTTGAAAGCGCTCTTTTTGACATCTTTGTCACGAGCGATATAAGCTCCGGGGAAGACCTTTTTGACACTCTGCAAAAGAGTGATAGCCTCGCTACGGAATCGGAAGTTGCCTATACGTACTCTCCACGATGGGGCATCCCACTTGCGTTCTACGGCTACCTGCGGGAACATGGACAAGACCTGATTCTCCACCTCCATAGCCTCTTGCTTGGATGCACCAGAATACAATCCGATACGGTAGCCGTCCAGATTGTTCTGATTATAGTTTGTGCGTTGGTTGATAGATACAAGGGAGTCGAGATTAGCAGAGCTAAACTCAACCTTTACACTACCAATTTGTGCCCGCATTGAAACTGTGAACAGTAATGCGAGCACTGTAAGGAAAAATTTCATATTTGATGACGTCAGTACGGATGTTCGAGTAACCGTCATTATTTTATGCTTTAATTGGAATTGCCAATACCGGACACTTGGCATTATTGACAAGTGAGATCAAGAATGGCTGGAAACGATCCATAAAGAAGTTGCCCATATTAGTTACGTCGAGGGTAATCATATCAGCATCCTCGCACTGTACTGCCTCGAGGAACTTCTCGTTAGCATCGTTGCCCGAAATTACTGTTGTCTTTGCAACTTCTATGCCATAAGATGTGAGGAACTTCTCAACCTGATGAATATTGTTTGTGATACGTTGTAGGATAGATGCAATACCTGAACGGCGGATACCTATGAGAGTAACCTTAGCCTTGAATAGTTTGCATACACCACCAACCACAGGGATCTTGTATCTTGACGACTTGTTCATTTCGATAGGTACAACGATACGTCCGAAGTTGGAATCGTACTTCATATCCTCGCGAATAACCAATACAGGACAAGGTGCGTTGCATATTACGCGATAAGCGTTGCCACCGATCCAGCTCTTTGTGATACCAGACACACCATGTGAGCCCATTACTATCATAGCAGCATCGTCATACTTGCTCTGTCCGATGATCTCGTCAGCAACAATACCGCTACGGATCTTGTAATCCATCTTGCCTCCCGAAACATAATAGGCCTGACGATTCTCCAAAAGAAGATTGTCAAGCAATTTCTGGGCATCACTCTTGTTGTCGTCGTCCAATATTTCGAATCCACGTGCATGACGGCCTGTAGGATCGACATAAACGATACGAAGTTCAGCATTAAGCTTGTTGGCAATTACGATGCCTGTCTTGAGAGCACTTAGTGATGTCTCAGAGAAATCTATGGGAACTATTATTTTCTTCATAGCTCGAAGTTAATTGGTATTTTAGTGTTCGTACGTAAATTGATTTGTAAAGATACACTTTTTTTTGAGACTTTCAATAGCAATCTCTATTGTCGCAAGTAAAAACTATAAGAGACTACAACTGTTCTCCCCATTCTATAGCATCAGCCTGGCCGTATTCTTTCTCAAAAATATCATCGAAAATGCCAAATATGGTCGAACCGCTACCCGACATGGCAGCATATGTTGCACCATTGTCTAACAGCCATTGTTTGATTTCTGCCAATTCGGGATGAGCTTTGAATACCGATTTCTCGAAGTCGTTGACAAGCAGACCTTGCCACTCCGATATTGGGCGTTGAATAATATCCTCTATATGAACCTTAGGTTCCGAAGGGGTGACGCCGCCATAAGCCTCGGTTGTTGATACATGCACATTAGGCTTTATGAGGTGGATATACTTGCCACTGAGAGAGAATCCCTCTACAGGACGTAGGACGTCGCCTATGCCAGAAGCCAACGCAGGCTTGTTTTTTATGAAAAAGGCGCAGTCGGCACCCACTTTAGCAACTACTCGCTCCATCTCTTCGTCGCTCATCTTGAGTTGCATTATGGTGTTGATAGCCTTGATGAGGCTAGCAGCATCAGCCGAACCTCCACCCAAGCCAGCTCCCATAGGTACCTGTTTCATCAGGTGCATATATACGCAAGGTATGTCGCGGACCTCTTTGAGCGCATATAGAGCCTTTACCATGATGTTTTCATTTGGAGCACAGTCGACCTTGATGCCCGACTGCTCAAGAACGTAATCGCACTTCTTAGCCAATTCATCCTCGGGCAGTATTATCTCCAGCATATCCGAGCGATGGAGAGGGTAGAAGAGTGTCTCAATATTGTGATAACCATCAGGGCGCTTGTTTATGATGTTAAGGCCGAGGTTGATTTTGCAATTAGCGAATGTTATCATTGTTTCTTACGGGATTTCCAAAGTTGGTACGAATTTATAATGTTCTGCCACAGTACGTAAGCACCCGGAGCCACAGATGTTATAGGTGGCAGGTATGTGTATGCCATCCATATAGCGAATACTGTATTTTTCTGACCGAGAGCCTGTCCTGCAGAAAGTCTGTCATTGTATCTGGTCCCCAATGTTTTACCTACAGCAAATTGGATGATACAACAAAGAAAGCTAACTCCTGCAAGGATGAAAATGATGTGCAACTGCTCGGAGTCGTCCACTATACTCTTGGCTGTCTTGCCCATTACCATAGCAAGGGCCACTGCCCAGATGTAGAATGCTACGCCGGCATGCTCCTTGAGGTATCTGTGTGCCGATTTCCAGCAGTAACGCAGTATCTGTGCCAGTATGAATGGGAATATCAACAGCGGGAATATCTTCTGGAGTATAATCCAGAATGCCTCCCAGAATGTCAGGTCGGCCTGGTTGTATACCAATGGGAATACCAACGGAACGAATATAGCCGTGAGAATATTAACCATGAAGGTATATGTGATAAGCGTCTCGGCATTGCCACCCAACTTGGCGGTTATGACAGCAGCTGCTGTAGCCGTAGGACAGATGAAGCAGATGAGCGCTCCCTGCCAGAGTAGTGGTTGCCATCCCATATATATGGCTGCACCTGCGCATAGGAGACCTAGTACCAACTGGAAGGCCAGCAGCTCAAAGTGCCATTTGCGGAAACGGAACTCTCGAGGGTTGACTTTGCAGAATGTCAATAGCAACTGAGCGAAGATCAGCCCCGGAGTAAGCACCTTGTCCAGCGAACGCACAAAGGGCTTTGTCGGTTGCAGTATATCCAGGTGGGCGAATGCCAGATATATGAGGACTCCCGTCAGCATTGCTAACGGGAGAGTCCAGTTTTTTATGAAAGCAATAATGCGTTTCATCAGATTGTTATTCTTGAGTTCTTTCTGATTCGGGTATAAGTTCCAGTTCCACTACGCTCTCTACATGGTGCGTCTGAGGGAACATATCTACGGCGCGCAGAGAAACTACTCGGTATGCATGTGCCATCATCTGTAGGTCGCGAGCCTGTGTAGCCGAATTGCAACTTACATACACTATACGAGCAGGAGCTGCATCTAGAATAGTCTTTACTACATCGGGGTGCATACCTGCGCGAGGTGGGTCTACAATCATCACGTCAGGTCGTCCGTGCTTAGCTATGAAGTCGGCTGTAAGAACGTCCTTCATATCTCCTGCGAAGAACTCTGTATTGGTGATGTTGTTTATCTGACTGTTGACCTTTGCGTCCTCAATGGCCTCTGGTACATACTCAATACCTACCACCTTCTTACACTGACGAGCCACAAAGTTGGCAATAGTACCAGTACCGGTATAGAGGTCATACACCACCTCATTGCCTGTCAGGTGTGCCTTGTCACGTGTTATCTCGTACAATCGCTGAGCCTGAGCACTATTTGTCTGATAGAACGATTTAGGACCTACCTTATATTTCACGTCGCCCATCTGCTCCATGATGTAGTCTTGGCCCGAGAATACACATATCTCCTGATCTGTGATAGTGTCATTGTGTTTCTCGTTTATAACGTATAGGAGCGATGTTATCTCAGGAAATTTCTCCTTAAGGGCCGACAGCAACTTCTCGCGGTTTGCTTTTTCTTCACGGCCAAGGGTAAGGATTACCATAATTTCGCCCGTAGACGATGTGCGTATGATGAGAGTACGTAGGAATCCATGTTGTTCGCGTAGGTCATAGAAATCCAGATTGTTCTCCAACCCCCAATCGCGTATGAAATTACGAATCTCGTTTGAAGGGTATGGCTGAAGGTGACACTTGTCGATATTTACCACCTTGTCAAACAGTCCTGGTACATGGAAGCCGGCACAACGCATCTCAAGTTGTGGCTCTCCTGCCTCAGCGCGACGGCGATTCTCTCCCACCTCTTCGCCAGTGAGCCAGCGACGGTTGGAGAATGTATACTCCAATTTATTGCGATACTCGTACTGATTTGCCGAGGCCGCTATAGTCTCTTCTTGTGGGAGCGTGAGATGTCCAAGTCGTGTGAGGTTCGATACCACCTCACGCTGCTTGTATTTGAGTTGCTCTTCGTATGGTAAGTGCTGCCATTTACAGCCACCACACAGACCGAATTCTGGACAACGAGGTTCTATGCGTACAGGTGAAGGAGTAACGATGCGAGTAACCTTGCCTTCCCAGTACGAGGAACGTTTCTTGGTAATCTCAACATCTGCGAAGTCACCTGGCACAGCGCCAGTAACGAACACAACTCTATCCTCATGTCTGAAGAGAGCCTTGCCTTCAGCAGCTACGTCCGTTATCTCTACATTTTCAATTAGCGTACGCTTTTTCATATATACTGTTTGTCTGTTTGTCAATTTTATCGTTTCCAGAACGATGGAATAAAGAGTATCACAACAGTGAAAATCTCAAGACGTCCTAGCAACATCAGAACTATCATTATACTTTTTGTATAAGTGGATAGGGATGCAATATCGCCATCAGGTCCAAATGAGCCAACACTGATACCTATGTCGCCAAGTGAGTTGGCACCCAATCCAAATGCATCCTCGAAAGGTAGCCCGTCAAACGATATCAGTATTACACCTACTATCATGACGATAAAGTAAAATAGCAAGAAGAGTGTCACACTACGCAGATCGCCTGCCGATAGTGGCTTGTTGTTGTATTTTACCGGTACTACCGCTGTAGGGTGTATCATGCGACGGAATTCGCCCTTGAGGTGCCTGAAGGTTATTATGATACGCATCAACTTCAAGCCACCGGATGTAGATGAGGTACAGGTACCTGTTACCATCAGAAGTACGGTAACCGTAGTGGCAATAGGTGGCCATAAACAGTAATTGTCTGTCGTGAATCCTGTCGAAGTCATCACACTTATTACATGGAACATGGCGCGACGGAAGCTATTCTCCGCATCCGCCCCACTGCCGTCGGCGAAATATAGTGGTATGCATATAGATAATGTGCAGACTATAATCAGTAAAAGGTACCTCTTTAGCTCGTCATCAGCCAGTACCTTGTTCCATTTGGCAAATAGCATGGCATAGAAAAGCGTAAAGTTCATACCGCCAAGGAACATGAATAGTATTACCACATAGTCGATGTAGGCCGAACCGTAAAATCCTATGCTGGCAGCATGTGGAGAGAAGCCTCCTGTGGACAATGTTGAGAATGAGTGACATACAGCCTCAAATGTCGGCATGCCACCTAGCCTCAGAAGTATCATCTCTAGTATCGTCAGCACAATATAGAAGCCCCAGGCATATCTGGCTACCTCATTTATCTTTGGGTGTACACGGTCGCTCTTGTTGATCGAGGCCTCGGCGGTAAACATCTGCATACCTCCAATGCCTAATGCCGGGAAAAGAACGGCTGAGAGAGTGATGATTCCCATGCCTCCTATCCACTGGGTCATGGATCTCCACATCAGCAAAGCGCGAGGTGCCCCGTCAATATTGGGGAGTACTGTACTTCCGGTGGTGGTAAAGCCCGACATCGATTCGAAAAGTGAGTCGATGAACGACATGTTGTATCCGTAATAGTATGGAATGATACCGAAAATGGTAAATATCGACCACACACTGGTCACCAGGATATACGAGTCTTTTTTGCTTACATTATGGTTGTGCTTCCTCGTGCCCATCTTGAGGATTGCACCAGTAAGACAGGTGAACATAGCCGAGAAGAGGAATACGAAAGCCATATTTTCTTCGGCATATATCCACCCTAGAAATGCCGGGACTACCATGAAACTGCCCAATATAAGGAGCAAGGCACCCAGAATATTCAATATTAGCCTAATGTTCGTCGACATAGACGCAAATATACGAAATTATCTTTGAATGAATCTGATACTTAGCATTTAGCAACGCTCATGGCACTGCAGATAAACTCTATTACATTGAGCGCTTCTTGTGGGGGTACATGTGGATTTTCTAACTTGTTGATAGTATTTACCACATTATCTATTACGTAGCAATGGTTGGCAGCGGAGCCTTTGTACCCTCCATAGTTGTTGGGCGCATTGCATGGTGCCAGGTCGGGCATCTCGTAATTGTCTATATGACATTCTGTTACTGTGTCCATATATTGTCCTGCTACTCGTATAGTCCCCTTGGTACCTATAATGGTGATGGACGACTCTAGATTGCGGTCCCATACCGAGGTGGAGAAATTGAATACGCCTATCGTTTTGCCTTGACGGAAATTTACAACGCCGCTATCCGCAAATGGGGTGGTGCCTACATGGGTCATATTGTCCATTACCGAACTGCATACCTCTACCTTGCCATTTAATAGCCAGAGCATAATGTCCACAAAATGAGAGAACTGCGTGAAGAGTACCCCTCCATCCATATCTGCTGTCCCATGCCAGTGCCCTGGTACGTAATAGCGCGAATCGCGATTCCAGAAACAGTTGACTATTACCATGTTAATGTCGCCTAACATATTTTTCTCCATCACCTCCTTGAGCCATACCGATGGCGGTGAGTAGCGGTTCTGCATTACAGGAAAGATTTGCTTGCCCGTTTGTCTGGCGGTCTCCACTACTGTCTTGGCATCTTCAACTGTCAGCGCCATAGGTTTTTCTACTATAGGACAGCGCCCGGCCTTTAGTACTTCGCATGCCATCTTGGCGTGTAGCCCATTGGGGGTGGATATCGTTACTACTTCTACCTCAGGGTGCTGAGCCAGCATCTCCGATAGGGTAGTGTAAAGGGGGATATCTTCTTCTAGCCCTATCTCATGACGGGTACGTATATCGCACACAGCTGCTAAGTGGGCATGGGGATTGTTTGCTATATGTTGCTTGTGGCGCTTGCCTATCATGCCAAGTCCCACAATGGCGAATTCTACTGTTTTCATTATTCTTGTGATAAATATACTGTCTCTTCCTTCAGAATATATTTCTCTCCTGAGGCGGGACAGACAGCTATCCCGTTGTTGTCAAATGTAAGTTTCTGCCCGTTGCGGCTTACCCATCCTGTCTGTTTGGCTGGTACTCCCATCATCAGGGCAAATGGCTTGACGTCTTTGGTTACCGTACTGCCAGCTCCTATTAGGGCATATTCGCCTATAGTAACACCGCAGACTATGGTCGAGTTGGCACCTATCGTCGCTCCTCGGCGCACTATGGTGCCGCGGAATTCATCTTTGCGCTCCACAAAGCTTCGTGGGTTTATAACATTGGTAAATACAGCTGATGGCCCCACAAAGACGTCGTCTTCTAGTGTTACCCCTTTGTATACCGATACGTTGTTCTGTATCTTCACCCCATTGCCTATCACTGCGCCTGAGCCTACCATGACGTTCTGCCCTAGGTTGCAGTTGTCTCCTATGCGTGCATCAGCCATGATATGACAGAAATGCCATATCTTACTGCCTGTGCCTATTGTACAGGGTTGGTCTATTACCGCTGTGCTATGAGCAAAGAAATCAGCCATATATCTCACGTGTTACCTCCCTAAGTTGCTGACATACATATCGTATCTCGCTTTCCGATAGCTCAGTATGCATAGGGAGCGAAAGTACATTGTCCATCAACCTCTCTGCGTTTGGCAGATGCTTGTCTTTATTGGCTTCCGCAAATACAGGTAGACGATGTAACGCCACAGGAAAATATACCATAGTAGCTATGCCTCTCTCTTTGAGCAGCTTTTGTACAGCATCTCGTTGCTGGGAGTCGCCTTTCAGCGCTATCGTATATTGATGGTATACGTGCGAGTTGCTCTTCTCGTCGTATTGGGGAAGTGTCATGTAATCTTTCAAATCCGACAGTAGACTATTGTATATGGTAGCTATCTTCTGCCTGCGGACATTGAATTCGTCCAGATAACGTAGTTTTACCCTCAGAATGGCTGCCTGGATGGTGTCTAACCGCGAGTTTATGCCTATAGCGGTGTTGTGATACTTTTTTTCTGCCCCATGCGAGGCAAGCATCCTTAACCTTCTGCCCAGATTATCGTCGTTGGTCCACACTGCTCCTCCGTCACCCATGCAACCTAGATTTTTTGTGGGGAAAAACGATGTGCAACCAATAGTACCGGCTGTTCCAACCTTTTTTTGCTCCCCTTCTATCTCATATTTCGCCCCTAAAGCTTGTGCCGTGTCTTCTATGACGTATAGAGAAAATTTGCGAGCAACCTTATATATGGCCGAGAGCTCGCACGACTTACCGAATAGGTGAACGGGTATTATAGCCGCAGTTTTTTCGGTGATGGCTGCCTCTATCTGTTTCTCGTCTATATTGTAGTCGTCTTTCACATCCACAAATATAGGCTCATACCCTAGTAGCGCAGCAGCTTCTGCCGTAGCTATGAACGATTGGGCTGTGGTGATAATTTGTGCCCCCCTCGGGATCTCTAGTGCCATGAGGGCTAATTGCAATGCGTCGGTACCGTTGCCGCAACTTATTACATGCTTGACTCCCAGGTACTTTGCCAACTCTTCCTCAAAGGCACTCACATCAGCCCCTTTGATATAAGCTCCGCTCTTCACCACACTCATAATAGCGGGATCAAGCTCACTGGCCAAACGTGCATGCAATGCACCTAAGTCAACCATTTTCACGTTCATATTCTTGTTCAAAGGCTTTCGCGTGCAAAGGTAATGAATTAATACCAATATTGTATTGTACTCGTTTTTTGCTGATGTAAGAGTTTTTCTTTGTCTGTATCTCTTCAATTCTGGATAATTACTCCACTCGTCATCCAAAATCGTATTTTCATCATCTCAAACCTGGCGCTCGTTAAATGACCAAAAATGTTATCTCGCTTTGCCCTAATATTGCAATCAAATTAAATTTCAAACAACATTCATATGAAAAAGATTCTGAATATCGTTTCTGGCGTATTCCTGGCAATAGGTGTCATTTTACTCATCGTCGCTTTTGTAGTACGTTCAAATTTCGAGGAATATAAGTCGCACGCCGACGTTGTTGAAGCCGAGATAGTGGACATGACTGGCTCGCATGATAATGTCAGAGTGCTCATCGCCTACGAATACGATGGCAAAACCTATGGCCCAGCCATGCTCAACGGTTACTCTTCTTCTATGTACGTGGGCGGTACCGTCGAAATATATGTCGACCGCGAAAACCCTAGCGACTTCTCTTGGGGCAGAGGTATAGCCCAGACCATCCTTCTCATCCTTGGATTGGTGTTCGCCGGCATCGGTGGCGGTATCTTCCTCGTGAGAGCTATTTCTGGCTCTGGCGCTAAGCGCCTCGTCAAAGAGGGCGACAAGCTCGTGGGCAAAGTGGAGAACGTTTCACGTAATGCAGCTGTGGAGATTAATGGCGAAAACCCATGGGTAGTCGTATGTACCTGGACTAAGTCTAATGGCGAGATATATAGGTTCAAGAGCAAGAACATCTATACCGACCCTATGGATACATTCCGCCCGGGAGATGACATTATAATATATGTCGACCGCAACAATATGAAGAAGTATTATGTGGATGTCGACCAGAAAATGAGTATGATTCATGATATGTAATACACATATAGTGCTCAATCCTTGTGATTAAATGGTAGACAACTTGTAGATCCTCTATTGATAGAGGCTGTGTCAAAATACCGGCACAGCCTCTTTTTGTCTTCATCATTTGAAAAAATTGCGATGAACAAGGGTGCTCTATAGGTCTAGCATAGGTGCTCCATAGTTCCAGAGTGCGACTGACTAT
>JAKSLE010000076.1 GCA_024401365.1 Bacteroidales bacterium | reverse complement strand
CCCCTTTACGTAAATTTACGTAAAGCAGAGTGCTTTATAGTATCTATCTTTGCACCGGTTGGGAAGGTAAACTTCCTCTCCCTGCTCAGGAAAACAACAAATAAAACATATTCATGAAGTACGCATTACTAACACTATTACTCATGGTCGGTATATCGGCTTTTGCACAGTCGGTCAACACACCAACTATGACACTTGCTGGGGAGAACGGTTCGGCCGTGTGCTATTTCTCTTCGTTGTCTGTTGTAGGCTGTGGCGATAATGGCACGCTCACGTCACCAGCTCTAGACACCTATGTTCTCCCAGCCGAGGTAGCTACCGCTCTAGAAGCGGAAGACATTGAGGATATAACGATAACGGTTACGAGGGGCAAAATTTCGGTTACGGCAGAGGGCAATTATGAGTGCAACATCTACGACGTTGCTGGGCGACTTGTAGCCATGCAAAAGGTAAGGTTATCGTCGAGCATTGGACTAGAGCGAGGAATATATGTTGTAGCAATCTCGCGTGAGGGCAAGGTTGTATGCGCCCGCAAAGTAATAGTAAAATAATCTGTAAATAATAACAAATTACGATATGAAAAAGCTTTTTACACTTTTCGTAATGGCACTTTGTGCTATTGTGGCTTTTGCACAAAAGGAAGCCATTGGCTATACATGCATCATTAAGGATAATGACGGCAACCCTATGGCCAAACAGAATGTAAAGATTAAGATTCAAATGTTGCCTAGTAATTATTCAGGTAATGGCATAGCCGACGAATATACTGAAGTACACAATGTGCGAACAGACGAAAACGGTATGGCACAAATAGAGATTGGCAATGGTACAGTTGAGTCAACAGTCAAAAAAACATTGAGCGACTTCGACTTCAGTGAGGGAACTATATTTTATGTGGCTATAGATACTGATGGTACTGGCTATTCAATCGATGGTGGTATGCAGCTAACCTCGGTTCCTTATGCATTCTATGCAGAAAACGCTGCTAAGGCTGCTATAGCCGACAAGGCTAC
>JAKSLE010000075.1 GCA_024401365.1 Bacteroidales bacterium | reverse complement strand
GTGGAAGAGAATAGTAATGAGGTTTATGCGAGAAGTGAAAACTTTTCAGCGTAAAACCCCGAAATTTGCTCTAGGCCCTCGAGGATAAATTGGGCCAAGATAAGGAGAAAACATGAAAAGGGATAACTCATGGGAGGAGTTCAAGCGTGAAGAGTTGATGCTTGAACAAGAGGATGAAGAAGAAACTATTAGGGAAGAAGAGCCCTGGTGGGTTCTTCAAGACACGACCCCATTTGGTGGGTCACTGTAAGGAGGACATACACATGCTCGTTATCGTATATCTAGCCATCGCACTTTCGTTGGTAATCGTGTCGGAAGGGACAATCGAAGAAGAACCCAAAAAGAAAAGGAGGAAAAAATGATGTTTGATCCTAACACTTTAGTAAACAATTTTTTCGGACTCGTGAAGGTAAACGAGTCCACTCTCCCCGGTGCACGTCGTGGACAAACGGAGTTATACAACAACCTCCTTCTAGGAGGTATGTCCTGCGTCTGTACAGTAGACGCAGAGAAGTGCTACAAAGAAGGAGGGTACGAGCAGTACGTATCTACTTTCTGCCATGAACTCGGGCATGCAGCTTTTTGGCTGCTTTATCCCGAGAAGCAGGATACCCTGTTAATGTATCAAGAGGGTGTAGCGGATATATGTGCTGCATACATTCTCGCGATAAAAAAGATCTCTTGGCCAAAGGGTCTTCTTGTTCACTATGCCAAACACAGCTTAGACGATGTTGACCTAGAAGAGGTCTCACTGTGTTTGAATATGATATTGGGAATAGACGCCCCTTATCAAATAGCCTCAGTAAAAAGAGCTTTTGATAAGAAGGCTATGGAGTATGCGGCAGATGAACTTGCCGCACTCTTAGGATTATAACACACCCGTCCCGAGCAAGACGTTAAACTACTCCGTTAGAACTCACCGATGCCACGAAATCGCAAGCCGTGGAGGAAGAAGTAGGAGCGAGGCGATTCGGCAGACAACCACCTGCACAACGTGGGAACAAAAAACATTTGTCGATCTAGGATAAGCTAGACGACACAGGAGGTA
>JAKSLE010000074.1 GCA_024401365.1 Bacteroidales bacterium | reverse complement strand
GTGACTATCTATCATGTTGAATTTGATGAAGTATATAGAGTCTCTGACGGTGTTGATTTTGTCTGCACTAACCCCACTTCTGGTACATTTACCGGTACCCTGCCAGCGGGCAAGACACTCAACGATTATAATGTAGCATTGTACGGTAAGAGTTTATCTGCATTTGCAACCGGTGTAGGCTTTAAGATTGACAATATGGTTTATACCAATCTAAAGGATGCTATATTCATGGCTGGTGAAATAGACAATGGTAACTGCAATATGACCATTCATAACAATGTAATCAAAGTGACTAATACTGGTTCTCCTATTGAAGTGGCATGGGCAGGTCGCTCAAAATATTATAATGTATACTGCTGTCTAAATGTTGCAGCTCAGTTTAAGCCTACTTCCTATTATGAGGAAGAGGATTCCTATGCAGACGTAGCACATTTTACTATTCCTACGGGCACAAGATATGTTATTATGGCCCCAACTACGGATGAATTTGGCCTTGGCATGAAGAATTCAGATGGCAAATGGGTTCTCCTTCCAAGTGAATTCAACCATTGTAATATGGTACACATGCTCTTTACTGCCACTATTGTTCCTACCACAGGCGTTGCCAAAAGAACTGGAGACATTGATGTAACCTGGGTACAGCTCTGGGCAGATGGTCCTAAGTTTGCTGAGTATAACGTAGGTGCAGAAAACAACAAGCCAGAGGACTATGGAGGATATTACATGTGGGGTAAGGCAATTAATAAGGATGAAACAGGCGATTATAAAGGAGGCTCAGATGCCCTCACAGGCGCTGATGACACTGCCACCAATCTTTGGGGTGTCAACTGGCGCATGCCAACAAGTGATGAACTTCAGGGCCTTCTTGGCAATTGTGATGTAGAATGGACAACCGTCAATGGTACGAATGGTCTCAAGCTCACTGGCAGGGGTATTTATGCTTCTAACAGCCTGTTCCTTCCTGCTGCTGATGCCTTCGGCTATCACGGCAGCAGCTGGGGTGTCGACTCCGCAGGCTCCATCGGTAGCTACTGGTCTTCTACACCTTATGGCAGCTTTGACGCGTACTACCTAGACTTCACCGAAAACCGCCACAATGTTATAACCTGCGTGCGTGGCGTCGGCTACTCTGCCCGTGCTGTGTTCATAGGCGAATAAGTTGGCTCTCTTATCTATTTATATCTCGCGATTTCTTATTATATTTGCGAGGAGTTTGACAA
>JAKSLE010000073.1 GCA_024401365.1 Bacteroidales bacterium | reverse complement strand
GACTACACTATTAGAGTAGTTCCTAATGGTACACAGAAGGGTGTCAAGAAGGTTACTGTTAACGGTAAGGAGATTGCTGGTAACATCGTTCCTATGCAGCCTGCAGGTTCTAAGACTATTGTTGAGGTAGAGATGTAATTCATCTTCATAAAGAATAAGGGGAGTGTCTTATAGGGCTCCCCTTATTTCTATTTATTAAGTCATTCATAAAAGGAAATAATATGAGAAGACTGATATATGGTTTAGTGTTATTTGCTGCTTTCCTAATGTCTGGTTGTGGACAGAAAGCAGGTGAGAAAGTGTCAAAAATAGAAGTGGACACTGTACCTCCAGTGCAGAAACATGGAGCATTGCAGGTAAAGGGCTTACAACTATGCGATAAAGAAGGTAACCCTGTCCAGTTGGCAGGTATAAGCACTATGGGCTATCAGTGGTATGGCCAGTGTTATACAAAGGAGTCTATCACTCAGATGGTGAAAGACTGGCATATTAGTATACTTCGTCTAGCGATGTATGTAGAAGAGGGTGGTTACAATTACAAACCCGAAATCAGAGAGGAGATGTGTAATCTGATAGATATCTGTGAAGAACTAGGTATCTATTGTATTATGGATTGGCATATCCTTACACCAGGTAACCCTCTTGATCCAAGATATTCGAAAGCAGAGGATTTCTTCAAATATATGGCAAAGCGTAATGCCAACAAGCAGAATGTTTTGTATGAGATTTGCAATGAGCCTAATGGAAATAAGGTGAATTGGGATACAATCTCTACTTATGCCAACAAGATCATTCCTATTATCCACGCTGCATACGATAGTGTAGGTGCTCCTCACCCAATCGTCGTTGTCGGTACACCTCAGTGGTGTCAGTTGGTAGACGCCTGCATCAAGGAGGGTAGATACCAGGGTAATGGTAAGGATTTGGACGCATATTTGCCAGATTGTGACAATCGTTTGAAATACGACAATGTCATGTACTCATTCCATTTCTATGCTGCAAGCCATAACGAGGGTTCAGAGAAGGATGGAAAGCCTCACTATTACGACATGTATTCATATTTGTATGATGTGTTAGGACGCCTACCAGTGTTCTGTACAGAGTTTGGATGCGTAGAGTCATGGGGTGGTGGCGACGAGGATTTCGACCGCACAGACAAGTGGCTGCTTATGTTGTCTGGTAACAACGCCGGAAAGCAGAAGGTAAGTTTCTGCAACTGGAGTTTCTGCGACAA
>JAKSLE010000072.1 GCA_024401365.1 Bacteroidales bacterium | reverse complement strand
CGATGGCTGACTTGAACAAATATGTGTCAGCATATCCTGTCGTTGTCTCGCCGATAGTGATCTGGGCGATAGGGTCTGGAACATCATAGACAGGACGAACAGGGAGCCCGTAATAACGGGGACTGCCGTCGTACGGGTTGACGAGGCCCGAATTGAAGTAGAGGTAGTACGCGTAGTTGGCGTAGTCTGGGCTAGGAGTGGACGACCAGTAGTTGCCGTACGAACCCTCGATGTCGAGGCCCTCTCCGAGACGATAGCCAGCCGCAGGAAGGAAGATAGAGTTGCCTGTATAGCCTGCCTTCTTTGATGTTACCTTATAGCCAGCTACACCATTGAATTCGGTATTGCCTTTATCGTACCATACCCATTCACAGTTGTCCGTATTTGCTAGCTCTGCAAACTCTGTATGTGTAGGCATACGGTAGCCTGCGCCTAAAGCAACTGTTGCAGCATCGTAAGCTGTACCTCCGATACCTTCTGAATAATTTGCGCCACCTTTAACATACTCCTTAAGTGGGTCTTTATTAGTACCAGCATCGCTCCATCTTGTCATTGTACCGCCAAGGTCAGAAAGATAAGTCGCCCATGAGTAGGTCGCTTTAGGCGCAGTCTCGCCCCACGCTAGATACCATCCTGCGTCTGTTGAAGAAGTTGCACCAAGGTTACATGTCGCCCACTTGACCGACAAGCCGAGGTCGACATACTCGCCACTCAGAGGCTCTTCTGCCCATGCAGCCACGGCAAACAAGGCAGAAACGAATAAAGAAATTAATTTTCTCATATAGTTATTGTAAATAAATTATTCCCAGGAACCAGATAAGCCTCCCTCCGATGCGCATGGCATCGGCAGAAGGCTTGTGTATGTATTGTAAGCTTCCCCATTTTAGGACCGTATTGAATTAGACACGCTAAGGTACATTTTTTATTTGTTTTTTCTCCAAGTGATTTTTGATATGCACATCAAGGGAGTGCCGTTATTTCTGTCAAGGATGCCCCCCCCCCGTTCGGCGTAGGCTCCAGCCTACGTCGCAAATGGAAGCAAGGCTCCAGACTTGCGTGAGGAGGAATAGAAGCAATATGTGGAAAACGTTTTTCATTCTATTCTAAAATTATTCTTCATAATGGTGAACCGCTCGACGATGTAACCACTGGACAAACCTGCTTGCCAGCTCTGCATATCCGTCGGGGCCCAACGTAGGGTCACTCCCTCATCTGTCACGCAGGCTTTGGCCTGGGTGTGGTAGTGGGGTTGGGCTGTTACAAATGTTGACAACATCAACATAAATATAGGAAGTATATGTTTCACATTCATTACTATATAAGTTTGACTAGTGTGTTCACTATTGAGTCAGCCATTTGCTACTCAGAATATGTATCACTTCTGCTCTGCATGTGCCTTCTTTAGTTCTTCTATCTTTT
>JAKSLE010000071.1 GCA_024401365.1 Bacteroidales bacterium | reverse complement strand
AGCGTTTGCATAGGAGGAAAATGGGACTTACATAGGAATCACATAGGAACTACATGGGAGGAACATAGGAAGTTGAGTTTACCCCCCTGCCAATAACTTATCCAAAGCAATCAAATCTGAAGACTCATATCTATTATGTCCTTTGAGCGATTTCTTGTATTTCCAACAGGTGATGGCATCTTCCAAACGCTTGTCTTTGTTGGCTTCAAAGAAATCCCTGATATAAGTGTTGTATTCGAATTGCTTGTCGATTGTCGTTTTTGAATTTTTCTTTTCCTCAAGGATTTGGCGATAAGCTTCAATAGCATCCTTGTATGTCTTGCCAGCATTTGCCTTTAGCCACCTCTGAAACAAGACATTAAACGAGAAACTCTTGCCAATCTTTTCCAGGAAAAAGGCTCTATGCTTCTCAGAACAAACTATGTTGCTCTCGATAATGGTTTCTTCTGTAATCTCACCAACAAGAACAGATGACTTTCTCTTTGCGGTAGCTTGACTTATAGTTCCTGTATCAAGAAAACATGCTATTCTATCTGTCAGCTCAATCTTACCGCCAGAGACAGGCAGGTTGTTTTGTCTGCAAAAGGCAACCAATTCCTCTTTCAGATAATAATAGCTTCTAAAACTGCGGCTATCAAGTTCACGACTTAATTCAGGTCTTTCGCTCATAACTTTACTTCACAAAGCCCTTGTTTGCCCACTTGAAGCTATTCCAACGAGAAACGAATATCACACCACGGATATTCTCATCGAGAACAAAAGCAAACCACATACCGATAAGTCCGAAGCCGAACACGATGCCGAAGAGATAGCCGAAACCAACGCCTACAAGCCACTGTACGATGATTCCAAGGTAGAATGGGAAGAAGATATCACCCGTAGCACGAAGCGTGTTTGTAGCCCATATATTGATACATTTTCCTACCTCAAGCAACACATCTACCCAGAAACACCAGCACACAAGAGAAATGATCTCCTCATTACTTGTAAGCGAACCAGCAATAAACGGTCCACAGAGAGCGCAAAGAATAGAGAATGTAATAGTAATAGCCGCACCTCTATGCCAAGCAAACTTACCAATCACGTATGAAGCCTGAGTCTTCTCTACACCAGTAAGATGTCCAACAAGAATAGAACTTCCCTGAGCGATACAGATAGCATAGAGGTACACGAACATCACCACATTACCCACATAGATACGAGCTGTAAGAGCCTCATTACCTATCATGTTGATAAAGTAGATGATAGTGAGCTGCTGAAGGTTGTATGAGATATTCTCACCAGCTGAAGGCAAACCGATCTTGAGGAGCTTTCGCATCTCGGATGTTGGGAATGGACGGAACAAACGAAGTGGAAAACTTGGGATGAGTTTACGATTGAGCATCACGATAAGCATGAGCATAGACACCGTACGCGAGATGCTTGTAGAGATAGCTGCACCCTCTACACCGAGAGCTGGCATACCAAACTTACCGAAGATAAGTGTATAGTTTCCTATGATGTTAAGGATATTGACAACCACAATAACTATCATAGGATAGATAGGCTTGTTGGCAGCACGAAGAATAGCACTTATGGTGGTAGTGATAGCCTGAGC
>JAKSLE010000070.1 GCA_024401365.1 Bacteroidales bacterium | reverse complement strand
CCCATATTTATGAATATCAGCATCATTGCCAAAGTCATTAATGATGCAAATGTGTACGATATATATTTCATAGTCCTATAAAATTATTACATAATTAAACTTAAACCCAATCTTATTGCCTCCAAGACACTGCCACCTATGAGAGTTACCATAAGAGTATAGGCAGGGTAGAGGAAGAGAAGGCGAGCCGTCGTAATCCTACTACCCACAGGCGTTCCCTTGATATGGAACTGCATAGCACCAGTAGGACATTCATCCACGCACTTACCACATTTAGCGCAGTTTATCAAAGGCTTGTTATCCTTACCTATAGCGAGAAGAGGGCACGCCTTCTGACATTTGCCACAGCCAATACACTTGCTCTCGTTATTCTTTACCTGGAATAAGCTCAACTTATTGAAGAGCGACTCAAAGGCACCCATAGGGCAGAAAGTGGCGCATTGTATTCTCTTTTTAGTCAGGACAGGCAACACCACAACCAGAGCGACAAAGAGCGAAAACATCACAATATTCTTCATCAGCGACTCGATATCTACTATGGCATCACGCTCAGTGACCAGCTTGAACGGACAAAGCCAGTTGCAATACTGAGGCATTATGGTAGCGGCAGACCACAGAGCCATGACGATGAGCATAGCAAAGGCGAACCATCTGTAGGCAGAATTTACAGCCTTGATAAATGGCTTGCGTGCAGTACGACTAAATCCGTCGTCCCATCCACCATAGAAGCAACCCCATGAGCAGAAGCCCCTGCCCAGAATTACAGACGAGCCAAAGACAATGATAAGCATAGACGATATTGATGCGAAGCCAGACATGATGCTGCCCGGGAAGATGATAGTCTGTTTGATAGCTGCCGGTATCAGTACCATAGTAGTAACAATATGGCAGAAAGGAATCTCGCACATCATAGTCTCCTCGTCAGAGTAAGTCACCGAACCACGCAAATCTACGAGATTGTGCATGAACGATACCGAGAAGAGGACAGCAGAGACGATGAAAGCTATGGCTCTCCATTTGTCAGTCGCCCCCTTGTAGAGCATCATGAAGAACATAGAGCAATAGAACAGTACCGTGATGAGGTAAGCTAAGCTCTCGGTCTGCGACGTCAGCACAGCACCACCTCTGCTCAGCATCAGCATGCTGATAAATAACATTGGCAGAGTAAGCAAAATGCTTTTCCATATACTGCCAGTTGAATAAAGCTTGTTTTTCATATATCCATATTTTATTATTTACAACTAATAGTCGAAGCCAAGAAGTCCTTTTGCCACCATTACAATACCCACGATTACCGAGGCAAATTTCCCGATGCTTTGCAATGCCTCCTTGTCTCTGGCGGCCGAAATAAGCGGCAGAGGGAGCATATAGACAGAAGAGCCGATGAAGAACATAATGAACGTCAAGATAGCCTCTACAGCGCTCTCTGCCACTGCTGCCGATGATGCTGCCGCTATGATGGGAGGACAGGCGTTGATGGCCGAAAAGAACCCTAGAGTAGGCACATATACCTGTGGGGCGTATTGGCGGACAAGGCTCTTGAAACCCCTTCCTTTGACGCAATAAGACGGCAACTTGATAAACGCATTAGCAATCATCATCAAGCCAGCTATCAGATTTGTCGCACTGACAAAGTTTCGGGTCTGCCACTCAGTGCCATGT
>JAKSLE010000007.1 GCA_024401365.1 Bacteroidales bacterium | reverse complement strand
TCCTCATAACTACTATTTTGGATGAGGATATGTCAACTTATTTAGTACAGGACATTGGTTTGGGGCACGCAGATTTTGGGGATTTCGAGTTTGGTTTTATTTTTATCTCACGCAGATTTCGCAGATTCTGGGGATTTTTTGCCGTTGCCACGGCGGGGCTTTAACTTCGTTGACCTTCGGTTCTGTGCCGACAGAAAAGAAAAAGAGCTTGTCGCGGGAACCTTTGGGCTAAAAATGAACCTCAAACGCGAGATTGAGACGTAGCACGCTACGTCTCTACGGTGTGGTGGGGATTGTTTAGATAATGAAAAGAGAAAGTTAGATGGTTGGGGTGTTGCTGTGTTATGTCTGTATTAAGGGTGTATTAAGGGAGCGTTAAGAGAGTGTTAAGGGAGCGTGGTGGGTGAGTTATCATAAGTTTTATTGTTACGGGCTAATCCATAGTACTAAATGATTTGATTTGTGACGCATGTAGCAGGGATTAGGCTTTGTCGACGAGGATGGTGTTGTTGTCGGTACTTATGACTTTGACGGGAGTGCCCTGGTCGATGAAAGAGAGAGCCTTGACCTCGATGTATCCGTGCTGAGGGAACTGAGCCTTGCCGAAGAGGTTGAGTCGTGTGATGGCTATGCCTGTATCGCCCACGGAGATAGACGATGGTTGGTCGTTGACATGAGAATCGATCTTTGTATTGAGGCTCAGGCGGCGACGGATGGTGGAGTTCCACAAGAGGGCGCACAAGAGAGCCAAGAGGAGCATTTCGCCCACGAGGAGGCAAGTAGAGGTTGTGCCGCCGTACTCGGTATGTGCCAAGTAGACGCCACCTATGGTAGCTGCAGTGCCTATGATGCCTGCGAAGCCTATGCCAGGGATGATGAGGATCTCGATGAGGAGGCATACAAGGCCCAGCAAGGCGAGGATGATGATGAAAGTCAGTGTCATGGTATAGGAAATTGATTGATTATGATACAAATATAGAGATGATTTTGGGAAAAATCAAGGGAGGGTAGTCAAGGTACGAAGAGATACTCCAAAGCGAAGACTATGACGCAGCAGATGATAGCCACCTTGAAGAGGTTGGCGCCGCGCCAAGCAGCGAAAATACCTATGACGAAAGCCACAGCTCCAGCCCAAGGAGATGCTGTAGCCTGGAGGATGGCGGGGAAGGTCATGACGGACAAAGTGACGTAGGGCACATAGTAGAGGAAAGAAGTGAGGAATACATTGCGTATTGGTCGGCGCATGAGGGTGAGAGGCAGCATACGTATGAGGTATGTGACACCGATCATGATGAGGATATATATGTATATATTGTGGTTCATTGAGGTATTTCCGTTTCAGGTTTACGAGGGAACAAGAGAGCTGCTGCTGCCGATATGATGACGGTGAGCAATATGATGCGGGTACCACTCGAGAGGCTAGAGAGCAGTGGAAGGTAGGTGGCGGCGGCACTGAGGATGAAGCAAGCTACGATGATATACGCCACTATGCGGTTCTCCTTGGCAGGGGGGATGATGATGGCGATGAACATACCATAGAGCGATACGCTGAGGGCGCTCACTATACGGGAAGGCAATATATCGCCCGCTATGCAACCCAAGGCGGTGCCAGAAGCCCAGCAGATGGCTGGGAAGAGAGCTGCGCCGTAGGAGTAGAGCGGATTGAGGTAACCCTTGCGCGCGATGGCGATGGCGAACAGTTCGTCGGTAAGATCCAGTGCCATGAGCATACGGTGGCCGATGGAGAGGCTAGGGTTCATACGTTGGCTCCATGCGGCAGACATGAGGAGGTATCGGGCATTGGCTATAAGCGTCATGAGAGCCACCTCGGTATAAGTAGCCTGAGCTGCTATGAGGGTAAAGCCGATATATTCGCCAGCCGATGCCATACAGAAGAAGCTGGTGAAGAAGCCCTGCATAGCTGAAACTCCTCCATTAGCAGCGATGATGCCGATAGAGAAAGAGACTGCCAGGTAGCAGAGAGCTATAGGTATGGAGTCGCGCATACCCTCGCGGAAAGCCATTGGACTGGAATGTTTCATTGTGTAATGAAAAGCGGTGCAAAGATAGGGTATTATTGTTATTTTTGCTCCATAAAAAGAAGACAGAATGATAGCACTTACGCCCATAATGGTTTTTCTGGCCATATATCTAGCAGTATCGCTGGCGGCAGGCGACTTCTATGCCATGCCCATAACTGTAGCCTTTGTGGTATCGGCCATATACTCCATACTACTGCTGAGAGGCAAGAAGTTGGACGACCGCATAGCCATCTTCTCGAAGGGGGCGATGAATGGCACTACGATGCTGATGATATGGATCTTTGTGTTGGCGGGTATGTTTGCCACGACAGCCAAGGGTATGGGAGCGATAGACTCGCTAGTGGGGCTGCTGCTAAGTATATTGCCATCGCAAGCAGTGCCTGTGAGTATGTTTGTGGCCGCCTGTCTGGTATCGATGAGTGTAGGCACCAGTGTGGGCACGATAGTGACGTTGGTACCCATAGCGGCGGGGTTGGCGCAGTCGATAGGGATGCCAGTAGGGATGATGACAGCCATAATAGTGGGAGGAGCCTATTTCGGCGACAATCTGTCGTTCATCTCCGACACTACGATAGTAGCCACCACCTCGCAAGGGTGCAAGATGAACGACAAGTTCAAAGCCAACATATACATAGCTCTGCCCGCTGCACTGATATGTGTGGCGCTCTACTTTTGGATAGGTATGCGATATGAGAGTGCCAGCGAGATACCAGAGGTGAGGTTCTGGACCATTGTGCCATACCTGCTAGTGATAGTAACAGCTCTGATGGGTATAAACGTGCTGCAAGTGCTGGTAATGGGTGTAGGAGCCTCGTTTGTGATAGCGCTGGTGGCCTGTGACATGAGCATGATAGAGTGGCTGAAACAAGCTGGGGAAGGCATATTAGGCATGGGAGAGCTGATAATAGTAGTACTGCTAGCCAGCGGGATAATGGAAGTGGTGCGACACCTGGGAGGCATAGAGTATGTGGTGAGCAACATGATGAAGAAGGTAAAGAGCAAGAGGGGGGCAGAGATGGCCTCGATGCTCTTCATCTGGATGGTGAATCTATGTACTGCCAACAATACGATAACGCTGATAACCACCTCGGGGGTAATAAAGCAAGTAGCAGACAAGATAGGGTTAGATGCGAGGAGGACAGCCTCGATAATGGACACCTCGTCGTGCATAATACAAGGCGTGCTGCCATACGGGGCGCAGATGTTGATGGCATCGGCCTTGATAACGCTCTCGCCCTTTGAGATAGTGCCACATCTATACTACATATACACGCTAGCGTTGATATTGATAATTTCGATAGTTTTACAATACCCCAAGAAATACACAAATCGAGACTAATGAATTAACAATTTTTATTTTGTTTAGGTCTAATTCTTTGAGTAGTTTTGCGTTCGCTATTTAGAAAACAAGCGAATACTATGAAGAGATTAATTTTTGGAGTATTACTATTGTTATTTACCTTACCAGCCGTTGTGTGTGTTTCCTGCGATGACGACAAAGAAGAGGTGAAGCCCAAGGAGGTGGAGCTCAATCCCGAGGTATTGGCTGCCCTACAGCAGTTGAACGACGACATTGCGGCATTGGCAGAGATAAAGAATACGATAGAGAACATAAAGGTGGCGGTAGAGCAGATAGAGCCACTTGTGGGACAATTGACCCAGGACATAGAGCAGATGTTGAAGGCTGTGAAGGCGGGACAGTTGACCCCTGAGCAAGCCAATGCGATGCTAGATGCCAAAGCGCAGCAAGTGGCGCAAGTAATAATGGCAAACGAAAATATGGATATGGAGACCAAGCAGAAGGTACTATCTCTGATGCAGAGGGTACTAGAGCTGGTGAAGTTGCAATTATCATAAATGGAGAAATAAGATAAAACACTCAAGATGAAGAAGTGTATAGCAGTAATAAATCTTTTGACGGTACTCCTACTACAAGTCAATGCGCAAGAGATGGTGTTGAGTCTTGACACCTGTGTAGCGATGGCGATGAGGGAGAATACGCAGTTGCAGATAGCCCATGAGAAGGCAGCCATGGCGACGGACACGAGGAAGTCGGCCAGGACCAAGTATCTGCCTCGAGTAGAAGCGCTGGGAGGCTATATGCACATGGGCAAAGAGGTATCGCTCCTCAATGCGCAGCAGAAGTCGACCCTTCAGTATGCCGGTACCAATATAGCCAATCAGTTTAACGCCTACGCCCAGCAAGTGGGACAGACGATGCCAGCCCTAGCGGGAGCCATACAGCAATATCTGCCGGGGTTACAGCAAAGTGTGGGTGTGCTTCAGCAAGCATTGGACCAGGTAGGCAACTCGCTAGTAGATGCGTTGCGTACGGATACGAGGAATATGTTTGGCGGAGCTGTGACGCTGACTCAGCCGCTCTATATGGGAGGCAAGATAGTGAACGGCAACAAGATGGCCGACATAGCAGAAGAGATAGCGAACATACAGATAGATCAGGCAACAGACGATGTGCGATTTAACGTTGAGAACACCTACTATCTGGTAGTAGGCGTAGAGCACAAGAAGAAGTTGGCTGACGAGTACGCCGCCCTGATAGCCAAGTTGGAAGGCGACGTGAAGAAGATGATAGACGAAGGTGTAGCGACCAAGGCAGACGGGCTGAAGGTGAGTGTGAAGCTCAACGAGGCGCAGATGCAGCAATTGCAAGCAGAGAACGGTTTATCGCTATCGAAGATGTTACTCTGCAAGCTCTGTGGGTTGCCATTAGAGACCAATATATCGGTAGACACCACGATGAAGGTACAAGCGGTGGGTGAGATAAACACCACCAACAACCGCAATGAGATAAAGATGCTCAGCAAGGCGATAGAGCTATACGACCTGAAGGTGAAGACAGCCAGGGCGGAGCACCTGCCACAGGTTGCCCTTATGGGAGGCTATATGGTATCCAATCCAAGTATGTTCAACGGCTTTGAGAAAAAGTTCAACGGCACATGGAATGTGGGAGTGATGGCCAAGATACCCATCTGGGACTGGAACGAGACCAGGGACAAGGTGAGGGAAGCCAAGAGGCAATCGAACATTGCGCGACTACAGAAGCAAGATGCTGAAGAGATGATAGATTTACAGATAACGCAATGCCAGTTTAAGTTGGACGAAGCCAAGAAAAAGATGGTCGTGACAGAGAAGAACTACGACACGGCAGAAGAGAATCTACGCTGTGCCAATTTAGGATTTGCGGAAGGGGTAATGACCACCACCGACGTGATGATGGCGCAGACAGCCTGGCTACAAGCCAAGACACAAAAGATAGAAGCAGAAATAGAAGTTGTAACAGCCCAGTTGGCTTTAATTCATGCATATGGAAACTAAGAATCAGCACAAAGATATTCTTTTTGGAGTTGCAGCATTTGCAACCGTTGTAGTATTGGTAGCACTAGTAGGGTGGTTGATCCTAGGCGAGAAAGACCCTGCGATACAAGGAGAAGTTGAGGTATCGGAATACAGGGTATCGTTCAAGGTACCAGGCAGGGTACTCAAGCTATATGTACATGAAGGAGACTATGTACACAAAGGCGACACGCTAGCCATGCTAGATGCACCAGACGTAGAAGCCAAGAAGGCGCAGGCGCAAAGCTTGGAAGCCGCTGCAAGTGCACTAGTAGAGAAAGCCAACAACGGTGCGCAAGAAGAGCAGATAAGAGGTGCGTATGAGCTATGGCAGCAAGCAGTAGCTGCGGTAGAGATAGCGCAGAAGTCGTACGACCGAGTAAACAAGCTCTATGAGGGAGGCGTATTGACGGCGCAGAAGCGAGATGAAGCCGAGGCACAGCTCAAGGTATACAAAGCCAAATGTGAGGCCGCTAAGTCGCAATATGACATGGCAGTCAACGGAGCCCGATATGAAGACAAGAAAGCCGCTGCAGCCAAGCGCAGTCAAGCCCAGGGGGCGGTAGCCGAAGTGAACTCGTACATCAAAGAGATGGTACAGTTGGCCCAGTTTGACGGAGAAGTAGCCACCATATATCCCAAGGTAGGCGAGTTGGTAGGATCAGGCACACCTATCATGACCATAGCCATGCAAGACGAGGCGTGGGGTGTATTCAACGTAAGAGAAGACAAGTTGAATGCGATGAAGACAGGAGACGAGATAACGGTATATGTTCCGGCGTTGGACCAAGATATGGCGATGAAGGTATGCGCGATAAAAGACCAAGGCTCCTTCTCGGTATGGAAAGCTACGAAAGACAATGGGGCATACGACCTCAAGACCTTTGAGGTTAAGGCGCGGCCAACGATGAAAGTTGACGGTCTTCGTTCCGGCATGACACTTATATATCGTCCTGAGTAGAAGAAGGAGGAAGAGAGATGATGATACGCCAAAAAGCGAGATCATTATATGAGGTATGCTGTTTGTGTTACAGGCAGGTTTCGATGGGATTCCCCATTATAGCCGGGCTGTTCACGATCATCTTCTTCACGTCGTTACTTGACTCAGGCATGCCGCAGGAGTTGCCCATTGCCGTAGTAGACCTAGACCAGACCTCCACTACTGCCACACTACAGCAGAGGCTTGCCACCTTTCAGTCGACCAAGGTAGTAGCCAACTATGCCAATGTGACAGAGGCTCGTGAGGCGATGCAGAAAGGAGAGGTATATGGCTATATAGTCTTTCCTGACGGGTTTACGGAGAAGTTGCTCTCAGGCAGGCAGCCCGACATATCGTACTATCTGAACTCAGCCATCTATACAGGCGGAGTGTTAGCGATGAAAGATATGAAGACCATATCGGTACTCTCGAAGGCGGCGGTAGGTCAGGCGCAGCTCAGAGCCAAGGGGTTGACCGACGAGCAAGTGATGGCCATACTACAACCCATAAAAGTACAAGGGCACATGACAGGCAATCCGTGGGGCAACTACAACATATACATCTCCACGATGGTAGTTCCGGGCATCATAATACTGTTGGTAACGCTGATACTCTGTTACTACATGCCCAAGGTAGACAGGGCGTTGCAGAATGGCTTTATGATGGCGATTTTCCTATTTATTTTCCAATTGTACATATACGGCATACTCAAGTTGCCCCATGAAGGGCAGTGGTGGGTAATAATGCTTATCTCGTTGCTACTTATAGGGGCTGTAACAGGCTTTGCGCTCTTTATCTTTGCGCTTGTGCCATCGCGAAGGATGTCGATGAGTATCTGTTCGCTTTGGGGAGTGATGAGTTTCTCGATGAGTGGAGCAGCCTTTCCCGTAGATATGATGCATCCCATGCTTCAGGCATTGTCGTATTTGTTTCCATTGAGGCATTACTTCATGGCATATCAGATGAATGTGCTGCATGGGTATCCGCTCTCGTTCAGTTGGGTTTACATATCAGGGTTGATACTCTTTGCTGCACTGCCGTTGCTTGTATGGGGGAGGTTGAAGTATCAGATCAGAACATTTGTATATACAGACTAAGATGGGATTGGCAGACGACATAAAGAGCATATTCAAGGACGAAGCCACGTTGATACTGGCTGTGATAGTTCCGCTATTGTACCCATTGGTCTATTCGTTTATATACACCAATGAGGTAATAACCGACATGCCAGTGTGTGCGGTGGACCTATCGAACAGTGCAGAGTCGCGACAATTCATACGGCAGTACGATGCCACTCCAGAGGTGAATGTGGAGTACAAGGTAAGCAATATGGAAGAGGCCAAGATGCTGATGGAGCAGCAGAAGGTACACGCCATAATATACTTTCCGAAAGACTATGCCGAGAAGTTGAACACCATGCAGCAGTCGCCCATACAACTCTACTGCGACATGGGATTCATACTCTACTACAAGGCAGCCTATCTGTCGGCGTACAACGTGATGCTCGAGCAGAAGCACCCATTGATGGCCGGGCAGGCAGACGTGATAAAGGTACACGAGGTGAGGATGTACAACACGATAGAAGGATACGGCAATTTCCTACTGCAAGCCATATTACCCCTTATCATACAGCAGACGTTGCTATTGGCCATGTGCAGTGAGATAGGCACCAGGAGGCAGAAAGGGTTGGCAGAACTGACCATCAAGCAACACTGCAGGAAAGGCATAGCCTACTACATACTCTACACGCTGCTAGGCGGATATCTGTTGGTGGTGGTACCTTGGTTCTTCAACTTCTCGCAGATGATATCGGTAGGCAGTCTATTGACCTTGATGGTACCCATGCTGATATCCATGACTACGTTTGCGATGCTCATCAGTCTATTCTTCAGGAGGAGAGAGACACCATTCATATATCTAGCCTTCACGTCGGTAATATTGCTATTCCTCACGGGCGCCTCGTGGCCAGAGCAAGCCATGCCAGTCTTTTGGCAGTGGATAGCGTGGCTGTTCCCCAGCACGCCAGGAGTGAGGGCCTTCATACAGCTCAATGCCATGGGGGCAGACATATCGTTTGTGAGCCATTACATCTGGGTATTGCTGTTGCAGGCGGTGGTATATTATGCTCTCTTCATTTGGGGCAAATATCTGATAGCAAAGAAGCTAAAAACTGCGCTATAGGGGCGAAGAAACGCAACATAAAGAGGTCTAACCACGTATCTACGGTCAAGAAAACAATTGTAAAAGACAATAGATAGATTTATGGCTTCAAAATTTTTGCAAGACTTCAAGAACTTTGCTATGAAGGGCAATGTTGTTGATATGGCAGTCGGTGTTATCATCGGTGGTGCATTTGGTAAGATTGTTACATCATTGGTACAAGACGTTATCATGCCTCCAATTGGTTTGTTGGTAGGTGGTGTTAACTTCAAGGACTTAAAGGTTACATTGAAAGAGGCTTCGGACGGTGTAGATGCTGTGACACTTAACTATGGCAACTTCCTTCAGACGGCATTTGACTTTCTGATTATTGCATTCTCTATCTTCATGATGATACGTATTATCACAAAGTTGACAGAGAAGAAGAAAGAAGAGGCGCCAGCTCCTGCACCAGCAGAGCCAAGCAATGAGGAGAAACTTTTGACAGAGATCAGAGATTTGTTGAAAAACAAGTAATACTAAGATTTGAAGAGAATAATGAAAGAGAGTGCTTCCACTGGATGGTGGGGCACTCTCTGTTTTTTGTGTTGGTTTTTAGTGTGTGTTATAGGTGTTTAAGCCATAGGGCTTAAGTGATCGCTTATTATGAGGGCAGCTTCGGTAGCTGCCTGTATTTCGTTGATGGTGAAGTTGGGGTTATATTCGCTCAGCACTATACCCTGAGGGGTAATATTCATGACGCCCATTTCGGTAACGATCATATCTACCACACCTTTGGCGGTGAGGGGGTAAGTGCATCGTTGGAGTATTTTGGGCAGTCCCTTTTGTGTGTGCTCCATAGCTACTATGACCTTCTTAGCGCCCACTACGAGATCCATAGCGCCGCCCATGCCGTGGACAGCCTTGCCTGGGATGATCCAGTTGGCTATATCTCCGTTTTCGGCCACCTGCATAGAGCCCAGGATAGTCTTATCGACGTGACCGCCACGGATGATGGTAAAAGAGAAAGAGCTATCGAAGAACATACCATCGTGTTCGATACCTGCGGGGTTGCCACTTGGGTCGACCACATAGTAGTTGCCATCCTCGCGTATATTACCATCGTGGGCGCAGAGACCAATGAAGCCATTTTCGGCCTGCAAAGTAATCTTGACATCCGAAGGAACGTACTGAGGGATGAGGGTAGGCAAACCTATTCCCAGGTTGACTACGTCGCCATTTGCGAGTTCGCGAGCTACGCGGCGGGCTATGAAGTGCTTTATTTCGTCTTTAGTCATACTTAATCCTCCTTTGGGTTCAGAACCAGGTAGTCAACGAATATGTGAGGAGTCTCGACGTAATCGGGGCCGATAGAGCCGGTAGGTACGATCTGTTCCACCTCGGCTATTACCATTTTGCAGGCAGAAGCCATGAGGGGGTTGAAATTGCGCATAGTTCCCTTGTATCGTATGTTGCCCGACTCATCCGCTATGAAGCCCTTGATGATGGCCACATCGCCATGCAGAGGCTTTTCGAGGAGGTAATCCTTGCCATCGACTGTTATTGTCTGCTTACCCTCGAGGGTTGTAGGTTGTGAGCTATCTGCCACGATGGTACCCACGCCGGTAGGTGTAAGCACGCCACCCAGACCAGCTCCCGCTGCACGGATCTGTTCCACGAGAGTACCCTGAGGTTGCAGTTTCAGTTCCATTTGACCCGAATTAGTCAATTCGCCACACTGTTTATTCAAGCCGACGTGAGAAGCTATGAGGCGTTTGACCTGACCGCGAGCTATGAGACGACCAGAGCCCTCGTTGGGGAATCCTGCATCGTTGCATATAACGGTCAAGTTCTTGGCTGATATTTCATTGACAACAGCCTTAGCGGTTCCACAAGTCATGAAGCCGCCAATCATAATTGTCATCCCGTCTTTGATAAGATCTCCAGCCTCTTTGGCAGAGATCAGTTTAATTATACCCATTTGGGCACAAAGGTAGTATTTTTTATAAAAAAAGACGATGGTAACTCAAATGAATTACCACCGCCTTGGTGTGTGATATAAAGTAAAAATTTACAGTTTTATCTCACGGATGTTGAGGTATAGCTCATCGAGCTGCTTCTGGTCGATCTGAGAAGGAGCATCGAGCATGACATCGCGACCTGAGTTGTTCTTAGGGAATGCGATACAGTCGCGTATTGAGTCGAGTTCGGCGAAGAGTGACACCCAACGGTCGAGACCATAAGCGAGGCCGCCGTGAGGAGGTGCGCCGAACTTGAAAGCGTTCATGAGGAAGCCGAACTGCTCCTGAGCCTTTTCTGGTGTGAAGCCGAGGATCTTGAAAATCTTAGCCTGAAGTTCGGAGTCGTGAATACGGATAGAGCCACCGCCCACTTCGACGCCATTGATAACCATATCGTAAGCGTTGGCGCGAACCTCGGCAGGGTTGGTATCCAAGAGAGGTACATCCTCTGGCTTAGGTGAAGTGAATGGGTGGTGCATAGCCATGAGGCGGCCCTCCTCCTCGCTCCACTCGTACATAGGGAAGTCGATGACCCAGAGGCAAGAGAACTTATCCTTTGGACGGAGGCCGAGTTGTGAGCCCATTTCGAGGCGGAGTTCGCAGAGTTGCTTACGAGTCTTCATTACGTCATCGCCAGAAAGGATGAGGATGAGATCGCCTGGTTCGGCGTTGAAAGCAGCCTTAAGCTCCTGGAGTTTCTCCTGAGAGTAGAACTTATCGACAGACGACTTAACGGAGCCGTCGGCCTCGATGCGGGCGTAAACCATACCTTTGGCGCCGATCTGAGGACGTTTAACGAACTCTGTGAGGGCGTCGAGTTGCTTACGAGTATATGTTGCTGCACCCTTAGCGCAGATACCGCCGATATAAGCAGCGTTGTCGAATACAGAGAAGCCACAACCCTTGAGGATATCCATGAGCTCTACGAACTTCATATCGAAGCGAGTATCAGGCTTATCGGAGCCGTAGTACTTCATAGCGTCGTGCCATGTCATACGAGGGAAAGCCTCGTTGATTTCGAGACCGCGGATAGTCTTGAAGAGGTGTTTAGCCATTCCCTCGAAGAGAGATATTACATCCTCCTGCTCAACGAAAGACATCTCGCAATCGATCTGAGTGAACTCAGGTTGACGATCGGCGCGGAGGTCCTCATCGCGGAAGCACTTAACGATCTGGAAGTAGCGGTCGAAACCAGCCACCATGAGAAGCTGCTTAAGTGTTTGTGGGCTCTGAGGGAGAGCATAGAACTGGCCAGGGTTCATACGGCTAGGAACTACGAAGTCGCGAGCGCCCTCAGGAGTAGAACCGATGAGGACAGGGGTCTCGACCTCGAGGAATCCCTTAGAATCGAGGTAAGAGCGTACTTCGAAAGCCATCTTGTGGCGGAGTTCGAGGTTCTTGCGAACGCAAGCACGGCGGAGGTCGAGGTAGCGATACTTCATACGGAGGTCGTCGCCGCCATCGGTGTTATCCTCGATAGTGAAAGGAGGAGTCTGAGCCTCGTTGAGGATATTTAGTTCCTGGGCGATGATTTCGATTTCGCCAGTTGGGATATTCTTGTTTTTGTTTTCGCGCTCGTTGACTTTACCAATAACTTGGATTACAAACTCACGACCGAGATGGTTGGCTTTTTCGCAAAGCTGAGCATCTATTGAGTCGTTGAAGACGAGCTGTGTTATACCATAGCGGTCACGAAGGTCGGCAAAAGTCATGCCGCCCATTTTACGTGTACGCTGAATCCACCCTGCGAGGGTAACGGTCTTGCCTGCATCTGAGAGTCGCAGTTCACCGCATGTATGAGTTCTATACATTGTAGTAATATAAAAATGGACACGCAAAGGTACAAAAAAGAAGTCCAAACTAAAACAGTTTGGACTTTGAATATTTAAAGATTTACTATTCAAGGGGTGAGGGAGGGTCAAAACTCCACGATGATGTTTGTTCCCGATGTTGTGTATTGGGAAGTATCGACCCATATGCGGCAGTTTTGGCTATGAGCGGCCATACGGCAGATGGTGAGATGGAGGAGAGTGTCGGTATCGGTATCCTCTATATCTGCGAGAGGTTCGAACAGGCGTTCGCGTTTATGTTTAGGTATGCCGTGGCCTGTGTCGGAAACGACCATCTGGAGGTGTCCGTTTTGGCTGCGGCGGGTGGAGAGAGTTATTTCACCCTTAGAAGTATGACGTTGAGCCAATCGGAGCAAGTTGCAAATTATCAGGGTAAGAAGTTCTGTGTTGGCCTGGACCATTGGGTTTGATTCGGGTGCAGGTTCGAAGTAGAACTTAACGCCATTTTGCGATTGGTGTTCGCTCAGGTACTTGTTGAAGACCTCCTGGCAGACCAGGTTGAGGTTGAGTTCATCGCACGCCATATTATCGCGTGTAGCGAGGTTCTGGAGGACCTCCATATTCTTGGCGTACTCCAAGAGCTGGTCGACCGAAGCCTTATCCATGCCATTCATGGCCACCATGCGAAGCTCTCGAGCCATACTGGTAATGAATGTGCTCTTCATTCGGCTATCCTTTGCGATGGCCTCTATGCGACTCTGGTTGGTGTTATTGGCAGCCTTGAGGTTTTCTATAGAAGCCTGGAGCTCGTTGTTGACCATCTGAAGGTGGATATTCTTTTTAGCCACGCTAGAAGTCTGTAGGCGGAGCTTTTGGTTCTTCTTTGTATTGCGAACGATGAGAATAGTCAGGATGATGATGAGAGCGCCAGAGATGCACAACATGGTAGTACCTATGAGGCGTCGGCGTGCGCCCATGGCTCTTTCCTCCTCGCGTTGCTGACGGATCAAGAGAGGTGCGTCCAACTCGAGGTTGTTGTGGTTGGCCATATATTGGCTGATCTGGTTGTTTATGCTATCAGAAATTGTCTCGTATTTAAGGATTTGCTCCTTGATGTCGTATGGCAATCTGATGTTATGGCGAGCGCTCACGTTGGAAGCTACGGCAGAAGCCAGGAACAGTTTCATGTCGATGGTCTGTTCTGGAGTAGCTCCGAAAGCCTCGTAGTCGCGTATTGTGCTAGCTGCCTTTTCGAAGTCGGGCGATGCCAGATTGTAGTAGAAGCGAAGGATATAGATGAAATGGGTGTTTTGTCCCTGGCGAACCATTTCGTTGTCGGACATTGCCTCATTATAAGTCTTGCAGATAGAATTGTAGTCGCCAGTCAGCGCATCGAGGCGGCATCTGTGAGCCAGAGCCTGAAGTTTGTGCAATTTGTCGTCCTGCATATTCAGCGACTTCTGGAGGTAGTCGTATGCGGCGGCGTAATCGTGTTTAGCCTCACAAATTCGGGCGTTGTCGAGGTAATAAACTGGGAGGTTGTGGTTATTGGGGTATGTCAACTCTGTGAGTTCGATAGCCTCTTTGTTTTGAAGCAATGCGGTATCCCACAGGTGGAGTTTCATGTAATAGTGAGAGAGACGGCGATAGCACTGTATTTTTCCGTAGTTGTTGTCCTCGTCGGAAGCTTCGCGCATCATGCTCTCGAGTTCGGCTTTGCCCTGTACCATTGTAGAATCTTCGTTGACAAGAGTCTGTATGTACTGGGACCAACCGAAATAGTATGCGCTCATGTCGTTGTGGCGGCGGCAGAATCTTTTAAGTGAGTCTACGGCCTCGACGATATCCTCTTTAGGCGCCTTGGTGCGGAGTCTGTGGAGCAGCAGGTACTGTAGTGCTACGGACTGTTTGTGAGGATCCTGGAGGTATGTGGACAGGCGGAAAAGCTCGTTGATGTTAGGTTCGCTACCGGGGACGTTCAATGTAGCTCGGCACTCCTTGATAAGCTCGGTATAGCGGAAGTTGGCTTCGCTAGTATCTCGCTGAGCCTTTAGGGGCGCAGCGAAGATGAGGACGGTGAGACCTATCCCAAAGAATACTATTGATTGTATGCGTGAAAGTGACAGCACGTTCCCTTAGCGTATATTGTTGACCTCGTACATTACGCTAATCGCAGAGTAGAAGTTACGTTTTTCCGACGATATCTATCAGATGGTACGTTTTTCGATTTGTTGCATGAAAGATGCGCGGTAACCATCGCCGATAGGGACAGTGGTAGGAGTTGGTAAGGAAGTCAGGATAACGCCAGCACGGTCGACGCCCTTAGCATAATTGATATTGATTATGAAAGAGCGATGTATGCGCGTGAAAACGGCGGGGGATAGGCGTTTCTCGACAGCCTTGAGGCTCTGTAGCGTAAGTATAGGTTTAGGTTCCCCGTCGATATATATCTTGATGTAATCCTTGAGGCCCTCGATGTATATGATTTTTGGGATGTCGATACGGATGAGTTTGTATTCGCTTTTTACGAAGAAATAATTTTCGTCGTCGGAAGGGGCTAATTCTCCCTCGCCTTCGGATGTTGGGTTCTTGGTATAGGCCTGACGTTCCAGTTCGATTTGTCTCTGGGCTTTAAGGGCTGCCTTAAGGAATTCATCGAAGTCGAAAGGTTTGAGGAGGTAATCCACTGCATCAAGCTTGAATCCCTCTATAGCGTATTCAGAGAAAGCTGTAGTAAAGATGACCTTAGGGCGGAGGGCTGGGGCCTCGGGCATACTCTTCATGAGGGTAAGGCCCGACATGCCTGGCATTTGGACATCTAGGAAAACCAGGTCGACATCTCCCTGGGATATTCTTTCGTATGCTTCGCGGGCGTTGGAGCACTGGCCGCAAAGGTTCAAGAAAGGAGTCTGTGAAACATATTGAGCGACGAGGCCCTGAGCTAGAGGTTCATCGTCGACAACTAAGGTCTGTATCATTTTGCCAAGTTGGGAAGTGAAAGATTAGCGGTATACGTGTTTGTTTCCGGATTGACAGATGTAGACAACTTATAAGAAGAGCCGTACTGCAGATCGAGGAGGCGGTGAAGGTTTTGGAGGCCTATGCCTGAATGGCTACGATCCTCATTACCTTCGGTGTTGTTTATTGTGTTCTTTATGACGAGATCCAACTGTTCGCGAGTGACTGTTATGTTGCAAGTGATGCTAGACTCCTCGCCAGGTATGACGCCGTGTTTGAAAGCGTTTTCTACAAGAGGAATAAGCAAGAGAGGGGGCAAGGTAAAGCCGTAAGTCTCGCTTGGGATATTGAACTCGGTATGAACATTATTGCCTAGGCTAAGACGCTTTAGGCTTACGAAGTTTGATATGAAATCAAGTTCGCTGCTGAGGCTTATGCGTTCGGCTGTATTGTCGTACAAGACATAGCGCATCATTTTGCTGAGGCTATGGACAGCTTTTTGGGCGTTGGCAGGTGATTGACCTATCAAGCTATAGATATTATTGAGAGTATTGAAAAAGAAGTGAGGCTGTAGTTGGTACTTCAGCAAGTTGACTTCGTTTTCAAGTTTCTCGTGCTCGAGGCGTTCGCGATCCTTGTTGATCTCGTTGACGTGAGAGATGTATCGCAAACCCAGAGAAGCGCCTACGCCCAAGGTGAAGTTGATAACGTCGTTGTAGATAAACAAACTCTTGATGGCCAGGCTTCGTTGAGTACGAGGGCGTGGTGGAATGTTGAGAGCCCAGTCTATGGCGCAGTTGATCCATCCATCGATATATCGCACACCTACAAAGAGGATAATGTTGAACAAGATAAAATAGAGGTATTTCTTCTTGTAGAGATAAGTCTCGATGGCGAAAGAGTAATTGGCGTAGAATGTTACGGCGAGGCCGAAGAGCATGAGCCAGACGTGGCTCATATAGCGGACGTTTATCTCGTCGTTTCTCCACTGAACAAGGAGAGGGATAAGGATGATAGCCAGCCACACGCCGACGTGGGTCAGTATGGCGCTGGTAAAGAATTTGTTATTGGCACTCAGCTTGCCCATGGTAGTAATTATTGGTTGATGGTAGGTAGTTAAGGGAGAGTTACGCGGTAGTGTGCGCCAGCCTTGCCCTTGGATATGTTTGTCAGCTTGTTTTTCAATATTCTTCTTCGGAGAGGTCCGATGTGGTCGATGAAGACATGGCCTTCGATGTGGTCGTACTCGTGTTGGGTACAGATGGCGCATACGCCAGATATCTCCTCATCGTGAGGTTGCATATTCTCGTCGAGGTACTTTATTCTGATAGTCTTAGGGCGGACTACGGTTTCGGAAATGCCAGGGAGGCTGAGGCAGCCTTCGCGGAATGGCATTGTTTCTTCGCTCTCCTCGATGATTTCGGGGTTGATGAAGACCTTTTTGAATCCGGCGCACTCAGGGTAGTTGTCGGATAGTTCACCGGCGTCGACTACGAAGAGGCGTATATTGAGGCCTACTTGAGGAGCGGCCAATCCGCAACCCTCGGCGCGGTACATTGTATCCCACATATTAGCGATGAGCTCCTGGAGATTTGGGTAAGATGCGTCGATGTCTTCGGAAGGCTGACGTAGGACTTTATGTCCGTACTGATAAATTGGTAATATCATGTCAATATATTATAACAACACAAAGTTAGTGACATTTTTGTGAAGCGCAAATATTTTGTTATGTTGAATTTGGATTTGGTTATGAAAAAGGTTAGATTTGCATCTTGAAGTCGGAGTGTGTTTACTTTGGTTTCTAATATAAAATATCAATAAACTAAGTTGTAATTAGTTGTTGGTTAAATATCATTTTTTGGATATTAGGTGAATATAGAGGATATATACGTGCTGACAATCATAGGGATAGTTGGATTGATACAATTATTCTATTGGTCGTTCTATATGTTTAGAATTTCTAAACATAATGGCGGCGTATCGCAGGGAGAGAAATTACCCCCTGTCAGTATTGTTGTATGTGCCAGAAATGAATCTGATAATCTAAAGCGTTTGGTGCCAGAGTTGATGGCTCAGAGGTATCCTGAGAAGCAGATTGTGATAGTGGACGATGCTTCGGAAGATGATACTGAGATGACGTTGGCCCAGTTGAGGAAAGAGTATCCACAGCTTTATTATACATCTATTCCGTTGGACAGTACGTTCAGGCATAGCAAGAAGCTAGCTGTGACTGTTGGCATTAAGGCGGCGAAGTATGAGCATATACTATTTACGGATGCTGACTGTACGCCATCGTCGAGTGAGTGGGTACGTACGATGATGAGTAGCTATGTAGAGCAGGAAGGCAAGGAGTTGGTCATTGGATATGGCAGGTACGCCAAGTTGCCGGGATTGCTCAATCTGATAATACGTTTCGAGACCTTCTTTAATACGGTTCAGTATATGGGCTTTGCCAAGGCGATGCGTCCATTTATGGGAGTGGGGAGGAATATGAGTTACGTCAAGTCGCTTTACAACAATAGTTCGCAGTTCAGGAAGAATTGGAAGGTACAGTCTGGCGATGATGACCTATTCATATCGGAAGTAGGAACACGCAAGAACACTGCCATTTGTTTTGATCCAGATGGACAGACTATAAGTGCCCCCAAGACGACATGGAAAGAGTGGGCTATACAGAAGACCAGACACATGACTACATCTCCATATTACAGGTGGAGTGTGAAATTTATGCTTGGACTTGAATTGCTGACGCGACAGGCTCTGTTATGGGGTGCGTTGGCGATTGTTATAATGTATTGGAATATAAACGACATTTTACCGATTGTAATACTCAGTCTGCTAGGTGTCCGTTGGGTATTGATGCACACATCGTTGTGTATTGCTGCCCGTAGGATGCATGGTACGGAGAAGGGGAATGACAGGTGGATATGGATTTGGACATTGCCATTTGACATTTTCATGCCATGGATACAGTTAGCTGCATGGATGACAGGTTACACGAGTAAAAGTTCAAATAGATGGAAGTAATGGAAGAAATCGTTTTTGCAGAAGATTTTCCTACCACGTCGTATTCGGACAAAGCGAAGTACGATCTTGAGTTGGTTGGCCGTGCCATAGCGGGTGACCAGAAGGCGTACGCTGAGTTGTTGTCGCGTTACAGAGACTCTATTTACTTTATGTTGTTGAAGATGGTGAACAACAAGAGTGATGCAGAGGATTTGACTATTGAAGCATTTGGTAAGGCCTTTAAGAATATCAGGCAATATTCACCGAACTATGCTTTTTCGACATGGCTTTTCAAGATAGCTTCAAATAACGGTATTGACTTTTTGCGTCGTAAGAGAGGATTTATTGTTTCGATTGACGGAGACGAGCAAAAAGAGGACAGTAAGCCGATGACTGTGATAGATGAGGGTCTTGATCCGGCGGAGGCGATGATTAAGTCGCAGATAGCAGACTTGGTCCGTACGGTGGTACAAAAGCTAAAGCCTAGATACAGGACACTTGTTGAGATGCGATATTTTCAGGAGTTATCGTATGAAGAGATTGCGACCCAACTTGATTTGCCACTTGGTACAGTGAAGGCGCAGTTGTTCCGTTCGAGGGAGCTTCTGTACAATATTTTGAAGAATACTGAGACGGCGCAAGATCATTACAGACGAGACGACGAAGAAGATTTGGATGATGATATTGACTAAGTAGTTGATAGTCAGCATATTTAATTAAGACATATACCTGAGACGATGCCTCTATACATTGTGGCATCGTCTCGGAGCATTTATAATAGATAATAACAGAGGAGGAACGAAGAATGTCGGCAACAAATGTTACGACGCCAGCAAAGAAGGTTACGACCTTTGGCTTTGGGAAGATGAAGCAGAATGGCGAGAAGATATCCATGCTTACATCGTACGACTATACGATGGCCAGGATAGTAGACGAAGCTGGTATTGATGCTATATTGGTTGGAGACTCGGCATCGAATGTTATGGCAGGATGGGATACTACGTTGCCTATAACATTGGATCAGATGATATATCATGGTGCGTCGGTAGCCAGGGCAGTCAAGCGAGCGTTGGTGGTAGTAGACATGCCATTCGGCACATACCAAGGAGACTCGAAGTTGGCCCTTTCATCAGCAATCCGCATTATGAAAGAGACGGGTGCGGATGCGCTCAAGCTAGAGGGAGGAGAAGAGATACTTGAGTCTATTCAGCGAATCTTATCTGCTGGTATTCCTATTATGGGCCATTTAGGACTTACTCCACAATCGATACATAAGTTCGGTACATACACAGTAAGAGCGCAAGAAGAGGCGGAGGCAGCTAAGTTGATAAAAGATGCGCACCTACTTGAAGATGCGGGATGTTTTGCTATTGTATTAGAGAAGATTCCTGCTGTACTTGCAGAGCGTGTAGCAAAGGAGCTTACTATTCCAGTTATAGGTATTGGAGCTGGCAATGCTGTAGACGGGCAAGTATTGGTGGTACACGATATGTTGGGAATGACCAATGGTTTTTCGCCACGATTCCTCAGGAGATATGCTCATTTGTATGAGGATATTACAGCGGCGGTTGGTGGATATATTACAGACGTTAAGTCGGGCGATTTTCCTAACGAGAAAGAGCAATATTAGTTTTTAGACCTAAAATATATTATGCTAGAGGTATTATACGAAGACAATCATTTGATTGCAGTGAACAAGCATGCCGGTGAGATTGTGCAAAGCGACAAGACTGGAGATGCTACACTCGCTGACGAAGTTAAGGCATATATTAAGGAGAAGTACAATAAGCCAGGAGAAGTTTTTCTAGGTATTGTACACAGAATTGACCGTCCGGTATCTGGTGTTGTTTTGTTTGCCAGGACAAGTAAGGCATTGGCGCGACTCAACGAGATGTTCAAGAACCATACTGTGACGAAGATTTATTGGGCTATTACCCAAGACAGACCGAAAGAAGAGTCGGCAGAATTGAGGCATTACATGTCCAAGAATGAGGAAAAGAACAGAGCCAATGTTTCAGTAAGTCCACGTACGGGGTACAAGGAAGCTGTACTCAGTTATACTCTTTTAGCGTCGACACCAAACATCAACTTATTGGAAGTATCGTTGCAGACAGGGCGTCATCATCAGATTAGGGCGCAGTTGTCGCGCATTGGTTGTCCGATCAGAGGTGATTTGAAGTATGGTGCCAAGAGGAGCAATGAAGGTGGTGGAATAAATCTTCACTCAAGGAAGCTTCAGTTCAAGCATCCAGTAAAGGATGAGATGGTAACAATAGTAGCTCCACTACCTAAGGACAATGTGTGGAGTATAGCTCCAGCAGAAGATTAACAATCCAAGGAAGATATTTTGGTTTCGTTAGAGAAAATAGAGAAAGAGGACTTGGTGGATCTGCCATACGGGTTGTTTCCAGGAACAATTAAGTTGGTTGACAATGCATTTGTAGCCCGTGCTGTATTTAAGGAGATAGAGAGCACGTGCAAGGTTGTTGGTTTTGATACAGAGACGAGGCCCAACTTTCAGCGAGGCAAGATGCATAGGGTTTCGCTATTGCAGATATGTGATGGTGAGAGGGCTTGGTTGATACGACTTACCGTTATAGGTTTGATACCAGAGATACAAAGTTTCTTTGCCAATCCAGACATAATGAAGGTAGGGTTGTCTATCTCTGATGATATCAGGGCATTGCGAGGCAGAGGAGAGATAGAGCCTGTGAATGTTGTTGATGTTCAGGATGTGGTAAAGAGTATGAATATTCCTGACATTTCATTAGCTAAGTTGGCTGCCAGAACCTTAGGTATCAGGATATCCAAGAGGCAGAGGGTTACCAACTGGGCGGCATCGTCATTGTCTGTAGCGCAGCAGAATTATGCGGCGACAGATGCCTGGGTAACCTTGAGGATTTATGAAGAGTTGCAAAAGGGTGTAGTGATGATACCACAGTTGCAAGAGATAGTAAAGCGACGTCTGGCCAATCAGGCGGAAGAACAAGCAGAACAGAATAACGAATGATACATATACAACTCAAGCAAGGCAAAGAGCAGAGCCTGCAAAGATTTCATCCATGGATATTTTCTGGAGCTATACAGAAGATGGATGGCACTCCACAAGAAGGAGATGTAGTAGAAGTTACTGATGCCCTAGGCAGTTTCCTTGCCATAGGACATTATCAGATAGGCACTATAGCGGTGAGGGTTCTTTCGTTTGAGCCGGTTGCTATAGATCAGGCCTTTTACAATCAGCGCATTTCCGAGGCGTTTGAGATGAGAAGGAAGTTGGGGTTGATAGGCAATCCGCAGACTAATGCTTTCCGTCTTATACACGGAGAAGGCGACCGTCTTCCGGGTCTTGTCATAGATATGTACAATGGCACGGCTGTGGTTCAGATGCACTCAGTAGGTATGTATGTACAGCGTGCGTTGATAGAAGAGGCGTTGAAGACCGTCTTAGGGGATAATATCAAGGCTATATACAATAAGAGTGAAGGCACATTGCCATTCAAGGCAGGTCTTGAGCCTCACAATTCCTATGTATGGGGTACGGCTCCAGAAGAGATGGTAGCCCTTGAGAACGGATTGAAGTTTGCTCCAGACTGGGAACATGGACAAAAGACAGGTTTTTTTGTTGACCAGCGAGAGAACAGAGCCCTTATTGAGAGATACAGTAAGGACAGGAAGGTACTCAATATGTTCTGTTATACAGGAGGTTTCTCGATGTATGCCATGAGAGGTGGTGCTAAGTTGGTACACTCAGTAGACAGCAGTGAGAGGGCGATAGAGTTGACGAGAGACAATGTAAGAATCAATTTTGGTGAAGATTCGCGACATGATGCTTTTGCTGAAGATGCGTTTAAGTTCATGCAGAATGCCAAGGAAGATTACGACCTAGTTATTCTTGACCCACCTGCTTTTGCAAAGCATTACAATGTGCTTGGCAATGCATTGAAAGGATATAGAAGATTGAATACTAAGGCTTTGGAGATGATTAAGCCAGGAGGTATCCTGTTTACGTTCTCATGTTCGCAAGTTGTGACGAAAGAGATATTCAGGACTATGGTATTTTCGTCGGCAGCAAAGGCTGGTCGTAAGGTATCGGTATTGCATCAGCTTTCACAGCCAGCAGATCATCCGGTAGATATTTTCCATCCAGAAGGGGAATATTTGAAAGGATTGGTACTACATGTACTTTAGTCAACAGAAAAAAGATAACACAGAAGAGCAAGGAAGATGACATTTGCGGATTTTGAATTTGAATACGACTTACAAGACAGTTTAGACGCGATGCGTTTTGAGACTCCTACGCCAGTTCAGGAGCAGACCATACCTGTTATCATGGATGGTCGGGATATTATAGCCTGTGCACAGACAGGTACTGGCAAGACTGCGGCATATTTATTGCCTACGATAAACCGTATAGTACGAGAGCCGCAGAAGGGTATAGACACTGTTGTTTTGGTACCTACCAGAGAGCTTGCATTGCAGATAGACCAGCAGATGGAAGGATTTGGTTATTATGTTCAGGTATCGTCTGTAGCCGTATATGGAGGTAATGACAGTGGGGAGTGGAATAGGCAGAAGAATGCCATACTTGAGGGTGCTGATATATTGATAGCCACGCCAGGCAGACTACTTCAGCACATCAGCATGGGGTATGTTGATTTCAGTACTATTCGTTGTCTGATACTTGATGAGGCAGACAGGATGCTTGACATGGGCTTTTATGAAGATATTATGCAGGTAGTCAAGCAGATGCCAGTAGAAGGAAGGCAGACCTTGATGTTCTCGGCTACGATGCCGCCAAAGATAAGAGAATTGGCGAAGAATATACTTCAAGACCCAGCAGAAGTCAATATAGCCATAAGTAAGCCAGCAGAAGGTGTTAAGCAAGGGGCATTTGTGGTATATGACACGCAGAAGTCGCAGGTAATCAAGCATATACTTGATGGAAGGCAAGAGCAAAGTGTGATTGTTTTTTCATCGCGCAAGCAGACAGTGAAAGAGTTGGCTCGCGAGTTGAGGCGTCAAGGGTTCAATGCGGATGTCATACACAGTGATCTTGAGCAGAAAGAGAGAGAAGAAGCATTGCTTAAGTTTCGTAACAGGCAGACAAATATTCTCGTTGCTACAGATATTATAGCTAGAGGTATAGATATAGAGAAGATTGACGTTGTCATTAACTATGAGGTACCCCATGATGCTGAAGATTATGTTCACAGAGTAGGACGAACAGCCAGGGCGCAGACACAAGGCGAGGCATATACATTGGTCTCTGAGATGGACATGTATGCATTTGGGCAGATAGAGCAGTTGATAGAGATGACGGTTGAGAAATTGCCATTACCAGAAGGCATTGGCGAAGGTCCTGAGTATGCACCAAACAAGCGAATTAGGGCTGGAAGAAATAACAACGGTCGTCAGCAGCGCAATGGCAGAGGCGGAAACAATCGCAATGGCAGGAGAAATACAGAAGTCAGAGGCGGTGAAGGCAGGCCTAATGGCGGACAAGAGGGAGAGCAAGAAAGACGGTCGGACAGAAGATCTAGAGGTAATAGACATAGAGTGCAGGCAGAAGGTGCTGAGCAACAAGAAGTCGTGTTGCAGCAAGCAGAACAAGTCGCACAAGGAGAGCAGACAGAAGAATTCCAGCAGCGAGGAGAGTCGGGCGATCATAGGCAGAACAGACAGCGCAGGAATAACCATCATCGCAGGTACAGTCGCAATGAAGGAGAGGGTCAGCGCGTGCAAGGAGAAGGCGGAGAGCAACAGGGTCAGGTAACGGAAAACGTTCAAGCACAAGACGGTCAACCAAGAGAGAATAATAGACGTCGACCACGCAGAGACAATAACTACAGGCAAGGTGGAGAGCGAGGAAGCAGGTATAATAGAGAAAATGGCGGGGTAGAGGTCAATGAAGGTAGTAATGACAACAAAGTCGATAATGGACAAGGTCGTAATTACCACAATGGTCCTAGGCGCAGGTACAACAATAGGGATAAGAATGGGAATAACCATTATGAGAGACGAAACAAACAAGCAGAGCAAGTAGCAGAAAAGACACCTACGACCGAAAAGAAAACCAATCTGTTTGGCAAGGTTAAGAGTGCTTTGAAGGGATTGTTTGGCAGTAAAGGATAGTTGTGACCTGTCGGCGTTTTGCGGCGTTTCATTTGGCATAGAAATTGTATTGCGTGATATCGAATTAGAAATTATGTATATTTGCAATTAGATATGAAATTGAAGTACAAATTTGTAATAGTATCTTTTGTGATGGCATTCATTGCTATTCTGGGCTTTGCACAGGAGCGTAGTGGGTGGAAATATCAGTTGCCAAAAGAGTGTTGGGATGCGATGTTGGGGGGCAAGACTCAAGACGTTGCAAAATATTTTGCGTCGAGTGTTGAGTTGAGTTTACCCAGTGGTTCTGGCATTTACAGTAGTAAGCAAGCTACTGTGGTACTTGAGGAATTTCTTTCCAAGGGTACGTTTAAGAATGCGGACGTGGACAATGAGCGACAGACAGGCAATACGACGATGATGATAGCGACGGCGGAGATAGCTGGTCGTACATATAGACTATATATATTGACGCAGCAAGAGGCGGACAAAAGTCAGATTATCAAGTTGCGTATAGAAGAAGAGAAATAAAAAAGATAAGATATGATACCAGATTTTGATCAATATTTGAGTGAGTTTATAGATAATGCCATAAAAGAAGATGTTGGAGATGGCGATCATTCGTCGCTTTCGTGTATTCCAGCAGAAGCTATTGACCGTGCGCAGTTGATATGCAAGGAAGATGGTATTATAGCAGGTATTGACGTAGCCAAGAAGGTATTTCTGAGACTTGATCCTACGACTAAGTTTGAGCAATTTATAGAAGACGGCACACGAGTAAAGAAGGGAGACATTGCATTCAAGGTAGAGCTTCATACTCAGAAATTGCTTTTAGCGGAGCGATTGGTGCTCAATATAATGCAGCACATGAGTGGTATAGCGACAACGACAAACAAGTATGTAAGTCTTATTGAGGGACTTCATACCAGATTGTTGGATACACGCAAGACTACGCCAGGTATGCGCTTGTTGGACAAATTGGCCGTGAAGATTGGAGGTGGTGTTAATCACCGTATAGGATTGTTTGACATGATTATGTTGAAGGACAACCATGTTGACTTTGCGGGTGGCATTGTGGAGGCTATTGAGCGTGCACAGAAGTATTTGAAGGATACCAACAGAGACTTGAAGATAGAGCTTGAGGTAAGAAGTATGGAAGAGTTGGAGATTGCGCTTCAGCACGGGGGTGTTGACAGGGTAATGCTTGACAACTTTGACATTCCTACTACTAAGAAAGCTGTAGAGCGAATTGCTGGTGCTGTAGAGACAGAGTCGTCGGGAGGTATCACTATTGAGACCCTTCGTGCGTATGCTGAGACAGGAGTTGACTACATATCAGTAGGTGCTCTTACTCACCACGTAGCAAGCTTGGATATGAGTTTGAAGGCCATAGGCTAAGAGTTTTAAGGAGATTAGTATTGCGAGGAAGAGAAAGATTGCTATCTTTGCAGTACTAGAGTTGAGTAAAAAAAATAGTCGCACTGGATTCTTTGATTGTTAAACTCAACAGAAAATAATCAAATTGGGCGACGCTAATCGTTACAATGGCGGGCTTCACCACGCAAGTGGTTGTCATTTATGGCGCGGAAGATTACAGAGGTAATGAGGCACCCATAATCCTATTTATAGGAGTTTAAATAATCCGGCCGTGCGACTTTTTGATATTTAGGGGACCTGGACAAGGAGACTTGTCTGGGTCGCTTTGTTTTTGAGGGGGAAGGTGGGGTGAGAAGATGTGGGACGTGAGTATTAGAAATATATAGATTTCTGTGGTTAGTCTCTGTATAGTGTGTGATTATATAGAGCGTATATAGAAGTCAGTGCGAATTAGGGATGTCAGTTTATTACTTTGATTGTGAAAATGATAAGGAGAAAACTCTATTAGCCGAAAGCTGTAGCTGCGTTAAAAGCGTCCTTGATGTGGGTGAGGGCGAAAGGAGGTTGAGTTCCTATTAGGGAGATTACATCGAAGCGAGAGTTGCCGTTGTATTTATGCATGCGGATAAAAGTATTGGCGCATCTGATGAGGTTCTGCATTTTTTGTTGGTCGATAGCATCAGCGGGGCTTCCGAAGAGGTCGTTTCGGCGTGTTTTAACCTCTATGAAGACTAGGGTTTGGTTTTCGTCGAGGGCTATGATATCGATATCCTTGTGATTGTATTGCCAATCGGTCTCGATTATCTGGTAGTTGATAGATTCGAGGTATTGTGCGGCGAATAGTTCGCCTTGGTGGCCGAGTTCATTGTGTTTAGCCATAGAGTAATGTTATAAATTGTTAGTTACCATACAAAGGTATTGAATATTCTTGCATAGAAAGAGAAAAATGGCGATAATTGCAATGTCAAACGCTATGTAGTATACTTAATCAAAAAATGAGAAATCGCGAAGAAGGCATAAAGATTGGTCGAGCAGAAGTTGACAAATCGCTATTGCATGTTGTATATGAGGATGATGATGTGGTAGTAATAGACAAGCCAGGAGGTTTGTGTACTATTGCTGTACCGGGGCATCCTGAGATTCCTACGGCATATCATATGGTGGATCAGTATGTGAAAGAGACTGGTCGCAAGCGGTCGAGGATATGGATTGTTCATCGATTGGACAGGGATACGTCGGGGTTGTTGCTTTTTGCGAAGAATCAGCAAGCGCAGAATATATTGAGGTATAACTGGGATGCTATGGTAGAAGACAGGCGGTACATTGCGGTTACTGAAGGAGTATTGACGCCACAGCAAGGCAGGTATGAGAGTTATCTGTTTGAGAATCCGGTGACCAAGAGGGTATATTCGGCCAACAGAGAAGGAGGCAAGTGGGCTGCTACTAATTTTTATGTAATCAAGAGCAGTGCGCGGCATTCGCTTGTAGAGTTGGAGTTAGAGACTGGAAGGAAGAATCAGATAAGGGTTCACTTGTCGGAGCATGGGTGCCCGATTGTAGGAGATACCAAGTATGGGGCGAAATACAATCCTATTGGCAGGATGGGGTTGCACGCCTTCTGTTTGACTTTTCACCAGCCCAGGACTGGGGAGATAATAGATTTGCAGACGCCGATACCTGAGTGCTTTACGAGGATATTTGAAGAGTAAGTATCTAGGGTCATTGTTAGAGATATAGTTGCTTAGATGTTATCTAGGCAACTTTTTTATTTTTGAGAGGGGGGGTATAATGGGTTAATGACAGTTTTTTGAAGTAGGAAATAAAAAAGGGGACCGATTGGTCCCCTTGAGATTTTATCTAAAGAATTAGATTAGTCTACGATTGACTTGAAAGTAGCATCGTTGAAGTACTTGATGAACTCAGCGTCCTTCTTAGCGTAAGCCTTCCACTTAGAGTCGAGGTTGCAAGCCTTGCGGAGGTTCTCATACATGAGATCGCCCTCGCCCTTGTTTGCACCGCAGATAGCCTTGAGGTAGTACTTGAAGCCTGTCTCGAGAGTATTTGCGTTGAGGTTAGAGAGAGCTGCATCCTGCTTGTCGAGGAGGATCTTAACGAGAGCTGCGTTGCAAGAGATTGTTGCGCCGAAGTATGTCTCAGCCTTCTCGTAGTCACCCTCCATGAGAGCGCAAACGCCGAGGTTCTGATCGAGCTCTGAACCTACGCCAGCAGCCTTACCGAAGTACTCCTTAGCAGCAGCGTAATCCTTGTTAGCGAGAGCTACAACACCGAGGTTGTTCTCAACTTGTGGAGCAGCCTTAAGAGCCTCAGCCTTCTCGAAGAGAGCCTTAGCAGCAGCTACGTCGCCATTCTCGTAAGCAACAACACCCTTGTTGTTGATTGTACGCCAGTCGTTAGGGAACTGTGAAGCAGCAGCCTCATAGCACTTAGCCTCCTTAGCCTTGTCGTCAGAGAAGAGCTTAGCAGCGTAGAGGAGCTCCTCTACGTTGAGCTGTGCAGGATCTGAAGTAGCGAGGTTCTTGATCTCCTCGTCTGACTTACCGATAAGCTCAGCGTTAACTGTGATCTGAGCACGACGGAGAGAAGGGAGGATCTCGTCAGCGATTACCTTGAATGCTGTACCGAGCTTCTTGATCTCAGTCTCACGAACGTCGTTATCTGTGTACATGCTGAGAACGCGGAGGATAAGGTCCTTATCCTGGATATCGCTCTTCTCCATAGCAGCCTTGAAGCCTTCCCAGTCCTCTGGAGTGTTCTTAGCAACTACGTTAGCCTCAGCCTTAGCCTTCTTGAGCTGCTTCTCGATGTAGCTCTGAGCTGACTTCTCACGATTCTTAGCGAGGTTCTCGTTGAGTGACAATGCACCATCAGGAGAAGCGTAAGCAGAAACTACTACGTCCTTGAGGTTCTTGTTCTCAGCTGCCTTAACTGCTTCGATGTAATCGTTGATAGCCTTAACGTCCTCCTTCTTGAGTTCGCCGTTGCGGATATCAGCCTTGTTGATAAGGTAAACGAGTTCAGCAGACTGATCCTCGTTGATGATACGCTGGAAAGCGTCCTTACCGATAACAGCTACTGGCTTCTCCTCAGCGAGAAGGAGAGAAGTTGCGATTACGCCCTTAGCGATAGCGCCATCACCGTTAGGACCCATAGCGAGATCTACTGTAGTAACCTCGAGCTCGTCGTCGCCCTTCATGAACTTAATCTTAACGATAAGGTCAGAAACGCGCATCTTGTCGTTGAACTCTACAGACTGCTCTGGGTAGCTAACCTGGCCACCGTTTGTGTAAGAAACCTTTTGGCCGTTACCTGTGAGAGCCTCACCGAAAATTGTGATTGATGGGTAAGCTGTTTCACCGCCCTCGTAAACGAGAACTGGAGTAACCTCAGCGCTAACCTTCTTGTCCCAAACCTTAGCTGGAACTGTTGCCTTCAAAGACATAGCAACCTGACCCTTGTGAGTCTCGAGAACTTCAGGAGTAACCTGGTACTTAATGTCCTTTGCAGCTTCCTTCATTTTGTCCAAGCTTCCGCAGCTAGCCATAAGGGCAGCCAAAGCAAGTGCACCAATGAACTTAATCTTTGATTGTTTCATAGATAATTATAACTTATTTTCACGTTTTTGATTCGTTATTGCTATTAGTAGGTGTAACCTATTTCCTCTAATATCATGCAAATATATAACAAATTATTACATTATACAATGTAACGGCCCTAAATGTTACTTATTTCGCCACATAAGTTTGATTTATTTCGTGGAAAATGAATGAGAAGACATCGGTCTGTTGCTCGATAATCTTGCTCAGAGGTTTTCCTGCTCCGTGTCCGGCGTTGGATTCGATTCGGATGAGCATTGGGTTAGGCCCTGAGTAACAGTGCTGTAGTCCTGCGGCGTATTTGAAAGAGTGGGCTGGGACTACGCGGTCGTCGTGATCTCCGGTCTGGACAAGGATAGAAGGGTAGTTCTGGTCCTTGATTGTGTGGACTGGAGAATAACTTTTGAGATATTCGAACATTTGGAGGCTATCTTCGGACGTTCCGTAGTCGGTAGCCCAGTATCTGCCGATGGTAAACTTATGGTATCGCAGCATATCCATCACGCCGACAGAAGGGAGTGCTACGCGGTACAATTCGGGGTGGCGGTTGACCACGGCACCTATCAGCAAGCCTCCGTTAGATCCGCCAGAGCAAGTAAGTCTGTCGGCGGAGGTATACTTGTTATTAATTAAGTATCGTGCTGCGTTTTCGAAATCCTCGAATACGTGCTTTTTCTGCATTAAGGTACCAGCCTTGTGCCAGTTGTCGCCGTATTCGCCACCTCCGCGCAAGTTAGGCATTGCGTATATGCCACCCTGCTCGATCCAAGCCAAGATATTGGAAGAGAAAGAAGGGGTCATACTGATATTGAATCCACCGTATGCGTAGATCCATGCTGGGGCGTTGCCGTTGAGGGCGACATCCTTTCGGCGTACGATAAACATAGGTATACGGGCGCCATCTGTGCTATCGAAGAATACCTGTTCTGTGAGGTAGTCGTCGAAATTGAACTTCATGTCGCTCTTGATTAAGAGGACGTTCTCCTTTGAATTGATATTATACCTATATATCTGTGATGGCGAGAGGAAAGATGTGAAGGTATAATATATGGCATCGGACTCCTTGCTAGGGTAGAATCCGCTTACAGAACCGATACCAGGGAGGGAAACTACGTCGGACTCATTGCCATTGGCGTCGTAAATTTTGACCAATGAATAGGCGTCGTGCATATAAGTTACGCACAATTTGCCATTTCTGCAGGCTGCACCCTCGATAGCATCCTTCTGTTCGTCGAGGAGTGTGTTGAGGGGAGCGTTCTCCTTGGCGCTATTGATGTTCAAGGATACGATTTTGTAGTTGGACGCATCCTTGTTGGTCATGAAATAGATATTCTCCGAGTCGTCTCCGATATGTAAGTAATCGTACTTGTACTGATCCAGAATGCGGATGACACTACTATTTGGTTGGTCGAGGCGCTTAATAAATACGCCATTACCCGAAGTAGACTCGGTAGCTGTGATGACCAAGACCTTGCCATCTGCCGAGATAGAAGTGTCGTAGCCACGCTGAGGCTGAGATGGGTCGGCGAAGATGGTCACATCCTCCGACTGAGGGGTGCCCAGTTTATGGTAGCATATAGTATTGTCGGTGTTTTCGCCCTTTAGGATATCCTCCTCAGAAGGTTGTGGGTAGCGAGAATAGAAGAAGCCATCCTTGTGCCAGGTGAGGGAAGAGAATTTGATCCACATGAGGTGGTCGTCGAGGTCCTTCATGGTAGACAAGTCGCGTACATAGAACTCGTTCCAGTCGGAGCCAGAGCGAGCGACGCCATATCCTAGGTATTTGCCGTCGTCCGATACTGAGAAAGTAGAGAGAGCCACTGTGCCATCCTCGGACAATTTATTAGGGTCGAGGCATACTATGCCGTCATCTGTATCAGAGTCGGCCATGTAATATACTGCCTGGTTTTGCAAGCCATCGTTCTTTGAATAGAAATATTTGTCGCCATGCTTGCTTGGGGCGGAACGTCTCGTGTAGTTGACAAGTTCGGTAAGGCGTGAGCTGATCTCCTTGCGATAAGGGAGGGCGTCGAGGTAAGAACGGGTAAGTTTGTTTTGGGCTTTGACCCATTCCACTGTTTCGGTAGAATTGTCATCCTCGAGCCATCGGTAAGGGTCAGGGACCTGTTGCCCAAAGTATACGTCGACTGTATCGACTCTCTTTGTTTCTGGATAAGTCATCTTAGAAGGCGTTAAAGAGCACGCGCTGAGGATAGTGGCAGCGCAAAGTGCCATTAAGTTAGTTTTTTGCATTCTGTTAAGAGTTTTATTTTTGAGGTGTTTTACGAATAAGGTTATGATTTTGTTGCATGGGTGAGGGTAGTTTCTGTATTAAGCGTGTGTAGTTAGAGTGTTAAGAGAAAGTAGATAGAAAGAGGGGGTGGTAGTACCTTATATTATAATAATAAAAAAGAGGATGCTCCAGATGGAACATCCTCGTGGAATGTATCTCTATGATACTCGGCATTTTAGTGCTCGAGAACGAGAGTCTTAGTAGGCTGGTCGCATACCTCAGTTGGGCCGAAGTATTGGATAGGACCAGGGTAAACGAATGCTGTCTCGATAGCCCACTCTGCGCGCTTAGAAGCGAAGAACTTGAATGGACCGCCGTCGAGTTTAACGAGAGCCTTTTGGATAACTGGCTTCATCTTACCGTTACGCTTCTCCATGTTCATCATGGCTGTGATAGGTATACCACCTGCGAGCCATTCAGCTGCTGGCTTTGTAGTGTTACGTACAGAAGACATGTAACCTGTCTTGCCAGAAGCGATGAGGAGAGCTGCTACGCGACCGAGAGAGTAGCAGTAGTCGGCGTCGAAGTTAGAAGGAGCTGCGCAACGACCCTCGTAACCGAAGAAGTGGTGCTGTGTAGCGAACTTACCAACGAACTTGCCCTCTTTCTTCCACTCAGCGAGCTTCTTAGCTGTCATATCAGCGAGGAGCTGCTCTGTCTCGATGAGAGAAACCTGTACGTTGCCGTGTGGGTCGCGCTCGAGAGCGAGCTGACGAGATACGCCAACTGGGAGGCTATTGAAGATAGCTGCATTTGCTGGAGAAAGCTTGCTAGCTACGTAAGCGATCTTCTTGTCGTCTGCGATTGTATCGAACTCAGCCTGGTTAGCTGCGAGCATATCGTTGAGCTCAGCGATGAGCTTCTTGATAGCAGGGATGAACTCGATAAGGCCCTCTGGTACGAGGACTGTACCGAAGTTGAGGCCTTTAGCTGCGCGAGCTGCTACTGCCTCAGCGATATAAGTTACTACGTCGTCGAGAGACTGGTTCTTAGCCTCAACCTCCTCGCCGATGAGAGTTACGTTTGGCTGTGTCTGGAGTGCGCACTCGAGAGTTACGTGAGAAGCTGAACGGCCCATCAACTTGATGAAGTGCCAGTACTTCTTAGCTGAGTTAGCATCGCGCTCGATGTTGCCGATAACCTCAGAGTAAACCTTAGTAGCTGTATCGAAACCGAAAGAAGTCTCGATCATCTCGTTCTTGAGGTCGCCATCGATTGTCTTAGGGCAGCCGATAACCTGAACGCCAGACTTCTTAGCGAGGTAGTACTCAGCGAGTACGCAAGCGTTTGTGTTAGAGTCGTCACCACCGATGATGATAACAGCCTTGATATTGAGCTTCTTGCAGATCTCGAGGCCCTTGTCGAACTGCTCAACCTCCTCGAGCTTTGTACGACCAGAACCGATGATATCGAAACCACCTGTGTTGCGGTACTCGTCGATGATATCTGATGTCAACTCGATGTACTTGTGGTCAACGAGACCAGAAGGGCCGCCGAGGAAACCGTAAAGCTTAGAATCCTTGTTGAGCTTCTTGATACCGTCGAAGATACCAGAGATTACGTTGTGACCACCAGGAGCCTGACCACCTGAAAGGATGATACCTACGTTGAAAGCCTCTGCCTTTGTCTCGCCTGTAGCCTTCTCGAAAGTAACGATAGGCATACCGTAAGTGTTAGGGAAGAGCTTCTTGATGTCCTCTTGGTCAGCTACTGACTGTGTAGCCTTGCCCTCAGCGAGCTTTGTAGCTCCCTCGATAGCTGCAGGTACCTTTGGCTGGTAAGCGCTGCGTGCTTTTTGAAGTTGACTGATCATTGTCTTGTTATTTGTTTTGTGTTTTATTTTTTGTCTTATGAAAAGTTCTATGTATGAACATAGGACGCTACAAAGGTATGTTTTTTTTGAGGGTTATGCAAACAAAAAAACAACAGACTGTCTGCGAGAGGCAAACAGTCTGTTAGGATGTTATATCTATCTAGGGTGACCCTAGGTTGATATTACTTGTTGAGAGCAGCTGCAACGTCAACGGCAACAGCTACAGTAGCACCTACCATAGGGTTGTTACCGATACCGAGGAAGCCCATCATCTCTACGTGAGCAGGTACTGATGAAGAACCAGCGAACTGAGCGTCTGAGTGCATACGGCCCATTGTATCTGTCATACCGTAAGAAGCAGGACCAGCAGCCATGTTATCTGGGTGAAGTGTACGACCTGTACCACCACCTGATGCTACTGAGAAGTACTTCTTACCAGCGAGGATACGCTCCTTCTTGTAAGTACCAGCTACTGGGTGCTGGAAACGAGTTGGGTTTGTAGAGTTACCTGTGATAGATACGTCTACGCCCTCTTTCCACATGATAGCTACACCCTCGCGAACGTCGTCGGCGCCATAGCAACGTACCTTAGCACGTGGGCCGTCTGAGTAAGCGATCTCCTTAACTACCTTAAGCTCGCCTGAGTAGTAGTCAAACTGTGTCTGAACATATGTAAAGCCATTGATACGGCTGATGATCTGAGCTGCATCCTTGCCAAGACCGTTGAGGATACAACGGAGAGGCTCCTTACGTACCTTGTCAGCCTTAGCTGCAATCTTGATAGCACCCTCAGCAGCTGCGAAAGACTCGTGACCAGCGAGGAAAGCGAAACACTTTGTCTCGTCGCGGAGGAGCATTGCAGCGAGGTTACCGTGGCCGAGACCTACCTTACGGTCGTCAGCAACTGAACCTGGGATACAGAAAGCCTGGAGACCGATACCGATAGCCTCAGCAGCATCAGCAGCGTTCTTGCAGCCCTTCTTGAGAGCGATAGCGGCGCCACAAACGTAAGCCCACTTAGCGTTCTCGAAACAGATAGGCTGTGTAGACTCGCAGATCTCGTATGGGTCGATGCCATACTTCTCGCAAATCTCGTTAGCCTCTTCTATAGACTTAATACCGTTTTCGTTGAGGGCAGCAAGGATCTGCTTCATACGACGGTCCTGTGACTCGAATTTTACTTCACGTATTGCCATTTTTCTGTCCTCCTATTATTACTCTTTACGTGGGTCAATAAATTTAACTGCACCAGCCTCAGCTGTGAAGCGGCCATAAGTACCTGTAACCTTCTTGAGAGCCTCATTAGCGTCAGTACCCTTCTTAACCTCTTCCATGAACTTACCGAAGTGGATGAACTCGTAACCGCAAACCTGGTCGTCCTTGTCGAGAGCGATACGGTTGATGTAACCCTCTGCCATCTCGAGGTAACGTACGCCCTTTGCCTTTGTACCGTAGAGTGTACCTACCTGTGAACGAAGACCCTTGCCAAGGTCCTCAAGACCAGCACCGATGATAAGACCACCCTCAGAGAATGCAGACTGTGTACGTCCGTAAACGATCTGGAGGAAGAGCTCGCGCATAGCAGTATTGATAGCGTCGCAAACGAGGTCGGTATTAAGAGCCTCGAGAAGAGTCTTGCCTTGGAGAATCTCTGCAGCCATAGCAGCTGAGTGAGTCATACCAGAGCAACCGATAGTCTCAACGAGAGCCTCTTCGATAACACCCTCCTTAACGTTAAGTGTAAGCTTACAAGCACCCTGCTGTGGAGCACACCAGCCAATACCATGAGTAAGACCTGAAATATCTTTGATCTCAGTTGCTTTTACCCACTTACCCTCTTCTGGGATTGGGGCAGGACCGTGCTTAGGACCTTTTTGAACGACACACATGTGTTCAACTTCGTGTGAATAAATCATATCGTCTTTTTTTTGTTTTATTTTCAATTTGGGCATAATATGCCTAAAACCTCGCAAAAGTACTGAATTTTACTTCGATATGGAACAGTTAGTTGCATTTTTTTGCTCATTATACTGTTAAATAGTGTGTAACGAGCATTAGCGGAGGTCGGCCTCATAATGGAACCAATCGACATCGACATATCCGCCAAGGTTTTGTGTGGCGTAGTTGAATATTGCGAATTTGGTGCCCATAAAGAAGCGGGTGTAATCGAATTTGACAGGTATTTCGTCGCCTATTCTAGTCCAATTTTCGCCATCGAGGCTATATTCATACCATGAGATGTCGTGCATTTCATGAAAATCGGCATAGACGCGTAGGTACACTATATTCGTATTGATATCGATAGACATTACCTCCTCGGCGTCGACGTGGTCGATAACGCGATTGCCACGTTGGAGTTTCATGGACTCCTTAGTGAGGACTATTTTGCAACTGCCATTGTCCTTTTTCACAGAAAGTACGCCACAGTCGCTTTGGAAGCCACTGATGCCAGCGCGGTCGCCATCCTTCATGTTGCTGATATCCATTTTGATGGCTCCATTACATTTGGGTCCGGTCATGCGTTGAGTCAACGTATTAGGCGCATTAAAAATATTATCTGCCAAGCGAGCAGTGCGAAGACGCAAAAAGTCGGGACGTTCAGTTATGCTCCATGCGTTCTCTGTTTTTCCATTTTGGTCGATAAATGTGTCGATAGGGTTATGGTTCCACTGCCAGCACAATTTGAGTTTGCTCTCCTGCTCTCCGGCGTAACCATATATTTTGCCATTGCCGTCGAATTCGTCGGAAGAAGTGATGCCCTCCATTGACTGGTAAGGCTTGCTATAGTCGTTAGGCACCTTACCCTCGGCGTCGCCCAGCATAGGCCAGCCATCTTCCCATCTTACAGGGAGGAGGCATGGTGTGCGTCCGATGCCATCGCGATCTTGGAAAATAAGAGAGCTCCATGAGCCATCGGCATTATCGACCAAGCACCCCTGGCCGACGCCGCCATACATTTCGAAAGGTGTTTCTATGAGGACCTTCTTTTCGTATGGGCCAGTTATTTTGTCGGCGCGATAGCAAACCTCGCGGCGGTAGCGATTAGGAACTCCCCACTTCATAGATATCATGCAGAGGTAGTACTTGCCATTGTGCTTGAATACGCTGCTACCCTCGAGTAGTGCGCCCTGCTCCTCGGCATCACGTTCGAAGAGGATCATATCTGTACCGCCCTCCTTTACGTCGGAAAGATCCTCATTCAGTTCGACGAGGTGTCCTGTCTCGCAGAAGATATATACGCGATTATCGTCATCGAAGAAAAGAGAGCCATCGTGCAGGTGGCGAGGGCGCTGAATAAGTTTCCATGGCCCCTCGGCCTTATCGGCAGTATATATAAATCCCTTGCCAGGAGCGCCATTTGCTGTAAACCAGACATAGAACTTGCCGTTGTGGTAGCGGATAGACGAAGCCCACTGTCCCTGTCCGTATACGGTCTTGTTATCCTTGAGGTCGTATCTGTCGCCATCATTTATCTTGTCGAAGACATAAGAGATAGTCTCCCAGTTCTTCATGTCGGTAGAACGCATGATAGGAGCACCAGGCATCAAATGCATAGTGGTACTTATGAGGTAGTAATAATCGCCTACGCGGCAGAGGGACATATCCGGTACATCGGCATTGATGATAGGGTTGCGGTAGGTTTCCTGTGCGGTGCAGCCCATTGTCAATGCCAACAAGGATACCGCTGCAAGTGATTTAAGTCGTTGTGTTAGTCTTTTGAACATGCTATCAAGTATTAGTTATTAGAAAAATAGCTTCGAATACAAATGTATTTATTTTTTCAGAAATCAAAGATAGAAGATATGTCGTGAAGTGCTCTTTCTTTTAAAATTAGAAGATGGCACATTCCTGCCATGGTTGCCCATGGAGGAACGTACTATCATCTTTTTGTGTACATATACAAGGTATTATAAACCCTAGGGGGTGTAGGAAAAAATCCTAAATATTCGCTTGCGTGATTTCTGTCGTGTAACTATGTTATTTGTTGTGTTGTTTTCTATGTATTATGGAAAAATGCTCTAATTAACGTGTGTTTTTACAGATGATTACACTGCAAATATAAATCACTTTGTTTTTAACCTCCAAGTCTAAAAAGCTGAAAATAAGCAGTAAAGTCAAACTTGTATAATATTCAAAGAAGAATGTATAATACACAAAGAGCCAATTTTTGGATATATGCTCGTAGATGGCCTCTAAGTCTAAAAAAACTCCTTATTTTTGTAGCATTGCTTTTAGGTAGTGATGAAGTATTATTTGATTGTCATATATGCGATAATGTGTTTGACAATTCGTGCTCAGCAGGTGCATATTTTTTCTGCTGATACGGATTTGTCGAGCTCGCTCATCAATGAGCTCTTTATTGACAGTGACAATATGATATGGGCAGCTACAGAGTATGGGCTTAACCGATATGACGGCAATAGGTTTCATAGGTACTACAATGAAGAAGGCAATCCGCATTCGATAAGTAATAATTTTGTTCAAGAGTTATATGAAGATTCTCAACATCGACTATATGTAGCGACAAAGCGTACGGTTCAGCTATATAATCCACGTACCGATAGTTTCTCCAAGCCGGCTACCTATTCGGACGGCACACCATTCAGCAGTCACATATCCCACATGCTAGAGTTGCCCGATGGCCGCATAGTATCTTGTGGAGACCGGTTGTCGACATTGGAAGTGAGGGGCGATTCCATTATAGTTAGTCGAGAAGACACTCCTGTAGAGCTGCAAAATGGAGGAGAATTGATGATAGATAAAGGTGATACATTCTGGATTCACGTTTATCAAGGACCATTATATAAGTATAATCTCAGGACGCGAGAGCTCAAAGAATATGACACAAATGGTGTTTGGTGTACCATTATGTGTCGTGATTTTGATGGTAATGCCATATTTATCTCATCGACAGGAGAGGTATTCAGGTATTATGAGCAAGAAGATAAGATCAGACAGATAAACAAGTTGAACAATATAGGAGTCACTCAGACTACGGCGTGTGTGACACATGACGGCAAGATATTGGTAGGCTCGGATGGTGCAGGGTTGAAATTGTACGATCCGAAGACGAATACTGTGACGGAAGTTATATTGGACGGCATCAGTATGAATCCGCAGAAGCTCAAGGTTCACACAATAATAGAAGACAACAACTCCACGCTGTGGCTTGGTATTTTCCAGTCGGGAGTGATAATGTACCCACAGAGCAATACTCCATTTCATTACATGGGGTATAAATCGTATATGAACAATCTTATAGGAAGCAATGCGATAACTGCTTTGGCAAAGGATAAGAGGGGATATTATTGGGTTGGAACAGACAACGATGGTCTATATAGACTTGCGCCAGACAGGAAGACGTCGGTACACTACGATTCAGAAGATGTGCCCTCGGTTGTCAAGTCGCTATATCAGGACAAACATGGCAGGCTATGGTATGGTTCGTACGGACAAGGCTTTGGATGGATTGACATAGATAATGGCAGATGCAATACACTTCCCTGTTTTGAGGATATGCGTCATGTTTCGATATACGATTTCTTGGAAGATAGCAAGGGGCGACTTTGGATAGCTACATTGGGTAGTGGTTTGCAATGTTATGATTTGAATACAGAGACACGACGAAAAAACTTGACACAAGACAATGTTATCAACCGTTGGATCAATAAGTTGCATATACAAGATGATGTGTTGTGGGTAGGTTCGTACGATGGATTGTGTGCTATAGACCTCAAGGATACCAAGCATATAAATGGCATATACCTCAGAGGACATGTAGTGTACGATATAGCTAAGGGGCCTGATAATTCCCTATGGATAGGTACATCAGTGGGCCTTATCAGTATGGATGCGCAGAGTGGCGAAATTAAAAAAATTGCGAGCAAGCATAAGGCTCCCCGTACGCAGAGCGTACACTCGCCAGATGCTTCGGCGTCCATAATATATTCCATTGAGGTAGCTCCGACAGGCAATCTTTGGATGGGAACAAACCATGGATTGTTTGTCTATACTCCAGCCGATTCTACCTTTACTATATATAATAGTAGTGATGGTGTTCAGGAGGGTGAATTCTCTAATAATACATCTCTGGTAGCCGATGGGTATGTATGGTTTGGCGGAATGGGAGGTATTACCTACTTCAAGCCATCTCAGATACATCGCGATACTACACAGTGGAGTATATCCATGTCGCAGTTCTCGGTCCTAAATGAAGTGAAGCACTATGGCGACATGTCGGGAGATTATCAGATTATGGATGATGCAGTTTTCCGTACGCGAGAGTTTCATCTATCGAAATCAGACAATTCATTCAGTATGGAGTTTGCTTCAAGGGATAAATGTGCCTTTGCCCAATATATTACCTATTCGTACAAGTTGAATGACGAGCCAATCATATTCCTGCCCAATAATTCCAATACCCTGACGTTCAATAATCTTCAAGAAGGGGAGAATAAACTTGTGGTACAAGGCAATTGTATGGGTAATATGTCCATTCCATTGGAGTTGACCATTGTAGTTCATGGCGAGATGGACATTTATTGGTGGCTCAGGCAGGTTGTAGTGTTTACGGCATTGCTCATTGTAATATTGCAAATATTCAGGACAAGCAAGTCGAAGTCGGCACCCACCCCATTGGTTGTCCCTGTTGAACCCGTAGAAGACAAGTCGGAAGAAGAGAAGCCAATTGAACCAGCGCCAGAAGACGAGACACAGCAACCCGTTCAAGAAGATAGGCAGATGCAGCGTATATTGACGATAATCAACAAGCATCTAAGTGATCCGAATATCTCGATAGCTGAGATAGCCGATGAGATAGGAATAAGTATAGTGCATTTGAACCGTAAGTTGAAAGAGCAGACAGGAGATACGACATCTAGATTTATTCGAAATCTTCGACTAGAAGCTGCTGCGAAGTTGCTGAAAGAGAAAGAGTACAGCATTGCTGAAGTGGCTACTAAGGTAGGATTTCCCGATACCAGTTATTTCTCTACCACATTCAAGGAGAAATATGGGGTGACGCCTAAGGACTACGCAAAATAAGTTGTAATAATAATCGATAGTGTGCGAAAATGCACGTTCTAAGTGTGCGAAAACGCACGGTTTAACACAATGGTAAATATGAGGCTAACTGTCGGCCAATCAGTAGGTTATAGTGTTGGCATGCTTTTTGACACAGCTATAGAGTAACTTGCAAATATAAATAGTCATGTTTATTCACTATCTAAAAATAGCTATTCGAAATATCTTGAAACACCGTCTGCAAACAATCATTTGTCTCATTGGTCTTTCTGTGGGGATGACCTGTTTTGCACTCTCTTCTCTATGGCTCAATTACATCAATTCGTTTGAAGATTTCATAGAAGATGCAGATAGAACATATCTACTCTCAGAAGGAAGTGCAAAGTTCCAGCCTGATTGTGCAGATTATGGAGTTCGAGATGCTATAGCAGAAAAAATTGAGGCACTTAAGAAATACTGTCCAGAGATAGAGGAATTGTACGTATGGTATCCTGATGGAGTCAATTTCAAGGATGTGGATGACATTATACAAATTGACTATGGACCATCGAATCTCAGCAAAGTACTCAATCTCAATATTCTGTCAGGTCGAGGTGAACTTCTTGCACCTGATGAAATACTGGTTCCACGAAAATGGGCAATAGATAAACTAGGGCAAGAGGATGTTGTAGGCAGGTCATTGACCCGTTTGGATTGGAGCAATAGGCCAGTAGAAGAGGTTAAGATAGTAGGTGTATTTGAGGATATGCCTGGCAATTCAGCATTGTTTCCACCTGGCATGTGCTTTGGTTTATGGAATGGCATGTCGCCAAGTGTATATAGGGTCGTGTTGTGGGCAAAATTATACGAAGGTGTAGACGTGGATGCAGTGTCCAAGAGAGCTGCAGAAACGAAGGTGACCATGTCGTATTACTCCAATTTTGTGACAAGTGAGGTAACGGAGGATGTTAACCTGAAGTTCGACTTCCTTCCTCTTCGTAAACTGCGTGTATATTATCCAGATGCCGAGTATAGTTTCAGCAGTAACTATGTCCTGCTATTCTGCGCTATAGGTCTGTTGATTATCTTCAGCGCCTTATGTAATTATTATATAACGATGATTATCCAGGTGCGTATCCGCTGTCGTGCATTGGCTATCAGACGTATGCTTGGATCGGGCAAGTGGGGTATAGTCTGGATGAATATCGTAGAGACTCTGGTTATATTCTTCATGTCGGCTCTCGTAGGGGCTCTTGTCATATATTTCATCAAGCCATTTTTTGTGGAGTATGCAGAGATTGCTATGGATAATGCATCTTTCATTGCTCAGGTTGTGATGTATTGCCTGGTAGTATTGGTTGGTTGTGTCGTCCTCACGGTGGTTACCACTCTATATACCATGAAGGTAACGCAGAGAAGTATCCTTTATGGGCATCAGTCGCACCATTCCTCTACTGTTTTAGATGTGGTAAGCAACGTAGTGCAAATATCTTTAAGCCTTTGTGTGCTTTTCTGTGTTGCAGTAATGATAATGCAGGTAAGGTATCTCAGCTCATCGCGCGACTTAGGATATGAAAGACACAACGTATTGAGTATTTTCCGTTGTCCACCATCATTGATAGATTACGTAAAGAGTTCGCCTTTGGTAGTCGATACGGTATTCTCTTCGTATCCGGTTCTCCCTATGGATATGCTAAAGCCTGTCAAGATTAGTCCCGATAGTAAGACTAATCAGAAGATAGATGTATCCATGGTGGATATTATCCCCAAGGAGATAGATTTCTGGGGGTTGAAGTTGAAAGAAGGAAGTGCTCCAAGAGCAGATAGCCATGAATTGCTTATCAATGAGTCCATGGCCAAGATGCTTGATAGAGACAGTATAGTAGGCAGCACAATAGATATCCTTGACTATCAAGGAGCAGTAAGCTATACCATTACGGGTGTGCTCAAGAATATCTATTGTTCATCCGTGACAGGGGAGCCGGGAGCATTGTTGTATAGCAATAATTCATACACGAACGAAGGTGTCGGTATAACGTTTAAGGTAGCTGAAGGCTGCAAATCTGATTTTGTTTATGGCATGGAAGAGTTCATGACCAGAGAAGGAATTGAAGACCAGGTATACAGATTTGTGGATAATGAGCAACGATTTGATGAACTGCTCTACAAGGAGTCGTTGTTGCTCGACGTTCTCATCGTTATTGCTGTGGTATCGCTCATAGTCTCTCTCTTTGGCGTCTTTTCGTTGCTCTCGCTCTCGTTGGAGCAGCGTAAGAAGGAGATAGCGCTCCGTAAGGTGCATGGTGCAACGGCTTGTCAGGTTTTGACCATGTTCCTTAAAAGACAGCTTGTTCCTCTTCTTGTCAGTGCGGTCTTTGCATTCCCAATAGGTTATATGATTATGAAGGAGTGGCTTTCGTCGTATATCCAACAGGTGCCGATAGCGTGGTGGCTCATGCCGCTTATTTTTATCATAGTGGCTGTTGTCATTTTCCTTACCATCTTTTGGTGTGTCAATACGGCGGTCAAGCAGAATCCAGCCGAGGTAATAAAGAATGAGTGAGAACCAATAAAATAATAAAGCCACCGAGATGATCGATGGCTTTTGCTTTTATGTCAGCTCTCAAAAATAATTTTCATTTCTTGAGGTATAGGAGAACTCAATTCTATGGTTCTACCTGTTGTGGGATGAGTGAACTTTATCTGTTGTGCATGGAGGCAGAGGCGGTCGGCCGGATTTGACTGAGCTCCGTATTTGACATCGCCAGCCAGAGGGTGGCCTATATGAGCCATGTGTACGCGTATCTGGTTTTTGCGACCCGTTTCCAGTTCAAGTTCGAGGAGCGCGTAGCCATGTTTGCGGTTGATGACCTTGTAGTGCGTTATTGCCTCTTGAGCGCCCTCGTCGTCCTTTTCGCAAACAGACATCTTAAGACTTTTGGGGTGTTCACGTATGTAAGTACGTATTTCTCCCTCCTTCTGCTCGGGATAGCCCTCGCATATTGCAATGTACTTGCGTTGTTTTACGGTATCGTTCCAATCTCGCTGGAGTTCCTCCTGAGCCATAGGATTCTTGGCGAACAAGAGAAGACCCGAAGTATCGCGGTCGATACGGTGAACGATGAAAACTTTATCGTTGGGGTTGTAAAATTTCAGGTAGTTGGATATATAAGCATAGGCAGTCTTGTTTGCCTGCTTATCAGATGCCATAGTGAGCAGTCCAGAATCCTTATTGACTACGATAATATCCTTATCCTCGAAAACTATTCGTACGCCTTGAGGCATTTTGAACTGAGGTTCTGGTTTTGGGAGCATAGAGACGGTCATGCCAGGCTCGAGCATAACGCCGAGTTTTTTGATAGGCTTACCATTGAGAGTTATTACGCCCTTTGATAGGAGCTGTTTGATAGCCGTAATACTCTTGCCCTGCATGTGGTGTCCGAGCAGTTGCTCGATAGTACAAGCTTGGCGGACTGGGATTTGAGTACCCTGTCGAGGCTGATGTCTGTGTGGATTTCCCATTATATCTGATAGTTTGAGATGCAAAAGTAGTGTTTTTTTCTCTTTGTTATACAAAGGGCGCTGTTGTTTGTATTTTTATAACTTTTGTTTGGTGAAAGACCTTGGCTGAGGGTATTGTCTGTATATATACTGTGTATATAGAGCATATATAGAGTATACGGAGATCTTGCGGTGAAGATTTGAATAATAATTATTTGGATTGTTGTAGTGTGGAATCTTTGACGACTACAACTTGAAATTGAACTGGGCGCGGATACCCACAGGGTTCTTGTGGACTTTGTCGTTGACGCGCCAAACGGCATCGAATCGGAAGAAACGAAGTACGTTGTCGATACCCACATTGATTTCGAGGTAAGGGTCTTTAGCTCCCTGCATTTTATCGGGGAGATCCATGGCTGACAGGTGGCGATTGTCGAAATTAGCTATCATAGCCTTGAAGCCTATTACCTCGCGAAGTCCAAGTTTGCGCAAGTTGCCCATTTTATTGAAAAGCAAGCCACCTAAGAAATAATCGACAAAGACGCTAGCATATCTATCTGCTGCGAACTCCATATAATCCATCATATTGAAGTCGTACCTATAGAAACCATACGTCTTGTTGCCACGAGGGATGTACAGCGTTGAATAAGGGAGAGGGTCGCCGAAATAAGCGCCAGCCTCCACGGCATAATCCAATTCAGTTGGGCCTATATATAGGTACTGCTTGACAGTTGTGTGGATACGTTGGTATTTAGATTTTGTATCTCCAGCCGAAACGCGACCCAAGGCGTATGTGAGATGGAAGATAGGGAAATCGGTAGACATATACAGGCGCTGCATACCATCATCGATGAACTTCTCGCGGAAAGAGAATCGGACATCGAGCGACGCCTCATCTTTAGATACTCGGTGTATTTGTTTGCCGTTGAGAGTAAAAGGGTAGTACTTAGGGCTCTCCTGCTCGAGGTGATGCACCGAAAGGCGGCTTGTCAATCCCGTTCTCCACTCGCGGTCGTACTGTAGCTGTGATTTTCGTTCATACATCAGTTCATCAATCTCTTCGCGTTTGAAAAGTTGAGCGATAACATTATTTTCGCTGGTAGTCAGCATATTCTCGTAGAGGTACAAGATATTTTCGTTTTCGCCTACGCGGACTATGCGATCGTAGTAACTAGCCATGATAGTGCGTCGGAACTGGGTGTCGAAGCGGTAACCTATAGAGGCCAGGTAAGTAGGGCGATTGCTCTTGAAGCCATATCCGATGGCACCCATGAGCATCCAGTTTTCGCTCACCTCCTTACTTGTTCGGAGGCCCATGCCGAGATGTACACCCTCTATTTTGTTGGTATTGAACACCTCATTATAAGGACCAAGTTCCACAGAGCCCACGTCGAGGAATCCGTTGAGGGCAAGTTTTGCCAAATTATTGAAAGCACGTACGCTCTTGACGTTATTGATAGAATCGATGGTCTGATTTATACGTTGTTCCTCTGCATCGAAAGCCACATGGCGGTGTTCGTCCCAGAAGTCGTCATTTTTTGTACGGTAGTTCTTATCTTTAAGAGTCTCATACTGTAAACCACGGGCGCTCAGAGACAATGTATCTGTCATTCCCACCTGTACCTTCTGCTGCGAGTTGAACATGTGGGCTCTGATTTCGAGACGTTTTTTGTCGGAATTGACAGGCATATAATCCACGTGAACCTGCATTTCGTTGGTACCATAGAAAGGCAAAGAGTCGTTCACTATTTGGTAAGTGGCACCTAGAGTAAGTTTTTTTACAAAGTTGATATTAGTCCACTTTGGCATCTGGGCGTTGACGCGACGGATGGAATGGTATTTAGTCTCGACATCCATTGTACCCTCGAAAGTCTTATTGCCCTCTGTTTTAGGCTTGAACTTCAAGGTGTAGACACGGATAGAGTCGGAAGGGTTGTCGATATTTGGATTATTAGACAATTCGCTATTTGATACCATACAAGAATCCACGACATAGTATTTATAAAATGTCATAGCCTTGTCGGATATTGGGCTGACAAAAGGGACTCCCATAATTTTGACTACATCGTCGTAGAAAGAGACCTCCATGTCGAGTGCAGACGAAAATCCACCAATTTCGTACTGTTTAAAAACATCGATACCCTTGGTATTATCTGCGAGGATAGTTGAGCGAGAACGGATAGGGTCTCGTTGAGTCTCGTTAAGAGATAATGTTTCGGAGAAATAGACAGGCAGGTACCTAGAGCTATCCTCTGTATCGGTGATTATCAGGTTCTTAGCTCCACGGATGAGGTGGGTATTCTCTGTTCGTTCAGATATATTATTGATAGCGTAATCCCATCGTACGTATTTTTCGAATTGGGTACGGTTGTAACGAGAAGGGTTATTTCGTTTTTTGTTACGTATCACTTCGCGCATCAGACGTTTAGGGAGATCATCGGGTGCAACTTTTATTTCGCCGATAGCGAAAGTCTGTTCATGCATTTTGATGATATTCTCGTCTGTGAGAGATAGGCGCTTGAGCGGGAGGACCATAGTCTCGTATCCCATTACATTAAATCCAAGGCTATCAGTGTTTTCTGGGATTGTAATAGAGAATTTACCGTCGAAATCAGATACGACGCCAATGGTAGTACGAGGAATGTAAGCGTTTGCCAGAGGGAGAGCCTCGCCAGTATTTGCGTCGGTAACTACACCACTAATTGTGATTTGCTTACCCCCTTGAGCGACAACAGAGGTAAAAGGTGTGATAGCAAATATCACACACAGTATGACGGTGTAAATAATATTCCCTAAGTGAACTCTCATAACTTAATGGTCACAAAGGTAATGCTAATGAATAATGAGCGTGAAACTATTTAGTTTTTTTAAGAATTTAGAGTAGTTAATTTGACAATATCTATTACGTCGACGGTGTCATTTACTACACGAAAATGGATGTCGAAGCCAGCGAAGGGCATGCCATATATACGATTTGGGGAATCCTCTATGTATTGAGGACGAGGGTCGTGAGCCAGGATTGCGCATAGAGAATCAAGTTGCTCATTGTGAAAATGGTTTTTGAGTAAGTCATTGACATTCACCTTCAAGAGATGCAAGCCACGATCGGCGCTGAAGCCACCTCTAGCCTCTGGGTGAGCATCGGTGAAAGGCAGATAAGGCTTGATGTCATATATAGGAGTGCCATCCATAAGGTCTCCACCAGATACGATTATGGTAGGACCCACTGTGGACGAGTAGTCGATATTCTCAATTTTGACAGAAGAGAGGCCCAACGGATTAGGTCTAAAAGGTGAGCGGGTTGCAAATACCCCCATTTTTTCGTTGCCGCCCAAGACAGGGGGGCGAACAACGGGGCTATTAGCCTTATGTTTATTCGCAGAAAACTCCCATACGAGCCACAAGTAATCGTACCCCTCCATGCCACGGATATAATCAGCATTGCGGTATTGAGGTTCGAAGACTATACTTCCATAAATATTCTCCACCAGACCACTCTGTTTAGGGATGCCAAACTTAGAGGTCAGGGGGGAGTGGAATATGGCTATAGGGTTGATTATCATTGTATTTTACGCAGACGGGCAAATTTGAGCAATAGATGTTTTGTCTGCCCGTTATCAAATTTTACCAGTAATTTAGAATCCAACCCCGAACCATTGACCTCGAGGACGGTACCACGGCCGAAAGTGTCATGAACTACGCGGTCATCCACAGCGAACATACAAGGCGCTCCAGAAGCCGGAGATGCGCTAGGTTTAGGTGCTGGACGGAAGTTGCCCGCAGGAAGACGAGTAGAGGTCGTAGGTGAGAATGAAGGTTTAGGAGTAGACGCTGCTGGTCGCTCGAGGAAATCCGGCTTGCGGAATCCCGATGGGACGCGGAAGCTAGTAGAACGAGTAATAGATTTATCGATGTACTCGTCATCTATATCCTTGAGGAAGCGGCTAGGGTGTCCATCTTTGAACTGTCCGAAGACTACTATTCTGTGGGCGTAGTGTATTTTTACGCTTTTACGGGCACGAGTTATAGCGACATATAATAGTCGGCGTTCCTCCTCCAGATCCTGAGCAGAACATTGGGTACCTGGGAATTTTTCATCCTCCATGCCAGCTATTACAATATTGTTGAACTCCAAGCCCTTTGAAGCATGGACAGTCATCAGGGACACGAAATCGGTAACAGACTTATCCTGGTCAGCCTTATCCTCATTGGTCATGAGAGAAATCTCCTGGAGGTATGTATCCATGGAAGTTGGCTCACCCGCCTCAGTCTGTTGTTTGACGTAGCCATTTACGCCATCCAAGAGTTCGTATATATTAGCTAGGCGGTCCTTATTCTCTGGGTCATCCTTATGGAGCGTCAGTTCAGCCATTATGCCACTTTTATTAGCTATCTCCACCATGAGAGTATGGGCATCGACCTTTTGACCTATTTCGTAGAATTCCCATATCATTTTTGCGAACGCCTGTATTTTCTTCTGTGTTGCGGATGCCAGACCGCACACCTCGAGAGATGGGGTGCTACAGATGATATCCCACATAGGGTATCCTGAGTGCATAGAGTAGTTCTCTATTTTCTCCTGAGTTGTTTCGCCGATTCCACGTTTAGGCTTATTGAATACGCGTCGCATAGCTGCATGGTCGCGAGGATTGACAGCCAATCGACAATATGCCAGCATATCCTTTACCTCCTCGCGTTGGTAGAACGATATGCCGCCGAATACCTTGTAAGCTATATTGGCGCGGCGAAGAGTCTCCTCGATTTCGCGAGACTGGGCGTGATTGCGGTAGAGGATAGCGTAGTCGCTAGGGTGTTGGTTTTCGTGTCGGATTCCAGCTAGTATATCGGATACGATAGATGCGGCCTCCTCCTTGTCGTTATCAGAAGCACGAACCAATATCTTGTCGCCCTCCTCTTCTTCAGAGAAAATCTTTTTAGGTATCTGTCCGACATTGTGAGATATAAGAGAGTTGGCAGCGTTGACGATAGTCTGTGTGGAACGATAATTCTGTTCCAACTTGAACAATTGGTGATTAGGGTAATCAGAGCGGAAGCGAAGGATATTCTCTATTCGAGCACCTCGGAAGCTATATATGCTTTGAGCGTCATCGCCCACGATACAAATGTTCTTGATTTTTTCGACAAGGCGGCGTACTATATTATACTGTACAGTATTGGTATCCTGATACTCATCTACGAGAGTATATAAGAAACGATCCTGATACTTAGCCAATATCTCGGGGTTGTTATTGAAGAGGGTATAGGCGTACAGCAGCAAGTCGTCAAAATCCATTGCATTAGCTTTTCGGCACTCCTGCATGTAGCGAGAGTATAACTCGGCCATTTGTGGTCGGCCGCCATTCTTGTCTCGCTGAATATAATCCTCCACCTTGGGGTAGTCGCTAGGGAATATGAGATCGTTCTTAGCTGTAGAAATTGCCCCGATTACAGCCGAATCCTTATAATCGTTAGAATCGAGATTCATATTTTTGATTATACCATGTAGGACCTGCTTGACATCCTTTGGGTCATATATGGTAAAATCGGAGGTAAATCCAATATGCTGAGCCTCGTATCGTAGGATCTTTGCGAAAACGGAGTGGAAAGTACCCATCCAGATATTCTGAGCTGCATTAGGACCTACGATGGCTGCGATACGATCCTTCATCTCTCGTGCGGCTTTATTTGTAAAAGTCAGCGCGAGGATGTTGTATGGTTTTACGCCATTCTGGATGAGGTGAGCTATACGGATGGTGAGTACTCGGGTCTTACCAGAACCTGCGCCAGCGATAACTTGCACGGGGCCTTCGGTAGCCATTACAGCCTGACGTTGTGCGTCATTGAGAGAATCTAGGTAGCTTGGCATGGATAACAGTGGGGCGATTATGGATTATTCGTCTATATTATCCTCCTCTGACAGGGAGGTATTAGCTGCATGAAGAGCCATGAGAGCGCTAGTAAGAGATGCTCCCCAGAAATCGGCGAACTCTCTACGCACAATAATTTCGGCATCATTAGAAATTTCGTCTATTCCCATTTGGCAACGAGAAACGTAATTCTTGAGGCTTTGGTATATATCGGCCATATCCTCAGAAATAGAAGCCTGGCAAGCCTCTTCATCGCGGCGGATGTCCACGACTCGGATGTATGCGTCATCGTCGCCCAACTTATCAGTAAGTTGTTGCCAGACATTTTGGTATTCGAATTCGTCTACCGACTCCATCATTTCATCCTCGAGCAACTCCTCTCCGTTTTCGGGAAGGACGGAAGCGCGAACGTAGAGGTAAGCCAGCATACGGGCAGCAACCTTACGGAAGTCGGCTGGAGAGTATTTAGGACAATTCTCGACGAGTAAGCAATACTCTCGAGCCACGGTCAGGAATTCGATATTCATGATATGTGAAAAGTCTAAAAGATTGTCAGAATTTATATTTGAAGGCGATACTAAAGTTTTCTTTGAACTGGAATTTTTTGCTCTCGTTATCGTAGTATCGCAGTTCCGTCAGCAATCGAGTTGTGAGGAAACGGTTGATTTGCATATCCAGCACATTCTCCCAAGAGAAGCGTTTCTGTCCATTTTTGTGAAAGTACTCGTAGAAAAGCTCCATTTTGGTAGAGTATGTAATGCCGTATGTGATAGTTTTTTTCCATGTGGTATTGACGGAGAAACCGTTGACCCATGAAGTGCGGCTATTCTTTGAGACGCCATACTTTGTTTGGTCGATATCAGCCGTATCAGCTACGATTGTCAGAGACGCGGTATAAGGAGAGAGCAGTACGCTGAGGTTAGTCACCTTATAATCCATACCCACTACTAACTGCAAGTATGCAGGGGAGAGCATAGTACTCTTGAGGTTTTTCTTCTCTTTGTCGTTGCTTGCGTAGTTACGGAACATCTGGGTTTTGAAAGTGGTCATGAAAGAGTAGTACCACTTTTTTGTAGCCTTGAAGCCGTATTTCGACTGGAGGTCGAAAGCGTCATTAGATACTCTGGTGCCTAGGGTAGATGTATGGGTGAATCCAACCTTGTGGGTTCCGCTATTTTCCCATGAATGACGTTTGTAGGTGAGGACGGCTTTGGCTCGCATATCGCTCAATAGGGTAACATTACTCTCACCACCCTTGATCCAGTTGGCCAAGAACAATTGAGATAACTGCATGTTTTCCTCACCAGAGACATCCCAAGGTCCCTTTTTCTCTTTTGGGAGAGTTTTCATGTTGCTTGACATTCGGAACTCCTCGCGGAACATTTCGGCTAGGGTTACGTTGTCATTATCTGTAAGCTCCATTTTTTCACCCTCCTTCATGTTTCGCCAAGGTTCAGGTATTTCGCTCCAAGTGGTATTAACCATTTCGGGGTGTTCGACAGCAACTTTGCGGCGTATGTCAGACAAGGACATACTATTACGCTTAATCCATTCGCGAGACTCATCACCAGTTGTGAGGCTTTTGAAGCTATTCTCCAACTGCATAATGTTCTTGAGTAGAGGCTTAGTTGGCTTGTAGGTCAGATGAAGAGGTTTAGGAACTACCATGAGTTCCATTATCATATCGTCGAACTTCGGTTGAGTATCCTTTATGAACTGGTCGGATATGCTTATTCGGTCTTTGTATACGCTATCCATGCTGAGGTCGGTCATGTATACCAGTGTCATGTCGGAATAGTGTACTCTACGGACGATGTCAGAATGCAACGAACTCTGCCATACTTGTGCCGAGCAATTCAGGCATAAGTATAACAGAGCAATGACTATTGATATTGTTCTGCTTCTTTGTGTGCTATTCATAACTAACGTGAGTGAGGACTCGACGGTATACCGAGAATATTTTACTCTTGGAAACGAATCCTACATAATGGTGTCCCTGTACTACGGGAAGGTTCCATGCGCCTGTTGATTCAAATTTATTCATCACGCTCTCCATGGTTTCCTCTGAGCGGATAAGGGCTGGAGGAATTGTCATGACATCGCGGACGAATGTTGTGTCGTACATTTCGCTGTTGAACATTATGTCACGGATATCATTTAAGAGGACCACTCCTGTAAGTTCTCCTCGAGATGAAACTACGGGGAATAAGTTACGTGGTGATTTGGCGATAGCCTTTACCAACTCGCCCAAAGTCTGGTCGGAACGGACTACTACGAAGTCGGTCTCGATTACGTTATCGAGGTTCATTAGGGTCAGTACAGCCTTGTCACGTTCGTGAGTCAGCAATTCACCCTTATCGGCCAAAGGCTTAGTATATATGCTATTAGGTTCGAAATAGCTCATTGTGACGTGAGAGACGGTAGATACTATCATCAGAGGCACGAGCAATTCGTAACCGTTGGTAATTTCTGCGATAAGGAAGATTGATGTAAGAGGGGCATGCATTACGCCGCTCATTACGCCCGCCATTCCTACTAGGGTAAAACAAGGGATGGAGAGTTCGGTCATTCCAGAGTAGTTGAGCGCTGCCACGAAAAAGAAGCCACATACACCACCAAGGAACAGAGAAGGGGCGAATGTGCCACCCACACCACCAGCTCCGGTAGTGGTAGCTGTAGCAAAAGGTTTGAATATTATTACGCCGAGGGCGAAAAGAATCAATACCAGCATCTCGGTACTCTCGGAGAAGCCCAGCATGGCGAGAGGAGATCCCTCGATGATGTTAGAAATCTGACCAGAGAGGAGAGTCTCGATAGTGCCGTAACCCTCACCATAGAGAGGAGGGAAGAGGAATATGAGGAGACCCAAGAAAAGGGAACCTATAAGCCATTTTGTGTAAGTGTTCTTTACTTTTGCTATTCGTCGCTCGAAGAACCAAAGGGAGCGAGTGAATGAAAGAGCGACCAAGCCGGTAAATATTCCGAAAAGGATAAAGTAAGGAATATCATGTAAGACGAATGTTGCTGCATGGTTTGCTCCGAACTCAACGCTGCGACCTAGGAAGAAGTAGGTGACACTAGTTGCAGTGATAGCAGAGACCAAGAGAGGGATGATGCTAGCCAATGTGATATTGAGCATCAAGATCTCCAGGGTAAAGATCATGCCAGCTATAGGAGCCTTGAATACGCCTGCGATACCTCCTGCGGCGCCACAAGCCATGAGGAGGGTTATGGTTTTGTAATCCAGGTGGAAGAACTTACCGATATTGGATCCCAGACAAGCACCTGTGAGGGCGATAGGGGCCTCGGCTCCTACTGAACCACCGAAGCCGATGGTAAAGGAACTAGTAACTATACTTGCGTAGCTATGATGTTTCTTGAGCGAGCTGCCGTTTTTAGAAATTGCGTATAGGATTTTTGTGATGCCATGACCTAGATTGTCTCTGATTACGTATTTGACAAGGAGCATAGAGATAAGGATACCTATAGCAGGGGAGATGAGGAGTAGGATGTTGTAATCCTGAGAAGCGAAATTATCGACAACAAACTCTTTGACGAATGATATGGCGTGTTTAAGTATTACAGCTGCTATACCACTACACAGACCTACGACGAAGCTAAGGGCAATGACGAAATAACGTCCCTCGTGTTGCATCATCTGGTGTTCAGTGATATGTTCAGCCGAATCTTTAGAAAATTGTATGAGCTTATTATACAGCCTAATCATTAATCTGTTGTTTTCACACGCAAATATACGAAAGCGAGAGGAAATGATAAAAAAGTGTCAGTTAAAAAACTTAAAAGATAGTAGATTGTCAAAAGAAAAGCACGACAATGGGATAACCACTGTCGTGCCGAAATATCTGGTTGAGATTCTGTTATTTCCAGAGGTTGCGTAAGAAGCGATAGTAGAGGAGGTGGCGCCATGTAGACCAATCGTGGCCAGCGTAACCGCCGACATAGTAATCGTACTTGATTTTGTGAGCATCCAGGGCATCTGTGAAGCCCTTTACGCGTACGTTGAAGAATCCCGACTGTTCCTTAGCGCCCTGGCCGATGAAGAGGTATCGAGTCTTTTCGTTCGCCTGTGGGTCGTTGAGGTATTTGCCGATAGTATTCTCGCAATCGGTATCGCCGGCGCTCAAGACACCGAAGTTGGCGAAAAGATCGAGAGAATTGAGGCCTACAAACATTGTATGGCGGCCACCCATTGAGAGACCAGATATTGCTCGTCCCTCGGGATTAGCTATAGTTTTGTAAGTCTTATCTACGAAAGGGATGATGCACTCGCGGAGTTCGCGGTTGAATACATCGAAAGTAAGCTCTGCGTGTTTAGGGTGATTACGGTGAACCACCTGGTTGTTGACGATAGCGATAATCATAGGTTTAGCTTCGCCCTCGGCGAGCAAGTTGTCCATGATGAAATTGACGCGACCATCGTACATCCAGTTAGAAGGAAGTTCGCCCGAGCCTCCCATGAGGTAGAGGACAGGGTAAGCCTCGTTGGGGTTATACTTAGGAGGGAGGTATACGTACATATCGCGCATGCCATTAGTAACTGTACTATAGTAGAACTGACGAGTTACGGAGCCATGAGGCACGTCAGGCTTAGCGTCGTACCATTGAGGAGTATCGCCGTGAATGATAAGTTCGCTATAAGGAGGCATAGCGGTGAAAGCTGCGTATGTATTGTTTGGGTCGGCCATAGATACGCCATCAACTATGAGGTTGTACTGGTACATATCTACAGGAAGAGGTCCGATTTTGAGACTCCATATACCATCTTCGCCCTTAGTAAACGGAATAGGTTCGCGGATGTCCATTACAGTAAGCATAGCGCCAGACAACTTAACCGACTTTGCCTCGGGAGCGCGTAGGCGGAACAAAACGGTATGGTCGTCGAACACCTCAGGTGAGTTGAGGTTTGCGCTAAAAGGAATAAGTCCTTCTGTATCCTTTTGTGGGTTGTGGGACAAGTTGACATTAGACTGCTGTCCCCAAGCTAATTGTGCCAAAGCTACTAATGAGAGCGTGGCAATAAGATGTCTGTGTTTCATGCTATAGTGAATTTTATGGTGCTAAGGTAGTAAAAATAGGTTAACTTTGCATCGTAAATGATTTGAGAGATGAAAGAGAACGATTCACGAGAGTTATTCAGTGCCAAGAGTGAGTTGGAAGATGCTCCCATCATAGTATGTGACAGTTTCAAGACACCTGAGAACATAGGCAGTATTATTCGTTTGGCGGCCAATGTTGGGTGCAGGAAAGTGATCAGCATAGGAGGTGGGACGTATAAGTCGTGGCGTGTGAAGAGGACAGCGTGCATGGCTATAGACTATGTAGAACTGTTGGAAATGGAAACTTCTGATTTTGTATCTCGTATTTCTGAAATCATACCAGACGGCTATCAGATAGTAGCTGTGGAGACCAGTCCCACGGCCACCAATATTTTCAAAACAGAGTTGCCTAGGCGAGCAGTTTTGGTATTAGGTAGTGAGATTAACGGGGTCTGTGATGAGGTATTGGGGCTATGTCCCATACAAGTATATATCCCGATGACAGGGCCAGCCACGTCGATGAATGTTGCAACTGCTGCATCCGTTGCTATATTTGAATGGCAGAGGCAGGCATTGTTTTCGGAATAGGGATAAATTGGAAACTTGATACCATGAGAGGGGTATTTTTAGCAATAGTATGTTTGGTTTCTGTTGTATTTTCCCGAGCGGAAATTCCATACGATAAGGCGATTCGCACGTCGTATGTGGATAGCCTTTGTCGCATATTGCCTACACTCCCTCTTAACACGCGCAAGATATCGGTAGAAATCGCAATAGCCTCAAACCATTTAGATGCTGATTCGACAATCAAGTATTCTGAGATTCTTTTGAATGATGCCCAAAAGTTAGGAGATGCGATAGCTGTAATGAAAGCTAATGAATATTTATCATGGGCGAGCGTTCAAAACGCTAAGTATAATGAGGTTATTCAATATGCATATCGTTCGCTCGCTATAGCAGACTCGCTTGGTGACAAAGGATATCAGGTTCAAGCGTACGGACGTATAGCTTTAGCCTATTCGATGCAGAATGAATTTGACAATTCGCTTAAATACTACAAGTTAGCTATATCATTAGCTAATGAAATCCAGGACACGGCAAGTCTTACTGTTTATTATAATAATATTGCACAGACTTATCAAGAGAATAATGCGTTTGATGATTCGTTTTATTATTATGAAGAGGCGATAAAACTTGATTCTTTACTAGGAGATACACTCAATTACTATCAAGATAAGTTGGATTGGGGATATACAATTTGTAGAAAGGCTATATTTGATGATAATTATAATGACTTTCGCAAGGGGAAGGCGGTAGTATTAGATTGTTTTGCGCACATGCCGGAACCATCATTATCGTATACGGCTACAAATGTGGTAACCATGTTCGTTGACGAGATTTCGTCTTTTGATGTAGTTGGTGAATCTCTTGATAATCTTTTGGATAGTTGTTATAATTATTTTGCGATATTGGAAAATTGTAATGAAATGGTAGAAGATAGTAAGATAGACCTAAAAGTTGGCTTAGCTCGTTATTACTATTATAAAGGACAATATTCCAAATCGCAGAATGTTCTAGATTCTTTGAGTACAATAGTATCTTTAGATGATTATACTAATATTCATGCAAATAAGATATGTGATGAATATATCAGTTTGTATGAAGCATTAGATAATCCTAGGAAGTTGGCATACTATTACAAGAAGAAGGTAGCATACTTGGAAAATCAGGATCACGGTGGGGTCTCGAAGACGGTAAAGGCCATGGCTCAAGTAGAGTATGAGAAGAAACTGCATGATAGGGAGTTGGAGGCTATGAGGCGAGAAGGTATATTGGAATCTGAGGCACGATGGAGGGGAGTGTTTATTGTGCTATTGCTCATTGTAGGTGCGTTGATAGTCAGGGGTTATATTCTAGGAAGGAGAGCCAATCGCAAGCTCAACGTGCAAAATGACCAATTAAAAGAGCAGAAAGAAGAGATTGAGACTCAGAATGAATGTCTTGAAGCGCAGAAGAGTACCATTTTGGCTAAGAATACGCAGATTACGGACTCAATAAACTATGCATCGCTTATACAACATGCGGCACTTCCGTCGGACCAGCAGATGAGGGTATTGTTCCCAGACAACTTTGTGATATATAAGCCATTAGATATAGTAAGTGGAGATTTTTACTGGGCTACACAAGTTGGCAATCTCAAGATGCTTGCGGTAGCAGACTGCACGGGTCATGGTGTGCCTGGGGCGTTTGTTGGTATGTTGGGGCTTTCGTTATTATCCGATATAGCCAAGACGATAGATGTTCGTGACGTTTCGGCGGCAGTCGTACTAGATCAGTTACGCACGTCGTTCAAGACAGCCCTGCATCAGCAAGGAGGGGTGGATGACAATAGGGACGGTATAGATATGGTGCTCATTATCATCAATGTAGACGATCTTTCGATGCATTATGCTGGTGCGTTCAGGCCCCTTGTGATGTTCAGGGATGGCAATATGCAGACATTAGATGCTGACCGTATGCCTATAGGTATACACTATAACGAGGCTAAGAATTTTACGGATCATCAATACCAGTTGGCCGAAGGAGATATGCTCTATCTATTTACTGACGGATTTACGGATCAATTTGGCTATGATGAAAAAAGGGAGGTACACAAGTTCTCGAGAAACCGTATTAAGTCGCTGTTTTCAAGAATCAATGCTCTACCACTTGAAGAGCAGAAAAAAGAGATTGATTTGACATTTAATAAATGGCGAGAAGGAAGTGATGGGGCTGTGTATGAGCAGACTGACGATGCATTGATGGTAGGAATCAGAATTTGACGATAAGGTATTTGCAATGGCAATTAACGGTAAGATTGTAAAAGAGGTAAAGCGCATTAGCGTGATTACGTTTGCTGCCCTGTTGATGGCGGCTAATATTCAGACATTTGTTCGTACGGGAGGTCTATATCCTGGAGGTGCGACGGGTCTCACTATTCTTATTCAGCGAATATCGCAGATGCTAATGGGAGTTGAGCCATCATATACGGTGGTTAACCTATTGCTGAATGCCATACCTATATATATAGGGCTGAGATTTATAGGTCGCAAGTTTACGCTATATTCGTTATTGATGATTTTTCTGACAGGTATATTTACAGACCTTTTACCTGCGTATGTAATAACATACGATACGTTGCTCATCAGTATTTTTGGTGGTCTTATAAATGGTACTGCCATAAGTCTCTGTCTGTGGGTGAATGCCACATCGGGGGGTACGGATTTCATAGCCATATATCTATCAGAGAAGAAAAATGTGGACTCGTGGAATATTGTTTTAGGATTGAATATTGTTATTCTCTCTGCGGCGGGATTAATTTTTGGTTGGGATAAAGCGCTGTATTCCATTATTTTCCAATTTGCGTCGACTCAGGTATTGCATATGCTGTACAAGAAATATCAGCAGATGTCGCTATTCATAGTAACATCCAAGCCGACAGAAGTATATAATGTCATTTGGGAGCAAAGCAGGCATGGTGCTACGCTGATAGATGCTAAGGGTGCGTATGGTAATCATGAGAGGACTATAGTATATTCGGTTGTTTCGAAAGATGAGTATATGAAGATAGTCCGTAAGATAAAGAAAGTAGACACAGATGCCTTTGTGAACACAATAAAGACAGAGAAGATAGCCGGTAATTTCTATGTACGTCCGCATGACTAAAAAAATACATAGAAAATAGGTATGAATATATAGAAACATAGTCTCCTCTGTATTAAGTGTGTGTTATGTCTGTATTAAGGGAGCGTTAAGAGAGTGTAGTTGATTTCTTTCAGAAATAAATTTTAAGATTAGAAATTGACACGAGGACCACTGTGTGTTTTTTGCCTTAGGGGTACACAATCTGATAAAAATTGCTATCTTTGGAGAGATAAAAAATATTACTATGACGCACAATCTAATAAAAACGCTATTTGGGGCTATGGTATTATCTGTGTTGCCAGTTGGTGCGCAGATACATCAAAGTACGGGGCCAAATGTACTATTGAATCAACCGGTAGATGTATCGGAAGATTTTGGAAATTTCGCGAATACATTCTTTTTTGCTGACTCTTTGTCGGATTTTGACGTTGCCAAAGCAGAAGGAAAGATTAAATGGAGCAGGCATTCGATAGAGCCTAGGCAAGCATTCAATACCAATGGGTCGTGGCCAGTGAAGCTGGATATGCTTGATTTCCCTACTCCTGCGTATGACAATGATCCGGAGCTGGATTTTGGTATTGATTTTGTAACTGACAGGACATTCAGAATCAGGGTTTATACATCCAATATACATCCTGATGTGCCTGCTGCAGAAGAGGTTATGTTGGCCGGTGAGGTGCCATCTACGCAATGGAGTCATGTGGCTACCAAAGATGAGATTAAGTACTCATCTAAGTATGGTTCGGTATCCATTATGAGATATCCGTTGAGAATCGTGGTAAAAGATGCCAATGGCAATACCATACAGAAGACCAGGCATCTGCTAGATAATGATACTACGCAGGTGAAGTCGCTCCCATTCTGCTTTATCAAGAGAGGCGCAGATAATTCACGTTCGATAGCTCCTATGCTTTCGCTTTCGCCGAACGAGAGGATATATGGCTGTGGTGAGTCGTTCACTGCCTTGAATAAAGTAGGGCAGAAGGTAAATCTGTTTGTGACAGACCCTCAAGGTCCAGAGACAGACATGATGTACAAGCCGGTACCATTTTATATGTCAAATAAAGGTTATGGTATTTTCTTGCACACGACAGCCCCTGTGACGGCAGATTTTGGAGCCACATATATAGGTACGCAGAAACTCTTTATGGCAGATGAGACACTTGACATGTTTGTTATGCTTGGTTCTCCGAAAGAGATATTGGACGAATATACAAATTTAGTAGGCAAGCCAGAGATGCCACCACTATGGTCGTTTGGAACCTGGATGAGTCGTATTACATATTTCTCTCAGGAAGAGGGATATGAGATAGCCAAGCAGTTGAGAGACAACAAGATTCCTGCGGACGTTATACACTTTGACACAGGATGGTTTGGTGTAGACTGGCAGTGTGACTATAAGTTTGCCCCAGATCGTTTTTCGGACCCAGCTAAGATGGTTAAGGACTTGAAAGAACAAGGGTTCCATATTTCGCTGTGGCAGTTGCCATACTTTACCCCTAAGAATGTGTACTTCAAAGAACTGGTAGAGAAGGGATTGTATGTTAAGAATGCTAATGGTTCGTTGCCATACGAAGATGTGGTACTTGACTTTACGAATAAAGAGACAGTCAAATGGTACCAAGAGAAGTTGGCCGGACTATTGAAATTAGGTGTTGGCGCCATCAAGGTAGACTTTGGTGAGGCGGCGCCACTTGCAAACGGCATTTATGCGTCGGGGAGGAATGGGTTATATGAGCACAACGTCTATACGGTAAGGTATGACAAGGCTGTATATGAGATAACCAAGACCATCACTGGAGAAGGCATTATTTGGTCGCGTTCGGCGTGGGCAGGCTCGCAGAGGTATCCGTTGCATTGGGGAGGAGATGCTGCCAATACCAATGAAGCCATGTTGTCGACCTTGAAAGGCGGTCTTTCGTTTGGTCTTTCAGGATTCTCGTTCTGGAGTCATGATATAGGAGGATTTGTTCAGTCGTGTCCAGTGGGGTTGTACAGGAGGTGGTTGCCATTTGGTATGTTTACCTCGCACTCCAGAGTACATGGTGCGCCTCCGACAGAGCCATGGCTATACAACAATGAATTTGTGGATTATTTCAGGAAAGTAGCAGAGATGAAGTACAAGTTGATGCCATACATAGCAGATGAGGCCAAGGCTTGTACGCAGACAGGTCTACCTATGATGAGGGCTTTGCTTGTAGAGTTTCCGGACGATCCTGGTGCGTGGATGGTAGAAGACCAGTATATGTTTGGCAGTCAGATTTTGGTAGCGCCTATGTTTGAAGAAGGCAAGAGTCGTACGGTATATCTACCAGGCAAGAGCAAGTGGGTAGACTATCAGACAGGCAAGACCTATAATCCAGGTTGGAATGAGGTACAAGTAGGAGAGGTGCCAATAGTGCTTATGGTAAGAAAGGGCACAAAATTGAAGCATGTACCAGTAGCGCAGTCGGTAGACAAGATAGATTGGAGCAAGGTAAAAGAAACTATGTATTAGTTTAGTCAGGTAAGAATATAAAATAGCGGCTACACTTTAAGCAAGTGTAGCCGTTTTTATTATATGTTAAGTTTGTTATAGTTGCAATGTTTCACTAATTTTGCGCCCGAATATAAATAATTGAAAATACCAATTATGGCTGATTACAACTTCAAAGATATAGAGACCCGCTGGAAGCAGTATTGGGTTGACAATAAGCTTTACAAGGTAGATGTGGATGAGAAGCGTCCTAAGTTCTACGTACTTGATATGTTCCCTTATCCATCGGGAGCAGGATTGCATGTAGGTCACCCACTTGGCTACATTGCCAGTGATATCTTTGCTAGATACAAGCGTCTTTGTGGTTATAATGTTTTGCACCCAATGGGCTATGATGCCTATGGTTTGCCAGCAGAGCAGTATGCTATCCAGACAGGTCAGCATCCTGCCATTACAACAGACCAGAATATCAACCGTTACCATGAGCAGCTTGACAAGATAGGCTTCTGCTTTGATTGGAGTCGTGAAGTTCGCACATGTGATCCTATATACTACAAGTGGACACAGTGGGCATTTACAAAGATGTTCAACTCGTTCTACTGCAATAAAGAGCAGAAGGCACTTCCGATAGAGACACTTGTTAAGCACTTTGAAACAGAAGGAAATCCTGGGCTTGATGTAGCACAGAGTGAGGAGTTGAGATTCACTGCATCTGAGTGGAATTCATGGGACGAGAAGAAAAAGCAAGAGACACTGATGAACTACCGTTTGGCTTACCTTGGTGAGACAATGGTAAACTGGTGTCCAAAACTTGGTACTGTACTTGCTAACGATGAGGTCGTTGATGGTGTGTCAGTACGTGGTGGCTACCCAGTAGTTCAAAAGAAGATGCGTCAGTGGTGCTTGAGAGTCAATGCATACGCTCAGCGTTTGCTTGATGGACTTCAGACTATCGACTGGAGTGAGTCTATCAAGGAGACACAGAAGAACTGGATCGGACGTTCAGAGGGTACGGAGGTACAGTTCTCTGTAAAGGACTCAGACGTTAAGTTCACTATCTTCACGACTCGTGCGGACACTATGTTTGGTGTTACCTTCATGGTTCTTGCACCTGAGAGTGATTATGTAGAGCAAGTTACTACTGCTGATCAAAAGGCTGCGGTAGAGGAATATATAGCATACGTGAAGAAACGTACTGAGCGCGACCGTATGTCGGACCGCAAGGTAACAGGTGTTTTCACAGGTTCTTACGCTATTAACCCATTTACAGGAGAGGCAATTCCAATTTGGGTAAGTGAGTATGTACTCTCAGGCTATGGTACAGGTGCTATTATGGCTGTTCCTGCACACGATAGTCGTGACTATGCTTTCGCTAAGCACTTCAACTTGCCTATTATCCCACTTATCGAGGGTGCTGATGTAAGTGAGCAGAGCTACGATGCTAAGGAGGGTATTGTAAGCAACTCTCCACGTGCAGGTGTAAAGCCTTATATTGACTTCTCACTAAACGGACTTACAGTAAAGGAAGCCATTGCAGCTACAAAGAAATATGTAAAAGAGCATAATCTTGGTCGTGTTAAGGTTAACTACCGTCTACGCGATGCAATATTCTCTCGTCAGCGTTACTGGGGTGAGCCATTCCCTGTATACTACAAGGATGAGATGCCATATATGGTACCTGCAGACAAGTTGCCTCTTGAGCTTCCTGAGATTTCAGAATATAAGCCAACAGAAGACGGTCAGCCACCACTCGGTCGTGCTCAGGTATGGGCATGGGACGAGAAGAATGGCAAGATTGTGGATAAGTCGCTTATCGACAACAAGACTGTATTCCCACTTGAGTTGAATACAATGCCAGGCTTTGCTGGTTCAAGTGCATATTACCTCCGTTATATGGACAACAAGAACGAGGAGGCACTTGTGTCGAAAGAAGCTAATGGCTACTGGAAGAGTGTTGACCTCTACGTAGGAGGTTCTGAGCACGCTACAGGTCACCTTATCTACTCACGTTTCTGGAACAAGTTCTTGTTTGATATGGGAGTAGCTTCGACTGAGGAGCCATTCCAGAAGCTTGTCAACCAAGGTATGATTCAGGGACGAAGCAACTTCGTATACCGTATCAAGGATACAAATACATTCGTGAGCCTTAACCTTAAGGACCAATATGACGTGACACCTATCCATGTGGACGTAAATATTGTATCAAACGACATTCTTGACCTTGAGGCATTCAAGAAGTGGCGTCCTGAGTATGAGACAGCAGAATTCGTACTTGAAGATGGCAAGTATGTCTGCGGTTGGGCAGTTGAGAAGATGTCTAAGTCGATGTACAACGTTGTCAACCCAGATATGATTGTGGATCGATATGGCGCTGATACACTCCGTATGTACGAGATGTTCCTCGGTCCTGTAGAGCTTTCTAAGCCTTGGGATACAAACGGTATCGATGGTGTACACAGATTCTTGCAGAAGTTGTGGCGAACATACGACGGTGGATTGACAGCAGATGCTGCAACACCAGAAGAGTTGAAGGCATTGCACTCGGCTATCAAGAAGATTACAGCAGATATTGAGAGATTCTCATTCAATACATGTATCTCTCAGTTCATGATTCTCTTGAACGAGCTCTCTTCACTCAAGTGTCAGAAGAAGTCAATCTTTGAGCCTATCGTGGTATTGCTTACTCCATTTGCTCCACATATTGCTGAGGAGATGTGGCACGGTCTCGGTCATGAGACATCAGTACTTGATGCTCAGTGGCCAAAGCATGAGGAGAAGTTCCTCGTTGACTCATCATTCAAATATCCAGTATCATTCAACGGCAAGACTCGTTTCATCATCGAGTTGCCTGCTGATATGAGCAAGGAGGATATTGAGAAGACGGTGATGGCTAACGAGCAGACAGCTAAGTATCTTGATGGTAAGGCAGTCAAGAAGTTGATCGTAGTTCCAAAGAGAATCGTCAATATCGTATTCTAAGCGGAATAGATAAATATTTAAGTAAAGTCGCACGGAACAATAGTTTTTGTGCGACTTTTATTTTATATTTGTGGTAATAAATAATTGACACATGAAAAGAATTAGTAATCTAGTATTAGTAATGAGTGCGTTGCTAGGTATAGGTTGTACTAGCAATGTAGATGTAAAAACAACTAATCAATCGCTAGATAATATGACATATCAAGAATTGGTGCACAATCGCTATTCATGTAAGCGATACGATGCGAGCAAGCAGATAAGCAAGGAGCAGTTGGATGCTATCCTTGAGGCAGGGCGAGTAGCTCCTACGGCAAAGAATCTTCAGGAGCAGAAGATTTATGTGGTACAATCGGCTGAGAAATTGGCAAAGATAGACGAATTCACACCATGCAGATATAATGCGCCTACATGTTTGGTAGTTGCATATGACAAGGACAATGTTTTTGTATATCCAGGAGAGAAGCGCAATTCGGGTATTGAGGATGCCTCTATTGTGGCTACGCATATGCTTTTGGCAGCTGAGAGTGTAGGAGTGAACAGCTGTTGGGTTAATTTCTTTGACCCAGACAAGATGCATGATGGGCTTGGTTTGCCAGAGAACGAAGAGATATTGATGATTTTGGATTTAGGTTTTGCTGACGAGCAGTTGGGTGGAGCATTGCCAAATCATTTCAGCAGAAAAGAGATAAGCGAGACTGTGGTTTATATGTAATCAGAGTTTTTACTGCGCTTAAGCGGTACTATTGAATAGGAACATCAACTTGCGAGAAATCGTGTTGATGTTCTTTTTTATTTTGTAAGAGAGAGATTCGGAGGGAGGTTTGAAGAATGTTGTTGGGTTTTATTGTTGTGTTTGATTTATAAAATACAAATTTAAATAGATGTGTTTGAAAAGATGGTTTTAGTTGTAGGCTTTTTATTTAAAGTGGGTTAGGATTAGAAGAGAGGTGGTGCTGATGAGGTGTTGTGGTGAAAATTTGATTGAGATAATAGAATATCGTATTTTTGCATATCTATTTTGAGTGAGTATGTATATTCTTGGCATAGAATCATCCTGTGATGATACATCGGCGGCTATCTTGGAAGATGGCAAGGTATTGTCAAATGTTACGGCTTCGCAGGCGGTGCACCTAAGATATGGTGGTGTGGTACCTGAGTTGGCATCTCGTGCGCATGAGCAGAATATTATTCCTGTGGTTGATAAAGCTATTGCGGATGCGGGGATATCGAAGCACGATTTATCGGCTATAGCCTTTACCCGAGGACCAGGGTTGTTGGGCTCGTTGCTTGTAGGGACATCCTTTGCCAAGTCATTTTCGTTGGCCCTTGGGATACCTATGGTAGACGTCAACCATTTACAGGCGCACGTTTCGGCGCATTTTGTGGTAGACCCTGCGCAACCTATGCCACCATTCCCATTTCTATGTCTACTAGTATCGGGAGGTAACAGTCAGATACTCCTTGTAAAAGACTATATGGATATGGAAGTTATAGGTCAGACTATAGACGATGCTGCTGGAGAAGCATTTGACAAATGTGCCAAGGTGATGAATCTGGGGTATCCTGGAGGACCGGTTGTAGACAAACTAGCCCAAGAAGGCAATCCAAAGGCCTTTGCTTTTGCGGAGCCAAACATACAAGGGTACGACTACAGCTTCTCGGGGTTGAAGACATCGTTTCTTTATACTTTGAGAGATAATATTAAAGAGAATCCTAATTTCATTGAAGAAAACAAGGCAGACTTATGTGCTTCGTTGCAGTCTACGGTAATTCATATACTGATGAAAAAGCTATTGAAAGCTGCCAAGGATTTGAAGATTAGGCATCTTGCAGTAGCGGGAGGAGTATCCGCCAACAGTGGGTTGAGAAATGCCTTTATGGAGTTGCAAGAGAAAAAAGGGTTCAAGGTTTATGTACCACCTTTCAAGTATACGACAGACAATGCTGCCATGGTAGCCAGTGCTGGATACAGAAAGTTCTTGAAAGGGATAACCTGTGAGCAGACTGTAGCGCCATACTCCAGGACGACCATTGAGAGTTGAATATTTATTTGGATAATATATAATTATATTAACCTCTATAGAGAGCCTCTGTCTATATACTGTCTATATAGAGCGTATATAGACAGTATATAGAGGTAGTATAGAGATTATTGTTAAGATTTATTCCTTGTAAAAAATCTACCAAAGCGTATGCGCAGAACATTGAGACTGATATTTTCCACATCACCACGCTTAGCCAGTGGGGTAGGGTTTCTTGTGTTGTGCAGAGGTGTGATGCCTGTGGTAATGCTATGGGCGTTGAAGGTGATGGTAGATGTGACGATGCAGCAGATAGGTCAGCGTGCGTTAGAGATAGTGCCATTGGCGCAAGCTGGGATTATTTTGGCGGTCATATTCATCTGCAATGGGGTTACTTCATCCATGCTTCAAGTGATGCGACAGAGATTATCCTCGCGGATAAGTGAGAGGATATGGAAGCTGATGCACAAGAAATCGATGATGATGGACCTCTCGAGGCTTGAGAACTCGGAGTATCAGAATATATACTTCAGGGCGGTAAATGAATCGTCGAGCAAGCCATTATCGGTATTATACTCATTATGCACCATAGTACAAGAATGTATTACGGGGTTGTTGTTGGGTGCGGTATTGATCTCATTACACTGGTCGATGCCTATAGCCATAATAGCTATAGGACTGCCATTGGTAGCGATAAAAGTCAGCTCCTCGCGCTCCATGTTCAATCTTCAGAGAGAGCAGACCATCAGTGAGAGGAGAAAATCGTATTTCAGCAGGATACTCACAGTCAAGGAATTTGCCAAGGAAGTCAGGCTATTTGGACTAGGAGAACTATTCTCCGACAGATACGATGAGTTGCAAAAGACGCTGCGAGGCCAGAGAGAAGAGTTGTACGAAAAGAATGTAAAGAGAGAAGCCTTAGGTCAGGTTATATCCACAATAGGGGTAGTAGGGCTAGCGGGGATAGTTGTATGGCGAGCCATAGAAGGCGACTTGACGGCAGGTTCATTGGCGTTGTATTTTATGGCGATACAAAGAGCCAACTCCACTGCGCAAGGGCTGATGGGCAATGTAGCAGCGCTGGTAGACACCAAGATATATTTAAGGAATCTCTTTGAGTACCTTGACATACCAGTTGACAAGCGCTATGCGTTACCCGACGAGGGGAAAGGAGGTAAGTCGTTCCCTCGACCTATGAAGCGAGGGATAGAGGTAAAGAATGTATCCTTCAAGTATCCAGACTCCCAGAGAGAAGCGATAAAGAATATCTCGTTCAAGATAGAACCTGGGCAGACGGTGGCGTTGATCGGTCCAAATGGCAGTGGCAAGACCACTCTAGTGAAGTTGCTATGTGGTCTATACAGACCTACAAGCGGAGAGATACTTGTTGACGGGGTATCGATAGACGATTTTTCGGCAAATGACATTTCGGACAATGTATCGGCCATATTTCAAGACTTCATGTTGTACAACACCTCGGCAGCCGAGAATATCACGTTAGGAAATGTGAGAGAAGAGATGAGAGAAGGACAAGTAAGGCGTGCGGCAGAAAATGCTGGGGTAGATGCGTTGTTATCCGGATTACCCAAGGGGTACAATACCACGCTTGGAAATCTTTTTGAAGGCAGTGAGATGCTCAGTCAAGGGCAGTGGCAGAGATTAGCCTTAGCCAGATCGTTTTATAATGAGCGAGCTCAGATAATATTTTTAGACGAGCCTATGGCCTCGCTAGACAGAGAGACCAGGAAGACGCTATTGGGGTCGTTCCGCAAGATAGTACAAGACAAGACCGCTGTGATAGTAAGTCACAGTGAAGAGACCATCAAGATGGCCGATGTGGTCATTGATTTAGGTGCTTTGTGATATCGGCGCACAACTCAGCTGTAGAATGGTATAGTATGTCGGCGCCCTCATCTGTAAGATAATTATCTGTCAGTTTTCCAGTATTTACGCCATAGCAGAACAGACCAGCGCCCTTAGCAGCCCGTACGCCCAGGGGGGCATTTTCGACTACGGCGCACTCGCTAGCCATAAGATTTGAGCGTTCGAGGGCAATCAAGTAAGGTTCTGGATCGGGCTTCCCCTTTTTGACATCGGCACCAGAGACTACGAACTCCTTAGTAAAGCCAAAATCGGCAGACAACTTATCGATCAGACTAGGCTGTTTGCTACCTGTGACGACGAAAGTCTGGATACCCTTAGCGCGCAGGTCTTTTATGAGATTCTGCATGCCTGGCATTACAGGCGCTTTGGGGCACTCCCTCATCAGTTTAGTTTTCAGACCATAAATAGCCTCTATCTCCTCCTCGGTAGCATCGCGGTTATACTCCTTATTCATTACCAAGTTGATAGTTCCGCGGCCAGTTCGTCCCTCGTTGATGTAAGCCAGTTCGGCAGGGAATACTATATTATAGGCAGCGAAAGAGTGAGTCCAAGTATATTCGTGATTAGGCATACTATCGTAGAGTACGCCATCCATATCGAAGAAGAAAGCTTTGAACACTATGGTGGGGGTAAAATTAGTTATTATGAGATATTTCTACCTGAAGGATGGTATCTGGGGCTATGGTAATAGAGAACGACTCATGAGGCTCTATAGAGATAGGCATCTGATAGTTCCACAATTTAGCGGCCTCGGGCAAGGATATTTCGGAGACAGGTACTTTGCCATTGTTGGCATGGCGTAAAGCAGACTCGCGGCTAAGGAAGAGAGCAACAGTCTCGATTTTTTTATCTCCACGTTCTATTTCGACAGTTGTAAGTTTATGTACGGTATCCTGAGGTCGGATAGAAGAGCCTGAAGAAGGTTTGAGGCCCACGAAGAAGTAATTAGCCAACCGCATATCCTCCACGGCATCGAGCATAGAAATACGACCCTCGCCCACGGCCAATATAGCGCGGAAGGCGGTAGTGATGGGGGAGAGGCATGTAAGTTGTTGTTCCTCCAATACTATGTCCGTCTGTTTGTCTCCGTGGATAATAAGGCTTTTGACGTCGGCATTATTATTTGCAAAATATATGGCGCGACCCAAGTAATCGGCCACATAGTTGAGAGACACATCCTCTGAAGGTTTCAAAGAAGACAAAGCTTCGTGGAGAGTCTCGTTGGTAGTGCAAATATGCATACTGCCATTGATAGCTATCTGTCCTTGGCACACAATGATGGCTACCTTTTGGAAGAGATGGCTCTCGATATTTATGCTATTAAGAATATCCATGACTAGCGATTAAAAGGCAATAGTCAGTTTTACAGGCAGATGGTCGGAATAACCATCATTGTATTTCTGACCTATGTAAGTACGAAAAGGTTTGTATGAGTTATTGTAGAAATCCTGCTCCAAGAGGAATGTTGGTTTGAACACCTCGAATTTAGGAGAGCACGACTCTTTGATACTGCGAGAGACGATAATGTGGTCGATAGTTGACCATTTGCCACGATAGCAATAAGACAGATGGCCATGAGGGTCGGTTTCGGAAATATTGAAATATACTGGACCCTCTTTGCGAGCGCCCAGAACATCGTGTATTTCCTCGCTATCGGCAGTCTCGTTTAGGTCGCCCATTATCACTATTTTAGCGTCAGCAGACAAGGCGAGGATAGAGTCGCAGTAATTCTTGAGCATTGTAGCCACATGATTGCGACGCCATGCGCTCTTAGCGACGCCGCCAGAGCGAGAAGGCCAATGGTTCTCCAAGACATGGAGAGTATCCCTGCCGTGGGTAAAAGTGCAATGAAGTATTTTGCGAGTATTAAAATCCTCAGAAGGGACGTTGCAATCGATAGTTGTGCTATCTACCAAGCAAAGGCGGTCGTGACGGTAAATGATGACAGTAGCTATTCCACGGCCATCCCTAGTATCCAAGTTTACCAAACGGTAGCCTCGATTCTTCAATTTGCCATAAGAGAGAAGGATATTGGCGGCTTCGCTACCCTCTATTTCGCAGAAACCTATTATATCAGGGTAATGGCTTGCCTCGGCGATGCTATTGATAACTCGGGCTATTTTGACAGCTTTTCGTATAGCGCGACTATTGGTCCACATATATGTACCATTAGGGGTGAACTCGTTATCGTTAGTAGCGGGATCGTCATCTGGGTGGAAGAAATTCTCCACGTTGTATGTAATCAAGATAAGAGAGTCCTTAGGCGACTGTGCGTACAAGCTTGTCAAAAGCAGAAATGCTATTATGAATGAGAGTAGAAATTTATTTTTCATGGTCGGCTATTTGTTGTTCTATAGGGCATTCGTAAGCCCCGATTGTTGGAGTAGAAATATTACGGCTATTGCCATCAAGGTCGACTGGACAATCATTTACGTATGAAGGATTAGCCTTGTTGAGAGCATCGGAGCCCTCTGTCAAATGGTAGTTATGCTTTTTTACGTCCTTAAATTTGATATTACCTGTAGATATTACCTCTACAAAGCGGGAATCATTGGCAATAGACTTAATGTTTTCGGTAGTTATGGCGCAATGGTCGACAAGCAGCGACTCGGCCTCGCACTCCAGTTCGTTGCGCTGATTCCCCTCGATTATGCTATTAGCCAACAAGAGATTACCATAAGAACTGTCGGTAGAAGGTAGAAGGCGGACTGCAGACACTTTGCGATAATCCCATGAGAAGTGGTTGGACAAAGTAGAATGGATACACTCCACATCTCCGCCGTGAGCCTCCAGCAGAGCGCCGCCGCTATTGTACATTAGGCTATTATACACATGGATATCTCCGTGGTTGGAATATACCATTGATGCACCAGCATCGCGAAGGATACAACTATTTAGCCACAGAGAAGCTGTGCTATCGACCTGAATAGCGTTTCTGGCGTTAGATATCTCTACGTTCTTGAGAGAAGCGTGGGCCGACTTATTGATACATATCCAATCCCATTGAGAAGGAACGTCATCGTAGAAAGAAGACAAGCGGTCGCTATGGATAGTAATAGGTTCATCCATTGTTCCTTCGGCAATAAGATTTCCATAGACTTCGATACGCGACTTAGGGGCCATGTACAACTCAGCAGAAGGGGCTATAGTGAGCGTTGTTCCCTCGGGAATATTCAGTTCCCCATATATTCGGTAGGGGATATTTGATGTCAAGGATGTATTGCGAGAGATAGTCACATTATCGAGAACATTGACATTCATGACATGAGCAGAGAGGATAGCAGATTTAGTCATAGAACCCACTCTAAGTGTCACACGGTCGGTCACCTCCATAGTGTTCTCCAGCATTGTATGGTTGCAAAAGAAATTGACAAAGATATACAAGCTATCCTTGGCTGCCAGTTGTACATTCATCAAAGACGGAGAAGATATACCATCGATGTTGATTGAATAGTGAGCATTCTCGCCACCCTCGAGCAGAATCTGGTCTATCAATAGATTATCCTTGCTACGATTGTACAGGCGTAAGACGAGGTTTTCTGATTGGTCCCCCACGAAGAGTGAATCGAAAGAGAGGGTATCTGTAGAAAAATCGAGTGCAGACAAAGAAGAGGGTGTGGAGTATTCAGACTCACATCCTACGATAATGCTACATAAGAAATAGAAAAATACTCCTATGAAGCATGGGGTTGATATTTTGTTAGATTTTCTCAAAGTCGGCAACCTTGAGCCATCCCACATTACCATCCTTTAGGCGTACCTCTGCCCACTCGTTGAGAAGAGAGACGATTTCGACGTGAGTACCTTCGTGGAGAATAGCCATTTCCGAGCCATTCTTGTCAGGCGAAGTAGAGAGAGTAACAGAAGAACTGAGGATGATAGCCTCTGTACTATCGATAATCTCGCTACGTTTATTGATAGCTATAGTAAGAGCCACGATGCAGAAGATAGACAAGACCATAGCACCGAAGAATCCCACTTTGCGCAGAGCTATATTATTAGCAAACAAGAAGCCAGCTATAGCACAAAGAGCCAAGATGAACAATATAACCACTACTACGGCCCATCCATTTGGGCTTAATATATTCTTGAATCCAGCCCACCACGCCTCGAAGAATACAGGCTCTACCACCTGCATCTGATCGGTCATAGCGTATGCGTGCTCAAGATTGTACAATATATCAGGGTCATTAGGGTTAAGCTTCTTGGCGCGTTCCATATTAAGTATTGCGCGACCGAGGTTACCCTGCTTGTAGTATGCATACCCCAGATTGTAGTATACAGAAGCATTAGTATAGCCCTGAGACAAGATATACTCGTAAGTATTTATGGCCTGAGCGTTCAGACCATCCTTAGCGTAGTTATTGGCCTGAGTCAAGCTATCTTGCAGGGCTTGGCTTTGAGCGCTGGCATACATAGAGCATACCAGTACCAGAACTACGGTGTATATGGCTTTTAGTATATTGCGTATCATAATGCAGAATAATCTATGTTATATGGTTTATTTCTCCATACGACCGATAACATCGGCTGCACGGTTGTATATATCCTCCATCTTGTCGGACAACTCAGCAGGAGCGTAACGGGCGAACTCGCAAGCATCCAGTACATTGATGAACTCATCGGCGTCGGCCTCAGATATTGAGTGCTCCAGCATCTTTTCGCGAGCGTTGTCTTTGGTAAGTTCCGACATAGGGATAGACAACTTATCGCTCAAGTAGCCCCACATAGCGCGCATAACCTCGTCGAAGAAGTTTTCACGCTCATTCTTTGTAATGAAACTCTGAGCCTTCTTCAGACGCTTTTTAGCCACCTTATTAGCGCGACGTTTCTTCACAGCCATCATGTTAGCGTTGTCCTTTATCTTCTTGCGGTATGCGAAGAAGCAAGCAATGAGAATTGCCAGAGGGCAGAAGATGCATGTCCAGAATGCGCCAGAGAAGAGGAAGAAATCGTCCTTAGACTTCAGTTCAGTATCGTTTGTATGCAGATATCGGATATCCTTGCCTACGTACTGTACCTGTTCGCGTTGTCCACCTTGGAATACCTGAGTAGACTGGTTGTTGCCCGAATTAGCGCCCTTAGCCACGTGTATAGGGAATGGACCCTGAGTGAGGGTAACATACTTGCCCTGTTCGGTATTGAAGTATGAGAACGAGAGCTGAGGAATCTCGAAATCGCCATCACGACGAGGGATTATAAGATATTCAGCCTCGCGAGAGCCCATGAAGCCGTTTGCACCAGCCTTAAGGTTGCTAGACTCCTTGGGGTCGAATGAGTCGAAATCCTGATGGAACTGAGGCTTAGGGAGAGACAAAATCTTGAGGTTACCCTCGCCGCTTACGGCTACCTTAACCTGGATGCTATTATCTGTCTCAACCTGATCGGGAGTAGCGCTTACGTTGAATTTGAAGTTAGTGCCCACACCACCACTAAAGCCAGCAGGACGAGGTTGTGGGAGAGGTTTAACGTTGAGCGATAGAGACTTACTAGCTACGCGCTGGCGATAAATCTGAATATCGTCGAAGAAGCCGCTAAAGAAACCACCTCCACCGTTACGTATGCGTTTTTTTACGCCAAACTCGTATTCGGTAGGGTCTATAGTTATGTTGCCACTCTTCTGAGGGATGAGGAGGTAACGGCCAGCCAAAGCTACGTGGTAGGTGCGGCCATTGTACTCACCCAACTGAAACTGTAGTGAACGATCCTCCATTAAGTCCTGAGATACAAAGTTGTCCAAAGAAGGCTCTTTTGCATCAAATATATTGTTGAGGTCGGCATTTGTATAAATCTTGATAGTAAGCACTACGGCCTCGCCCTCATATACAGAACTCTTATTGAGCGATTGAACGATTATGATATCATCCTTATTGCCAGAAGACTGTGCAGTGCCAGGCTGGCTCTGTTGTTTTTGACCACCCTGTGTGGCGTTTGAGCTAGAAGAAGCATCCTTGATGACGTTGATAGTAATAGCGTTACTACGTACAGGTTGCCCTTCGACAGTAATTGTAGCAGGATCGATATTGTATGTACCTACCTTATCGATACGCATCACGTAAGTAAAAGAGTTCTCGACGGAAGTAGTAACCTTGCCATTGATGCTGCTATACGACGTGCTATGCTGGGTGCTAGGTCCGTAAAGGATATTTATGCCATCAAGTTCTGGTAGACGTATATTGTTCACGTCGGCGTTGACCTTGTAAATCACGCGGAAGTTCTCACCTACGGTTACGGTTGATGGTGCCTGACCAGTGAAAGACGTCTGAGCCATCAATCCCAAGCTTGTAAGGCAAAAGATGAGAGAGAGCGTGATAAACCTGAGTATATGTTTATTTACTGTCATCATTTCTTCTATCGTTATAGGAATGAGCAAAATTACCAATTTTTCTCGATGTTGCGATTAGCTGGTGCCTTGATCTTTTTGCGCTCCTCCTGCAGTTTGTTTTCATCCTGTTGTAGAGCGTCCAAGATTCGCTGAGCATCATCCTTCGACATTTCGTTTTGTTGTTGCTGCTGTTGCTGGTCTTGCTGTTGATCCTGTTGTTGCTGTTGTTGTTCTTGTTGCTGCTGCTGTTGTTGCTGTTGTTGCTGTTGTTGTTGATCTTTATTTTGATTCTGATCTTGATTCTGGTCTTGCTGCAACATTTTCTGTGCTGCTACTAAGTTGTATCGTGTGCGGAAGCCCTCCTCGCCATCGGGGTTAGCGCGGAGCGATTTCTTGTAGGCATCGATACTCTTGTCAAACTCACCCTTTACGTAGTGGCAGTTGCCTATATTGTGGTATAGCTGGCTGATATGCTCTTTGTCAGTCTCATTTTGGGCCATTTGGTTGAGTTTCTCCAGAGCCTCGTCGACTTTCTCCTGTTTGAAGAGCGAGCAAGCGTAGTTGTAATTAGCCTCGTATGAGTTTGGTGCTTCGGCCAATGCACGAACAGAAGACTCCTGAGCGTCCTCGTATTTACCATCTGTGTATTGGTTGTAGCTATCTCGTATGTACTTACGTTCCTTCTGAGCGTTGGCTGATGCTGATATCAGCAAGGCTGTTATGAAAACTAATATGTATCGCATATTTGGATTGTATTAGTTGAACAAATCTTTAGCATTCTCCTTACGGGTAAATATATCGAACTTACTCAAGTGGGTATTCTTTCGTCCCAGTAAGAGGAGATCGATAAGAAGGAGAAAAATAACGATTATCTCCAGGTATTGGAAGCGGTCGCTATACTGAGAATAGACCTTCGATTCAAATTCGGTCTTTTCTATATTGTTCAGCTCCTCTACCAAAGCATTGATGCCATTACGTATGTTGTTGGCAGGGATATAAGCTCCGTTGGCCTCTGCGGCAATATTTACGAGAGTCTGCTCATCGATCTTAGATATTACCACGTTACCCTGCTTGTCCTTGATGAAGTCGTGCGTATTGCCAGGGGTTACAGGAATAGGAGAACCCTTAGGTGTACCCATACCCACTGTGTAGACTCTTATGCCCTCGGAAGCTGCTATTCGAGCTGCCTCAACGCCATCGTCCTCATGGTTTTCGCCATCGGTTATAATTATTATAGCGCGATTGATATTATCCTGAGAGGTGAATGAATTGCGGCACATATTGATAGCTGCGCCTATAGCTGTTCCCTGTACAGGTACCATGCCTGTAGATATTGACGAGAGGAACATCTTAGCCGAAGGGTAGTCGGTTGTAATAGGCAACTGGACGTGAGCAGTACCAGCGAATACCACTATACCCAAACGGTCGTTAGTCATCTTATCGACCAAGCGTGACACAGCCATTTTAGCCATTTCGAGGCGCGAAGGAGATACGTCCATCGAGTTCATTGAGTTTGACACGTCGATGGCTACCATTATCTCTATGCCGCTACGTTTGGTAGTCTCCAGTTTAGTGCCGAACTGAGGTCGTGCCAAGATAAGAATCTGGAGAGCGAAAGCTATTAGGAGTATCCATGCCTTGATATTCTGACGAGTTGGAGAATATAGAGGCATCAGGTGCTGTATAAGTCCCTGTTCACCGAAAGCCTTTAGAGCTTTGCGACGTTTGCTCTGTAGGTAGTAGTAGACCACTATAGCCACTGGAACCAGTAGCAAGAGGTAGAGCATATATGGATTAGCGAAACGCATGATAAAGTCTCGTAAATATTGTTCTAAGGTAATGTGCGAAGTATTGTATTTCGGAGAAGCATCTCAAGGAGGAGTAATAGTGCACAAGCCAATGCGTAGGGCAGATACTCCTCTGTACGTTTGGTATACTCACGTACATCCATGATAGTCTTTTCCAACTGATCGATCTCCTCGTAGATACTCTGAAGGCTGCTCTTGTTGGTAGCGCGGAAATACTTGCCGCCAGTCATATCAGCAATCTGAGTCAGGAGAGTCTCGTCGATTTTAACCTCCATATCCTGATACTGTATACCGAAAGCTGTCTGTACTGGGAATGGGGCAGTGCCGTTGGTACCTACACCGATAGTATAGACTCTCACGCCGAAGGTCTGAGCTATCTCAGCCGCCTTGAGAGGTGTAATAGATCCACGGTTATTCTCGCCATCGGTCAGCAAGATGATGACCTTACTCTTGGCCTTGCTCTCTTTGATGCGGTTGATAGCTGTAGCCAAGCCAGAGCCGATAGCAGTACCATCCTCGAGCATACCAGTCTGTATATCATTGAAGAGGTTGGTCAGTACGGCATGGTCGGTGGTCAACGGACACTGAGTGAAACTCTCTCCTGCAAATATCACTAGGCCGATATTATCTGTTTCACGACCGCTAATGAATCTGATAGCCACATCTTTAGCTGCTTCCAGACGATTAGGCTTGAAGTCCTGTGCACGCATAGAACCCGAAATATCCACAGCCATTACTATGTCGATACCCTCTGTCTTCTCGTCGCGGTGACTAGACGTTGACTGAGGGCGAGCTATGACGCATACAGCCGCTGCGAGGGCCAGCATACGCAGAACCATTGGCAAGTGGCGCAGATAGCTCTTCCATGATTTACCTACGCCCTTCATAGGGGAGAGCGAAGATACCTGGATAGTGGTGTTGATTTTATTCTGACGCCAGATATACCAAGCTATATATAATGGGACTACGAGTAGTAGCCAGAAATATTCGGGATGTAAGAATTCCACTTTGATATCCTTTACTGTTTATTTAGTTGTAGCTTCCAGAGTATTTGTCTCGGCTGTATTGCTGACAAACTCCACAGCCTGTTTCATAGCGCCGTCGTTTTCGTCGGGCAGCGGCTCCAGTTTAGCGAACTTAGCGAAGTCGGCCAACTCCAATATATTCTGCATACGTGTAGTATCAGACATATCTATATTAGGTATAGCCTTCAGGCTGTCCATTATCTCGTCTGTTGTACTCTCCATAGCGTTGACGTTGTATCGGGCACTTATATAAGTACGTAGGATCTCTGTCAACTCAGAGTAGTATTCCTTGACGTGAGAATGTTGCCACAGTGCCTTCTCCTTCAATTGTTCCAGATTGTCGAGGGCTATTACGTGGCAAGGGATCACCTTCTTTGGTTTCTCCTTTACCATGCCGGCGTTTTTAGCCTTCTGGCGTTTGTAGTACCAGATACCCAATATTATTGCACCTATCAGCAGTATAGCGCCTACCATCCATGGCCAGTTCTGAAGGAACTCAGCCAAAGTCCATGGAGCATTCATTGCATCGCGGATATCGGTTATCTTAGCCACTTGCGACTGTTGGTCGATCTCGATATTAAAAGGATTGAGAACATTCAACGCTGGGATGTCGACCTTGACAGTTGAGCTATCTGGTAACAACAGCAAAGGCTTAGGGTTGATGTAATGCAATCCACTATCGAACGACTGTACGATATAACGCTGATGGATAGTGATGACGTTAGCCTCGATAGTTGAGTCGGGCATCAAGCGGTCCACAATCTCCACCTCCTTCGAGAGCGTGTCGCCCTCCAAAGGGAGGAAATGTATGTTGGCATCAGCGGGGAAAGATGCCACTACATCCAGTCCCACCTGTCCGCCTATGAGAATGACAGTAGAGTCCATCTCGGCATAAGTGCGAACCTTCTGTGCGTTTGCGGAGAAAGCTACTGCCAGGCAAAGGAGCAAAAATATATGTCTGATATACTTCATTTAGCTTCGTTGTTTGAAGAGTTTCAGCAAGTCGAGAACATAATCGTGGTCGGTAGCTATATCTACTGAGTCTACACCACAACGAGTGAACGACTGCTGCAGAGCATTGTTGCGGTCGACCCACGACTTACGCCAAGCATTACGTACGGCGGCAGAAGAAGAATCCACCCAGCGCTGTTCGCCCGATTCGGCATCTGTCATTAGCATCAAGCCTACATCAGGCAATTCAGCTTCGCGCTTGTCGAGAATTCTCAGGGCTACCATATCGTGTTTGTGGGAAGCGATGCGCATTGAGCGTTCGAAAGGGGTAGAATCGCCCTCACGCATATCTGCGCCAGTCTCCTGCATGAAGTCCGATATCAAAAAAGCTGTAGAGCGTTTCTTGATAGCGCCAGTAAGGTAACGCAAAGCCTCGCTGAGGTCGGTACCACGTCCTTGAGGTTCGAAAGTCAGCAACTCACGAATTATATGCAATACATGTTTCTTGCCCTTTTGAGGGGGTATGAACTGCTCCACTCTGTCGGAGAAGAATATTACGCCTACTTTATCGTTGTTCTGTATAGTAGAGAACGCCAAGGTAGCTGCCAATTCTGTGATAAGAGTCTTTTTGAAACGAGTTGCTGTACCAAATTCGCGTGAGCCCGAAACGTCGATAAGTAGGATAACGGTATTCTCGCGCTCCTCCTCAAAGACCTTGATAAAAGGTTTTGACATACGAGCCGTCACGTTCCAGTCGATGTTACGGACGTCGTCGCCGAACTGGTATTCGCGGACCTCGGCGAAAGCCATACCACGACCTTTGAAGGCGGAGTGATACTCGCCAGCAAAGATATGGTTAGAGAGACCGCGAGTCTTAATCTCGATCTGACGAACCTTTTTTATGAGTTCAGCTGTATCCACGATTATCTATTAAGGTACCTCAACCTGGTTAAGAATTTCAGAGATGATCTCCTCTGTTGTGACGTTTGAAGCCTCGGCCTCGTATGTGAGGGCGATACGGTGGCGGAGAACGTCGTGACATACTGCGCGTATATCCTCTGGGATAACGTAACCACGGCGCTTGATGAAAGCGTAGGCTTTAGCTGCTCGAGCCAATGAGATAGAGGCACGAGGAGATGCGCCGCACTGGATCATCTGCTGGAAGCGCTCGAGCTTGTACTGCTCTGGGTAACGTGTAGCGAATACGATATCTACGATATACTTCTCGATCTTCTCGTCCATATATACATCGTTCACTACCTGGCGAGCGCGGATGATATCCTCTGGCTTGAGGATTGTCTGAGGCTGTGGGAATGCCTTTTGGAGATTCTGGCGAACGATGAGTCGCTCCTCCTCCTTCTTAGGGTAGTCGATGACAACCTTAAGCATGAAACGGTCCACCTGAGCTTCTGGGAGTGGGTATGTACCCTCCTGCTCGATAGGGTTCTGTGTAGCCATTACGAGGAAGGGCTTCTCCATAGGGTATGTATTGTCGCCGATTGTTACCTGGCGTTCCTGCATTGCCTCGAGGAGAGCCGACTGTACCTTAGCTGGGGCACGGTTGATCTCATCGGCAAGGATGAAGTTCGAGAAGATTGGGCCTTTCTTTACCTGGAACTCCTCTGTCTTCTGTGAGTAGATGAGAGTACCTAGGATATCGGCAGGGAGAAGGTCTGGGGTGAACTGGATTCGAGCGAAGCCAGCGTCGATGACCTTAGCCAAGGTGTTAATGGCGAGAGTCTTTGCAAGACCAGGAACACCCTCGAGGAGGATATGCCCGTCTGAAAGAAGGCTGATCATAAGGGATTCAACGAGGTGCTTCTGACCTACGATGACTTTATTCATTTCAAGCGAGATGAGGTCGACGAAAGCCGATTCCTGCTTGATTCGTTCATTCAATTCTTTGATATCTACTGTATCCATTTGGTATGGTATAATTTTATGTTACAAAGGTAATCAATGCTAAAAGAACTTGCGCCCTTTTTCAACGAAAATTGCGATTTATTCAATTTGTGTTATATCCTGTCTGATTTAGAGTCGGATGTATCGTTCTTTAAGATTATGCATCAGCATAGGTTCGGGGATAACGCGGCAGATGGAGTTTACAATGATATTGAGCAATTTTTCCTTTACGAAATCTTTTCGTACGAATAGGCAAACTTCGCGCTTCAGGTTAGGTGTTACAATATGTCGCACATTATGTCTCTGATAATCGCGTAGCAGACCCATATGAAGTTCTGGTATCAGTGCGTATCCGCCATTTTCCTCCACTATTCGGATAAGAGTGTCCACTGTTCCTGCTCGGTAGAGCGACGAGTAGTCGGATGCTATTTTCATGATGTTCTTCAACTGCTCTGTCATACAGAGGCTCTCGTTGAGAAGCCATATTTTGCTTGTTGGGAAATCTTTCTGGTGTAACTCCTTCTGTCGTGCCAGTTTGTCGTTTGGCGAGACGTAAGCCACGAAATGCTCTATGTAGAGCGGTACCTCCAGAATATCGGGAGCGGTATCAGTAGGAGACATTATAGCCATGTCGATCTCCGACTTGATCAATGCCTGTATCATAGCATCAGGCACAGCCTCGGTAATATGGAGGTTGATAGAAGGGTAGTTGGTCTGTATCTGCTTTATGAAAGAGGGCAAGATATAGGGTGAGATAGTTGGGATTACCCCCAGGTGAACTTCGCCCGATTCTTTTTCACGTTCCGATAGAACCAACTCTTTCATAGTCTCCACATCCTGCAAGATAGTTTTTGCCTGTTCTATTACGGCGAGACCTGCCTCGGTGGGTGTGATAGGGTGTTTGCTTCGGTCGAATATCTGAGTATCAAGCTCTTCCTCAAGCTTAGCAATAGTCGCACTCAGTGTAGGTTGCGTTATACCGCAAGCCTCAGCTGCCTGTAAAAAGTGTCCATAGCGTTCAAGTGCTACGATGTATTCCAATTGCTGAATAGTCATATTATAGGTTTTTATCTATGCAAAGATAGGAATTATCAGTTGGATAAACTTCAACAAAAGGCAAAATTTGCAATGTCAAAAAGATACAGCAAGTATTACAAAGAAATACAGCTAGGACAATGAGAAAATAGGTTGGCGCGTTATTTGTTGAGCCTGCGATAGGCAAAGGGACAAATTCAAAAACCACGTTGAGTGAAAGGCGGCTGAAGTCAAACGGACTTTAGTCGCCCTTTTTATGTTAGTTTCTGAGTATATAGATCTCAGTTGTTCATCGCAATTTTTTAGTTTAACTTTGTGATGGTTTAACAAAGAGAGTTATGACAAATAACGATATATTGGCGTTGGCCGACGGGGTCTTTGAGTATGTTAAGCGGGTAAGGCGCGACCTTCATGAGCATCCCGAGGTATCTTTTCATGAGGAGTGGACATCGGCCTATGTGGAGCGCCAACTGAGAGCTATGGGCATCAGTTATCAGAAGGGATTTGCTCAGTATGGAATACGAGCCATAATAGAGGCCGATGCCCCTGGAGAGACCGTTGTTCTACGTGCCGATATGGATGCTCTTCCCATAGAAGAAGATAAATCGCACCAAGTATGTTCGACCATTGATGGAGTGATGCATGCCTGTGGTCATGATATGCACACGGCTATCCTATTGGGTGTAGCACAGATACTTATAGATAATCGTAAATCGTGGAGCGGTAGGGTAGTACTGCTTTTTCAGCCCAGTGAAGAGGTATGGCCCGGAGGAGCTATCCGTATGCTCAACGACGGTGTGTTGGACGGTTTTGAGCCCAAGGTAGTAATGGCTCATCATGTCATGCCCGATCTTGAGGTAGGCAAAGTAGGCTTTTGTCCAGGTGCCTATATGGCCTCGGGCGATGAGATACACTTGCGTATCAAGGGGCATGGTGGGCATGGAGGGGTACCACATCTTCTCACAGACACTGTATTGGCGGGAGCTCAGATGCTTGTTGCACTCCAAGAGTTGGTAGCCCGTGAAGTACCAGCTACGGTCCCCACCGTATTATCGTTCGGTCGTTTCGAGGCGTTGGGTGCCACCAATATAATACCCGACGATGTCTATCTGGCAGGTACACTCCGCACCATGTCGGAAGAGACCAGGGTTTATATGAAAAAGCGCATACGCGAAGTCGTATCAGCCCTCTCTACAGCCTTCAGGGTTGAGACAAGCATCGATATCAAAGACGGCTTCCCGGTGGTAATGAACAATGAAGAGCGGTGTGCCGAAGTCCAGGCAGCTGCCGAATCGCTCATAGGCAAGGCGAATGTTGTCAGGATGGGTGTACGCACTACGGCTGAGGATTTTGGGTATTATACGCAGCGTTATCCGTCGGTCTATTATAGGTTTGGCGTAGGAGCCAGTGGCAATGTACACACGTCGCAGTTCGACCCCGATGAAGAGTGTATGAGGACAGCCGTGGCAGTCATGTTGGCCGGAGTGGTCAGCATGTAGAGTTTGAAGCTACGCATAAAAAGAGTAATTTTGCACTATTAAAGAAGCAGATTGATGACAGATAGCGAATTGATAGAAAAACTCAGACCATTCCTCACGGAGAAGAGGATGGAGACATTGGAGGCGATGTTGGCCAAGCGAACCAAGCACATGACGGTGGTATTGGAGAATATTTTTCATTCACACAACTCCAGTGCGGTCATGCGAACATGTGAATGCTTTGGTATTCAAGATCTTCATGTGATAGAGAATAACAATCAATTTACCATACATCCCGATATTGTCAGAGGCGCTACAAAGTGGCTTAATATAAATAGGTATTGCAATGCTACCGACAATACGCCGCTCTGTATAGATGCGCTCAAGAGAGACGGCTACAGGATAGTAGTCACATCTCCTCATGGCGAAGGGGTTACCAATCTCGAAGATTTCGATGTTACCAAAGGTAAGTTTGCCATTATGATGGGCAGTGAGAAGGTGGGTATATCCGACTATGCGTGGGAGCATGCCGACGAGCGACTGACCATACCTATGTGTGGCTTTACAGAGAGTCTCAATATCTCTGTCTCCACAGCCATAATACTTCACACCCTCAGGGCCAAGATGGGTGCTTTGGGGGTAGAGGACGACTTCCCCGAAGAAGAGAAGCGTACTACGCTGCTGCACTGGATGGTAGAGAGTATCAGTAGCGGCAAGGAGGTTTTGAGACGTATACTTGAACAAGAGTTGGATTAATGGACTATCAGCAGATAGTAGATACAATAGACAAGCAGAGAGGCTCTTTTGCCGTCATGCGTGAACCCGGCAGCAGAGAGGTGTTGTGGTTCATTGGCGATGCTAAGAGGCGGTTTGTCATGCGTCCCTATTCCGAGGGGGCTATAGGACGTAAGCCATATAGGGCTACTACCGAGGAAGAGTACAGAGAATCCTTTGCACAGGTCAAGCGTTCCCTTGAGTCGGGTATTGTAGACAAGGTAGTACTGTCGCGTGTTGTGCTTCATCAAGGAATTGGGCACACTACCTTGGGGCGACTCTTTGCACATGCGTGCGAGATTTATCCTCATCAGATGATATACCTGTCGGTCGATGGCGATAAGGTATGGCTAGGTTGTACTCCAGAGTTGCTTTTATCGTACGATGCAACCCTAGGCGCTGGCCGCACTATGGCTCTAGCAGGTACCCGTCCGATGTGTGGCAAACATATAGCGTGGGACGAGAAGAATATTCGTGAGCAAGCTGTAGTAAGCAAGTGGATAGGCGAGCAGCTACAGAAAGAGGGTATAGAGATAAGTATGAGCGATGCCTACACTGCGCAAGCCGGAGGACTTGAGCACCTGCGTACCGATATAGAGATGCAGATAGCAGATGCGACCGTAGCCGAGAAGGTACTCAATATATTACATCCCACGCCAGCTGTATGTGGACAGCCGCGTGCTAAGGCTATGGATATCATTTCCAGGGTAGAGAAGCACGACAGAGAGTATTACTCAGGATTTGTTGGCTACCAAGATGAAAATGGTATGCGCATATATGTCAATTTGCGATGTGCGGCACTCGAGATGAATTCCGACAAGGCATATATCTTTGTCGGCGGTGGTATAATGCCCGATTCGGTGTGTGAGTCGGAGTACCAAGAGACTGAGTACAAGGCTATGACTATAAGGCGCGTCCTAGGTAGTCGGGATTATTGACTATCCTGATTGTTCTCGAGAAATTCTGATGGTGATAGACCAACCTGGTATTTGAAGTATTTGCCGAATGCCGATTGAGATGGGAAATTCAGTTTTTCGGATATTTCGTGGACACTCAACCCTGAATATCTCAAGAGCGACTGTGCCTCCATTATTACAAAATCGCAAATCCATTCGGTAGCTTTCTTGCCGCTTGTCTGTTTCACCGTATCTGCCAAGTATTTGGGAGTTATACACATTTTATCGGCATAAAATTTCAGTTCCCGTTCACTGGCGTGGTACTCTCCCACAAGTTCTACAAATCTATCTAATATGTGCAGTTTTCCCTTTCCCCCTTTGACATTAGTGGAGGTATTGGGGTGATAGTGATTGTGGAGCTGCATGATCTCGGTCATAAATGCCGATACGAGGTATTTCATCAAGCTGTCGCTTGTCTCGTTTATAGGTGCTGATATGCTCTTTTCTAGTATAGCGAGGTAATGAGACAAATGTCGTATCTCCTCCTTGGGGAGTACAAACATTGCGTTTCTGTTGGCCTCGTACGAAAATAGGTGTGAGACCGACAACATATCCATAGAGAGTTTGCGAACAAATTCGGAGGAGAGTATTATGGCAAACGCCTCAAGGTTGTTCACGCTCTTGAGTTGGATGATATTTTCAGGGAAATTGATCAACACCGAGTATCTGCCCAGTCTGTAAGTCTGTAGGTTTATAGAACACTCTATCTCGCCACTTATGCAAACCAGTATGCTTATAGCTCTTAGGTGGCAAGGAGTCTTAAACAGGCTCAGATCCTTGATGCGAGATATCATTATCTGATTCTTGTAGTTGACAGATTCATTCAGTACTTGATGAACTATATTCTTGATAGTTATGACATTGTTTTCGTCCATAACAGTGATTTTTTGGACATAAAATTACTACATTTCTTTTCTTCTCCAAGGAAAAATGTTAATTCTCAAGATTTTTTTCCACAAAGTTCTTGTTTTCTCCAAAATCAAAGCCAATTAAGTGTATCAGTTGGATGTTTTGCGCGTATATTTGCCAACGATATATAGTTAAAACGAATGTGGAGCTATATACATTGGTTTCGCGTACAATAAATATATTGCTATGAAAAAGTTTATTTGCACTATTGCTCTCTTTTGCGCTATGTCTCTATGCGCCCAAGCACAAGAAAACAGCAAATTGACACGAGAGCAGATTCTAAGTATGACTACAGAGGAGTTGTCGGAATTGCCTCTTGAGCAACTTATGGATGCTGTTGAAACACTAGGAGTAACAAGTGTTGATGAGTTATTTGCGCTCATCATGAACAAAAATGTATCATCTGCTTCGAAAGAAGAAGAGAGCAGTTTTACGTCGCCATTGTCCAGCACAGTTATCACGCACGACGAACTTCGTACTTATGGTATCTCTACTATAGAAGAGGCGTTGCGACTTGTGCCGGGTATGATCGTTTCTGAAAAGCTCAATGGAGTATATGACGTGCAGATGCGAGGTCTTAACAATATACCAGACAACAACTTCTTGCTATATGCCGAGAGTATGAACATTCTAGTAATGATCGATGGCCGCGTTGTTCACAGTTACGCCATTGGAACACCAAACCTTGACAATCTTCCTATCTCTATCGAGGATATAGAACGTCTGGAGGTCGTGCGTGGTGCTACTTCGGCACTTTACGGACCTAATGCTGTTCAGGGTGTTATCAATATCATCACGACAAAGCCTAATGAGAGTCGCTATGTAGCCTCGGGTAATTTGCGTGTTGGTGACAAAAATGTACAAGGTGAGGCGGCACTTCGTCGTAGCTTCAACTCAAAGTTTGCTGCAGGCTTGACATACAATATTAACCGTCGTTGGCGAAATACTGGAAAATTATACCTCATTCCATCTGCTAACAAATATATCTGCTATCCAGGTTCGGGTGTGGAAGACGGTCGCACATCAACAATCTCCAAAACACAGTTGGGATTAGGCCTTCAGAATGGAACTATCAAGGATGTCAGTGGCGGAGCTGATATATCTATCAATGACCTGAAGTACTACTACAATGTTTCTGGTGCTAATGACGAATATATAAATTTGTCGCTTACCGGCATTGAGAATCCGTCTACTCAATATAAAGACCCATATATGTCGCGTCGTAATGATGGCGTCAATGGCTATCTGACGTTCACTCCTGCCGATGGTATCAGACTGAATCTTACTGGAGGATACCAGTATTCGGCGAATCTCAACACACAGGTAGGCCAGGATAACGTGGGGTATCGTGTACGTGAGTTCTCTACTGCATACGTAGCTCTCGATGCCGACATAAAGAATCTTAAGCTTCTGGCCAACTACTATGGTGGCTGTAACCACTTCTGCGTGGGCACTCCGGGTTTTCAGATCTACCAAAAACTTGCACAAGTGTCGGCTGAGTATACATTTCATCTTGGCGACTTAGCTCTAAAGCCTGCCGTAGGTTATAAGAAGATGTATGTCGAGGACCACGCGCCTGAGTTTATAGATTATGGCGATGGTAAGGGTGTTGTTGAAACTTCAGGTTTCATGGGCTACCGAAGCGAGGGAAATATATCTGCAGAGAATGACGACTTTGAGGCTTCTTTGAGACTTGATTATAAGCGCGATGGCTTGCGTCTAGTGGGTGCTGGCCGTATCGACAAGACCAGTATTCCTGATGACTTGAATCCATCTTGGCAGTTTGTGGCTTCTTACCAGATAAATGACAAGAATTTCGTACGTGTCAATTATGGTCACGCTCGTCGTTCCACAGTATTCTTCCACTCTTCATCCAACTATAACTGGCATAATTCGGGCGTACCTAATTACATCCAGTTCCTTGGTAATGAGGAGTCGCCTCTAGTAAAGATAGATAATTTCGAGTTTGGATACCGTATCAAGCCTACTAGAAGCCTGCTCGTCGATTTTGAGTCGTTCTATTCTATCAGCTCCGACTATGGTGTTCTAAAGGCACACTCTGCAATGCTTACATTGGCTGCAAAGGACTTGAATGGACTCTTGGGACAAGTGATGGAGACATTGCAGACCGATCCATCACAACTTCCATTACTGCTAGGCAACGCTTCTTCTGCTATGGCTGATGTCCTTGGTACTAAAGGCTTTGTACGTTATGGTAGTATGCCATTTACTGTCTATCAAAAGGGTTTGGGCTTAAACGTGGATTGGATTATCTCTCCTAAACTTATTGCTAAGTTCAATGCCAACGCACAGCAGACAAAGATTGACGACTATTATGTATATGAGCAGACAGATATGTTTGTTAAGCAGTTTGCTGATTGTCAAGTTAAATTAGCTGGCGATGGTCAGACAAATCCTGGCCTTATTCAGGATATTGTTGGCCGAGTTGTCGGTGTAGCCATGCAGGGAGGAGATCCTCAGAGTGTATTGAATGCGTGCCTTGGTTATACTTCCACATCTGCTTTTGCCGATAAGTACAAGGCAATGAGCGATGCAGATAAGATGGCGTTCGAACAGAAGCTTTTGGCTATGTACCAGAGTGGCGAGACTGCTCCAGGTATAGAGCGCCCTCTGGGTCTTTATTATGCACTCAAGTATGGTGTGCGTTACAGCAATGATATTAAACAAGAGTATTATATCGGAGCTGATGATGTAGATAATCCTGGCGACCATAAAGAGAATCGCAAGAATGGGTTCAAACATAAAGCAACGCCTTCTGTATATGGATCGGTAGGCTTTATCTTCCGTCCAATAGATAAGCTTTCGTTCTCTACAATGGGATATTTCTCAGGGAAGAGAAACATTGATTCTACATTCGGTCACGAAGAGATTGACGGCTTTTTCACAATGAATCTCAGAGCATCGTACCGTCTGAAGGCGTGTGCAGAATTATTCTTCGAGGGTCATAACTTATTGACTTCCAACAAGAGTCAGTTTGCATACACAGATAAGATGAAGCCGATATTCTCTTTTGGCGTGAATTTCGGTATAAGTCGTAATTAATACCATATATGATTGCAAAGTGGAGGCGCGATTTTTGTCGTGCCTCTTTTTTTGTGTTTTCATGGGGATTCTGTTTTTTACTTGTGTGACTTGTTTGTCAACGTTGACGATGCAAATATAGTACAAGCCAAAAGGGCACTGTCCCGTTCTGGCGCGAATGCGCACGATTAGGTACGATTGCGCACGATTTGAGTCAATATTCTTGTTTTGACGGGGGATGAGACGTAGCACGCTACGTCTCTACGGTGCGGTGGGGGATTGTTTAGATAATGAGAAGAGAACGTTAGATGATTGGGGCGTTGCTGTGTTATGTCTGTATTAAGGGTGTATTAAGGGAGCGTGGTGGGAGAGTTATCATAAGTTTTATTGTTGCGGGCTAATCCATAGTACTAAATGATTTGATTTGTGGCAAGTGTCATGAGAAGAACGTGGGCACTGAGAGGGTGAGGTTTGGGGTTGTGGAGTTTTTTTGTGGTGTGGGGCATACGGATTTGTACGTATTGATATAATAAGTAACGGGTGCCTATCGTTATCGAGAGGCACCCGTTGGTTGTATATGCTAAAGTAATGATTACTTTGCGATGTCGAGGTTTTCGCCGATCAAACCAACGAAAGCCTTAGGATCCTGGCCGCCATCCTTATGAGCGATGAGCCACTTGTTCTTAGCTGTGATGAGCTTATCCTCGCCTGGCTTATGAGCCTCGTCAAGAGGGTAGTTAGTACCCTTAGGGAGAACGATGCCTACGCGGAAGCCCTCTGGGTTCAATGTGCAAGGAGCGTAATGGAGTGTGGTGCCATAGATCTCGGCTGCCTGACCAGCAGGGAGAAGGAAAGCCTCCATCTTAGCTGTGTCGTATGTGAAGTCGTCTGTGATATCCTGCTGCATACCAACGATAAGAACGGCATCAGTAGCGGCAACGTTGATCTCGGAGTTTCTGTGATACTCTACGGCGTTGAGCTTTGTGTTGTGACCGTTGCAGTATCCAACCTCGATAGGGAGCTCACCCCAAGCGATAGTCTGGAGCTGCTTAGCTGTAGCAGTAGCCTCGAGAGCTGGTACAGAAGGCTCGTAGCCAACGCCCTCTGGCATAGGAGTCTTAGTCTTAAGAGCCTCGATGAGTTCTGTGAAATCTACGTTAGTTACAAGGCGACCGTACTTTCTGAATGCAGGGTCAGTGATTTTCTTGATTTCCATTGTTGAGTTTCCTCCAATTGTTTTAAGCCTCTGGTTTTTCGGACAAGAGGCTAATGTTTATTTTTTGTTTCTTATCTGCTCATGGAATAAATTCCGAGGTGTAAAGATAGATATGTTTTTTGGTATTTATTACCTTTGAACTCAAAAATTGATACTATGCTAGTAACATCGCTATTATACAGATTCGGTATCAAGCATGTGGTGGTATGCCCAGGTTCGCGTAATGCTCCGCTGGTGGATGCTTTTGCCAGATGCAAGGAGACCTATGCGGTCTATCCTGTGACTGACGAGAGAAGTGCTGGGTTTATAGCTATAGGCATGGCCGAATCGACACGTAGTGCTGTGGCTGTGTGTGTGACTAGCGGTACGGCTGTGGCCAACCTCTATCCTTCGGTGGTGGAGGCATACCATAGGAATGTGCCGTTGGTAGTTGTTTCAGCCGATCGTCCGATGGAATGGATAGACCAGATGGACGGTCAGACTATGGCGCAGGCAGGGGCGTATGGCAGGTATGCTGACTATTGCGATATCCTGCCAGAGAATGGGGACGAAGAGCGCAGATGGTACAATAACAGAGAGATGAACAGGGTATTGGGGGCGATGAAGCTTGGCAGTAGGCCTATTCATATAAACATACAACTTAGGGAGCCGTTGTTTGACTTTGAGCCTACGCAGCAACTTATAGACACTACGGAGCGAGTGGTAGAAGCCGACTTCATGGAACCAGAAGAGTACACTCTGTCGGCTGAAGCCATAAAGGAGTGGTGCGATGCCAAGAGAAGGATGATAATAGTAGGTCAGCATGAACCAGATGAAAATCTGAGTATGGTGCTAGATGACATAGCCCTTTCGGATTCGGCAGTTATACTCGCCGAGTCGTTATCGAACGTATCAAGAACGGTACTGACAGGGGAGAGTTATGATATTACTCCTACAGACAAGACTATAGCACCGGATATGGTGGTATATATAGGAGGGCACATAGTAAACAAGCAACTCAAGTTGTGGTTACGCACCAAAGAAATCAAGACTATATGGCGTGTAGACCGATGGAGGAATATGGAGATGCCAGATACCTTCGGTAATCTTACACGACATATACGCCATCAGTCGTCTAAAGACGTATTAGAAGCCCTGGCAGACACACCCTCGGATTCGGCAGCAGAAGATTTCGTACTATCGTGGAAGAACAGAGTCCAGTCAGTTGGGCAATCTACGCCGCAATGCAAGATGGTACACGAGCTACTCCAGCACGCAGGTGCAGAGACGTCGAATGTTGTATTAGCCAACAGCAGTGAGGTGAGGTATGCGCAGACAAGTAGCGCTGATGCTTGCAACTTTGCGATGGTAACATGCAACAGAGGCGTGAACGGTATAGAAGGTACCATATCGCAAGCTGTTGGTTGTGCTTTAGGCGACAAGAAACGCAAGACAATAGTGCTGACGGGCGATTTGAGTTTCTTCTATGACCATAATGCCTTATGGAACACGCAACTCCCTGAGAATCTCCGAATAGTATTGATAAACGACCATGGAGGCAATATATTCAGAGGCCTCAAGGGGTTAGAAGTCTCGCCTGTGAGAGATACACTAGTGATGGCCAAGCATAGTATGAGCGCCGAGGGATGGTGTGCAGACTGCGGCGTGGCTTACAAGAAGGTGGCAGAAGGAGATATAGACAACGGTATTGATTGGCTTTTAGACGATGGTAACAATGCGAAAGTGCTAGAACTATCGGTATGGGTATAAACGCGTATTTTGCGTTTTGGTGTTCCGTATTTCAGAAAAAAGCATGAAATTAGCATGCGTTTATAGGACATTTTGTCATATAAACTGAGTGTAATTAGCTGAAAAAGAACAAAATCACTATATTTAGTCCATTATGGAAAAGAGAGTAGTAATCACGGGTATGGGCATCTATTCATGCCTTGGTACAACCCTAGATGAAGTTAAGAATTCGCTTTATAATGGTGTTTCAGGAATCATTTTCGATCAGGCACGTAAGGATATGGGCTTCCGTTCGGCCTTGACAGCGAATGTACCTGTACCAGATTTGAAAGGCATAGTAACACGTCAGCAGCGTACATTTATGGCTGATGAGGTTAAATATGCATATTTGGCGACACGCGACGCGTTGGCACACGCTGGTATAGACCAGGATTATCTAGACAAGCATGATGTAGGTTTGCTTTATGGTAATGACTCCTCGGCAGATGCTGTTGTGAAGAGTGTAGATACGATGCGAGCTAAGAAAGATACAACACTTGTTGGTTCGGGTGCTATCTTCCAGTCGATGAACTCGACAGTAACAATGAACCTTGGATGTCTCTTCCATTTGAAGGGAATTAATATGACAGTTTCTGCTGCATGTGCATCTGGTTCACACGCTATAGGTCTCGGTGCGCTACTTATCCGCAACGGTTTGCAGGATATGGTAGTATGTGGTGGTGCACAGGAGGTGAACGCATTCTCTATTGGTTCATTTGACGGTATCTCGGCATTCTCTACAAGAGAGTCTGAGCCTACTAAGGCAAGTCGCCCATTCGATCGCGATCGTGATGGTCTTGTTCCTGGTGGTGGCGCTGCTACAGTTATCATTGAGAGCTACGAGAGTGCTGTAAAGCGTGGAGCTACAATACTTGGTGAGATATTGAGCTATGGCTTCTCTTCTAACGGCGATCATATCTCTTCGCCTAACGTAGAGGGTCCAGCTAAGTCATTGGAGAATGCTATCCGTCTTTCGGGTATCAATCCAAAGGAGATTGGCTATGTTAATGCTCATGCTACATCAACACATATTGGCGACACAAACGAGGCTAAGGCTATTGCTCACGTATTTGGTGATCATAAGCCATATGTTACATCTACAAAGTCGCAGACAGGACATGAGATGTGGATGGCAGGTGCATCGGAGGTTATCTATTCAATGTTGATGATGAAGAACAACTTCATTGCTGCCAACTTGAACTTTGAGAATCCAGACGAAGATACATGCAAGTTGAATATTCCTGGTACTCGTGTTGACAATGTGCACTTCGACACCTTCTTGTCGAACTCATTCGGCTTCGGTGGCACAAACTCTACATTGATTGTAAGAGATTTCAAGGGTTAATGTCCCATGACAGATAATGAGCGTTCCACACATTGTGTGGGGCGCTTTTTGTTTATATTTGTCGTAGATAATATCTCGTCTATGAGGAACAGTATAATCATAATTATTGGTTCGGCGACAGCTACATTGCTGTTGCTTATGGTCTTCTGGCCAGAAGACAAGAGAGATATTGACCAAACTATGGGGTGGGATAAGCCTGTAGAAGAGTCGCAGATATTCGGTTTTGCGTCATGTATGAAGATGCATACGATACAGTACACGGTATCGAGAGTGCTCATGATGAAAGAAGATCCCAATGAACTTATACCCGGTAAGCGTAGGGTGGCCATACCACTTACATTTACATTGACTGGCTATATAGACCTCAATAAGCTAGATATGAGCAATGTTACATTCTCCAAGGGTAGGTACACGGTATCTCTTCCCGAGGCCGAAGTGGAGATAATAGGTCATGAAGGCGACAGGGTAGAGCGAGTATCGTGGAATAGGATGAGCATTAAAGACGAAGAGATAGAGGGGGAGTTAGCCAGGATAAAGAGAGAGGTTTACGCGCAATATGTAGATGAGGTAAGACAACGGGCGAAAAAAGAATTTGAAGTTGCCATTATGCCCTACTTTGAGCGTTTGCAAATATCCGACAAGGTAGATATAGTAACATTGCCAAATAAAGACAGATAGGGGAGGGGAGAGTATGATACATTTTGAGACAGAATTCAGTCTAGGAAGAAGCAGGTGGGACTATACGCTGTGGAAAGTGGTGATAGGAATCATTTGTGGTGTGGCGATATTCTTTGGTATTCACAAGTTATGGGGCAAAGCAGATAAACCGTTGGTTGTTGTGGATACTCCATCGCAGATAGAAGAGATACGACAGATAAGAGAGCTGGAAGTCGCCCATTTCGACTGCGAAGAGTTGTACGAGTTCAAGCGCGAAGGAAGGATATACGACGATGAGTTGACCAAGGTTTACTATGCGAAATTGAAGATAGGCATAGATCTGAGCGAAGTAAAAGAGAGTGACATAGAGAAAGACGGTAAGACGATAAAGGTAACCCTACCTGAAGTGAGGTTGCTGAATGAGGGCAAGATACTTGATTTTTCACGTACATTTAGTCAGAGTGGTGATGTGGACAATACGTTCAGACGAGATGCAGCCAAGGCGGCGGAAGAGTGGATAGTACGTAAGTACATTACATCCGAGGTAATGGAGAATGCCAGGCGATCAGTGGTCTCGTATGTAGAGAACTATCTCAGGAGCATAGGGTATGAAGAGATAAAGATAGTGTTTGTGGATTATATGTGAGCCCGTGTGGGGTTGAAATAAAAGTAGTAGCGAATGTAAGAAATACTATTCTGTATATTCGCTACTACCATTTTAATATTCGCGTAATAAACCTCTTTTATTGTTTTAGTTATGTAAGTTACAATCCCATGAAATAAGACTTCAGGGATTCCATGTAAGAGTGCATTGCAGATCTGCCTACTTCTGTCATTCGGCATATAGTTCTAGGTTTCGTGCCAGAATTATCGGTTTCCTTAGTTATGTAGCCTGCAGCTGACAGTTTGTCTATCTGCACGCTCAAGTTGCCTGCCGTTGATTCAGTCTTCTCCTTCAAGTATACGAAGTCGGCCTCTTCCGCAGAAAGAAGTATAGACATGATGGCAAGACGCAGCTGGCTATGGAGTAGTGCATCAAGTTCTTTCATGGTAAGTAGATTAAATATTGTCCTTCTTAGCCTTACGGTTGATGAGATATCCAGGGATGACCAAAGATAAGATAGATACGAGTGCAAATACGATATTTGGTGATTCTGGATCATATATAGGTGCGTAGAAGTTTAAGCTAAATATTAAGGCCATTTGGGTATAAAATGTAGCTTTAACCTTCAGCATTTTAACTGTAATGAAAGAGGCAAATGCTGGTATGAACATAGCAAGGAATAGCATGTACTTCAAGGCTTCCGATGAGTACTGGTCTGCATGTAACAGCATTGCTATAGGGAATAATGTCAACACCAAAAATGTGCATTCCCATATTGTTGATATTACATCACCTAAGTACGTCTTGACGTATGCCTTACCACTTTTCTTTTGTCGAGACTTAGCAATGAAAGTGTATGTGATACCCAATATGGGTATCAGAACGTAGCCCCAAGAACATATTCCCAAGTGCAAGAAATTGCAGTCGATGCTCACAAAGAAGGCAACAGCAGCCATGATTAAGCCCCATGCGATGAATGTATTGCCAGATGTAGCTGTAGTCTGGTTTTGTGTTTGACGGATCATGTTAGAGATGATCTCGAGGCTCTCTTTTTCTGAAATATTCTTATCTTCCATGTTTGTTTTGTTATTAAGCTGCACTTGTTTGTTGTGCAGCGAGTTGTTTTTAGTTTATTTTATAAACCATCGAGGGAAAAAGAGAAGCAAGGAGGTCGACTCTCGCTTGCTTTAAGCTAGCATAATCTCTTTTGCTCTTAGATGATTATGGAGGCAAAGATATGAAGTTTATTTTATAAACCAAATGGTAATCAATTAATTTGCTCATTTTTAACATTTGGTTTACAAAATAAACCATAAAGAGGTCAGTGGAGTAGGTAATGAGAAGAGAGCTGACGAGATAGTTGTCATTAGTTGTCAGTTCATTAGGAATATAACCCAATAGTAGTTATATTCGCGTGAGAAATAATCACAAATGATATATGTCAGGATTTTATAGAGTTGCATCAGCGATACCACGTATCAAGATTGCAGATATCAAGCATAATGTTGAAGAGATAATTTCACTTATTCAAGGCGCAGAAGAAGAGGGCGCCGAGGTGATTGTTTTGCCTGAGCTCTGTGTGACAGGATATACCTGTGCCGACCTGTTCCTGCAGCCATACTTCCAGAAGGAGGCTTTGTATGGAGTGCTTGCGATAGCTGAATCGACCAAAGAGTTGGCGATAACCTCTATTGTAGGCGCTCCACATTACTATAGGGGAGCACTATACAATTGTGCATTCGTGATTAAAGGCGGTGAGATATTAGCCATTGTGCCGAAGCAATATATACCCAACTACGGTGAGTTTTATGAATCGCGTTGGTTCAAAAGCGGGCTTGAGATACCAGTAGGAGCGAAAGACGACGGGCTAAATGCTGTGATAGGTACCAACTTCATTTTTGGCAACGACAGCGATTTTAAGTTCGGTATTGAGCTATGTGAAGATGTGTGGACACCTAATCCACCATCAACTGGGTTGACTCAGGCTGGGGCCGAAGTGATATTCAACCTCTCGGCATCGAATGAGATGGTAGGCAAACACGATTATTTAGTATCGTTGTTGAGTCAGCAAAGTGCACGTACCATTAGCGCCTATATATATGCTTCATCGGGTATAGGAGAGTCAACGACCGACCTAGTATTTGCTGGCAATGCCATGGTATTTGAGAATGGCAAAATGATAGCGACAGCTAAGAGATTCTGTAGAGAGAGTCAGCTCGTAGTAGCCGATATCGACCTCAACAAGATAAAGGCTATGCGATCTAAGACGACAACATTCAACTCGTACAATATAGCTGCATACGACGAGATTGCAGTAGCTTCGGCAGGTGGTCTTAATGTGGAAGATATACGCCGAGATTTCGATCCACATCCATTCATTCCGAAGGATGAGCGTAGCGTGAAGGAGCGTTGCGAAGAGATATTCAATATCCAGGTTTGGGGATTGGCTCAACGTATGGAGGCCTCTTACTCTAAGCGTGCTGTAGTGGGTATATCAGGAGGTTTGGATTCAACATTAGCATTGCTGGTAACTGTCAAGACATTTGATGCCTTAGGTATGGACCGAAAGCAGATAATAGGAGTGACGATGCCAGGATTCGGCACTACGGGTCGTACATACAACAACGCTATCAACCTTATGAAGGCATTGGGTGTTGAGATCCGAGAGATTAGCATTAAAGATGCGTGCATACAACACTTCAAGGATATTAACCTACCAGATACGGACAGATCGGTAACATACGAGAATTCGCAGGCTCGTGAGCGTACTCAGATATTGATGGATATAGCCAACAGAGATGGCGGCTTGGTTGTAGGTACGGGTGACCTTAGTGAGTTGGCTCTCGGATGGGCTACTTACAACGGCGACCAGATGTCGATGTATGGAGTAAATGCATCGGTACCAAAGACATTGGTGAAGTATCTCGTCAATTTCGTAGCAGAGCAGCCTGATATGGTGGAGGCTAAGCCTTATCTGCTCGATATTTATGATACTCCTATCAGTCCTGAGCTTCTCCCTGCAGATGAGAAGGGCGAGATAGCTCAGAAGACAGAGGATTTGGTAGGTCCATACGAGCTGCACGATTTCTTTATGTACAACTTCATGCGTTTTGGCTATTCGCCAGAGGTGTTGCTACATATGGCTTGTAAGGCATTTGAGGGAACATACGACCGTCCGTTCGTCAAGAAATGGCTCACAACATTTGTACGCAGATTCTTCAGTCAGCAGTTTAAGCGTTCGGCTATGCCCGACGGACCAAAGGTAGGTAGTGTGACACTCTCGCCACGAGGTGATTGGCGTATGCCTAGTGATGCTACCAGTGCATTGTGGCTTGAGGAACTAGAACGACTCGATTGATGCAGATACTGTATGTGTTTTTAGGAGGAGGCGTAGGGTCGGTTCTTCGCTTTTTAATAGGTAAGCTTATGCCTGTGGGTATGTATAACGGCTTCCCTATGGGGACACTAGTAGCCAATTTGGCAGGTTGCCTCCTTATAGGAATGTTCAATGCATCAATAGGTAAGTATATCAGTGCAGAGATGAAGCCGATGCTGACAGTGGGTCTTTGTGGCGGTTTTACCACTATGTCGACCTTCTGCAATGAGTCGTTGGCTATGATGAATGCAGGTCACTGGGGATTATTAGCATTATACATGTCGGCAACAATAATAGGTGGGCTGACAATGGTATATTTAGGAATGAAAGTATAGTCTAATGTATATAACAAAACAGTTAAACACAATGAAGAGAATCAAATTCTTGGTAGCGTTGATGGCGACAATAGCTACTGGTGCAGCAATGGCACAGAACCCTGTGGTATGGACTAAGTTCACCGCAGATCCGGCTCCTATGGTAGAGGGAGACACACTATTTCTCTACACTACGCATGATGCAGATACAGCAGAAAATTTTGCTATGTACGATTGGTTGCTCTATACGACCACGGATATGGCCAACTTCACGGATCGAGGCTCTGTAGCATCACTTGACGACTTCAAGTGGTATGACAACAAGAATGGTGCTTGGGCTGAGCAGGTGATCAAGCGCAATGGCAAGTACTATATGTACTGCCCAATCCATGGTCATGGTATAGGTGTTTTGGTATCAGATACACCGTATGGTCCATTCAAGGATCCTATCGGTCAGCCTATGATATGGCAGAAGGAGCATTGGTACGATATTGACCCATCTCCATTTATTGATGACAACGGTCAAGCATGTCTATACTGGGGTAATCCTCGTCCATATTACTGCAAACTCAATCGCGACATGATATCATATTCAGGAGGTATTGTTCGTCTTGAGGCTCCTAAGGATTACCAAGAGGGTCCATGGATGTTTAAGAAAGACAACTGGTACTATATGGCATTCGCTTCCACATGTTGTCCTGAGGGTATAGGATATGCTATGAGTCACTCTATTGAGGGTCCATGGGAGGCAAAGGGAGATATTATGCCGCATACTCAGAAGAGTCGTGGTAACCATCCAGGTATTGTTCCTTTTGGAGATAAGTGGTATGTGTTCGGTTTGAATTACGATGTATGGGCGACACAACTTAAGCAGCAAGGTAAAGAGTATAGACATGCTGAACGACGTTCGGTGTCTGTAGCCGAGATGAAGTTCAATGAAGATGGTACAATACAGAAGATCGATTACTGGGATCCAGAGGGCGTGAAGCAGATAAAGTGGCTAGATCCATTCAAGAGGGTAGAGGCAGAGACAATGGCTAAAGCTGAGTGGGTAAAGACACAGAAAAGTGATAAGGGCATTGTAGTTACGAACATTGAGAATGGCGACTACATAATGCTAAGAGGCGTAGATATGGCTACCGGAGCTAAGACAATCAGTGTGTCTGCTATGCCAAAGAAGGCAGGTAAGGTTGAGATTCGCCTCGATTCAAAAGAAGGAGAGCTTGTAGGTACTGTAGATATCAAGGGGAAAGCTTATGCATGGAAGATATTCCAGGGAAAACTCAATGCAAAGGCAACCGGCATACACAATCTTTATTTAGTATTCAAGGGCGAAGGTTCTGATGAATTGTTCGTGCTGGATTGGTGGAAGATGAGCAAGTAAAAAATGCTTATCTTTGCAGTCTACGATGACGAAGGAGACAAAATATACATATTTCAATCGTGACGTTAGTTGGCTAGCGTTCAACTTCAGGGTTCTCGAAGAGGCTAGGAGTATGGATATTGCTGTGTCTGAGCGTATACGTTTCTTGTCGATTTATTCGTCAAATCTCATAGAGTTCTACGGCGTGCGAGTCTCTGAATATCGTCAGGCGGCAACCAATAAGCAGCAGATAGAAGATGTGCTGGACCCCCAAGATACCTTGGCACAGATTAACCATATCGTATCGGAGCAGATGCGAGAGGTAGATGATATCCTCTATAAGCAGATATGTCCAGCTTTGGAGAAACAAGGGGTGCGACTACACTTAGGTGAAATGCCGCAAGATGAGCGCCACCGACAGTTCATGAAGTCGTACTTCGAGAATGCCATCATAGCATATCTGCAACCATTGGTGCTGAGTAGGGCTACGCGTATATTCCTGCGTAACGACCGCCCATACTTTGCTATTAAGATGTATCCAAAGAATGACAGGCGAAACAGTGTGGGACACCACCCACACTATGCGCTTGTCAAACTCCCTATTCATAATTTCCCAAGATTCGTCCAATTGCCAGATATAGGCGATGGACTACACCATATTGTTTTCCTAGATGATATCATACGTTTGAGTATACACACGCTCTTCCCAGGATACAATATTGATGGTGTATGGTGTATGAAGGTTGCACGAGATGCTGACCTCGGGTTGTTGGACCTAGCCGGTCGTGATTTGGTAGACAGAGTAAAGCATTCGCAAGCTAGTAGAAATACTGGAGCTGAGTCGAGTTTCTACGTCGATTCAGCTATTGCCCCTGATCTGCTTCGTTATCTTGAGGGGATGTTCAATTTCTCCTCACAAGAGGCTGTGCGCGTAGGTCACTATCTGTCGCTCAATCAGCTCGATCAGTTTCCTAGCAATTTGCTTAAAGAAGAAAAGCACGAGGAACGTATTTTTTTGCGACCAAAGAGGATGCACACGCATAGCTCTATATTTGATGTAATAAAAGAGCGAGATCAGATATTGCATTATCCATATCAGTCGTTCGACTATGTGATACGTTTCTTGAGTGAGGCCTCTATTGATCCTAATGTCAAGGAGATAAAGATGTCACTTTATCGCGTGTGCCACAACTCGGCAGTTGTCAATTCGTTGATGGCGGCAGCTGCGCACAACCAAAAGAGGGTAACTGTATTTGTGGAGCTCAAGGCGCGTTTTGACGAGTATAATAATCTGGAAGTAGCTGAACAGTTGAAGAAGTCGGGTGTTCATGTTATATATTCTTTGCCACGACTTAAGGTTCATGCTAAGATGGCACTCGTTGTAAGAGAAGAAGCCGACGGTCGTGATATGTCGTATGCCTATCTGTCGACAGGTAATTTCAATGAACGTACAGCGGAGATATACACCGACCATGCACTTTTCACTGCCGATAAAGAGATAACGCAAGAGGTAGGAGAGGTATTTGATTATTTGGAAGATCAGGCTAGATTGCCTCATCTCAAGGCATTGTTGATGAGCCAGTTGAACATGGTGGACCAACTCAAGCGTCTGATACAAGGAGAGATCGATAAGGTGGGACGAGGTGAGGAAGGATATATTCTGCTGAAGATGAATGGCATGCAAAACCATGCATTGATAGATTTGCTATATGAGGCTAGTGGGGCTGGTGTAAAGATAGATCTGATAGTCAGAGGTATCAGTTGTCTGGTGCCAGAGCAACCGTACAGCGAGAATATCTCGGTGCGACGAATAATAGACAGATATCTTGAGCACGGACGTGTTTGGGTATTCGGTCGCGGTGAAGAAGCGAAGATGTACCTTACATCCAGTGACTGGTTGAACCGTAATGTAGAGCGTCGTATAGAGATAGCATTCCCAATAAAAGACAAGATGATTCGTGACGAGATTATCCGTTTGTTGGAGTTCCAACTCATGGACAATGTCAAGGCACGAATACTAGATAAAACACTTAAAGGGCATAAGCCAGAAAGAACTCCTGAAGAGCCAATCTTCAGGGCTCAGGATATGATTTTTGAAGAACTGACAAAGACAAATGACTACAGATAAAAAATATATTGACGTTCATCGCGCCAGAGTTAACAATCTGAAGAATATTGATGTTCAGATTCCGCTAGGGAAACTTGTAGTAGTTACAGGTGTGAGTGGTAGCGGTAAGTCGTCTTTGGCATTCGACACCCTTTATGCAGAGGGCCAGCGACGATACGTTGAGAGCCTCAACTCTTATGCACGTCAGTTTCTAGGTCGTAACAATAAGCCGGAGGTTGATTATATACATGGTATTCCACCTGCAATAGCCATTGAGCAGAAGGTAAATACTAGGAATCCTCGTTCCACTGTGGGTACGTCAACCGAGGTGTATGATTATCTGAAGATACTATTCTCTCGTATAGGCAAGACATACTCGCCGATATCCGGAGTAGAGGTGAAACGTCATACAGTAACGGATGTAGTGGATGCCATAGTGTCGTTACCGGAAGGTACAAGGGCTATGTTGCTGGCTCCTTTAAATAATCCCAATTACGAGAGCCTTATCAGTCAAGGCTTTACTCGTATTGATGTAAAGGGAGAGACAATAAGCATTTCACCCGAAATTATACCAGATGTGACGGATGAGGTAAGCCTTATTATCGACCGTGTAGTGGCAAATAAAGAGGCTGATACCATAACTCGTCTGTCGGATTCTGTGTCTACTGCATTTTATGAGGGAAATGGTTACTGTGTAGTCAGGGTATTCAATGCCGACAGAACATATAGTGAGCAAATGTTCTCGAACAAGTTTGAGGCTGATGGAATGATATTTGAGTCACCTACTGAGCAACTTTTTACGTTCAACTCACCCGTTGGCGCGTGCCCAAGATGTGAGGGGTTCGGTAAGATAGTTGACATAGATCCCGATCTTGTGATAAAGGATCCCAATCTCAGTGTTGCTGAGGGGTGCGTTACACCATGGAGCGGAGTCAAGCTAGGCGAATGGAAGAGCGATTTTATTCGTAAGACATCCCATATATTTGACGTCTATAAACCCTATAAAGATATGTCGAAGTCTGAGCGCGACTTGCTATGGCATGGAGGTAGGGGTATCTATGGTATTGATGATTTCTTCCAGATGGTGAAAGAGAACCAGTACAAGATACAGTATAGGGTGCTTTTGGCTCGTTACAGAGGTAAGACGACTTGTCCAGAGTGTCATGGCGCCCGCCTGCGTCCTGAGGCATCGTACGTAAAGATTAACGGGAAGAGCATAACTGAACTGGTGCAGATGTCGCTCGAGGAACTCCAGCAGTGGGTTCATGGGTTAGTGCTGAACGAATATGAGGAGCGTGTAGCTGCACGATTGCTGAAAGAGATAAGGCAGCGTGTAGATGTGCTTTGTGGTATTGGTTTGGAATATCTTACACTCAATAGACTGTCAAATACACTCTCGGGTGGTGAGAGTCAGCGTATAAATATCGCTACTTCTATAGGTAGCAGTTTGGTGGGTAGTTTGTATATACTTGATGAGCCAAGTATTGGACTTCACTCAGCAGATACGCAGAGGTTGATAAAGGTATTGCGACAGTTGCAACAGTTGGGCAATACCGTTGTCGTCGTTGAGCATGATGAGGATATTATAAAGGCGGCAGATCAGATTATTGATATTGGGCCAGAAGCTGGTCGACTGGGTGGAGAAGTTGTGTTTAGCGGTACTATCGAAGAGATGGCCAAGGCAGATACGCTTACTACCAAGTATATTAGTGGACAGATGGAGATAGCTTTGCCCAAGAGTCGCAGGGTATGGAATAAGAGCATTGTGCTATCTCATTTGTGCGAGAATAACTTGCAGAATATTGATGCTACATTCCCATTGAACTGCCTGACCGTTGTTACAGGAGTAAGCGGTAGCGGAAAGTCTACGCTTGTCACTCGCCTCCTTTATCCAGCATTGAAGCAGGCATTAGGCGAAGGGGTAGAAGAGCACGCAGGTAAGATGGGTGATATTTCTGGATCAATAAATAGCGTCTTTGCCGTTGAGTTTATAGATCAGAATCCGATAGGAAAGAGTACCCGTTCGAATCCTGCTACATATATAAAGGCTTATGATGAGATAAGGAAGTTGATGTGTTCTCAGCAGCTCTCCAAGCAGAACGGATATACTACAGCACATTTCTCGTTCAACGCTAAGGGCGGAAGGTGTGAAACTTGTCAGGGCGAAGGTAAGGTGCATATAGAGATGCAGTTCATGGCTGATGTTGTTCTTGAATGTGAAGCTTGTCATGGTAAACGATTCAAGGATGAGATATTGGATGTCAAGTATAGAGATAAGAATATATCGGATATCCTGGATATGACCATCAATCAAGCGATAGAGTTCTTCAGTGAGAACGCAGGGCCAGCTGAACACAAGATTGTAAAGCGACTGCTTCCATTGCAAGAGGTTGGCTTAGGGTATATCAAGATGGGTCAATCTTCAAGTACACTATCAGGTGGCGAGAGCCAGCGCGTCAAGTTGGCAGCCTTTATTGCTGAAGAGCGGATGAAGCCTACATTGTTTATCTTTGATGAGCCAACAACAGGTTTGCATTTCCATGATATAAATAAGTTGATGAAGGCCTTCAACAGACTTATTGAGGCTGGACATTCGATTGTTGTCATCGAACATAATATGGATGTTATAAAATGTGCCGACTATATCATTGACATGGGTCCAGGTGCAGGTACTCATGGCGGACGGATAGTGGCAACGGGGACGCCGGAACAGATAGCTGTAAATCCAGATAGTGTAACAGGTCGATTCCTAAAAGAGAAACTAAAATAGGCGCATGAATACATTTTTATGTATATTTGCGTCGTTCATTAAAAAGAAAAGTATTAACACAAAATATTAAGAATGAAAGCATACGTTTTCCCTGGTCAGGGCGCACAGTTCGTAGGTATGGGCAAGGACCTCTACGAGAACTCAGCAGAGGCTAAGGCTCTCTTCGATAAGGCTAATGAGATTCTTGGCTTCAAGATTACAGATATCATGTTTGCAGGTACAGATGAGGAACTTAAGCAGACAAAGGTTACACAGCCAGCTATTTTCCTTCACTCAGTAATATTGGCTAAGACAATGGGTGCTGATTTCAAGCCTGACATGGTGGCAGGTCACTCACTTGGTGAGTTCTCGGCACTTGTTGCAGCTGGTGCTATGTCGTTTGAGGATGGTGTAAAACTTGTTTCTCAGCGTGCGCAGGCAATGCAGAAGGCTTGCGAGATGGCAAAGTCTACAATGGCTGCTATCATCGGTCTTGAGGATGCAGTAGTTGAGGATGTTTGTGCAGGTATTAAGGATGTTGTTCCTGCCAACTACAACTGTCCAGGTCAGCTTGTTATCTCAGGCTCTGAGGCTGGTATTGATGAGGCTTGCGCTAAACTTACAGAGAAGGGTGCTAAGCGTGCATTGAAGCTCTCTGTTAGTGGCGGCTTCCATTCTCCATTTATGGAGCCTGCTCGCGTTGCTTTGGCAGCTGCTATTGAGGCTACAAAGTTTACAGCTCCTGTATGTCCAGTATATCAGAATGTTGTAGCTAAACCTGTTACTGATCCAGAAGAGATTAAGAAGAATCTTGTAGCTCAACTTACAGCTTCTGTACGTTGGACACAGACTGTTAACCAGATGATTGAGGATGGTGTAGATTCATTCACAGAGGTTGGTCCTGGTGCAGTGCTTCAAGGTTTGATAAAGAAGACAAATCGTACTGTTGCTACAGCAGGTGTACAGTCATTGGCCTAATATAGGTTGATGAATATAGAAGATTCAATAAATCAATTACATGGGCTGGCGCCTACAGAGGAAACTCGTAGTCGCTGGCTCTATGTTTTTTGTTATGATGGAGCTTTCGTGCCTGTTGATACGAAAATATCTGGTATTGAGAACTCTTTTGTGACGCAAGGTCTGGGTTTTAGGGTTATTATATCCCTAAAAGGTAATGTGCCTTATCTTTGGAAAGAGCAATGTAGGATAATAGAGCAATGTATGGAATTGCTTATGTTGCAGGAGTATGATTTTCCTCAATGGGATGTCCTATATAGACGCATAGAAATATTGGCGGCAAAAAATCATTATCCAGGTCACTCGCAGATGTATCTTTCGGTTTGGTTGGAGAACAATCAATTGCATTATACCATTCAGCAATGCCGAATAGAAGGGAGCATTTTCGATACTCGTCATGAGCCTATTTTCTTGTATGAATACGCTGATGAGCAATTGCCGACTTCTCCATATAATTGTATTCCTCGACCATCTTTGATGCATAGCATGGCAATGCATCAATTGCACCAAAGGGACGATCTTAAAGAGTTTGCGGGCGCGGTATTCCTCAATTCTGAGGGGAAAGTAGTTCAGTCGACAATTGGCAATCTGTATATACTAATAGGTAATACTATTATTACGCCCAAAACACAAGTAGGTTCATATTTAGATGCACTTACAGAAACAGTCGAGATAGTGGCATCACAAGTTGGCTTGTCGTTCCAATATTCAGATGGTTTTACGCAAGATGATATTCATAAAGCTACTGAGTGTATGGTGGCTTCAAATGCGTATGGGTTGTATCTTGTGCGCGGTATGGGGCTGTCCAGATTCTTGCCTAATAGACTGTCTAAGATGATAGTAGAGATAAATAAGCGATTGGTATAGGTCGTGTATAGAATAAAAAGGGACTAGTCAGTACTGGCTAGTCCCTTTGTTTTTTTTATCTAGTTGCTACTTGATAACCTGCTTTTCTCTTGTGGTGCTGCCATCTGCATGATGCTTAACCACTATTATTATGCCTTTCTGAATTTGTGATAACTGACGGCCGTTAATATCGTAGTATTCACACGAGATAACGTCCGACTCAATGTCAGAAATGCCAGTAGGAATCTCGATTAGTGAGCACACTACTGTGAGTTCTGTGTCCTCAGTGATGTTGCTTATCACGCGAGGATTGTCGGTATTGCCATCCGACCATTCTGTGAATTCGTATCCTGATGCTGGTGTGACTGTCAATGTCGCCTCCGAACCCTTGTCATACGTACCTGTGCCTGTTACCGTACAATTTGTAGCATTTGCACTAACAGTGAATGGACCGCAGTTGATAATATTGCAGTTTTTCCAACCATTCGCTGTTTTGTATGCTTCATACGCATATGATGAGACGTAGACTTTGGTAGTGCTCATGAATGGGAATTTAGACGTGAACACTTGAGGTGTTGTTGTTTCGGAATATACGTATGCAACGGAACCAAGAGTGCCTATTTCTCCAATTGTAGGATTGCCGAGGAAGGTGATTTTTTCAAGGGCAATACAATCTGCTATAGCATTGTTTTCAATTCTTTCAACTGAGCTAGGTATCACGAGAGAAGTCAAATGACTACACCCCGAGAACGCTTTTTCTCCTATAGTTTTTGTTTCGGATGAAACGGTGAACTCCCCTTTGAGACCTGGGCAATACATTACCAAAGTCTCTTGGTCTTTAGAGTACAAGATACCATCAACGTCGCAGTAGTGCCCGTTTTCAGAATCTACCTTTATTTCTTTGAGGTTGTTGCAAAATGAAAAAGCAGAAGGATGGATAGTGGTCAAAGACTTAGGAAGTGATACAGATGTGAGGCTTTCACAATGGTTGAAAGCATAATTTTCAATGGATGTAACGGAGTTTTTGATCTCTATTGCTGGTAGGCTTTTGCATTCGTTAAATGTATATCTAGCAATTGTTGTGACAGATGGAATGGTGATGTTTTGCAACTCCCAACATTTATTAAAAGCATATTCGCCAATTGTTTGTATGTTTCCAGTAATAGTTACCGTTTTTAATTTTTTACAATCTTCAAATGCATTCTTGCCTATAGTCTCTACATTGCCTTGTATTACAACGTTCTCTAAACGCGTGCATTCGTGAAATGCATATGGGCTAATGTCTTTCAAGGCGGAAGGAAGGGTTACGTCAGTGAGAGCGTTGCAGTTTTCAAATGCATACTCTCCAATTTCATTAACAGAATTAGGTATTGTAATGGAAGCCATATAACACTTGCTGAACGCATAATTTCCAATCGTTTTCAATGCAGTTCCTGTAAATGAAATTGACTTTAAACTCCAACACTCGGAAAAAGCCTTTTGGTTAATGGCTTCTATTGTGCTGGGTAATGAAACTTCAGATTCGCTGGAAGAGAAGCATGCATGAAATGCGAAATCGCCAATAGCTGTAACACTGTATGTCTGGCCTTCATATTCTACTGAACTAGGTACATTTATTGATGCAGCAATGTATGCAGCAGAGTATTTGTCATTCCCCTTATACGTCACACATACCGTCTTTTTAACATCGTCAGTAATATTATAATATATGGTCACACCATCGCTATTCGCAGCCTCAAAATCGTGCGCAAATAGTTGTGTCGCAGTACCCAAAAGTAAAGCAATTATAGAAAGGAGTTGAATTTTCATAGCTAAAAATTATTTTTGTTTTTATGTGAACTTGCTGGTGCAAAGGTAAATATTATTCTTCAAAAAACGTGCCAATTATAATTGCAACTGGTCATTATTTATCATTAAATAACGAATTTAGACATAATATGAGGTAATTATTGCATTTTCATGCAAATATTCCTATCTTTGTGCGCTTGTGACTACTTGCTATGTATAAAAACAACCTAGGATTCTATGGCAGAATATAAATTTGACCCCGAGTCACTAACATATAACCCCATTCATCATGGCCCCAAGTACTATATTGGCTTGGTGCTGAAGCAGTGTGCCTATGGACTGGTGATTGGGGCTATTTTCTTCGCTCTCTTTGTTTATTTCATAGATTCTCCAAAAGAGAAACAACTCATACGCGATAATCAGGAGCTCCTCTCTCAATACGAGATCATGAACCATCGTCTGGCCCAGATCGAGGACGTGTTGGACGATATCCATATGCGCGACGAAAATATTTATCGCGTTATCTATGAAGCAGATTCAATCCCGACATCAATTCGAAAGGCTGGTTTCGGTGGCGTAAATAGATACGAGTCTCTCGAGTCAATGACTAACTCGGATATGGTTATCGCTACAGCTAAGCGTCTCGATATTGCAGCAAAGCAACTCTATGTTCAGAGCGTATCTTTCGATGAGATAGTCTCTTTGGCTAAGCGTAATAAGGAGATGCTTGAGTGTATCCCATCCGTAATGCCTATTAACAACCGCGACCTTACCCGAACGGCTTCTGGTTGGGGGTGGCGTATTCACCCAATATACAAGATCAAGAAATTCCACGAGGGAATGGATTTCTCAGCACCTGCTGGAACGGAAATCTATGCTACCGGAGATGGCGTCGTCAGTACAGTAAAAACAGCCTTCTCAGGATATGGTATGCACGTGAAGATTGATCATGGTTTTGGCTACGAGAGCGTATATGCCCATATGTCAAAGTTCAACTGCAAGGTGGGTCAGAAGGTAAAGCGTGGTGACATAATCGGGTTCGTCGGCTCAACAGGAACAAGCACAGCTCCTCACCTCCATTATGAGGTGCAACTCAAAGGAAAGAAAGTTAATCCACAGTTCTATTACTTCCAGGAGGATCTTACTCCCGAGGAGTACGAACGTATGATCGAAATATCAGTAAATTCAAACAGAACGTTTGACTAATTAATACAATGACTGCAGCAGAAGTACGCCAGAGTTTTCTGGATTTTTTCGCATCAAAGGGACATAAGATTGTTCCTTCAGCCCCAATGGTAGTTAAGGGCGACCCAACATTGATGTTTACCAATGCGGGTATGAATCAGTTCAAGGACGTAATCCTTGGTAATGCTCCAATCGTCAATTCACGTGTCGCAGATTCGCAGAAGTGTCTTCGCGTCAGTGGTAAGCACAATGACCTCGAGGAAGTGGGTCACGATACATACCACCACACAATGTTCGAGATGCTCGGCAACTGGTCGTTCGGTGACTATTTCAAGGAGGAGGCTATTTCTTTCGCTTGGGAGTATTTGACAGAGGTCATCAAACTCGACAAGGATCGTCTGTATGTAACAATCTTCGAGGGTTCTAAAGAGGAGGGCCTCGAGCGCGACCAGGAGGCATACGACTGCTGGAAGAAGCATATCGCAGAGGATCGTATCCTTAATGGTAATAAACATGACAACTTCTGGGAAATGGGCGATACAGGTCCTTGTGGCCCTTGCTCTGAGATCCACTTCGATATGCGCCCTGATGAGGAGCGTAAGAAGGTAAGCGGTCGCGATCTTGTAAATAAGGATAATCCTCAGGTTATCGAGATTTGGAACAATGTGTTCATGCAGTTCAATCGTAAGGCTGACCATAGCCTCGAACTTCTCCCAAATCATCACGTAGATACTGGTATGGGCTTCGAGCGTCTCGTTCGCGCCGTTCAGCATAAGACGTCTAACTACGATACTGACGTGTTTACTCCTATCCTCGACGAGATTGGTAAGATAACAGGCCACGAGTATGGTAAGGATGAGAAGGTTGATATCGCTATGCGTGTTGTTGCCGACCATATCCGTACTATCGCATTCTCTATCACAGATGGTCAGCAGCCATCGAACAATAAGGCTGGTTACGTTATCCGTCGTATCCTTCGCCGCGCTGTTCGTTACTATTATACATTCCTCGGCCAGCGTGAGGCTACTCTCTATAAGATCCTCCCAGTGCTTAACGCAACTATGGGTGAGGCTTATCCAGAGCTCATCGCTCAGAAGGAGCTCGTTTCTAAGGTTATCAAGCAGGAGGAGGATTCATTCCTCCGTACCCTCGCAACAGGTATCTCTATGCTCGATAAGATTATGGGCGAGACTAAGGCTGCTAAGAAGTCAGAGGTGGCAGGTAAGGTGGCATTCGAACTTTACGATACCTACGGTTTCCCTCTCGACCTCACAGAGCTTATCCTCCGTGAGAATGGCCTCACAGTAAATATTGCTGAGTTCGATGCTGAAATGCAGGCTCAGAAGAATCGTGCCCGCGATGCTGGTAAGATTGAAACAGGCGACTGGGTGGTAATAGAGGAGAATGATAAGGAGGATTTCGTCGGCTATGATACAACAGAGGCCGATGTAAAGATCATGCGCTATCGTATGGTAAAGGTGAAGAACAAGGAGCAGTTCCAGGTAGTATTCAACCTTACTCCATTCTACGGCGAGTCGGGTGGCCAGGTAGGTGATACAGGTTATATCGAGTCCGCTAACGAGACTATCAATGTTATACAAACTATCAAGGAGAATGGCCTTATTATCCACCTCGTTGATCGTTTCCCTGAGAATCCATCGGCTAATTTCCATGCAGTAGTGGACGTAAAACGTCGTCAACTTATCGCCAATAACCACTCTGCTACTCACCTTATGCAGGAGGCTCTCCGCAAGGTTCTTGGTGAGCATGTCGAGCAGAAGGGTTCTTACGTAACTCCTGATTCTCTTCGTTTCGACTTCTCTCACTTCGCTAAGGTAACTGATGAGGAGATTGCTGAGGTAGAGCGTCTAGTAAATGAGAAGATTCGCGAGGATATCGCTCTCGATGAGCATCGCAATGTGCCAATAGCTGAGGCTAAGGCCCTAGGCGCCATGGCTCTCTTCGGCGAGAAGTACGGTGATACAGTTCGCGTTATTAAGTTCGGTTCTAGTATCGAGCTTTGTGGCGGTACCCATACTCAGTCAACTGGTCGTATCGGAATGTTCAAAATCATAGGTGAGTCGGCGTCTTCTGCAGGCGTGCGCCGTATCGAAGCTGTTACGGCTGCTAAGGCCGAGGAGTTGATGGTGTCTAACTATAATGCACTTAAGTCTCTCGCAGAGGGCCTTAAGACTACACCTGCCAACCTCCAGAAGGCTATCGAGGCTCTCATCGCTAATAATCAGAAACTCGAGCAGCAGTGTACTGATATGATGGATACAATGCTCGGTATCGAACGCGCAGCTCTCCGTGAGAAGATCGAGACAGTAGGTGCAACAAAGCTCCTCGTAGCCGAAATCAAGCCTATGTTCGTCGATCGTCTCAAGGATCTTGCCTACCAGCTCCGTGGTGAGTCCGAGGATATCGTTTGCGTACTCGGTTGCGTAGCCGCAGAGAAGCCACAAATCATGATTATCGCTTCCGATAACGTGGTGGCATCCAAGGGTATCAATGCCGTGGAGGCTATCCGTGCTATCGCTAAGCATATCCAAGGTGGTGGCGGTGGTCAGCCTTTCTTCGCTTCTGCAGGTGGTAAGAATGCCGCTGGTATGGAGGCCGCTATGAAGGAGGCTAAGTACTACTTCCAGGATAAGTTGAAGTAATCCGACTTTATCTTATATATTAAGGCGTTGAACCTAAAGTTCAGCGCCTTTTTTATTGCTCATGGCGCATGCCCAGGCAATCTTTATCTTTATTTCTTTCTTCTTTATAATAAAAAACTGCGAGCAAGCTTAACGCTCTAACTACACTCTAACTACACAGTATATACACAGCAAGAATTCATCGAGTATAAGAAAAACTAAACGAAAATCAGTGTAAATACCCATATAGCTTGGACTCAAATTTCGCGATATTGTGAATAATTTATTAACTTTGCGTTCCAGTTTATACCTATATTATATGGAGGAAAAGGCAAAATTGACAATAAACCTTCCAGAGGGAATGCAAGATGGAAAATACGCAAACTTGGCCGTGATCACACATAGCCAGTCTGAGTTTGTGCTCGATTTCATCTCTGTTATGCCAGCTATCGATAAAGCTAATACCGTAGCACGTGTAGTGCTTACTCCAGATAACGTGAAACGTCTCTTGTTCGCTTTGCGCGATAATGTAGAGAAATTCGAGAGGGAGAATGGCCCTATCCGTGTAGGTGAGCAACAGGCTCAAGTGGTCCCTGCTTTCGCTAAACCTCAGTGCGAGGCTTAATATTCAAATTGCAAAGAGAGTTGTATACCTTCGTCAAATATCTGCTTCTGGGTCTCTCACATCTGCCATTGTGGGTGTTGTACCTGTTGTCCGATTTTATCTACTTCATCATGCGATACGTAATCCATTATCGCAGAAATGTTGTGCGTAAAAATCTGGATATAGCTTTCGGCAATATGGATGAAAAGTATCGCCACAAGGTCGAGAAACGTTTCTATCATCACATGGCCGACTATATCGCCGAGACTATTAAGTCGTTTACTATCTCGTACGAGGATCTGTCTAAGCGTTTCGTGGTTCGTAACCCAGAGTTGGTAAATAAATACATCGAAGAGGGTCGCTCAGTTTTCATGTATTGTGGCCATTTCGGCAACTGGGAGTGGTCTCTCGTCTACCCTAAATTGTTCGCTAAGTGTCAGTTCCAGACTTTCTATCAGTCGCAGTCTGGTAAGGGTATCGACCGACTTATGACCGAAATGAGAACTCGATGGGGTGGTTATGCTATCGAGAGCCATAAGGCTTACCGACATATCGTCGAGTGTATGCGTAATAATATTGTGACTTTCACGTTGATTATTGCCGACCAGTCTCCTCATAAGGGGGCTAAAAAACATTGGACCAATTTCTTCAATCGCGATACCGCTTTCTTGGTCGGCCCTGAGGCTATGGCTATCAAGACCAATCAGGTCTTAATATTCCCAGCCTACGTTGGTTACAAGCGAGGTAAGTACGAGATAGAACTAAAGTTAATAGATGATGCCCCACAAACGACAGGTGGCGCTGATATAATCAATCGCTTCGCAGCATTGATGGAGGAGGATATCCGCAGATACCCTGAACTTTGGATGTGGAGCCATAATAGATGGAAACATAAACACGAGGATTTCCAGGATTGATAACATTTAGATTATACATAAGTTATAGACATAAACTTTAATGGATACATTGATTATTGCGTGCCAATTGATATTGAGTTTGTCAATATTGGTGGTCACACACGAGTTCGGACATTTCCTTTTTTCTAAAATATTCGGAGTCAAGGTTCCGAAGTTCTATATGTTCTTCGACCCATACTTCAGTATTTTCAAATATTTGCCTGATGGACCTCACGATGATACAGATACTAAAGAGGGCCTCTCATTCTGCACATATACCGATGTGGAGGAGCAGATCTCTACAGTTAAGAAGTCATTGTATGATGCAGACCCAGCAAAGTACACCTTGTTAGGTAAGGATAGCAAGGTCTTGTCCGAGTCTTTCTCGGAAATCGAGGAGGAACAGAAGGGCAAGAAGGTCGCAATGATTAAAATAACCCGCCGAGTTAAGTGTGGTTATTCTCTCATCAGTTTCGCTCGTAACCGCAAGGCAGTAGAGGCATCTAATAGTAAGTCTTGGTGGCGTAATACCGATTTCGGCTTGGGTTGGCTCCCTCTTGGTGGCTATTGCCAAATCTCGGGTATGGTGGATGAAACTCAGAGCGCCGACCAGATAGCTAATAAGCCTGTAGAACCATGGGAATTCCGCGCTAAACCAGCTTGGCAACGCTTGCTGATTATGATAGGTGGTGTGTTGGTCAACTTTATCTCTGCCCCTATTATATTCTGGTTCGCTCTCTATACTTGGGGCGAGACTTATGTGCCTATCGATGAAGCTCCTCTGGGATTGCAGTATCACGAGGTGATGAAGGAGGTGGGCTTCCAGGATGGCGACCTTATAGTAGCTATCGATGGCAATAAGATGGAGACATACAAGGATATCGCTAATACTATTCTTCTTAACGATACTTGTACAGTCGAGGTCCTCCGTAATGGCGAGAAGAAACTTATCGGTATGCCAAGGGAGTTTTTCCGTACCATCTTGAGTAAGGATGTTGAGCAGTTGTGTTTCCTTCGTTGGCCTGTAGTGGTAGATTCTGTCCTTCCTGACTCTCCAGCTTTCGCGGCTGGCATGCTTCATGGTGATAGTATTATAGGTGTAAATGATATGTCAATCGTGTCACGTGCAGATTTCGATGAAATATTACCTTCTCGCAAAGGTCAGCCTACTACGTTCGTAGTGGTGCGTGAAGATAGGGTGACTATAGATACTCTTACAGTGAATGTTTCCGATGAGGGTCGTATAGGTGTCTTTACAATGAGTGATCTTACACGATGGATAAATGTTCGTACTCGTGAATATGGATTCTTCGAGGCTTTGCCTGCGGGTATCGATAGGGGATGCGAATTGTTGGTTAACTATTTCAAGCAGTTGCCTCTGCTCTTTACTAAGGAGGGCGCAACGAAAGTGGGTGGCTTTGGTACCATAGCAAAACTTTTCCCTGATTCTTGGAATTGGAGAGCCTTTTGGTTCAATACAGCATTCTTGGCAATTATTCTCGCAGTAATGAACATTCTCCCTATCCCAGCATTGGATGGCGGCTTCGTCATGTTCTTGATTGTCGAGGTTATTACAGGTAAAAAGATTCCAGATAAGTTCCTCGAATATGCTCAGATGGTGGGTATGGCATTGGTTTTGTTACTTGTGCTGTATGCCAATGGTAATGATATTTTCCGATATCTCTTTTAGTCGATATTAAGACAGATGCTAATGCGCAGATTTATCATAATCGGTTTGTACATAGTACTTTGTGCTGTGTCAGGCATTGTGTGCGCGCAGACTATGTCTACAGCTGGCTCTAATCCTCAGGTGCCAGAGTATATCTACCAACGAAGAATGGAGACACTAGATAAACAGTCTCCCATTCGCTTGGAATATAATCCTCAAGTAAGAGCTTATATCGATGCATACCTGGTTCGTAGACGTGATCATCTCGCTAATATCGTATCTCGTTCCGAACTTTATTTCCCAATTTTCGAGGAGTATCTTGCTAAGTACAATCTCCCTCAAGAGCTTAAATACCTGGCTATCATTGAGTCTGCCCTCGATCCTAAGGCTAAGTCTAAATCAGGAGCTATGGGATTGTGGCAGTTCTTGTATCATGCAGGCTTAATGCTCGATTTACAGGTGACTAGCTACGAGGATGATAGGTGCGATCCTATTAAGAGTACCGACGCAGCATGTAGATATCTGTCATATTTATATCAGAATCTTCAGGATTGGCAGTTGGCATTGGCCGCATATAATGGTGGTATCGGTACAGTGCAGAAGGCTATCGAACGTTCTGGCGGTAAAAAGACTTTCTGGGAACTTGTCCCATATCTTACAGATGAAATGAAGGCTTATGTCCCTGCTTTCATCGCTGTCAATTATGTGATGAATTATTATCAATTGCATAATGTAGTGCCGCCTAAACCAAAGTATACATATAGCGATATAGATACAGTGTATGTAAATATGTCCCTTGGGTTCGATCAGATTTCTCGTGCTTCTGGCGTGCCCCGTGAGGATTTGCAGACACTTAATCCTCAGTATATCAAGGATTTTATCCCTTATGATGATATGCCACGTCTCTTGGTCTTGCCTAAGAGTAACGTGTCTAGATACTTGAGAAATGAACCACGACTCCGTCCTGATGTCTCTCCTGATTTAGTAGGTTATTTCGGTGAACAGCACGAAGTCCGACGAACTCATCTGGTTAAAGCTGGCGAATATCTGCATAAGGTGGCCATGATGTACAATACTTCGGTGGAGAAGATAATGGAATGGAATGGCTTGACGTCTAAAGATGTCAAAATCGGACAGCAACTTACGATAGTCCAGATGGAACCGTCGCACTCATTCTTTTTTATCGTTCAAGAAATGCTTAACGGCTGATGAACAACACTCTATACAAGATACGCAAAGTGCTCGTGGCGCTATTTATTACTGGCGTTACAGTCGTTGTCTTGTCTGTTGTTTTGCTGGCTTTCCCTTCTGTTGATGCTTGGGTATGTAGAAAAATAGAGCATCAACTGTCTCTCGCATTGAATCGTCCGCTGGTTATCGACGAACTTCAATATTTCCCTTTGAGAACCCTCAGTTTGAAGGGCGTCAAGCTCTTGGATGAGGATTCTACCGCTATCGCCACAGCCGCAAGAATAAAGGCTTCTGTCGAGATAACTTCTCTGTTTAGTTCTACTTTGAGATTTTCTCAACTGGATATAGATACTTTGCGCGTAGATATAAGACAGTTGTCCGAAGATCCATTGTCTTTCAATGTCTCTACTCTTGGAAATGATACATTGCAGATAGATAATAGCTCTCCTGGACACTCTTCATTCGGTATCTCTACATTGCGACTGCGCAATTCCGAGGTTTCGTGTCGCCTCCTGGATGGTTCGGTTTATTCTGTCAAAGAGATTGAGGGTCGTCTACAGGATCTAGAGGTGTCAGATGCTCAGTCTAAAGTGTCTGTCAATAATTTGCGTATGCTTATCAATGATAGAAAATCTTTTTTTTCTGGCAATCTTGATTTTCATTCCGATTCGTTGCTCCTCTCTTCTGTCAAGTCTTATTGTGGTAAGTCTATAGCTAATATCAATTCTTTCTGCTTGTCCAATGTTAGTTCCTTGGATAGTATGTATATCGATTATGCTGGAGCATCAACGGTGGAGGCAGATATTGACATGGTCATCATCGATGAGCCAGAACTTATGCCATATTTGAGAGCAGAAGGCCTATTGACTGTAGGAGCAAAGGATATCGATTTCCAAAATATCGACATCACATTTAGTAATAATACTCATGCATTCATAGATGGTCAGGTGCTGCGCTGGAAGGATGCTCGAAATGGTCTGGCTTTTTGCAATTTGCGTCTTTCCGATTTGACTGTCGCACCAAGAGATTTTATGCAGTTGGCAGGCGTGCAGTTGTCTCCTGAGGTCGATAGTACCATGCAGCCTTTGTCTGGTTTCGCGTCTCTGCATGGTAGAACTAACGATTTGAAGGTTACTTCGCATTTGTCTGGCAATATTTCAAATCTGTTCCTCGATGCCAAGATCCATTGCCAGAATAATAACGAGATAGGTTTTGATGGTATGACAGATATCTCATACAATCCGCAGAATTCTTCTCAATTGTTATTGGGGAAAACTGGTTATGTGACCGATTTTGTCGGATTATATTCCCCAGATACAGATAATTCGTATGCCCATGTCAAAGGTAACGCTTCTTTGTTGACTTTGTTGGGATATACATACCATAATGTGACCTTGGATTGCTTGCTTGGCGAGCGGACACAGAATTTCCTGGTTGATTTTGTTGATAACAATGGTAATTTCCGCGCAGTAGGCAGCGTCGATAATACGAAATCTGTCCCACAGTATAGTCTTACATTTAGGGCCGACTCACTGCGATTGGGTGCTTTGGGACTATTGCCGACAATGCCGACTTCTGTGCTCGATTGTAAAGCGCATGTGGCGCTGGATGGTGATAATATGGATAATGCCGATGGCTTTTTGGTCGTAGATTCACTGACTTTTGCCGGAAATGCAGATGTCGTCAAGCTGGGTAGACTTGATATGCGCATGAAAAAGCAGACTGAGGCTTCTAATAGAACTATCAAGGTTGTGTCGGATCACCTGAATGTGGATGTCATGGGTAAGTTTAGAGTCTCTCAGGTGTTCAATGAGTTGATAACTCAGATTCATTCGGTAGCTCCGGCATTGGTCGAACGTCCGTATGAGAAGATTCCCGACGATACTTGGATGAATCTGGATGTAGCTTATTCGGATATAGCACCGTTGGTGCAGTTGGTGGATACTAGCCTACATGTCGTGGGAAGTGGATACGTGAAGGGACGTATAAATTCTGCCGACCACTCGGCTGCCCTCATCGCATCTATGGATGATGTCGCGTATGGAAATAGTAGATGCGAGGGATTGAATGTCAATTTCTTCTCGCAGAATGGCGATACATCTTATATCTCTTGGAATACGGTTAGAACTTATTTGCCTGCAATGGGAGATATTGGCGAGATGCACAATGAAAATGCTCTGTTTGATAATAAATTGAATTCTCATGTGACTTGGCAAAAGAGATCTCAAAGGCAGGATAGCGATATCAGACTTTTGTCCGTATTCTCCCGAAATAAGTACGATGAGGTCGTGACTCAAGTAAATATCGATCCGTCTTTCGTCTATCTTGGGCCTCGTAGATGGGATATGCCGAAATCGTCAATAATCACATCTCCGTATTTTTTACAGGTTAATGATTTCGAATTGAGACATGATGATAGATTCTTCGCCGTTAATGGTAAATCTTCGCGATTGAATCCTCAGGATACCTTGACCGTGAGAATCAATAGATTCGCAATCTCTGATGTTCTTACTACCACGCCCGAGGATAAATATTCTCTCGAGGGTGATGTCAGTTCTTTGGCGTATCTGAATGATTTGTTCGGTAATGTGATTGTCAACTGTCAGACTACTATAGATAATTTTATTGTAGACGGAGATAATCTTGATCACATGGATGTCTCTACTGCATGGCGACCAGAATCGAAAAATCTTGATGTAGATCTGGGTATAGTTACCGCAGGTAGAAAATGTGTAAGCGCCGATGGCTTGCTGGATCTGGGCAAGGGTATAATGGACCTCGATTTTAATATCGATTCTATGTCCGTAGGATTCCTTAATTTCTACCTCGATGCGGCAATAGAGAATATGCGAGGTACTACCTCAGGTAAGTTGCGCTTGCATGGCCCCCTCGATGATGTCAAACTTGATGCTAGATTGTGCGTCCATAAAACAACATTGTCCGTCAAGCAGACTCTTTGCGATTATACCTTGGCCCAAAATGACTCTATCATCCTAAGCCCTACCAGAATGGATTTCAATAATCTAAGATTTACTGATAAGTATGGCAACAAGGGTGTCTATTCTGGATATATTACCCATAATATGTTCTCAGGCTTGAGAATGTACTTGGATTTTAATGTGACCGACCTCTTGGTGTTGGAGACTAACGAGAAATTCAGCCCGTCATACTATGGTACAGTCTACGGAACTGGCCATTTCGGTATCACTGGTATTACTGCCTTGTGTAATCTTGATATCCAGGCTAAGACTGCCGGTAATTCTGAGTTCTATGTCTTGCCTTTGCAGAAGAGCGAAATCGGTCAGACAGATTATATCCGATTCAATACTAAGTCCGATACGGCAGAGAATGATGAAGTCGGTGGGTTCGACCTCCAGAAACAGCAGGAGGGCGTGGCGGCACAACTTCAGGTCGAGATTTTGCCTAATGCCAAGATCTACGCTATCGTAGACCCTCGTTCTGATAATATGCTCGAGGCTAGGGGTGATGGAAAGTTGAATTTCGACTTGCCTCGCGATGGCGCATTCGTTATGGATGGTACTTACATTATCGATCAGGGTGTCTATAATTTCAACTTGCAGAATATCGTTAATAAACGATTCGATATCAATAAGGGAAGTACCGTGGTGTGGAATGGCGACCCTTATGACGCTATAGTGGATCTCGTGGCGACATACAAGACTAGAGCTTCTTTGTACGATTTGGTGCAGGGCGCTGCTGATGAGTCAACAGCAGACCTGAAGAAGCGAGTTCCTATAAATTGTAATCTTTTTCTCACAGAACATCTCTTGAACCCTAATATACGTTTCGAAATAGAGATTCCTTCTTCTCAGAATTTTAGCCAGTATACCTTCGATCAGTATGTAAATACCGAGGAGGAGATGAACCGTCAAGTGTTCTCTCTATTGCTGGCTGGTAGATTCTATGCTTCTCAGGAGGCCGCATCTAGCGCTAATTCCGCTACTGGTGGTGCTTCTACTACCGATTACCTCGGTACTACATTGTCTGAACTTATGTCCAATCAGTTCTCTAACTGGATTTCGCAGAATAAATATAATGTCGGCATGGGTGTCAACTATCGTCCAGGCGATGATGTGACGAATGAGGAGTACGAAGTCGCTGTGCAGACCGGTGTGCTGGATAACAAAATTATCCTGAGTGGTAATATCGGTTATGGTCGCGACGCAATGTCCGAATCTGCCAACGAGGGTAGTTTTATCGGCGACTTTGATGTGGAGGTGAAATTGAACAAAAGCGAGACATTACGCGCAAAGGCTTATACCCACTCTAATAATGATGTCATATACGAAACATCCCCTACAACTCAGGGCATAGGTATATCGTACCGAGAGTCGTTTGATACATTTAGAGAACTTCTGCGAAAGTATTTCGGATGGATGAGACGTAAGGATGATGACGAAAAGTCCGAAAAATAAGACTATCAATCCATACGTATCGCACTAGCCGGACGTATCTTCGAAATTACAAACGATGGCCCAAATAGAGCTAATGTCGTAACAGCAAGCGAAATAATATTGATGCCTATAAGGTCAATCCACTCAAATGAAATAGGTACATGGTCAAGATAGTAGTTGGCAGGGTCTAATGGTATTAGCCCAGTAAAATATTGAATGGCACATAACCCTAGACCGACAATGTTGCCCCAAATCATACCTTTGCCAATAATGGATGTCGCCATCCTGATGAAAATCTGACGTATGAGACTGTTCCTTGCCCCCATAGTCTTGAGCAACCCTATTGTCGAGGTGTTTTCTAGTATCAGTATCAATAGTCCTGATATCATATTCAGACTGGCTACCGCAATAATTAGGACAAGTATTACCAGAATATTCGTGTCCAAAAGGTCAAGCCATGCAAATAGTTGTGCCTGCGTGTCTCGTATAGTCTGTATGCGTAATATCTGATCCAACGCAGGGTCACCATCTTCCAACTCTTCGCTGTAGTACATCACAGTGTGAAGTACATCGGATGCTACATCATCAAGCTTGTCAAATCTCGAAATGCCAATCTCTAGTCCCGTAGAATGGTTGTCTTCCCACGCATTGAGTCGCCTGAGTTGTCTGATGTCTACAAACGCATACCTGTCGTCAAATTCAGTAAAGTGTGAGTCAAATAGCCCTATGAGGGTAAACTTACGGGCACGTATGCCGTTTTGAACAAAATAAATGCGGACAGGGTCCCCGATTTTCAACCCCATGACGGATGCTATATGACACGACAGCATAATGCCGTCCGTAGGCTCAACACTGATTGCTGTACTGTCATGAAGTATTCTGCCTTCTTGAAGAATGCTGCGCACAAATGTCGAGTCGTACCCATAGTCTACTCCTTTCAAAGCAATGGCTTGTACAGCTTCCTTGGTCTTTATTATGCCGGCCTTGATGATGTAGGGGGTAACGCGACTGATGTCGTCAACTTTCGATAGCTTTTCTGTCAGTAGCTCGTCAACAATAATGGGATTTGTTTCGTAGCTTTGGTTAGTGTCAAATTGTGATATCACAATGTTGCTGCCAAAACCTACTATCTTCTGGCGAATCTCTTCCTTAAAGCCCGTGCCAATACATATGGCTATGGTCATCACAACCATTCCTAGGGCTACAGCCAACGTAGAGACGCGCACAACAGGCCCCGATAGCTTGCGTCGTTGCAGGCTATCTTCACTTTGCCCCATTAGCCTCTTGGCTATGTGCGCGGTAAGACTCATTAGTTAGTACGACCTGGGTAAGCTTTCAATGCACGAGCCAAAAGGTCAAGCGCTATCTCAAGATCCTCTATCTTGAGTACGTAAGCAATTCTCACCTCATTGCGTCCCAATGTACGGTTGCTGTAGAAGCCCGCACCCGGAGCTAGCATTACCGTCTGGTTGTTGAATGAGAAGTCTTCCAAAAGCCAAGCACAGAATTTTTCAGCATCGTCAATAGGCAACTTGGCCATGGTGTAGAACGCGCCACTAGGTATAGGAGAATATACTCCAGGTATCTTGTTCAATCCGTCAAGCAGGAAGTTGCGTCGCTTGCGGTACTCTTCATTTACCTCCTTGAAGTATTCATCTGGAACGTCAAGCGACGCCATAGCAGCTATCTGTCCAAACGATGGCGGACAGAGTCGCGATTGCGCAATCTTCATCGACGAAGCCAATACCTCTTTGTTCTTGGTGGCAAGAAGTCCAACTCGTAGACCACACTCACTGTATCGCTTCGATACCGAATCCACCATTATCACATTGTCTTCTACTCCTTTGAGGAACATCGACGAGTAATGTTGCGCTCCGTCATAGCAGAACTCACGGTATACCTCGTCCGAAATCAGGAAGAGGTCGTACTTGAGTATCAAGTCGCGCAACTGCTGGAACTCTTGCTCAGAATATAGATAACCCGTTGGATTGTTAGGGTTGCATATCAAAATAGCTTTTGTCTTGTTGGTAATGACCTTCTCAAACTCTTCAATGCTAGGAAGCATGAAACCTGTCTCTATAGTGGAGGTCACAGGTACCACAAGCGCACCTGCCGCAGCAGCAAAGGCTTCATAGTTCGCATAGAATGGCTCTGGAATAATCACTTCATCCAGAGGGTCCAGGCACGACATGAACGCCATCTGTACAGCTTCCGATCCGCCACAGGTAACAAGCATATCATTTGGCTCAAGATCTATGCCCGCCGCCTTATAATACTTGGATAGCTTACGACGATACTCTGGCATGCCTGCCGAGTGTGTGTACGATACTATCGGTAGTTTCGCATTCTTTATCGCGTCGAGAGCTACTTCCGGGGTTAGAATATCTGGCTGACCTATGTTAAGGTGGAAAACTCGTATACCTCGTGCCTTAGCTGCATCGCTAAGAGGTACAAGTTTTCGGATAGGTGATGAAGGCATAATGACGCCTCGTTGTGATATTGCAGGCATAATGTAATGCTTTGTTTTCTTGAAGTCACTGCAAAGATAGTAACTTCTTTGCTTAAACAAAAAAATAGAATTACCTTTGCCTTTATGAAAAACGATATCCGTAAATCTTTTGCTACATTGCTCAAAAATAAGTACGCTATCGCAGTGCTTGTTTTTGTTGTGTGGCTCGCATTTTTCGATTCCGACGACATCTTTAGCAGAATGGAGCTGGAACGAAGCGTGGCTAGCCTCACCGAGCAGTGCGACCGCTTGTCAAAAGAGATCGACGAGGATTATCGTAAAATGGAAGAGCTTAGTAGCGTGGAAACTTTGGAGAAGTTCGCACGCGAGGAGTATTATATGAAGGCTGCCGACGAAGTGGTCTTCATAGTTAAGTAAACAACACTTTTTTCATTGTCCCGAGTATTATGAAGCTCCCTACCGCCTTGTCATACATCGCAATGGTAACTTATCTTGTAGGTGTAGTTTTGAAGGTGATCGATATCTCTGACGCATGGATTCCTGCTCTCGCGGGTTCGTGCCTCTTGACTTTCGTGCGTATCTACGACAGAGTAAAGTCCAATACCCAAAAGAAAAATAGCGCCAAACCTACCCGTTTGCCAGCTATACAGTTGTTTTCTGCCGCACTCATGATATATTCGGCATACTTAATGTATATGCTTAAGGGGTACTGGATTTTGCCTGTGGCTATCGCAGCTGTACTCGAGTTGTATTCATCTTATAGAATGCCTAAGGAATAATAGACTGTTTGTATTGAATCCCAATGCGTAGTTTTTTTGTAACGGTCATACTTTTATTTGCTTGCTCTATGCATAGCGTCTGCGGACAGACTGTCCGACAGGCTCTGCTACAGGCAGATAGTATAGTCGGCGTACTTAGAACTACCAATGACCCCTATTTTTTCTCTGTTACTATCAACGATTGGATAGAGGATACTAAGGATCTTTTGCTGAATTCTGCTACAACAGATATCGATTCCGTAGAAATGAAATCTTTCGGCCGCGTCAATATCCCTCTCGAAAGAGATACAGCCAGAGTGTTGTATTTTATTCATAATCAGTTGAATAGCGGACCGCAACTGGTCTGGTTCGTGCGCTTGTCTCATACCTATTCCCCCGACGTGTCAAAGTACTACGAGCCTTCGTGCTTCGCATTCCAGGATAAAATCAGTACCACCGCCCTTGATGGCAAGGAGAAGGGTAAAAAGTCTGAGCCTCAGAAGGGTGAGACTACTATGACGTCTACTTTGCGCGGCTTCGAGGTGGTCGATAGTGTTACTACTAATGTCTATTATTGGGTGCCCGACGTAATGCTCCGTGTTCACCTCGAATCTTTGGCGGATATCAACGAGGAGTATGAAATGAAAGAGTACGCACTCAATATTGTAAAGCGAAAAATGGACGACCTCTATTCTCTCCCAGATATCATGTCCAAGGATCTTAGAGGATTAAATAGGGTAGTTACCGTGTCAGACCCTGATAATAAGGTGTTTAAGGTCTCTACTTATTGTGTCTCTTATTCCGATTTCACAACTTCTTTCTTCGGAATAATGGCTCATAACGATAATGGTAAGGTCTACGTCGATAAATTGGAGGATAAGACAGATGATATACTAAGCCCCGAACGAGGCGTTCTGAGCCCTGCTAAGTGGTATGGAGCTGTATATTATAATGTTATTCCTATAGTTATTGAGAAGAAACTGTATTATACCCTCTTGGGCTATAAGGCGTCTGATGGCTTGGTCAAAACGCGTGTTATCGAGGTCTTGTCGTTCAAGGGTAAAAAAGTGGCTTTCGGCGCCCCTCTCTTCTTGCACGAAAAGGCTACCTACCATCGTAGAGTCATGAAGTATTCTGCTCAGGCTAACATGATGATGAGATACGATAACAGAATCTCTACCTTGGTCATGGACCACCTCTCTCCATCAAGTACCATGTTCCGTGGGCAGTGGCGATATTATGGCCCCGATATGAGCTACGATGGCTACAAAATGACTAAACAGGGCTGGGAGTTCGCCAACGACCTCGATGTTATGGACTGATCTTATCATAATTCTTTGCTCTGTTTCAATATCTATATTTGTCTTAGTAATTTTATACGCCGACTTCTCGCTACACTCTCTTATACCTCTCTTATACCTCCCTATAAGCAGACACTACACAGAGCCTATTCATATTTTCCTAATCTTTGTGTCTATTCAGCCTCTCGTATCTCTTGCCCAGAAATAAGAAATGTCAAGGTATATGTATCAAAGTTTTTCCTACCTTTGCAATAGACATATGTCGCATAGTATATGCGCAACTCTAATCCTGTAAAGTAATGAAGAAAAAAGTTTTGACATCAATGAATACCCTCCTCGCCGGCGTTATCTCAATGCTCGGATTCCAAGCGTGCGATAAGGACGATGATACAGAGGAGAAGTGGAAGTGTATGTATGGACCAGCTCCTACATCATACCAAGCTGTTGATGATTCTGATTTTCAGCCTGTTGATAACGATAGCGATATTAATAGTGATATCAATTCTCAGCCCGAATAGCTGAAAGTAGCTCTATTGCAGTCCACAAATCGTATACTATATAGGTGAGTTTTGCGTGCCACTCTATTTGCCGGCTTCTAGGAACTCATATTGCGTTATTTGTATTTCGCTGTAAAGACTACTATATTTACAATACAATTAGACAATCTCATTTTCGAATCATTAGCATGGTTAAAAAGGTTTGTTTTCTGCTGTTCGCTTTCTGGTCTTGCGCCGCCATGGCTCAGGAGCCTATCGCAGAAAAGATGCTGTCCGAATATATACTGACCGCAGGTGATTATTCGGCTCTCTACCAGGGTAGTATCGAGCCTATGTTCTCTCAGTCAGCATGGACAGGCCACCCTTATTGGGAGGACACTGAGATACACGTTGGCGACGTCTGCTACGAGGGTCGCTTGTACAGAAATGTCAAATTGCGCTACAATCTGCTCGAGAATCGCCTGTATCTCATATCTCTTGAGAATCAGTTTAGTGTCGCCCCCGATGCCACTAAAGTCTCTTACTTCACTATGGATGCTAAGAGGTTTATCAACATGGGTAGTAAGTACGTGTGCATCGAACAGGAGGGTACCTGTGTCTCTCTTATTCATGAAAAGAGCAAGATACATGGCGGAGATGTCATCGAGAATAGGGTAGTATACCACAATGTTCAGGAGGAAGAGACATTCTACCTCGTCTATGCAGATGGTCAACAGGTCGAGATAAGCAACGCTAATAGCATCATCAAAAAACATCCTCAGTACAAGAAGGAACTGAAAAAGATGATGCGTGAGTATAACCTCAAGGGTAGAACAGCAAGTGCTAATTATCTGAGTATGTGTACTCGCTACCTCGACGACCTCATGAAGCAGAGTGGTGTAGAGAGGTTTGCAGGGAGCACGGCTGACATTATAATGCCTACTAGAGCAACTAACTATCTGTCTCCGCAGCGTAGTGTTCCTGCCGATGTCTACGCAGATGTAGCCTTGGATACTACTACCGTCCTTGCGTACTCAGCATACCTACAGGGTAATAAGTCTAAAATCGACTATTCCGAGGAGTACGATATTAGCGAGGAGCCTGGTATAGACGATATGGAACCTATCCAGGAGGCTCACACTCTTAGCGAGGTGGAGGTAGTGGGCTTCATGCAGAAGGTCAATTCTATGCAGCCTGGTGTCGAGGCTTTCCGCCCTCAGATGCTCAAAAATATACCATTGGCTATGGGCGAGGCCGATGTGATGAAGGTTACCATGATGATGCCTGGTGTAACTTCCACCGGCGAGGCTTCTAGTGGTATCAATGTGCGTGGCGGTGCTACCGATCAGAATCAGATGCTCTATAATGGAAATACAATCTTCTACCCAATGCACATGTTCGGCCTCTTTTCTGCCTTCAATTCGGATATGATCTCAGAGACAGAACTTTACAAGGGTACGATGCCTAGCCAATATGGCGGCAGATTGTCTTCTGTAATGAATATCAAGAGCCGCGTCGCTGACAAAAATCACTGGCATGGTTCTGTAAGCATTGGCTTGCTTACCGCTAAGGCTGCCTTGGAGGTGCCTCTCGTCAAGGGTAAAACGTCCATGATGATAGGTGGTCGTACAACATACTCCGATTGGATGCTTAAATTGCTCTCTAATAAGGATGACAATAATGTATACTATGAAGGAGGCAGTGGTTCGATGTCTAAAGTAGGGGGGTATAAGGATGGAAATGCAGGTTTCTGGGACTTGGGTACCTATATATCAAGTAGGATGAGCGATAGAAGTACGTTGCTGGTCAGTGGATACGTCAGCAGCGACCGTTTCTCGTTCAATGGTATGGATAGCTATAATTATCGCAATATCAATGCCTCTGCTGAATATAAATCATACTATACCGAGGATTTGTCTTCTAGTATCATCGGCGGATATGACCATTTCGATTATAAAAATGTCGAGAAGTCGTCTATGTTCTCTGAGGCTGAACTTACTTTCAAACTGGATCAGTATTTTTTGAAGGCTAATATGAGTTACCGTCTTAACTACCAGCACACGCTCAAAGGTGGACTTCAGACATTGGCTTATAATATTATGCCTGGTAAATATGCACCTAAGGGTCAATATTCTAGGGTGGAGTCTAGTCAACTGGATGACGATAGGGGCCTAGAGAGTGCTATATATATTGAGGATAATTGGGAGTTGTCTCAAGATGTCAAACTTAGTGGCGGCGTCAGAGTGAATCTCTTCAATGGCCTTCGCGAGGGTAAGACTAAAAACTTTATGAATCCCGACTTCCGTTTCTCCGCTAGCTATACATTGGATGAGAATAGTTCCGTAAAGGCTGGATTTATCACTAGCCACCAGTACATACACAAGGTCTCTAATACCGTTATCATGTCTCCAACGGATACATGGATATTGAGCAATGAGAAGATCAAACCTCAGGGCGGATACCAGATATCTGCTGGTTACTATAGACAGACGAAAGATAAGACCTACGAAATGTCGGGTGAGGTCTATTACAAGGGTATGAAAAATTACCTGACTTATAGGGCTGGTAGCCAACTGATAATGAATAATGATATAGAGGATGACGTAGCTCCTGCCACAGGTAGGGCCTATGGTCTGGAACTCCAACTCAAAAAACTTTATGGTAAGTTCAATGGTTGGATCAGTTACACCTATTCACGAACCGAACTCCAACAGAAGGGAGATAAAAATGTGTCGCCAATAAATGACGGCAACTGGTTCCCAGCTGATTACGATACCCCTCATACTTTGAAGGTGGCTGCCAACTATAAGTTTACTCAGCGCTATAGCATCTCTGTAAATGCCGACTATAGTAAAGGTCGCCCATTCACAGCTCCTATTGGTTCTTTCTATGATGAGGCTCAGGATTTGGTCGTTGCTTTATATTCCGATAGAAATAATTATCGTATGCCCGATTATTTCAGGGTCGACCTCTCTTTGAATATCGAACCAGGTCATAAACTTACTAGAAAAACAAAGAGCTGGTTCTCAATGGGTGTCTATAATCTTCTTGGAAGAAAAAATGCATACTCAATATATAGCGAGGGAGGCCAGGGTAATATTACAACATATAAGTTGTCAATATTCGGCGCACCTATCCCATTCGTGTCGTACAACATTAAATTCTGATAATGATGAAAGGGTTGAAATATATAGTTATACTGCTAACATCAGTTTTCTTGATGCCATCATGTATTGATGAGTATCATGGAGACTGGGAGTCGGTTAACGAACGGGTACTTGTTGTTAGTGGTTCGATAGAGAGCGAAAATTCGTGCGAGTTCATTCTTAGAAGGAGCAATCCTATAAATGGCGATATCAATAGCTTGCCCTCTTACGATTATGATAGTTGGTTATCGGCTCCTTCATCAACTGATGTTGCCCAAGGCTCAAATAAGCGAGCATACGTGATAAATGATTTCGTGTCGCACGCTGTTGTAGCTGTTGAGTCAGAGTCAGGGGCGCGTTATGAGTGCGAAGAGTATCAGGATGGTCATTATGTCGTATCTCTTGATAAACTTGATCCTGATGATAAATACTTCCTTCGCATCGTCTTGTCAGATGGCGAAGAGTATACCTCCACACCAATGAAGCCTCTTGATGCCCCCGAAATAGTTTCTGCGGGTTGGAAAAAAGAGGGCTCTGATGTCCATTTGAATGTCACAACGGAGGATTTGCACGAGCCAACATATTTTTCTTGGGACTATTATGATGTGTGGGAAGTCGTAACCCCAATGCAGGCACGCGTCAAATACGATCCAGAGGAGAATAGAATAGTCGCTGTATCCCAATACACAAATCGAGGTTGGATTGAGGTGGCTAAACATCCAAGAGTAGTAAGTGACAATAAGAATTATGGTTATGGAGCACTGAAAAAATATCCTTTGTACAAAATCGATAAAGATGATCAGCGCTTCCAGGTAAAATATTATACCAGAATCAGACAAATGTCTATATCCAGAGAGGAGTATGAGTACAATAATCTGATACTTCTGTACAATAGCCAGATGGGTGGCTTGTTCACTCCAATGCCTTCTGAGTTGCCTACTAATATTCGCAGTGCTAAAGGTAAGAGAGGTGTAGGCTATATCGGTGTCAGAGGTAAGGTGTCTGAAGCCGTGGTGTGTATCGGTCGCGGTCAGGTCGGTTGTACATACTATATTAAGGGAGAAACTATACCTAGTAAATGGATCGAGGGACTGTCTAATTTCGATATATATAATTTGGGATACAGAGTATTTGAAGATGATATAATGAAAGGGACAACATGGACGTATCCATATTGTATAGATGTCGCTTATTTCGGTGCATCACTTAGAAAACCTTCTTTTTGGGATGACTTAAAGCTTACTCCAGAGGATGAATAATTATTAGAAGGAGGATATGGAAAATGACTAAGAGAGTTTATTTGATATTTTTTGCCATGTTGTGGGCAATAATGGCTAGAGCTCAAACTCCACGAGAAAACGTGGCGGCGATGACCGACCGTGATTGCTACTTGACAGGCGAAAGACTTAGGGTTAGTGTCGATGTACGTTTGGAGGATGGTACACCTTCTCCAAGTAAAGTGGCGTATGTGGAGGTATCTGATACTAGGCAGATGTGCGCTCAAGCTATGGTGGCTCTGGATAATGGTGTAGGTTGGGGCGAAATAGCATTGTCCCCAAATATGCATAGCGGCAACTATCAGTTGACTGTCTACACCCGTGAGATGCGTAACTATGGAACTGATGCTTATTTCAAACGCATAATAGGTGTTGTTAATGCTGATAGATTGTCGCGACGCGATGCTATTTCGTTCCTGCCCAAGGACCAGTATCGTGATTCTATTATTCCGACAACAAATAATATCCTGCATAAGGATGGTAGCAACATAATCATAAATGTTGCCAAGGAGAACTTGGGCCATTGTTCAGTAAGCCTTGAACGGGTAGGACTTATCACAGAACCACAAGAGACGACAAAGAAACAGGTGGAGAAAAATAGTTCAAAAGGCATCAAGTTCGCACCAGAGCTGGAGGGACATATAGTAAGTGCCAGAGTGGCAAAAGCTGAAGAGGGTGATGTAGTGCGAAAAGGCGACAGAACTCGTCTGGTTCTTGTGGGACAAACAGCAAGCGTCTATGATGGTCAACGCCAAGAAGATGGCTCGTTCTGTTATTATACTAGCAATATCTATGGTACTCAGCCATCAGTTGTAAATGGATACGACTATTCGGATAATGCCATGCCAATGAAACTTATGTCGCCTTTCGCTATGGTAATACCTCAAAGTTTGCCTGATCTGACTGTATATTGCGACAAAAAAGATTTGGTGGCTCGCAGAAACGAAGCAAGACGCCAGAACGAAATAAATGAGTGGATAAAAATAGATACACTCGCACATTCTATGGGATTCATGGATTCTGAGCCTGATAGATTTTACGATTTGGATGAATATACCAAATTCAGTACCATACACGAGATCTTGGTAGAGTTTGTAAGAGGAGTAAAACGCAAAAAGTATCAGGGCGTAAATAACTTATACACATTTGTGCCTGAGACTCGCCGATACTCCACATGGCCTGCCCTCGTGCTTCTCGACGGCATGCCAGTATACGACGTGGACGAGATATTGGCGTATGATGCCCATCTTGTAAAGTATGTGCAGATATACAATGGCAGATATACATTTGGTAACAGTTGTTGCCAGGGTATTATCTCTTTTATCACGCACAAGGGTCGATTGTCGAATTATAAACTTGATGCAGGTTCCCATCTGGTATCGTATGCATTTCCTCAAAACCGACCATCTTTTGTAAATATGACGGGGGGTGAATGTGGAGTGATATATTGGAATCCATGTGTCGAATCTGAGCAGATCAAAATAGATGTTCCTTCTGAAAGAGGTGAATACAGAGCCGTATTGCAATGGCGAAATGAGAATGGCACAGTAGAGAGAATCACTGAGAGCATTACAATTGGCGGTTGAGAAATGTTTTTATAGGATTCCGTTGCGATTATTTTTTATACATTTGTTTGTCGTGTAGAAATATTGCCATGATGAAAAAAAGATTTTTACGCTATACAAATATGGTACTGTCAGCTATCCTTGTAGCTCTCGGTTTTAATAGCTGTGACGATCCTGATGGACCAGGTAGCGCAGATATGTATGGTCCTCCATCAACAATCTACAGAGATCAGGACGCAAATGTTGATGCTGTATCTGCTGATGCTGATATAAAGTCTGAAGAGGCGGTTCCCGTTGTGAAGGAATAATAGTTGTGCCCTATGTCATTATCACTTAAACAACGTATAGCCTTAGAGACAGAGAGACTGCGCCGAAATAACCTTAAGGAGCTTCACCCCTTGCGCCAGTTGTTCTGGGAGTGTACTCTGCGATGCAATCTTAAGTGTCGTCATTGCGGAAGCGACTGTAAGGTGCAGGCCGAGGTCCCTGATATGCCTGCAGAGGATTTCTTGCGTGTCATAGATTCTATACTCCCTCATGTGGATCCTCATCGCCTGATGATAAATATATCAGGAGGTGAACCTCTTATGCGTAAGGATCTTGAGTATATAGGTAAAGAACTATATAAGCGCGAATTGCCTTGGGGTATGGTGTCCAATGGACTTATGCTTACAGCAGAGCGGCTGAATAGTCTCTGTAAGGCAGGATTGCGTAGCGTAGCTATCAGTGTAGATGGATTGGAGGAGGACCACAATTGGATGCGTGGGCATCAGGATAGTTTCCGTAATGCTATAAATGCAATTAAGTCGCTTAGTCAAACCGACCTCGTGTGGGACGTGGTGACGTGTGTCAATGGGCGAAATGTCAAGTGTCTGTCTCAGTTGAAAGATGCACTGTTTGACGCAGGGGTACGTGCATGGAGATTGTTCTCCATATTTCCTCAAGGCAGAGCGAAGGAATATCCCGAATTCAACCTCTCAGCTGGCGATTTTAAATATATGCTTGAGTTTATCAAGAATACGCGTGAGGAGGGTAAAGTACACGCAAGCTATGCCTGTGAAGGCTTCTTGGGTGAGTATGAAGGAAAAGTCAGAGACAACCTCTACATGTGTAATGCCGGCATAAGTGTGGCATCCATACTTATAGATGGCAGTATCTCGGCATGTACAAGTATCAGGAGTAATTTCTATCAAGGAAATATTTATAAAGATGATTTCTGGACAGTGTGGGAGAATGGCTTCCAGAATTATAGGTATCGCGACTGGGCGAAAACAGGTGAGTGTGCCGACTGCAAGATGTTCAGATATTGTGAGGGTAATGGTATGCACCTGCATTACGATGATGGATCGTTGATGACCTGCCACTACAAGAAGACATTGTGATACGTCTGTTCCAGAAAGTATTTATCGTTATGTCAGCCTCATTTGTGCATTAAGGCAGTGTAGTTGTTGCTCGCAGTTTTTTATTTATGCGTCACGAAGTATGCTATAGTTAAATATGCTCTTTGATAGTGTAAATATATAGGTATAGGATTGCGTTATTATTGCAAAAGGTGTACTTTTGTTACTCAGATATGGCTAAGAAATTACTAATGCGCATAGTATTGATATTTAGTATGCTACTGACTACTTGTGAGGTGTGGTCTCAGGAGCCGGATGAGTGTACTATGATGTCTGAGATGCCATATCTTGAAACGTATTTGGATGACTTACCTTCGTCATTGTTCAACTATGTGATGGAGGACAGTGATGGCTTTATTTGGGGTGCTACTCGAGATGGTATTGTCCGATATGACGGTATAGGTTACGTTATGACTATGTCTCATAATGAAGATGGTCCGGCGGATAATAACTGGTTTGGAGATTTGCTAGAAGATACAAGCAACAATTGTATTTGGGCTACTACTTCTCATAAAAAACGTATGGTGAAGGTAGATAGGTCCACTTGTGATACGGAGGATTTTGAAATCAAGACTAAAGATGGGAAAGTTGTAGATTTCAAGCAATATGTCTCTAACTACAACGACACCTTGTTGCTCGTAGTCTCAAGAAACAATATTGTACTGGTCGACAAGCGAGATGGGTTGGTTGTCGGAGAGTGTGAAAGTAATGGTATTGCTGTTTCCCGATTGCGTCCAGATATTGTAAATGGACGTTTGCTTGTTTCGTTAGGAAAAAAGATATACGAAGTTGAAAAAAACGGACTGTCGCCAAGATTGAAGTTGTTGGTAGAGGCGAAAGTGTCCGGTGAAATTGCCAACATCCCACATACATACTATTCAAACGACACTACATTACTATTGACGTATAGCAAGATGTCGAGTTATAACGGCAAAATGCAGGTCAGTGGTAAACAGGCCGTGTCGAAATGTAATGTTCTGACTGGCGAAGTCGAGGAGATATGTGTAGTTCCGCATATTGTCAGCAGTATGGTTGAGATGTCCGACGGAATATGGATAGGTACTCAGTTTGGCCTCTTCTTTTATTCGTATGAGGCCAAAGAATTGCGGAGATATACTGTGCGCAATTCGAAGTTGCCTAGTCCTAGAATTTTTTCGCTTGTCAGATCTAGAAATCAACCTATCGTATGGATTGGTACTGCCAACGGTTTGGTGAAGAATGACTACTATACGTCAAAATTCTCACTAATCGATATGTATTGGTATACCAATATCGATGTGCTTACAGTGTATAGCATATATAAAGATGCTAAGGGAGGCTATTGGGCGTCGACGACAGATGGCCTGTTGTACCGCAAGGGGGATGAACAATTTGCTCCATGTGGCTTTGACAAGCATAATCTCAGAGTAAGAGCTATATTCTTGGAGGATACAACCTCAAGTACGTTGTATATAACAAGGTCAAACACAATGTATGTGTATGATTTGAATCGCAACAAACTAGTTTGTAGTCACGAGTTTGATGGCAGTCTATACAAATCGATGCACGTATCGGGGGATACTCTGCTCATTGCCCAAGATAGTAAACTGTTGTTAGTAAAGGCGCGGTCGGGTCGTGTGATAAACACACAAGTTTTGTGCGATACAGTAAAGATAGTTCCTAGATCATTGATGAAGGAGAATGATTCGATCTATTGGCTGTCGGGGGCTTATGTTAATCAAGATCTATTGTACAGGTATAATATCAAAACTAATGAGTTCTCTCAATACGAAGGGTTTGATGAATTAGCGAAAGGGTTGAATTTTAAAGATATGCGACTTGTGGTACGCTATGGACAGGTAGAGATGTGGTGTAATGCATCAAATGGTAATGGATTGTACTATTTCCTTCCAAAGCAGCGCAAAATGGTCAGAATTAATTATTCTCCATATTTCAATCAGCATAGCACGATTATAGAGAGCGATAAAGAGGGTAATATATGGGTATGTTGTGAGCTGGGAATAGCGTGTGTCAACAATAGTAATGGTAGGGTATACGAGTACTCAAATATGCTGTATTCTATCCCAAAAACAATTGTTGCGGGTGCGTCAACGATTACGGCAGATGGTATTATTATGCTGACGTCTCAGCAGAGTTTTGTTGAATTTGATACAAAACAACGACACTTGACGAATACATACTGCCCTGATCCTATTGTGATGCAATACCAGTATAGGGATGCACAGTCTGAAGAAACAGACTCCCTTACTAGAGGGTGGACAAGTGAACTTGTGGATTCTGTGATATTTGTACCCAAAGGTGTGCGTTCGTTAGCTATGAACGTGAGGTTGTTGAATTATTCGAGATCAGAATACAATACTATTCAGTGGAGGAGAGAAGAGGATAATGTATGGAAGACATCCAGTACATTAATTCCGATATTGCTGCCGAACCTCCAACCGGGAGTAACTAAGATATTTATACGCAAGGCACCTATGTATGCCACTAATCTGGACGATATGCCAGTGAAGACGATTTATGTCAACAAGGATTCGTATTTGTATCAAACCACATGGTTCCAGATGTCGGCTATATTTATAGTAGTGGCGATGTTGTCGTTGTTTATAGTTATGAGAAGTATATCTCAGCGCAAACGACAGTTGCAGTTGCAGTTGGAAGTTGATCTGCGTACCGCCGAACTCCAGAATACAAACATTAAGTTGTCTGCTATTCAAGAGAGGGTAGCGGCACAGAACAAGGAGTTGATACGTACTAGAGACCATTTGGAAGAGATAGTTGCTGAGCGTACCGAAGAGTTGGAGAAGGAGAAAGCAAGAATCGAGGAGGGTAGTAAACTTAAGTCGGCATTCCTCGCCAACCTCAGTCACGAGGTTCGTACACCGATGAACTGTATAGTAGGTTTTTCTAAACTATTGGCCGATCCTACTTGTACCAAGGAGGAGAGCGTAGAGTTTATACACCTTATAAAGGAGAGCGCAACATCTCTGTTGGCATTGTTGGGAGATTTGCTTGATGTGTCACGCATCGAGAGCGGTCAGATGCGTGTCAACTTCACCAGTTTTTCTGTCTATAAGGAACTTCAGGATGTATATAAGATGCTGACCATTGAGAAGAAGAAAAAGAAGGTTGATTTCTTGATCAATGTTCAGCCTAATATTTCTGATGTTGTACTTAATTCTGATAAGGACCGTTTCAGGCAGATTATCATCAATCTTGTGTACAACGCATTTAAGTTTACCGACGACGGGCACGTTTCCATAAATGCGAAGATAATAGACGTTGAAGAGTTGTCGAGATACGATTATCCTATAACCTTCCTACGCCCTCAGGACGACAAGGTACTTTTGATATATATCGAGGATACGGGTATAGGTATGCCTGAAGATAAACTTGACGTAATATTCGAGCCATTTAGGAAGTTGAACAACAACAAGACTTTATATCCAGGTCTAGGCCTAGGTTTGAATATCTGTAAGAACCTGATAGAATTGGTAGGCGGTAAGATATGGGTTAGAAGTATAGAGAATATGGGAACCACGTTCTTCTTCTATCATCCAATTCTAGATTTGGGCGGAGGAAAAACTAAAGAGAATCCAGAGGAATGATGCACATCCATTATATATCCAAATGTCTTCAGCACTTTGTCAAGGCCAAGCACTGGCGAGGGTTTGGCATACATAGTCCGTATGTATACCACCTGCAGAGGCATATTATATCTACCAATACAAAGAGCGACAGAGAGATCAGGAGGATTGTGAGGCGATATAGAAAAGAGTTGGCGAGAGACAATCGTAGGATAGATTTGAATGATTTGGGTACAGGGAAGGCCAAGAGTGGCATTGTTTCATCAATCGTCAAAAGGGCAGCTGTAGACGAGAAAAGCGGTATGTTGTTGTCGCGACTTGTTGCCGACTACAAGCCGGAGGTGGTAATAGAGATGGGGACATCGCTAGGTGTGGGTACTGCCTATCTAGCGTTAGGGGCAGGTGCTGATGTGGAAGTAATAACTATTGAAGGTAGCCCTGAATGTTCTAAAGTAGCGCAGAAAATGCTGGATAAGCATGGCATACATAACGTGAAACTTATTGTAGGAGGGTTTGATGAAGAGTTGCCAAAAATGTTAAAAAGCATTGAAAGAAAGAAAGTATTAGTATATTTGGACGGAAATCACGCCTATGAAGCTACGATGAGGTATATGAATATGCTTCTTGAAATAGCAGATGACAATATGATGATAGTTATGGACGACATACATCTTCATACGGGTATGACTAAGGCGTGGAGAGAAGTTTGTCAGATGGAAGCAGTTACTACGACCATTGATCTTATGAGAATGGGAATAGTAATTCAAAGGAGTGGAGCACAGAAAGAGCAGTATGTATTAAGGTGGTGAGGGAAGATATGTAAAAATGCCCTGTAATAGACCTCTCGGACTATTACAAGGCACGAAAACAAATCCTTAACCAAAATAAAACTCTGAATATTATGAAAAAACGCATATAGCTAATATGCAATATGCGTGCCAAAAAAGAACTGTTACTAGATGTACAAGATGCATGCGCGTTTGACATATTATATAGGTATTCTAGTAGTACTCATACTTTGGGGATGTGAACCATCTCGAGAGTATGATGGCTATGGTATCTTTACACAAGAGCAAAGGGAGTCGGCTGAGAATATAGTCAAGTCTATGAATTTGCGACAGTTGGAGATGCTTGCAGCCATAACAACTAGGGGAGAGTCGCGTGATACAGTACTTTTGCAAAGTCAGGTAGCTTGCCGTCAGTTGGCTACTAAGAATAGACACGAGGCTAACTTTACGAAAGCTATAGAGTATGCTAGGATGTCGTACGTGAAGTCTATGACGATGGGAGATACGCTAGAGATACTACGTTCGCTGAATGAATTGGGTACCTGTTTCAGACGTATTGCCGCATTGACGGAGGCCTTGGATTACCACTACAGAGCGTTGACGGTAGCTAATGCCTATTCAGACACTATGGACATCTTGATTAAAAAGGCGCAGACCAGTGCTCTCAATGGAGTGGGCAATATTGCGTTGAAGATGAACAACCTCTCCGAGGCAAAAAGGTGCTTCAGCGAAAGTTTGGTTAAAGATAGAGAGCTAGGTAGTCTGATAGGGATGGCTATCAACTATGCTAATCTAGGTTCGATAATGCAGACAGAGGAGAAGTATGACTCGGCGTTGTATTTCTTTCAGAAATCATATATTCTCAATGAGCAATGTGGTTCGTTGACAGGTATGGGGCTCTGTCATAACCACTTCGGCACGCTGTTTGAAAATAGGAATATGTTGGACTCAGCAAGAGTTCATTACGAGTTGAGTTACAAGGTATTGTCTGATTCCAAGGATAAATGGCATTGGTTGGTTTCTTGTGTATCTCTTGGTAGAGTATGCCTTATGCAGGGACGTATGGCCGAAGCCGAGAGTTATCTCTTGAAGGCCCGTGATATCGCAAAAGATGCCGATGCTACAGAGTCGCTAGAGCAATCGCACCGCTTGTTGGCCAAGTTGTATAGACAGAAGAATGACTATTCAAAAGCTTTGCTTGAGATGGAAGAGAGCCAGAAACTCAACGAAGCGATGAGAAAGGAGATGCAAGAGAACACATTCAATAGTGTTCAACTCGAGTATATCAAAGAAAAAGGTGATAGGGAGGTTGAACTAGAAAGAGAGAGGGTAAGAGTGGAGCATGAGCAGTCACGATTGAAAGTGAACACAATAATAGTATTCTCATTTGTATCATTGCTTTTTATTTGCGTAGGTTACTTTGCGTATAGAACATACAAAAAGCGCAAGGAGTTGATGGATCAAGTCAATGCCGACAAGAATAAGGTTTTTGGAGCTGTATCCAGAACAATGAAAGTGCCTGCTATAGAGCAGAGAAATGCGATGAGGTTTATCATAGACAATATAGATGAATTGACGATTCCAGAGCTAAGACAGTATCTTATTCAGGCATATAGTTCATCTGTAACGCAGGTGGATATGCTTACCAATATTATCTCGTGGGTTCATATTCAGATGGGAGATGTGGCGCCTAAGCCTGCAAATGTCAATTTCTGTCAGTTGGTCACTGAGGCTATAGATATGTTGTCTCTCTCTTCCAAGCAGAAGAATATCTCATTTGCAATGCCAGTTGACAGAGGTATGTTGGTATATGCCGACCCAGAGATGTTGCAATGCATTGTGCTGAATATCTTGTCGAATGCAATCAAATTCTCATACTCAGGTGGTGAGGTTAATATTAAATTTAGGGATGATGCATTCGCCGTTATGCTATATGTTGAGGATCATGGTGTAGGTATGACCAAAGAACAATTATCTTCGGTATTGAAGCCTAATAAGCGTTTGACAAGCTATGATTTCAAGGATGGCATCACAGGATTGGGATTGAATATCTGTGTAGAGTTGGCAAAAAAGAATAATGGAACCATATCTGTTGAGAGTCGACAGCATCGAGGTTCTACATTTATTCTAACTATGCCCAAAGGCATCCCTGCCGCTGAATAGTATTTATGCGAGCACCTTATGTGCACAGCGTGAGCACCTATAGAAGTCCGCAAAAGAAATAAAGCTGTAACTCATCCGAGTCACAGCTTTACCGCGTGTTTGGTTTATCGTATATCTAGTTAGAGGTTTATGAACAAATGAAATGGTATTTACTTTATATCAGTAATTTGATTCCAAGGTAAATTCTCCTCCTCGTAAGGACGGCGCTGCTGATCTGGATGACCAACGCCTATTACGCACAACACCTCGTTTTCAGCTGGAAGAGACAACAGCTTCTTTATGTTGTCCGAAGCATTATTTCCCTCAGTATCTTTACGGAGACGCATCTGAGCCCAACAAGAGCCTAACCCAAGGTCATGTGCTACAAGTTGTATGTATGCAGCAGCTATAGATGTGTCCTCTACCCATACATCAGTCTTTGTCGTGTCAGCTGAAACCACAATGGCCAGTGTGGCAGCTTTGAGGAACTCTCCTCCTGCCTCTTTGGCTGTAGCAAGTGCATCAATGGCCTCTCTGTTAGTGACAAAAGAGAAGTTCCACGACTTACAATTCTTAGAAGTAGGTGAGCAAAGAGCTGCACACTTAAGTGTCTTGATATCCGATTCACTTACTGGTTCAGCGGTGAACTTGCGAATACTGCGACGGGTCTTTATGGTTTCTATTAGATTCATATCAGGGTTGATGTTTTTGTTATTTTGCAGACTTCTTAGTAAAGAAGAATCGGTAAGCTAGGAAAAGTACGATAGCAACGCCCAAGGCTAAACAGATGTACTTGAATTCTGTGCTGTATTCCGATATCTTAGCCATCATCTCCTCTTCGCTGAAGAGACTCTGCATATAGTAACCAGCGAAAGCTAATACGGCGTTCCAGATGCCAGCACCAAGGAAAGTGTACAATAGGAACTTTCCCATGTTCATACGTGCTAGTCCTGCAGGAATAGATATCAATTGTCGTACGGCTGGTATGAGACGACCGATGAAAGTTGATATAGCGCCATGTTTGTCAAAATACTCCTCCGCTGTCTTGACCTTTGCTCCATCTAAGAGGCACAAGTGTCCCCAGCGACTGTCTGCAAACTTATAGATGATAGGTCTTCCTATGTAGTATGCCAACCCATAGTTGACCAATGATCCTATCATTGCGCCTATAGTTGCACATATCCAAAGGATGTATATGTTCATCTCTCCTGTACTTGCTGCGTGGTAAGCAGCAGGGGGAACGACTATCTCGGATGGGAAAGGAATAAACGACGACTCAACAGCCATCAGAATCATGACTGTCCAGTAATTGAGGTGCTCAAGACACCATTGTACTATTGCGACTTCTTCCATTGTATATTTAGATGAGTAACTATACCTCAGTAGGGAATGGATTGTAGTTGAATGTTATAGCCTTTTTGGCTGCCAAACTCTTTTTCGCATCCAATATTCTTTGGTTGGAGCTTCCACGGAATAACAAGTCTGTATCGCGCAAAGCCTCAACGTACCTACCATCAACCAGGACATCTACATTGGCCAATAGTTCGGTTTTTTCAGGGTCGGCAAGTATCTCCTCCAATGTGTACCCAGAATAGCACCATATGGTCTTGTCGCTACCAGCCTTGATCTGTCGAGCCAATTCGGCGAACCCCTTAGCCTGAAGCATAGGATCGCCACCTGAAAATGTCACATTACAAATGTCATCCTCCAACAATTGCCTGGCGATATCCTCTACCCGCATAGGCTTTCCTGCCATCATATCCCACGATTGTGGATTGTGACAGCCAGGGCAATGGTTTTCGCACCCTGCACAATAGACAGAGTTGCGAAATCCAGGGCCATCGACTGTTGTGGACTCAATAATATTGAGCACAAAAATGTACATTTGGGTGACTTAGTATAAATAAAGAATAGTATATGATGCTTTAATTAGTCATGTGTTACACGGTCGCGCAACTCAGCGAGCTTAGCGTTGTTCCAACGGTCTGTTGTACCTACCAAGTAACCTGTGATACGCTGGAGCTTGTCGATATTCTTGCTACCACAGTGAGGACATGATTCCATGTTAGCCTCAGCGTTCTCGTATCCACACTCCATACAGCGGTTGCGGTTGTGGTTTACAGAGCCGTAACCGATATTGTACTTATCGATGAGGTCGACGAATGCCATTACAGCATCAGGGTTGTGTGTAGCATCGCCATCAATCTCGATGTAGAAGATATGTCCACCGCGTGTAAGCTCGTGGTAAGGAGCCTCGATTCTAGCCTTGTGGCTTGCACTACACTTGTAGTATACAGGCACATGGTTGGAGTTTGTATAGTACTCGCGATCTGTAACACCCTTGATTACACCGAAACTGCGACGGTCCATCTTTGTGAATTTACCAGACAAACCTTCAGCTGGTGTAGCCAAGATGCTATAGTTATGCTTGTACTGCTCGCAGTAGTCATTGGCCTTATTTCGCATGTGAGTAATAATCTCCACACCAAGCTTCTGTGCTTCGTCGCTCTCGCCATGATGCTTACCGGTAAGAGCTACTAGACACTCTGCCAAGCCAATGAATCCGATACCGAGTGTACCGTGGTTGATAACCGACTCTATGGTGTCGTTGCCAGTAAGGCTCTCAGAACCCACCCACAAAGAAGACATAAGCAATGGGAACTGCTTTGCCAAGGCGGTCTTTTGGAATTGGAAGCGCTCATCAAGCTGACGAGCTGTGATATCCATTACCTCGTCAAGACGAGCGAAGAAATGCTTGATACGCTCCTCTTGTTCTACGAATCCCATACACTCTATAGCGAGGCGAACGATATTGATAGTTGTGAACGACAAGTTGCCACGACCAATAGATGTCTTCTCGCCAAAACGGTTCTCGAATACGCGAGTACGGCAACCCATAGTTGCTATTTCGTATTCGTAACGCTTAGGGTCGTTGATATCCCACTTCTCGTGAGTGTTGAATGTAGCATCAAGGTTGAGGAAGTTAGGGAAGAAACGACGGGCCGATACCTTACAAGCAAGAGTGTAAAGGTCGTAGTTGCGATCGGTAGGAAGGTAACTTACACCACGTTTCTTTTTCCATATCTGGATAGGGAAGATAGCTGTTGAGCCATTTCCAACGCCCTCGTATGTGCTTTTCAGTATCTCGCGTACGATACAACGGCCCTCTGCAGAGGTGTCTGTACCATAGTTGATAGAACTAAACACTACCTGATTACCACCACGAGAGTGGATAGTATTCATATTATGTATGAAGGCCTCCATTGCCTGATGAACACGAGCAACAGTTCTGTTGATAGCGTGCTGCTTGATGCGCTCATCTCCCTGAAGGTCGTTGATGTCTACAGTCAGATAATCCTCTATTGGCGAATCCAAGAGGTGATCATAGTTGGTGTTGTTCAACTGAGCAAGTACTTTGATCTCCTCCTTATATGAAGATCGTACGAATGGAGCAAGATAGAAGTCGAAAGCAGGGATAGCCTGACCGCCATGCATCTCGTTCTGAGCTGTTTCCATAGAGATACAGCCAAGGATAGAAGCGGTTTCGATTCGCTTTGCAGGACGCGACTCTCCGTGTCCAGCAGCCATGCCATACTTGAGAATCTTGTCCAGTGGGTGCTGAACACAAGTCAAAGACTTAGTAGGGTAGTAGTCCTTATCGTGGATATGGATATAACCCTGCTCTACAGCGCGACGAGACTCCTCCGAGAGCAAGAAGTCGTCAACGAAAGGCTTAGTAGTCTCGGAAGAGAACTTCATCATCATGCCTGCAGGTGTGTCTGCATTCATGTTGGCATTTTCGCGAGTTACATCGTTCGATTTTGCCTCGATAATCTCGAGAAACATATCGCGAGTCTTAGCCTTACGAGCGATGGTACGCTGATGGCGATATGCAATATACTTTTGAGCAACCTCCTTACGGGTACTCTTCATGAGCTCAAGCTCAACACAGTCCTGAATCTCCTCAACAGTCATCTCCTCGCGACCCTGAAGTTCGATGCGGTCAGAGATCTTATTGATTAGTGAATCATCTTCGCCCTTCTCGGTTTGAAGCATTGCACGGCGTATTGCTGCCGATATTTTTTCTTTGTTGAAGCCGACTATACGACCATCACGTTTTTTGACTGTATGTATCATAAGGAAGTAGTGTTTTTGATCTTGCTCTTTTGTTGCTTATTTGAATTTGTTTTCCTACATCGCAAAGTTAGACTGCCTTGTTGAGTTGCACAAAGGAGTTATTAACAGGGTGGCGTAAGTGCTTGATAAATAGGGAAATATTTTTTCACTTTTTTTCACATCCCCTGATTCTATTGGGTCTGTTTTTTGTGAAAAAGTAGCTTTAAGGGGGTCTTAATTAGAATTGGTCTAAAACTAACGAAAGGGGTAAGTCAGTACAAAATTAAATACTGTTGATAACTACCGAAAGACCTAGTATTCACTAGCTTATAGGGATGGTAATGGTGACTATAGTTCCAGAGTTTTCTTTGTCTTGAGCTATTGATACTGAGGCGTTTATGCGCTTTAGAGCGGTTTGGCAGAGTGGTAGGCCTAGACCAATACCTTGTGTAAATTGGTCTGCTTTGAAGAAGCGTTCGAATAGGTGAGGGATATCTTCGTTTGAGATGCCAACACCCGAATCTTCTATCGTGATAATCACATTATTTTCATTCTGAGAGATTGCTATTTCCACAATGCCTTTAGGTGTGAATTTAAAGGCATTACTGATAAGAGCATCTAGTGCTATTTCCAGACAATGCCTGTTGGTAACTATTATAGGACTCTCCTTAGGTGTGTTGAAACGTACACATATCTTAGACGATTTCTTTGCCATGTATGGTTCCAGTACTATGGCGCACAATTCGTTGATATCTACTGTGTCGTTCTTCTTGACTATAGGAGTGGTGTCGAGGTTTGACAACTCTATAACAGTATTGACTATGCTCAACAACTCATTTGATGATTGCCGTACCTTATCTGTAAGTTCGCGTTCCATTACATCACCCTGGAAGCGCTGAGTCAATATCTCGGAGAAACCCACAATAGCATTAAGCGGTGTGCGTATCTCGTGACTCATATTTCGGATGATGTCCTCCTTCATCTCGTTGGCACGTTCTGCAGTGTCTTTCTCTATTCTGAGAGCTGCCTCGCTCTCCTTGAGTTCCTTGTTGCGTTTGCGAAGTACGCTGGTATAGTATATCATCAGGCAAGTTATCAGTATTGCACCAATTACTACTGCCCACAAGAAATGGCGCATAAGAATATCGGTCTTGTCGCGCATATCTGAATTCTCACGTTCCAGTGAAGAGATGTCCAACTTCATAGATTCGTCGTCCATAATAAGTTGGATCTTCATCTGGGTAAGGCTGTCAAGCACATTGCGATAGCGGTAAATGGAATTGAGATTCTTGCGCAGGAATGCGTTCGACTTATCGTATTTGCCTATCATCATAATATGTGACAGATGAGCCGATTCGCTAATGTATTGGCGCTCGTACAGCTCGTTCGAGATATTGTTGGCCGTTGCGTATTCGCCCTTCATTATGTGGTAATACATCATCGAGAGCTGAATATGCTTGTACGACTCTATAATGTCAAAATCCAACGCTAATGGAGCCAATTCTATGACACGTTCACCATCATCCTGACTGACTGCCATATCGATGCGCGATTTGAGCAACTGTATACGGTCGGCGTCGCCATGGGCACACTTGTCTCCCTTGGCCAGATAAGCCTCGGCCTCGTCGTATTTGCCTATGTTGATACATGCTTGAGCAGCCTCGGCATAGTATATAGCCAGATTCTCATTGTCGGAGTCGTACTCTTCGGTAAGTCGCACTCCACGAATATGCATATCGTATGCGCGATTGTGCATATTGAAGAATTCGTAAAACGAGGCCAATCGTCGGTAGCACTCTATCTGTCCCACCACGTAGTTATCCGCCATAGACTCTTCCAGCATGCGGTCTATTTCGCCCTTGGCCTTTATTTTGTCGTAGTCCGACTCAAATAGGGCAGCTATATACTGCGACCAGATGGAATAGTAATATCGGGGAAGTTTATGCTGCTTGGCGTAGCTCTTTACAGAGTCTGTCCAAATGCTCATAGAGTCTATATTGTGCGTATAGTTGATATGTATAAGGGCCTTATGAGAGAGCGCCATTACGCACCCCTTACGGTCGTTACGAGCCATAGCCTCGTTATACATACTGTCGGCATATATATAGCACAAGGAATCCGCTCGGTGTTTTGGAATCAACTCTCCAAGACGCCGACGGTTGAGGCAGTAATCTTTATCCTCTTCATTGTTGTCTCCATCGCCCCATGTATTAGTCAGTTGGTTATATCCTTGTGTTTGGGCGAAAACTGTATAGTCTAAACAATTGACTATGCATAGTATGATTGCGAGACGAACAAATATGGAACGTGCAATTTGCATATGTCCCATTATACTCACTGACCCCTCAGAAGGTTTTCATTGTTTGGATATTTTAGCTAACTTCGTGCACGAAATAAGACAGCAATAGAAAACAAAAGATATGAAATCTGGATTTGTCAACATAGTAGGTAATCCAAACGTAGGTAAATCTACGCTCTGCAACCTTTTGGTAGGCGAGCGTTTGAGCATCATTACCAGTAAGGCACAGACCACTAGACACAGAATATTTGGCATTGTAAATGGTGAAGATTATCAGATAGTGTTCTCTGATACTCCTGGTGTATTGAAGCCAAACTACAAGTTGCAAGAGTCGATGTTGGGCTATTCCACCCAAGCATTGAAGGATGCCGACGTGCTTATCTACGTGACAGATACCGTGGAGACACCTGACAAGTACGACGACTATATCAAGGCCGTACAGAAGTTGGAAGTCCCTAAGATGATTATCATCAACAAGATTGACCTTGTAGATCAGAAGCAATTGGAAGAGAAGGTAGCCTATTGGCATGAGCAGTTGCCAGATGCCGAGATTCTTCCAGCCTCAGCATTGCACAATTTCAATGTCAATGGGATCATCAAGCATATAGTTGAACTATTGCCTGAGGCTGAGCCTTATTTCGACCGTGATGCACTCACAGACAAGAGTGAGCGTTTCTTTGTAGGCGAGATTATCCGCGAGAAGATATTGCTCTATTATAAGAAAGAGATTCCATATTCGGTAGAGATAGAGATAGAGGAGTTCCACGATGAGCCAGAGCAGACACATATCCGTGCAGTGATACATGTGACACGCGACAGCCAGAAGGGTATCATCATTGGCCATCAGGGTGTAGCTATCAAGAAACTGGGTATGATGGCTCGCAGAGATATTGAGACATTCCTTCAGCGCAAGGTATTCCTTGAGTTGTACGTAAAGGTAACTAAAGACTGGCGAGACAAAGACTCAATGCTCAAGCAGTTTGGCTACGAAGTCAAATAGAATCAGAACTTACAGAGATTTCTCTCGATAACTTGTAAATAGAGGTTATGCCAATCGAGCATTGTGATTGCTTTGTTGAGCGTGACCTCTTTTTTTGTGGCCATAGGATTGAGCTGATTGCAGCAGTCGGCCATAAGAGTGAATATATTATAGTCGTTAAGGATCTGTGTGCGCGTGGCTGTCAGAGTCTCCTTCAGCGACTCGTATGGGTCGTTGTCAAGAATATTGTCTATTACTTTGAAACTAGCCTCTGGGTCCTTGATGTCTATTGTCTGATAAGCGTTTGCTCGCAAAAAATCACTTATGTTGGTACAACCATAATATATAGGGAATGTACCTGCGAGATAGCAGTCAGACAGTTTCTCGGTCCAATAGTATGGCGATTGGGAGTTCTCGATAGCTATATGATACTTATAAGGAGCCAATACGTCCCACTTGTCCTTGAATCCATTAGAGCCGCGACCGTAATAGTCTATCCTGTCGCCATATCTCTGCTGGAGTTTCTTTACGAAGTCGATGCGAGCCTTGTGTCCGAACGTAAAAGCCTTATTAGACGATATTACAGATATCATCTTGGTCTTTTCGGGAAGAGGGGCATTGATAAGCGTGTCGTATGAGAGACTCACCGAACCAGAGCTGTTGAGGTCGCCCACCCCCACAAACCAAGGAAGAGCCGCCTGACGGTATATTACATTGCGATGCTTAACCTGATCTTGACATGAACAGACAAGACCAAACTGGTCGCGATATCTTTTAGGGAAATTCAATACAGAATAGGGCTCCGACAGCATGAGAATAGTATTCTCTGGAGCCACGCGACACTTAGTCGGACGCTTTATATACTTATTTCTTACTATCCAGAAATCGGCCTCAGGAAGGTCGTCCTTGCCATTGTCAAAGACAAAACGATACTTGCCACAGAGCGATACGGGTTGTGAGCCTGGAAGTTGGCGAAGCATGCTGTCACCATTGTTGGCTGTCGTTACGCGTACTGTGTACATTATCTAGTAAGAAGTAATCCGAAATTATAACTTTACGATTCCGTTAGGAGTCTTTACGATGCCAGAACGACGAGTCTCGCGACGTATAGCGCGGTTCTTTTCTATTGACTCGCGAGTCTTGTATGGACGTTTGTGGTCAAGGTGGACGACTATGGCTGAGTAACGTATCTGTTTCGACTTAATGCCCATGTTAAATAGACGTTCGCCTACCTCACGGTCCTGTCCGCCATACTGCATATCCTCATTGTAGCCGTTTATTGCCAACATATCTTCGCGCCACGCCGATGCATTGCAACCGTTGTAGGTAGCTTTAGCCGTGGTAATGGTGTTCATCATGCGGGCAAACCAGTCAATATTGAACAACTTAGTATTCTTGAACGAAATGCCAAGACCTTGAGAACGCAACCACTTGAGGTCAAATGCACGTCCCGATACTATATCATCCTCCGTAAGAGCAAGGCTGATGTCCATAGGCAACTTGAAGTATCCACCCGACAGGAGATAGCCCTTCTCGGCATATTTGACGTGTGTCTCGATAAAATCGCGACGAGGAACACAGTCTTGGTCAGTAGTGATAAGATAATCGGCTGTAGCAGCTGCAATAGCCTTGTTCAGAATAGTAGATTTCTGAAAGCCGTTATCCTCGTGCCATATATGCTTTATAGGAAGAATCTTTGAAAAACGCTCAATCAGGAGGCGAGTCTCTTCGCCAGAACCATCATCGGCAATGAGAATCTCATCCGCCATATGGGTCTGGTGCATATAACCCCACAAGGTTTTTTCCAACCATTTAGGATTGTTATACGTCGATATTATTACGCCTACTGTGTGCATAAGTATAAAACTTGCGAGGGCAAAGATACAAATAATTGTTTGAATCTTACATTATTTTCGTACCATATAATGAGTACTTGTCACCTTCTTTTTGGATAATAATCTTACCCTTTTCTGATATTAAGCGCGAATTTCGTACTTTGCTATGCCCGGTTGCCTCCTCAATGCTGGTCGGACTGCTACTCTTGATAGAGCTGATATCTAATCCAAATGCGCTTGCGTAGGCGTTCTCAGCCCCCTTAGGGACATATATGGTACATTTATCATTCTCGCCCAATTCTAAGAAATCCAAAGTCTCTTCAAACGCAGGTGGAGTATCCGTCTGAAATGTCAATGAACGTAAGTTCTCGCACACTATAAACACGTCGCCATATAGCGATGTTACAGTAGTCGGAACCACAACCTCCGCAGCGCCAGGCAGGCACAGATCTATCTTAGTGCCATTGTCCGTCAGTATAAGTGGTCCAACGCACGAGTATGTCGCATTGTCACTGCTGATATTGACGCTCTCCAGAGCCATGCACCAGTCAAAGGCTGTCCACGATATCGACTCCACGCTGGCGGGTATATTTACCGTTGTCAACCCCTGGCAGTTGGTGAACATATCGTCTGGAATCTCTTTAATGCCCTCTTCTATGGTGGCAGTAGTAATATTGTTATGCCAAGAGAATAACCCTTCAGGTATCTCGTTCAGCGTACCTGGAATGGTGACTTCATCAGGGAATGACTTAGGAATAAATGCCAATTCGCTCTTAGCCTTATTGTACACTATTCCGCTTACACAGGAGTACAAAGTATTCTCCTCGTGTACAGTGTAACTGTCGGCATTTATCCCCTCAAGGGCATTTTCGCCTATACTCTTCAAGTTCTTGCCAAAATGTAATGCCTTGATGCCCGAACACCCCTTGAAGGCATTGTTGCCTATGCTAGTCAACGAGTTGGGTAAGTTGATACTCTCAAGTGATGTGATGTTGTAGAATGCGTAGTTGCCTATCGTCGTCAATCCCTCGCTGAGAGTCACAGCCTCCAGTGCCGAGCCGGTAAACGCATGAACGCCTATCGACTTTACGTTCGATGGTATAATTATAGTCTTCAAGCTTGTGCAGTTGTAGAATGTTCTTCCCTCTATAGCCGTAACAGATGTCGGAATATTAATTTCCGATAGAGCACTGCACCCGTTAAATGCTCCCTCCAGGATGGATGTAATGCCATTGTGGAGAACTATCTTGCTTATCGACTTATGGTTGCCAAAAACCTCATTAGAGATGCTTTTTACGCACTCTGGTACGGTCACTGTTCCCGCAATGCCCATAGGTACATAATAGATATCATTGCCCTTAAGGACTATGCCATTCTCTACGCGATAAGTGGGGTTGTTGGCGTCTATTGTTACCGCTTGCAGTAAAGAACACCCTGTAGTCCATCCGTCGCCGAATGTTGCAAGGGTAGCCGGCAGATTGAGCTTTATCAGTCCATTGCATCCGTACATGGAGTTGCTCCCTAGAGCCGTTACCTTGTATGTTTTGCCGTCGTATGTTACACTCTCGGGTATGGTGAGTTCGCCCCTGTATTTGTATTGACTGTAGGCGTAATCCCAATATGCCCCGTCGTACAGATAGCTGTTCTCGGCGTCATCGTCATAAAAATGGCAGAACGTCACCTCTGCTGTGAGCGAACTTATATTTAAATTGTAATATATCCCGTCTATGCCATCTTTATTTGGCTGAGCAAATGTATGAATAGCCATCAACGTCGTGAAAAGTGCTAATAGTACTGCGCGCATGGTATATTATCTTAGTGTATAGGTGTGTATACTGCATTCCTGTCGTAGTGGTTACAGCCCAATGTCTGTTTGACGGAAGTGAGGAATAAATTTTCCGTAAGTTAAAATCATAAAACAAAATCCCCCCACATTCAGAGAATGCAGGGGGATAAATTATATGAGTATTACATC
>JAKSLE010000069.1 GCA_024401365.1 Bacteroidales bacterium | reverse complement strand
CCGATAACAAGAATGTGTTAACAACTAAAAAAATAGTTTGTACAACTAAAAATATAGGTTAAAAACATGTTGTTGCGTCATTTCTTTCTACTAAAAGTTTCGTTAATTAAATTTTTAGTTGTACTTTTGCTTGCGTACAAACCGTAGGCGTACTCAGTAAGTCTAAGTTTCTACTCGTAAATCTAAACGAAGAGTTTACTTGCGCCAAGAAAAAGCAAAAGAAATGCTGTGCTCTAAGATTTTTTTATTAATTTTGCACTCAGTACTCAAAAATACCTGACGAAATAATAAAATGAATAAAATCGGTCTATTAACTATAACAATATTGATGGGTTGTTGTGTGGCAAAAGCCCAGACTCTTACTCTTACCAATGCGATAAAGATAGCACAGGAGAATTCTCTTGATGCTCAGATAGCGCGTTTCTCGTTTATGAGTAAGTATTGGCAGTATCGCTCGTTTAAGGCGGAACTGATGCCTTCGGTTAATCTTGGTGGTGTGCTTGGTAACTTCAACCATTCGGTAGTAGAGACGCGTGACTATGAGACAGGTCGCCTTAAGCAAGTGAATAATAACACTATGACCAACTATATGACGCTTTCTCTCGACCAGAAAATTGCGGCTACTGGTGGTACTATCTCCTTGCAGTCATACCTCTATCGTCTGGATCAGTTTGACTATAATGACAAGACCTATAACTCTCAACCTCTCCGCATAAGCTATACCCAGAGTTTGCGTTCTTTCAATTCGCTGAAATGGGAGAAGAAAACGGCTCCTGTGGAATATCAGATAGCTGAACGTGATTATATCAGTAACCTTCAGAGTGTGACTATCAGGGTTACTTCGCTATTCTTCAACGTACTTGCTGCACAATCTGACTATAAGCAGAGTCTTGCCACGGTGGAAGATCGTGAGCGTCTCTATGAGATTTCGAAGAGCCGACTAAACCTTACCACAACAACGAAGAGTGAGGTGCTGCAGATGGAACTATCGCTACTCAATGCCCGAATGTCGGTTAAGAAGAATAAGATTGCGCTCGATGAGGCTATGTATGATTTGTTCTCTTATCTTCGTCTGACCGACTATGAAAAAGCAGATCTCGTGCCTCCTTATAGTGTTCCCGATATCATTGTTAATGCTGATGAGGTGCTTCAGATGGCTATCAAGAATTCATCGCATAGCCTTGAGCAGAAACTCCAGATGCTTGAGGCTCAGAAGACTCTCGCTCAGGCTAAGTCAAATAAGGGAATACAGATGATGCTGAGTAGTGAGATTGGTTTCTCTAAAACGGGTAGCACCTTAGGTTCTGCTTACAGTCGTCTTAATGATAATGAGATTATCGGTTTGTCACTATCGTTACCGATATTCGATTGGGGGGTGAGCAAAGGTAGGGTGAAGATGGCTCAGGCGCAACTTGAAGTGGTGAAGACACAACTTGAGCAGAGTCATCTCGACTATATGCAGAGTCTCCGAAAGAAGGTGACGCAATTCAACGCTCAGCCAACTCAATGTAAGGATGCGCTTCGTGCTCAGGAGATTGCTGTTGAGCGATACGAGATAACCCGTAAGCGATATGAGGCAGGAGCTATATCCGTAACCGAACTCAATACCGCCCAACAGGAAATGGAGGCTGCAAAGGCGCAATATATCAGTCAGTTGTCTTCTTT
>JAKSLE010000068.1 GCA_024401365.1 Bacteroidales bacterium | reverse complement strand
ATCTTCAAGAGTTTTGAAAATGTCTAAGGTGTGTATTATCTCCACAACGGTTCCAGTTTCCAACCTTCAGAGAATCCCATCGCATGTAAATCGATCTTTAAGGAGATTGTATATGATTTGGTAAATAGGTATAGACTTTTTACATCAAGGGTGGGAAAATTCAGTTGCTTACCCTACTATTGACATATAGATGCATCGAAAATGGTTAAAAATCCATATAAAACAATACTTCTATAGCATCAATGAATAGAAATAGAGAAATTTTTATTATCTTTGCAGTCAAAGGGCGCTAACCGCTCACAAATCATACAATTATGGCAATAGCAATAGCATCAGTACCTGTACTCAAAGGTGCGGCATCAGAACGATTCGAACAGCAAATGAAGGAAAGTGAGAGTCGTAGAGGTTCGGTAGATTTCACCCAGTCTATCGAAACTGCAAGAAAGATATTGGCAAAAGCAAAGTTCATCTAATAAAGTACTATGTCATTCTATTATGCAGAGAAAAGTGAGTATTCCTGCTTCGGCAGATGGACTGAGACTGGCTGCCATCGTAGAGGCTCCTGAGAAGCCTAAGGCGGTGGTGCAGTTTGTGCACGGAATGTGTGAGCACAAGGAGAGGTATGTGCCCTTCATGGAGTATCTTGCCTCGATGGGGTATGCTTGCGTGATTCATGACAATAGGGGGCATGGCGAATCTGTGAAGAGCATGGATGACTTGGGATATATGTATAATGGCGGATGGAGGGCTCTTGTGGAGGATGTGAGGCTTGTGAACGAATGGATAAGGGAGGAGTACCCTGGACTGAGGTGCTTCCTGTTCGGACATAGCATGGGGTCGATGATTGTGCGCTCGTTCGTGAAGAGGTATGACGATATGGTGGATGGATTGTTCGTATGTGGCAGTCCGAGCTATAACCCTGCCTCGGCGATTGCGAGGTGGGTGTGTGGACTTATGATGTGGTGTGGAGCGGGACATTGCAGACCAGCGCTTATTCAGAAACTGGCATTTGATGGGTTCAACAAACCGTTTGCGAAGGATGGGTATCCGTCGGCATGGGTATGCTCGGACAAGGATGTGCTCGAGGCTTACCACAGCGATCCTTACTGCTCGTTCATCTTTACTGCCAATGGCTTCCATAATCTCTTTGCCCTGATGCAGGACTGTTATTCGAAGAATGGGTGGGGAAGTAGGAACGCTGCCATGGGTGTACATTTCCTCTCGGGTGGAAATGACCCTTGCCGCATATCTGACAGGCATTTCTTGAAGGCTGTGGAGCGGATGGACAGGTATTATAATACTGATTACCGTCTCTTTAGTGGTATGAGGCATGAGGTGCTTAACGAAACGGATAAGTACTTGGTATGGGAATATGTAGCAGGACTTATTGATAGGGCGTTGTAAGGCGCTGGAAGGGGTATAATTGGAGAAAAATAATGATAAACCTCAAATCCGCAAGTAATTCCCCAAAGGAATTTTAGTGGCAGCAAAGTACTTGAAAACTTCTATCATAATAGCATAAGTAAGATTTCAGTCTGGTTTGAGCACATCATCCCCTTACCCCCTCAAGGAAGTCCGATGTTGATAATATCGGAGTATGTGTCAGGAGTAGTTACCTTTGAGCGCGGTGGGGGGATATGGTTGGAGTATTACCTTTGAGCGCGGTAAGGGATGGGATTGACGAGCCCCGAAGCGGGCGACATCTAATAGGGCGGTG
>JAKSLE010000067.1 GCA_024401365.1 Bacteroidales bacterium | reverse complement strand
TGAAATGGCGTGTTTTGGACCATTGGGTTGTGTCACGGCTATGATAGTAACGCACACGCCAGTAATAAGTCGTGCCGAAGAGCAACTGACTAACCGTAGTAGAAGCATCGTCGCTATAATAAGCCCACTCGTTGATGGTCTGCTTGAGAGTGGAATTGAAAGAGGCAGTAGTGTCTAATTCGATGATGACGTTAGGAAGTCCATTGATACATTCCCACCGCAAAGTCTGTTGGGTGTAAGCATTGGTTAGACTGTCAGCAGGAGCAGTACCTTTGGCATTGTTATAGGTCTTGAAGCACATAGGTATAGACCAGTCCGAACTGTCTTTGTCATTGTATGCTCGCACACGCCAGTAATTCATCTTGCCCAACATCAGATTGGACACAGACTGACTCAGAGACGACTCTTGATTGGTATATGAAGAACTTTGGTTGTAGCGCAAGATTGCAGGCGAATCGAACGTGGGCACAGTGTCTATTTCTATTTTGTAGGACGTGGAGCCTATGCTGTTCTTCCAATACAAAGTCAAAGAGGGATAGTACACATATTCGACTTCGGGATCATTGGGAGAAGATAAAGTAACGCGGCTCACTGTGATGAACTCCCGCGCCTCTGTCCAAGCAGAGCGGTTGATTTGATTGGCAGCCATCGCGCGCATGCGATAGTAGTAGTGGGTGCCGTAGCGCAAGTCATAGATTACATTATTACTGCCGTTCGTTGTATAGACAGTTTGTATCAGTTCGGGCGAGTTGAAAGCCGTAGTGGTATCTATCTGCAGGATATAATTAGCCGCGTCGGCAACCGCTGTCCAATTGAAATACTGTCGGGTATAAGCATTCGCCAATGGACTATTCTCCGGTTTGGTGAATGTAGGAGTCTCTAAGGTACAGAGTGCCGAACTGTCTTTCGTCGTTACCAGCCATGGAGTTGACCACGCTGTTCTTCCTTTAGTGGTGTTGCCGCACACACGCCAATACAGTGTCGTATTCATCGGCAAGAGGAATGATGTAACGGTATCGTTGATATGCGCTTGGTAGAAGATTTCCTCAAAAGAGATCGTCGTGGACAACTGCATGGTATAGTCCAATATCGTTGCGTCGGTCGGATGGTATGTGTGCCACGTAAAGTCGATAGGTGTTTGCTCTGTAATGATGACACTGAGATCTGTCGGTGACACCAAGGACAGAGCAGGTTTCATATAGGCGGTGGTGAAGTACCTCGGTGTTGTCCAACCACTGATATCTTTGGCATGGATATCACGAATACGCCAATAGTAAGTGGTACCGTAAAGCAACGATTTGTATGGCTCTATATAAGCATTACTTTGGCTTGAAGCCTCCTTCACGCGATGTATCTCTAATAGAGGAGAATTGAAATTGAGTGTAGTATCTAACTGTATTTCGACCGAATCGATGTAAGAGCGATAGTAGTAGTAGAGTAACGGATTGATAGACTGGTCGGTTGCGCCTTTGGCAATGGAATAAGAGGTGCTGTATGCACCTGTTGCAATAGTAGTGAACGAACGAATCGGTGACCAATCGGAAGTGTCCTTAGGCAGACATTCGCGAACGCGACGGAAATAGCGGGTACCGAAGCGCAAGTCGTAGAAGGTGTGGTAATTGTAGCTATCGGTCGGAGAGCCTTTTTCTATCTTGGTCTCGCATAGTGGCGAGTTGAAAGCAGGTGTAGTATCTATTTGTTGCTGATAATAGTTTACACCGGTGGAATAAGTAAAATACA
>JAKSLE010000066.1 GCA_024401365.1 Bacteroidales bacterium | reverse complement strand
AATTGGCATCATGTGACAGCGTCATGGAATGGCAAAGAGATGAAGTTGTACATAGATGGAGTCCAGGTATCACAGGGGACTACAGAACTGGCTGCTGGAGATAGGATTAAGAAGGTAATAATGGACAATTACCCATACTCAGTGAATATCGGTCGCATAGAGGCATCACACGGATCAGAGACCCATACCATATACACAGCAGATGCAGAAATGGACAATGTTGCCATCTACGGCAAGTGCCTTGCAGATGGAGAAGGGAAAGCAGAAGACGCACTGTTGTACCTTACCTTTGATGGTGTTAAAGACGAAGGCAAATACTTTACATACGGTATTACCACCAGAACATACGGAAGTATCTGGCCAGACAGAACGGTACAACCCGAGATGCGACAGATGAAATGGACGACACAACCTGTAAGCTTCAGACTCATTGATGCAGAGACAGGCGAAGTAGAAGTTACCAATAGACTTCATTTCACTGATTTGTCGCAGTATGCCTTCAGTTGGGTATTACAGGCAGACGGAGATGAGCTAGCCAAAGGTACATTTGACCTAGACACCAAGCCACAGCAGAGGCAAGTAATACGTATTCCATTAATCAAGCCTACCATTATAGCAGGCAAAGAGTACAGAGTAACAATATCAGCGGCTCTACGCAAAGATGAGATTTGGGCGAAAGCCGGACATGAAGTTGCATGGAATCAGTTAGAACTCAAGTCATGGAATCAGCAAGAAGTCAAGAAAGCTATCCGTTCAATAAATCTCAAAGCAGAAGAAGACAGTCAGCAAGTAAGAATAGCAGGAGAAGGATTTGAGTATATAATCAGCAAATCGACAGGCAATTTAGAGAAAGTAATAGTTGGCGGTAAAGAAGTGCTAAGCAATCCGCTTACCTTTAACCTCTGGAGAGCTCCACTTGCCAATGAATCAGACAACTGGACCTCATACCGTATGAGCGGTGCCAGAGCAGAAGGATACGGTGCTCAAGTCGCTACGCTCTTCTATACCAGCGGATTAAATGACGTAATGGTAACACCATCATTTATTGAGCTGACACAAGGGAATGGAGAGACCAAGGTCAGAATCAGGCAGATAGTACAAGTAGGAGAGACACGATTGGGTAATCTTGATGCCTATATACGAGGAATAATGCGTTCAGGCTTTACCCTTGACTACACCTACAGCTTCGGAGATGATGGTACAGTAGAGATAGAGAACCATGTCAGTCCACAAGGCAGACTACCAGAGATACTTCCACGTATAGGTTTTACAACAGAAGTATCAAAAGAATTTGACAATATAACCTGGTACGGCCGCGGTCCGGAAGAGAACTACCCAGACAGAAAGACCGGTTACCCAGTCGGCGTATGGAGTCGTACTGTAGATCAGATGTACGAACCCTACCTTATGCCACAAGATCATGCTTTACGAACAGATATACGTTACCTACAGCTAAAGAATAAGGAAGGCAAAGGCATACAGATATCGATGGACGAGCTGTTCAACTTCAATGCGTATCACTTTACGACAGACAACTTGACGAAGAGTATGTATACCTATCAGCTTCAGCCATTGAAGGACAGGTACACGTTAAACATAGACTACAATACCACGGGAGTAGGATGTACAGCAGTTTATGTAACCGATGATTACAAAGTCAAGCCTATACCATACAATAGAAAAATAACCATTAAAGTGCTTTAGTCCTACTAGGAGAAGTGCCAGGCTAAGATATTAAGGTACTGATTGTTCTGTTATTTTCAGAATAATCAGTACCTTTGTGTAT
>JAKSLE010000065.1 GCA_024401365.1 Bacteroidales bacterium | reverse complement strand
ATATCGGCCTTATAGGTTATGCCAATGGTGCCACCATTAAGAATGTGGTGGTTAATAGTTCGTACATACGTGGATACCAATATGTAGGCGGTATTTGCGGATATGCTGCAGGTTCCACAATAATATCTAACTGCGGTTATGTGGGAAATGTTTATGGCAGTTATTCTTATTACGGCCTTGCCTATATCAGCACTGCCACAGTGGAGAATTGCTATTGTGTGTCTAACCAACCAATGGCATCCTCTGCAACAACCAACTGCTATCACGACAATACGAAATACACTGGACTGACCTATTGTAGTATAGGCAAGTCGAGCGAAGCCTTTGAAAGGGGCGAAATAGCTTGGTTGCTTAATGGAGGCAGCAGCGACGGTGTATGGGGTCAGAACATTGGCACTGAGTCGATTCCGTTTATTGGAGGCAAGAAAGTGTATGTAACAGCACTCTGTCCACACTCATTCGCTGGCTCTAATGTTGAGGGTTCGTTTACACCAATTGAAGACGGTGATGAGCATTATGATTCTGATGGTTATTGCAAGGTATGTGGAGTTGGACTGGCACCAGAGCTTGTTGGAAATTACTACGAAATTGCTAAAGTAGCTCATTTGTATTGGTTTGCTGAGCAAGTGAATTCGGGCAACACTTCAATCAGAGCCAAGTTGATTGCCGATATCGTGGTCAACAAGAACGTTCTTAAACCTGGAAGCCTTACATTGAACGGGACACCAGCAAGAAAGTGGGTTCCAATCGGAATGAACTTTAACACCCGCTATACTGGTGAGTTTGATGGCAATGGACATACTATCAGCGGTTTGTATTATGATGATACAAGCTACAAGGATGATAATGCACATGTAGGTCTTATCGGTTATGCCGAAAGAGTATGGATTACTAATTTGATAGTTAAGGATTCGTATTTAAGAGGTCGCAAATATGTTGGCGGTATTTGCGGTTACGCAGATAGATGTGTAATGTCTAGATGTGGCTTCGAGGGATACCTATATAAATCAGGCTCAGATGGTTATAATTCTGGTATCGCATACGACTATAACTGCAGATTAGAGAACTGTTTTAGCAGATCTAACGCACCTATGGGTTACAACCCTTATGACTCTCAACTAATTTTCGGTTGTTATCACGACAAAACCTTGTTTGCTGGCACATCAACGCTCAGCACGGGCAAGACGTCAGAGGAGTTTGCAAGTGGCGAGGTGGCTTACAGTATACGTATTGGCCAAAACATAGGAATTGACGAGAGTCCTAATTTTGGCGGTGCGGAAGTATTTAAGCTTTCGGCAACGGTTGCATCGGGTGCTCATGGTACATTCAGCTGTGCTTCTTATGCTAATGCGGGTGCAACTGCATTCACTGCAGAACCAGAAATAGGCTACGAGTTGGTTCTTCAGATAGGTGGTGGTACCATTGCTTATACTGGCAATACATTCAACATGCCTGCTCAGAATACTACACTGTCGGTTGACTTTGTTAAGGCAAACTACGCTATTGCTAAAGAGGCTAACTATGTTGGCGGTAAGGTAACCGTTAAAGCAACTGCACAGTATCAAGACGAGGTTTCTATCTCGGTAGTTCCTGATCCTGGTTATGTGATCGAAACATATGAGCTTACCGACGCAAGTGGCAATGCGATAGCTGTAACCAATGGCAAGTTCACAATGCCAGCAAGCGCAGTAAGTATTTCTGCTTCGTTCAGCCCTACTGGTTATGTCGAGAACGGTCAGGTATATGGCGACTGGGTAGTAACTTCTGATTACACTATCGCCGAGGGCGAGACTCTCGTAATCCCTGCCGGTACTACAGTCACTACTTATGGCGGCGCCGTAATCATAAACAATGGTA
>JAKSLE010000064.1 GCA_024401365.1 Bacteroidales bacterium | reverse complement strand
CCAAGTTGACTGCCGACATTGTGGTTAACGAGAATGTGCTGAATCCAGGAACTTTTGACTTGAATGGCACACCTGCCAACGAGTGGACTCCAATTGGAACATCTGGCAACAACTTTAAAGGTACATTTGATGGCAATGGCCACACCATTAGCGGTTTGTATTTCAATAATACAAGCAGTAGTAATTATCCTGCTGGTGGTAATTATATCGGCCTTATAGGTTATGCCAATGGAGCCACCATTAAGAATGTAGTGGTTAAGGACTCGTACCTCCGTGGTTACGACCGCGTATCTGGCATTTGCGGATGTGCTGCTGGTTCAACCCAAATAACCAACTGCGGCTATGAGGGGTATGTTAGTGGCAATTATAGTTGCGGCATTGCCTACATATATTCTGCTTCAGTTGAGAATTGCTATAGCGTGTCGAATAAGCCTTTGGCATATAAAGCAACCACCAACTGCTACCACGATAATAACAAATACACAGGTTCAACCGCAAATAGCACTGGCAAGCCAAGCGAAGCCTTTGCAAGTGGTGAGGTGGCATTCTTGTTAGGTGATGCTTGGGGCCAGAAAATTGGCACTGATGCATTGCCTATACCTGGCAGCGACAAGGTTTATAAGAACACCTATTCAGGCGAATGCCCTGGTGAGGGTTATAGCAATGTGGACGAGCATGGTGTAGTTACTAATCGTAACCATAATTTCGATGAAGATGGTGTATGTACGCAATGCGGTTTGCATTTGATATCAACAGCCGACCAGTTGTATGCATTTGCAGCAAAAGTAAATGCAGGACAAACAACACTCTGTGCCAAGTTGACTGCCGACATTGTGGTTAACGAGAATGTGCTGAATCCAGGAACTTTTGACTTGAATGGCACACCTGCCAACGTGTGGACTCCAATTGGAACATCTAGCAAACCGTTTCAAGGCACATTTGATGGCAATGGCCACACCATTAGCGGTTTGTATTTCAACAATACAGTCGATAATACTGACAACTACAATATCGCATTTATAGGCAGAGCCAATGGTGCTACCATTAAGAACGTTGTAGTTAAAGATTCATACCTAAGAGGACGCTATACGATAGCCGGAATTTGCGCAGAAGCTTATGGTTCAACCACGATATCTAATTGCGGTTATGAGGGATATTTGTATGCTTCTAATTCTGCTTCTCAAGCATATGGCATTGTCTACAATAATTCTTATACAGCTACAGTTACAGTTACAAATTGCTATAGCGTATCAAACGCACCTTTGTCAAATAAAGCTACAACTAACTGCTATCACGATAATACAAAGTACCAAGAGAATACATATTATAGTGTAGGCAAGTCGAGCGAATCCTTTGCGAATGGTGAGGTTGCATACATGTTGGGCGATGCTTGGGGTCAGAAAATTGGTACTGATGCAACTCCAAGACTAGGCGGCGACAAGCTGTATACAAAGCCACTTTGCCCTCACACTAATAGCTACAGCAACACGCCTAGTGAATATATTCCAATTACAGATACACCTGAGCACTACGACTCTAATGGCTATTGTAAAGTATGTGGAGCTTATCAGCCAGCAAAACAGGTAGATGGCATCTACGAAATTGACAATGTAGGTAAATTGTATTGGTTTGCAGAACAGGTTAAAAAAGGTGAAACTACAATCAATGCCAAGTTGACTGCCGACATTATGGTAAATGAAAAGTATTCATATTCAAGAGAGTGGATACCAATTGGAAGTAGCGTCAACCCATTTAAGGGTACATTCGATGGCAATGGTTATGTAATCAGCGGTTTGTATTTCAACAATACAAGCATTTCTAGTGGTCAATATATCGGCCTTATAGGTTATGCCAATGGTGCCACCATTAAGAATGTGGTGGTTAA
>JAKSLE010000063.1 GCA_024401365.1 Bacteroidales bacterium | reverse complement strand
GAACTCTCATTTGGTAAAATCGGTAATATTTTATACCTTTGCAGAAGTTATGAAGACAATATATCCCATACTGGCAATATCTGGTTCTGACGGCATTGGCTCGTCAGGAATACAGGCAGACATCAAGACAATTACTGATCTTGGTGGGGATGCTATGACCGTTATCACCTGTATGGCTCTCAACCATAACAACACGATGAAATGGCACATGCTTCATAAGGATGTCATCGTTGATCAGGCAAGAACAATAATGGATGTAGCTCATCCTAAGGCTATCAAGATTGGACTTATCCAACATCCTCATACCATTAAGGCTCTTCGTGACGAAATAATTGGTTGCAGAAAGATAGTGTGTGCCCCTGGCATCTTTGCTTCTGATGGCACCCAACTCATTGATGATGAGTCAATACAAGCAATCATGACCTATCTCATTCCTGAATCTACCCTTCTCATGCTCAGATGCAATGAGGCAGAGAAGATGCTGGGCAGAAGCATCACATCCAATGATGACATGATAAAAGCGGCTCAGGAACTCAATAGCCTTGGTGCTGAATGGATAATGATACGTGGAGGTGAGTTGGCTGAAGGACGACTCACTGCCCTACTCTATGGCGAAGGAAAAGGTCATTTCTTCACTTCCTACAACACCGAGGGATGGAGAAAGCATGGTGTTGGTGGAGCTCTATCTACTGCCATCACCACACGACTTGGAATGGGTGACAACATACCTCTTGCAGTCAAGAATGCCCACGAATACGTGCATAGCCGAGTTGTCTATGCCGTCAGCAACGAGAAGCAGAGCCTTCGTGCAAATGACATCTACAACGAGATGATGAGTCTGGTGGCAGAAAACTATCAGCAGGAGCATGGAGTTGCCTTCTATGCCGATAAACTCAACATAACGGCGAGGTATCTCTCTCAGGTAACTGACAAGACTGTAGGCAAGTCACCAAAGCAGGTCATAGCAGACTATATCATTAATGAGGCAAAGATTCTGTTGGGTAACTCCCGCCTCACCATTCAGGAGGTATCTGACAGGCTTGGTTTCTCTTCCCAGACTCTTTTCTGCAAGTTCTTCAAGAATCAGGAAGGACGCACACCTACAGAATTCCGTAGGTAAAGAAACATCAACTCCTTCCCAAGACTAATGTAGTTCCCTTGATAGGCCGCCCAATCTCCTATGTAGAATGGGAGGTTCATCGAGTTTACATGGGAACTACATGGGAACCATATAGGAATCATATAGGAACCAAATAGGAATAGAAACGGAGTAGAATAGGAGGTGAGATGAAGGATATACAAACCGCCAACACCCATCACCTAACACCCATCACCTAACACCCATCACCTAACACCCATCACCCAGTACCTACCAATCTACCTATCTACCTACCATTTTTTTTGGTAGGTACCCCCCAGATATTCTAATGTACGAATGATGATTGTATAGTATATTATTATAGGTTATATTATTATAGAATAAACGTAAAATATTATAATACAATCATATAGATATAATAATTACTATATATAATCCTATAACCACTATATAACTACTCTACCCCATCTACCATAAAAAATGGTAGGTAGATAGGTAGATGGTAGGAAATCATGGTAGATACTACATAACATTCTAATTGTTATGGTATATTAACGTGAGTTCGACGAATTTGTTAGTCGCTTGATTGATGAGCCCCGAAGAGGGCGTCACCTAAAAGGGCAGTCCGTAAGGGCTGTCTATAAGGGAGATTTTGATTGGTGAGCGCTGTAAGTGCGACATCTAAAAACTAAATGATACAATAGGTGTCGGACTTTCAGCCCTCATAAACCAACACCATTCAATATAACAGCCATCACGGACTGCCCTTTTAGGAGGGCACTGAAAAAGTCCCAAGCGTTCTTTGAAAT
>JAKSLE010000062.1 GCA_024401365.1 Bacteroidales bacterium | reverse complement strand
ATATGCACCAAGTGTATTAGTTCCTAATTGCGGTATATAAACTCTTTTTTTTGACGAACAACTTAGGTAATAATGCCCCTACAACAAGCAAGAGGATAATCAGGAGCGTCATCATCCCATTATAGAAACAGAGGTCCAGATAGTGTGATGCATCCTGCTGCTGTGCATGCATACTCAGATAGCAGATTAGTGCTTGCACTGTACCGTATGCATACATGCCGGGAATCATGGGGAGTAAAGCTGGGAAAGAGAATATCTCACTGGGACAATGATGTCGGTGAGCCAGCATCAAAGAAAGACACCCGATGACACAGCCCGCAGCAAGACCAGCCAGACAGATATGAAGGTGCAACGGGCATTGCATCAATGCCGTTCGTGTCATGTGCCCTGTCGCACCTACGAGCCCGCACCAGGGCAATAATGCACGTGGAGGATTACTGATACTGCCAAAACCGATGGCAGCGAGACAAGCGAAGAACCCATCTTCTGATAATAGTATCAAGTCCATTTGATATTGGCAATAAACAAGGCCAGACATAGCCCTATGGATAGACAAATAGTGACGATGATGGCTTCTGCCATACGGCTTTGAGCCACAAGATAATGACCTCGTAGCATATCGCTGATCGAATTGATATACCGGATGCCAGGTACAAGCCAAAGTACAGAAGTTCCTAAAGCGACCTCTGGTGTATTGCTGATACCTAGAACAAAGCCAGACGTGCCGATTATAGCCGATATCATTGACGAGACGAGCACTACAAGTTTATTGTCCCAATTCCAGCGGATGAATTTTTCCTTGTAAGTAAACCCTACCGCCGTGGCAACCAATACGATGCCCATCGCTTCTGAGTCTCCCCCGAAAAGCTGGCAAAAAGACAGATTGGCCACTGAGGTCATAAAAATGACGAGCCAGTGATTGATGCGAGGCTGATGTAATATTTCTTCCTGCCGGGCTTGCGCCTGATCTAGAGACATTCCCTCCTCAATCTGGCGACTGAGGTGGGAAAGCTGGGTCGAACTGTTCAGGTTGATGCCATCAGAATGCGATTGCCCTACCAAGCTATAGTTGTGTGCGTGTTCCTTGTCCCATACGGTGATGAGTATGCGTTTGGGTAGTATCGACAGGTCGGAATCTACGTTTTGTGAACGTGCTATCCGCTGCACGCAACGTTCTATGCGGCTGGTGGTAGCTCCTGCCGACAGCATGGCTGTAGCGTATGATGCCATGAATGTAGCCAATGCTTTGAGGTGATTGTGCGTATCCATTTTCAACCGTCTTCGTATACATTAATATAATTAAAAGAACGTGTAGAAATCGTCATCATCCTCGTCGTCCTCCTCTTTGACGTCCATATGACTGGCATACCATTCGTCGAGGATCTTGGGATTCTTTTCCCAAGAGATGAAATGATGATTCCGATTGTACCGACGAACCTTCTCGAATGCAGATACCCCAAAACTAAGGAGGATAAAACCTCCGATAAGAGCCCAGATAATCCAGGCCATCTCATTGCTGCCGGTTGCGACAGCTTCTGTTGCTGTATATTCCATAAATAACACAAAAAATATTTTTTTTCGGCCGCAAAGATAGCCTCATTTTTTGTGTAACAGAAGCATATTTATTTGAATGTTTCAATAGTATTATTTGGGGAAACTATAATTTTGCAGGTGTTTTTCTAATAGTTGCTATTCACAAAAAGTGATGCCTTTTGCAACATGCAGTTCTCAATAAAGGTGAACATGATATCTACCCCCAGACCTCCTGTACTATTTCTCTGACGAGACGTAATTTGGACCATTGTTCATCGGGTGTTAGCTTGTTACCAATGGCACAAGAGGCAAAACCACACTGGGGTGAGAGGGAGAGACGGTCGAGAGGAATATACTTGGCAGCTTCATGGATACGAGCTATAACCTGC
>JAKSLE010000061.1 GCA_024401365.1 Bacteroidales bacterium | reverse complement strand
AGATTGACCCCGAAACCATTATTCCTGTAGGCGAATATACGATTGATGATACCTATATGCCTTATACTATCCAACGCTCGGAAGGTATTATCGAATCGGCTTCATCGGTTAGTATCTCGCCGTCGTTTATCGCTCGTCGCAACGATAAAGATAAGCAGGAAATCAATGTGTTATGGATGCTCTATGACGGAACGATGACTGTAGAGTATAACGATGGACTGGAGATGCACCTTGTAGGCACAAACTCCTGCAATGCTCCTATCGATGTCACCATTATCCCGTCCAAGACCGACTTACCCTACACCTCTACTCCTCTACTCCCCTACACCAAAAAAGTGCTGCGTGATGGACAAATTATCTTCGAGTATAACAATAACAAATACAATATTTTAGGTACAAGATTATGAACACTCTTTTAATTCTATTATCGTCCTTGCTGATTTCGCCCAACTATAAGGCACCGGCTATTCAAAAGGCCCCTATGGCCAAGGACACCATCCAAGTTCAGGCTTATCGTTATGGTTATGTACCTTATCCGCCGGATTCGACTAAGTATAAATCGTACTCCGACTGGTATGGTTCTTTAGTGGCTGAGGATGGACAGATATGGGTGTTTGATATCATCTGCGACAGTACAGAAGAGCGCGGTATCTTCCCAACCGAAGGCAAAGAATATACCTTGAAAAATGATATGATTCAGTACTACACCTTCTGGATGGAGTACGAAGCCGGTCCTTGGAAACCCGCTACGGACGCTAAGTTCAAATACTGGATCGGAGAGGACGAACTGGAGCATATCGATGCGTACATGAAATGCGACAATGGTAAGCAGTACCACATCACTTACGTGACTAAGACTGTACCTCCATCTTTTGTCGATCGCTACGACACGTTGCGCGTGGTTACCTTGGGCGATTACCGCGACTCCGCAGAGCATTGTTTCCAGTTTACGGCTAAGAACGATAGTATGACCGCTGTCTTTGCTATTGATAATATGGTTATCCCCGGACACTATACGAAGGAGAACTTATTTGGTGAACTTGACCAGTTTACTTACCTCAATATCAATAGTATAGAACGCTACCTATGCGACTTCTCCGTCGATATCGAAGCCGGCGAGAAGAAAGGTGAATACCTCATTGACGCTAAATTCTATGGCTATAACGGCAAGTGCTATAACATCAAGATGGATTGCTTGCATCCGGATCCTGTGAATGAGATTGATATCACTTGCGATAATATGAAAGTGGAGATGATCACGTTCTATGATGTGATGATCCAAGGGTATAGCCTAACCGCTTCCACGGACAAGTATCAAATTGAATATATGCTTGGTGCTCCCGGTGGAATACAGACCAACGGCATACACATGATTGACAAAGAGACAGGTAAAACCATCGATATCTATGGCGATCGTATTACTGTATATAACCCATTGCATGCGGAGGGTGTAGCGTTGGACTATGACGGTAACTACTATACCCTTTCTATGCGAGGACCGCGTCCCGACTCTACCGAAGTGCGCGAGATAGAGATTTATGATGCGTATCTAACCGACTTTACGAAGAGTGACGGCGTCTTCCTTCTTGAGGGTGTCACTTCGGATAGTTTGTACTATTTTGGTATGGCTATATATAATAATAAGGTGGAGGGTACCTATAATCAGGACGATGCCGACTTCAACTATACCTATGTGGGTGATCTCTATGTGGCTCCCGATGGCGAAACCACTGTCACTGGAGGCTACCACCTAATTGCCCTCGATGCAGAAGTCAAGCGGGTAGGGGATTACTATGAAGTGGAGGCCACTTTCCTTGGACAGACCCTTGCTGAAACGGTTATCACTCCGGCCTTCAAAATCCGCATGACCACCGCCCCGAAAGCAACTAACTTACCCTACACCTCTACTCCTCTACTCCCCTACACCAAAAAAGAACTCCGCGACGGTCGGATAATTATCGAAAGAAAAGGAACAAAATATAACATATTAGGTTCCCCTATTAAC
>JAKSLE010000060.1 GCA_024401365.1 Bacteroidales bacterium | reverse complement strand
TACACTTGGAAAGCCAATACCGTTTATATCGGCAATGCTAACTTCCAACTTCCGGGCGACTGGAACACCAAGCCTTTTGATGCTACATTTACCATCAAGGGCGTTGAGGGTGGCTACGAAGGAATAGCGGAATATTCTATGACGAATGGTAAAAAGTACACATTCAACTTCAAATACACCATTCCGGTCGCAAAAGAGACCGTTTACCTCACCGGCTATGACCTCAAGATTCAAACAAATTGGGATAAGACTGTTAGTTTTTCTTGGCAAAACGATACCTACAGTGCTCAACTTCCGATCAATAGCACCGATACCCTCGGTAACTGGAAAGGCAATGATATCACCTTAGGCAACTGCTCCTTCTATCGGAATCCCTACATCAACCTTGGCGTTTATGCTATTGACTCTATCTATGTAACCCGCACGGAGGAAGGATTTATCCGTCTTCAATCCTCTATTCTTTGCAAGAACGACACCCTTTATGTTCTTGATGTTACCAACCAAGAGTCGCCTTACTACGTGAAGTACGATACGGACGGCACCGGCGTTAAATGGCAAAACATCCCTGCCTCTCAATATGGTACCGGTCGTACCATGGGTGTTCGCTACAACAACGACTCTATCTGGTTCAATGCCGAGCCTAAAGACGAAGGTGCTGCCGGCTATAGCATCAAAGAGACTTACGGCACCTACGGTGACCCGTTGTGGGAAAAGGATAGTATCACTATCTCCTACGACCCGAACACGTCTTGGGGTTCGCCTCTTAGTGTTTATATGGCTGAGAAATACTACGATGCAGAGTTGAACGTTAATCTCTCTTCCCGCTCCTACGAGAACGTAGAGGGTGATGGCGTTTGGAACTATGAATTCAGTTGTGGTTCTTATATGGAAAGTAACCGCTATTCCTTCAAATTCGGTATTATCTGCCCTATCGACGCTCCGGCACAATACAAAACCTATACCCTTGGCGATATGACCGAGGACTATCGCACCAAGGGTTATGACCCCGAGTACAACGAAATCAAGTACGATGTGGTTACCCTTTACCGCGAACTCGTTTGGCCTGCCAATGATGCTGAGAAGTTTACCATCAATGTTCACACTACCGACGGTAAGGCTTATAAACTGATTTATGCTGCGGATACTATTCCTGTGGCTACCGATACAACGGAGTTCGCTCCTATCAAGGCTAAGATCAGTCAAGATGAGTATTGGTTCCAATTCTCAGGTGAAGGCGTGGCTGATGGTTCTCAATATCGTATCCAAATCGCTTTGGTAGGGGAAGAGGTTGATCCAACTACTTTCTATTGGAAGCAAAACTCCTTCTACAAACCCAACACTTCTATTTACAACAGTACTACAGGCACAACTATAGAGATTGCTGATGCTTGGGCACAAGTTAATATTCTTACAGAGGAAGAGCAAATCATCGGTTATAGTTGCAACGCGTGGATCTTAGGTTATGATAGTATTTGCTACCACGCATACCTCAAATATACTATCCCTGTAGCGGAAGATACGGTAACGTTTGCAATGAAGAATCTGTCTATCACTCCTTGGACGTATGATAACAAGATTTGTTTCAGTGCCTTTGATGAAAACTCCCGCATTTCAATCGTTGTCTTGGGCTTAGACACCCTCGGCGAGTACTCTTCCGACCAAGTGGATGCGCTTTCTTCCAATGTTGCTATTATGACTCCTTATCACAGCGCTCAAGGTTATTCTTCCGAAGGCGTCAAAGTAGAGAAAGACGGCAATGGCTATATCGTTGTTACCGGTAACATCCTCTGTGACGATGATGTACTCTATGAGTTCACCTTGTCCAATGAGCCTATCACGTATTACCTGGGTATTAAGAACGCAAAGGGCGAACGCGAATGGACGGCTATGGAGTATTATGAGCAGAATGGCTATAAGGCTGACTACGTTCGCGCTAAAGTGACTGTAGTTGATCCTGAGGGTGATGTGATGGTCAGCACCACGGCATCCGAAGAAGGATTGATGAGTACGCAGAACATC
>JAKSLE010000006.1 GCA_024401365.1 Bacteroidales bacterium | reverse complement strand
CTGTCTCTATCACCTCGTCTGCGTCTTCTCTATACCATTGGTAAGAAGCAAACTCACCTGCATCAAAAGTATATGAACTGCCTGGACAAACAATGACATCTTCACCAAGATTTACTTTCAGCTCCTCAGGTTCTGTTACCTCAAATGTTGCCGAATCGACACATTCGTGACTGTCGGCCACTATTACCTTGTATGTTCCTGCTCTCAGGTTGCTGGCATAAGACGTTTCTTCTCCTGTACTCCATATATATCTATAGTCACCTACGCCTCCGATTGTTCGGGTCTCTATGCGGCCATCACTATATCCATAGCACATCGCATTGCGCAAGCCCACAAGATGGTTCTTCACTGGCTGAGGAGTGCCAACAGTGAATTCTGTTGTTGACGAGCAGTTGTTGTCATCTGTAATTTTAACAATGTATGTTCCGGTCGGCAGTGTATTGACACTCATCACTCCATCCTGCCCCTGAGGCCATGTCAGATGGTAGTCTGCCTTAGGATAAGCCCACTTGACCTGAGCGGAATCTACTGCAGCGACACCATCCGAAGAACCATAGCAGAGAACATCTGTTGTCGACACGCCCAAAACCCTTGGATTCTCCGATGGCTCAATACGCTTCTCGTATGATGCCTTGCACCCATTTTTGTCGACAATCTCTATGCTGTATAGGCCGTTCTGCTTCAAGCCAGACGCCTCACTCCTCGTCATCGCTAAGGTCTTTGCTCCGCCATATTCTTCTCCATTCTCTCTCCATGAATATGTGTATGGCAATGAGCCGCCTTTCATCTCGATGCCAATCATGCCATTGTCAAGTTCACAGGTGGTGTTCACAACATCGTCATTCGCCAACTCAAGCAGGTCAGGCTCTGGAATGAACACCGTTATCGTATCAACAGACATACAGTCATTACCATCTCTGAAGGTGACTCGATAATTTCCCATCGACAGACCAGAATGTGTCACCTCTGCCTTGGAATACAGCAACTCGTCTTGGTTCTTGTCGCTATACCACATCGTGTAGTTCGAATCGCCCCCTTTCACTTGGAATGTAACACTTCCCGTATTGCTGCCATAACAGTCGACACTGTCTATCTGTGCTATCTGGGTCCGCACCTCATCTGGTTGCTCGACCATCACTTCTATCGTCTTCCGTGTTCCATATTCGTCTATCACACTGAACATCTGCATGCCAGGGAATAGTCGCCTATATTCTGTCGTTTTCTCATATCCATTTGATGCATACTCATACATATACTTTCCCCAACCGCCTGTAGCGGTCAGCTTCACTTTGCCCGAAGGTTCACCATAGCACATGGCTGGAGTCATATCGGCCGATAGCGACAAATACTCTGGCTCCTCAACTACAAAGGTCTGCACCGCCATGTTGGCCTCTCTACGTGTGCTGTCCGTCACAGTCAATGTATACTCACCTGCCATAAGTCTCTCCATATCGAAACACCTGTCGCCCGACTCAATCGTCAACGGTTCAAATGCTGCATTAGTGTTATGCGCAACAGTGGCTGCAAATGGGGCTATGCCGCCTTTAAGTGATATACGGATACGTCCGTCTCTATTTCGTGGCATGGTCACATGACGCACCTTCACTCCTTCAATATCCAGTTTTTCGTATGGTTCGATCCTGAACCTCGCCATGCTGAAGTGCATGTTGTCACTATGCTGGCATTTCACAACATAATCACCACTAGACAGATTGTCGACCTTCAACAATCCATCCACCCATTCTACTTTAATATCACTCACTGTCGAACTGCCATCTGATTCTATGTGATATATTTTTTGTGACACGAAATCTGTTACACCACTCTTCAGAACAACATATCCGTCAGCACTGCCCACACCTGTCTCTCTCTGCAGCTGGACAACCTCCAGACGTTGGTCGCCGTCCGTGACAACTTCCTTTGCTATCGGACCTGCATGACACTCACCCGCATCTGTTACCAGCAAGGTGTATATTCCATGCTCGAGATTATCAATGACACTTACATTAGCTCTCTGATTCAACAGGCCATCAACATGTCTCCACTCGTAACTATATGGCTCGACACCACCTGCAACAACGGCTTCGAGCGTTGCCCCATCATCTGCTTTATTATACGAAAGGATATCGGCCGACAGGCGCTCATCTGCTATCTCAAACTCAAGCACAGCCTCACACTTATTGCCGTCCACAACATCTATCTTGTAGTGTCCAGCACGTAGCCCATCGATGTCAAACTTGTCTGTGGTGTAGTTTTCTCCATCCATCATAATATTGTACTCACCACTGCCGCCAACAATCTCAATATGTGCTCCGCCGTTGCCACTACACCTGTCTGCAACAAACATGGTTCCTTCACCAAACGACATATCGTCATTTGGCATTGGCACATCGGCAGTAGTCGTATAGACCACCCTTTTTCTGGCATCTTTTACTGTCACGGTGTATTCACCCGAAATAAGTTTGCCAACCGTTATCTTGGGGTTACTTGGGGTTGCACTATACCTCACTCCGTCGACTATCACTTCGTATGGCGGACCCCATCCACCTTGGGGTGTTATATCTATAGATCCAGTCTGGTTGTGGCACAACGCCTTGCGGACAACGATATCGGCTGACAACGGCTCATCGGGTGATTCTACGACAATATCATTAACCACATTACTTGGACAATCCTTCTCTTTGTCTCGCACATAGAAGGAGTATGTGCCTTCGGCAAATGGATATTTGGCAATCTGATATTCAACTCCTCTTGTCGCAGCTTCACCGATGAAGTATTCGTCTTCACTTTGCGCATCTTCCCTCACCTCCGTTGCCGCACTCTCATCCTCCGCCTCTTCTTTCTTCACATATATCTTCTTGTCACAGTTGTTGCCGCCATCAGCCCTTACCTTTATTACAGCATCGCTGGCACCATATCCTGAAACGTCTGCAATTTTTTTAACCTCCAATTGTACATGCTCAGGCTGACCGACCGTAAAAGACATGCCAATTGAGCCATCTTTATTATTATCAGTCATGCATCCGTTATTATCCTCAACCCATAGGTTATATGTTCCTGCAGCAAGATTATCTATGCCGTCAGTCCACGGAAGTTCCTTCTCTTTTATTATCTCATAAAGCTTATTGTTCTTAGGCGTAAAGCTGTAGAACAATTTTGATGGAGTCACATCTTTCCCATTAAGTTTCCCATTGGTCTCTACCATTATCTCTTTTATCCTACCATCACTATATCCATAACAAGACGTCTGGTCTGTTAGTGCATCTTTTACAGAGGGATTGGTGTATTTATTTAATGTTGACTGGATTTTCATAGAACAAAATCCATCACAAATCGAGAGATTATACTTGCCTGCCCTTTTATTATTAAACACAAAAACTCTGCCATCCCCATTACGGATATCACCATCCAATTGTGCTGAATACTCATACGGTTCATACTCTCCCCACCCGCCCGAAGCCGTGACTGTAATAGTTCCATCGTTATCAAGACATGTTGGATCAATAGTCTCGACATTATATGTCAAAGGCTTTTCTGGCGCCTCAATGTACAATGGTTTTTCTGCATAATTCAAAGGACAGTCATTATCTGATACTCTAATCATATAACTTCCTGGAGCTAGCTGCCCATTTGTACAAAACACATTATCGTCCGTATAAAGTAGGCATGTATAATCACCCTTATTTCCCGACACGTTTATCGGCCAGGCTTTACCATCATTAGCACCATAGCATGTCACATCAGATCTCCCCACTTCGTCAAATGAGATCTTGGATGGATTGTCTATCTTAATATCTTTTATTGTTTTTACTCTGTACAGAAATAATGCGCCATTAACATGGTTAGGCAATCCTATTTCTTCTTTCTTTCTGAAAGTAATGCTACACACTTCACCTTTTACCTCTAATACACTTTTATTACCTAGTGATTCAAAGGTTTCGTCATTTGTTACATCTTCTATATTTTGTCCAAAACAATAATCATAAACTCCGCTATTATTTAGTATATGTATTTTGCCATTTGTTCCAAAGCATCTTTCTTTGTTTGACTCATCAGCCTTAGCGTCAATATTGAAAGACATATCATTGACAGACATCAAATTTATTGTCTTATATGAGGAACCAGCGTTCGTCATGTAACACAGGTTTAATGCGATATTATCAAGATTATATAACTCTACATCAACTGTTTTTCCATAATTTTTGTCACCTATTTTAAAGTAATAATCCTTTATCAGATTACATTCTGCACTTAGTTTTATTTTTGTTCTTTCCCCTTCTTGAATCACACATGAGGATTCGTCCAGCTCAATTGTAGGGGTCTTTACTGTAAAATCAACAGGAACGGAGCATCCGCCTTGTTTCGCTTTCCAATTATATTCACCAGCAGGAAGATATTTAATTACACCATCTTGGGGGACTATATTTTCATTTAATGTATTATTGGAGGCATCTGTCCATGTAATAATGTCCTTTTGATTTGTTACATTAACCACTACCGCCCCATCAGCATTTAACCTATCACCATTAGTTACGGTCTTAGTTATTTTAAATGGGAGAGTTTGTATTTTAATTTCCTTATCGTAATCAAATTCTTCCGAACATCCATTAAATTTGTAGATCAATGTATAAACTCCACTATTTAGAGATTGGAATTTATCTTTATTTATTATGTCTCCTTTATAATTCAACAACCAATAATCACTTATATCTGGAGAAACTTTAATAGCAATTCCGCCTTTATCATCTTCACATGATACGTAATTCTTCGTTTCTTCAACCGTTATTGTTGCATCAGATTTTATATCATGCTCCAGAGGGAATGATCCAGAAGCTGAAATTAACTCAATCTTATTGAGACCGTATTTTAAATCTGTAACAGTTAATTCATCACCAATATTTGACAAATAATAATCTCCATAAATATAAGGTGAATCACCTCCACCTAAATACTTTATCGTTATTCTACCATCATTTGAACAATGGCTAGTAGGCTTAACCTCATTACTTTTTTCAAATCTTGGTTCTTCAGGAACTCTAACCTCATATTCAAAATAAGTAGGACACCCATCTATATCATACAAAGCCAACTTTCCATTACTAACCATATCGCCATCTGTTTCTCTAACAAAAGCGTTAAGCTTCTTAAAATGGTAGCCATATTTTTCCAAGACGTGCATTCTCCACAGATACTCCTTGTAATTATTCCAAGCCTTCTCCCACCTATTTGATTCAAGCAGAGTTTTGTCTGAGAGGAAATAATTATACAAATCCTTAAAATCTATAGGTACATTATAGTGACAATACCAATTCCCGTCGTTGCTTTTATATGTAACCCTATCATAGGTAAATGTTACATTCTTATATGATGGTTTTGATACAGCATTATATGTTCCTGTTTTTTCCCAATTATTATTTTTCGACTCATATTTTTCAATTATGTCTTCATTTATTTGGTAAATTACGCCACCAGATTGTTTATATAAATTTTCAAAAGAAGTAAATGGATGTTCGGAGAAAATAGAACACGTAGTATAAGTAGTTCCGACCGTAAAAGTATACAATTTATCTCCATCTCTAGCAAGTATATTATCCTGAGTATGAGAGATTAACGACAAAACGGTTTTTTTATTATCAGTATTAATCGGGTTACGTTTTTGATTGTTTACATAATATAAACCATCTTGATCAGCATAAATCATCATGTCGGTACCCAAACTAAAACTGCGTGGGAATGATCTATCAGATAGTGTTGCTGAAAACGTATATCTTGAAATTTTTGCATCACTAGATGTCCAATTTCCTGAATTTAAACAAAATAAGTAGTTGTTGAAAACCAAAAAACAAGGGGGATTCTTTGAATATTGTATTGTTTTGTCAGTTCCTGTTGTCTTTACAATCCTCACAGAATCTGACTGTTGTACAACCTTCTCATTATACCATATTCTTAGCTTGCTTTTAATAAAAGACTCCTTCTGACCTTCTATTTCTTTCAAAAAATCTGATTTCTCGTTATTTTGCTCATCAACAGACAAATCTCCAAACGATAGAGGTAGATTATAAATGGTGTCTATTGACTCATCTTTTTCGTTTTTAATGATATAGGGCAACCGTTCTTCATAATTCTTATTTGGATCGTTAATTTTAAGTACTGCATAAGCATTAGAGGTACTTGTTGAATTATATCCTTTTTTACCTCTCCATATAGTGCGAGTAGTATCTTGGCTCACCTCAACTGACAACAATTTTGGCGGTATCTGGAACCATTGTTTTGCAAAAGATAGTTTAGAATAATCTATTCCGTCATTTGTTTGAAGTTGCATTATCCACCACTTGTTCTCATTATTTTGCAAGAAATCATCGGTCAGCCATGTGATGTCTGATAACTGTAGATCATACTCTCCATGTTTCTCCTTGTTGTCTTTAAAACACACATTTGCACAGTGAGGAAGATTCCCTTGTGAATCAACTATGTCCCCTTTATTTTCAACACATCCTGCTATTACCCATTCAAATACATCATTAGTGTATATATTAGGATTGTTTTTGATTTTTGCAGTAAAGGTAACAGAAGATTCATCACAAGCAGTTCTTTTGATTGCACATAGCTCAAAATCAGGCCCATTATGATAGAATACACATTGTAAAATGTTGCTTTCCGACCATGTAGAGTCTATCATCTGCTTCACTATCTTCACGTCAATCTTTTTGCCACTCCAATTAATGTAGTCAGCATTTGAAGCTGACGGAGCTCCTACTATATCTTCATAAGATATATCTATTGTAGATTTAGGACTGACTGATTTTGCAGTTTTCAACTCTCGCCAACCTTCATCTGAGTTTGACAACTTTACTAATACATAAGTGTTGGCAATGCCTTCATAATAATCGCTTAATCTGATATGTAATCTTTCATCTTGATCTATTAATAGCGACAATGGATTACTATTTTCCGCTCGAATATGTATCGGATAATCGACAACAAGGTCAGCATAAAAAGAATAACCTTCATGCTTCCATAAACATTTCGATGTTTTATTTATTGTTTTGGTCGATTGCTTGCCAATACCCAACTCATGAGACAACGACGCATTTTTGTTGTCATCTATATGATTAACTTCTAAATCAAGTTTTATTGTTTTTGCTTTGACTTCATCTAAAGAAATGGTTATAGGAATATTATAAAAACAAGATTCTTTCGAACCAAACCCTAATTCGCTTCCATCAACTTTAATTGATTTCAAACTAGGTTCATCACTTGTGTTGCAATGAGTCCATCCATGAAAGTGTTTTGTTATTTGTACAACGGCAGTATTCTTTTGCCCTTCTGTAACAAAAGAATTGTCTTGTCCCCATATCGTCATTGACTGGAGAAGAAAACAAATTATTAATATATATACCTTCATAAATGGATTCATAAGTATTTACTCTTTGTCTTTTACCAAACGTATAACAGATTCGAGACAATTATAGTCCGCAACCCTAAACATTCCATCTGTATATGTTGTAAAAACTCTATACATAAACTTATTCCCCTTTCCAGACCAAATACTTGCGCCATAACCTCGGGTTGTAAGAGCAGGCATCCCCCAAGGTCTAATATTCAACATTGAAGAATATCCATCGTGGTTTCCATCAATCCAGTCATATTTCGAACATAACATGCGTTTTAAACCAACCTCAACTCCATATACATCTTTCATAAAGCAGTTGATTACATATTCAGTACGTTCAGGATTATTAGGTATATCTAAATCTGGTCTCAGATAGTAAAACAATCCCCATCCTGTATCAGATAATTTTGCTTCTTTTGCACTTAAATACTCTTCTAAAACTATCCAATCTTCATCTGTGGATATATGAAATCCTTTAGGAACAAAAGATTCTTCTTCAATTAAATCGCAATACAGTACTGACGAGGCACCAGATTCCATTGAAACAATTTTATAATCCTTATCTTCCTTCAGACTAACCCATTTCCCATTCTTATAATATGACAATGCCCTATAATCATCTGCAAGCCACGTTTGACTACCAATCTTCACCAATCGATACACATTGAATTCATGGTCACGAACACATGACTGCTTGTCGAGGATTATTTCCTTTGAACTGTTGTTTAATGAAAAAGTCTTGTCTCCGACTGTCACGTCCAACTTTACATCAAAATCGTAAATGACCGGTTCATACAACACTCCATGTTCATCATCGAAATTCTGTACCCATGCATTACTTGTTTCTGCCGTATAATACTTCAATTTAACATAACACGAATCTTGACCTTCAGGTATGCTTATCGGATCCATTTCGTATCCTTCATGATTTGGAGTAGCGGTCACTACGCCACTTTTGATGTTTTTCAATCCTTTGAAACGTAGCACAGCTGCCATTTCGCCATCGCCATTGTCCGTTTCAATATCCAAAGGAGGCACACAGTAGAAGGTTCTTACATCAGATTCAGACGATTCACCATACTCGTTTACTGCCATTGCTTTCCAGAAGTACTGCGTATATGGCATCAGAACCACATTGACATCTGTTGCACTCAAGTCCTCTGATGAAGTGCCAATGTAATATTCATAAGAAATAGAAACGTCGTCCATTTCCGTTGTGCTTCCAGAAGCAGAAAGCTTAACATCCGTCTTTTCTACCACAGCACCATCTTCTATGCCAAATGAAGTAGGCGCTGTCGGAATTCTGCTCGGTTCATCTTCTTTGCATCCTGCAAAGTTCAACATGAGTGCCGCAAGCGATATACAGCAAAGTAATCTTTTCATTTTCAATAGTTTTTTTATTTGTATTCTATGTTTATTATTGTCTCACTTGTTAATTTGTTCTTGCCAGGCAATACATATAGGGCCTTAACAGGATATTTACCTCTCTGGATGCCTGGTATTGCCTCTGTCTTCATAAAGTCAACCACTCCTTGCTTTCGTGGAGTTGTTGAGGTCAGTATATTTGCCAACTTAATGGATATATCTGAGTAGTCTTGTTGCATATATTTCTGCATGTGATTGTTTATTGCTCCGTACGGTGAAATATAGACATCATGGGAACCAGTCTTTATATCCGATTCGTTTAAAACAACATCGTATTGATCAAGGCCCAAGGCTACAACGCCATCATTCGTTGGAACATCATAACTGCCAACTATACTCAATACATCACTATTCCCATACATGAGTGGTTTTACTCGCTGAGTATAATATGGCGTGCCATCATAATATGGCATTAACTTAATTAATCCTTTCCCGCTTTTCAAATTATCATATTCACACATATCAAACATTTCGCTTGGGGTGACTTTGTCTTTTATGTTTGATATCAAATTAAACACAGGGACTCGTTCCTGCCATGGTATTATCTCATCAACTTCCATCTTCCCCATCTTCTCCACAAACGTCCTATATGAACTAGTCCTAAAGTCAACAGCATATATCTCGGATTGCTCAAGCAATTCGAGGTTGCCTTCGGCTTCATGCTTCGACTCTGTAACTTCTGTGTCTTTGTTCGGTTTGCTTTGGGCCATGTCCTTGTCTTTCGTTATGATATTGGCATCAGCCGCCATCTTCCTTTTCGGCACGTTGATAATGGCCATGTTATAGATGGTGTTCTGCGACAGGTTTATTTTGTCTGTTGGGATGTCTATTTCAAATACGACTCCATCAACTCCAGACACACTCTTATAACTGAACGAACTGGTCTGGGTAGCACCCTCAAATGGCGTGAACTGAACTTTCTGATCGTAATCCTTTGTCCTGTCTGCCGCAAACAGGTATGAATAGTTCTCGCTCACCATTACGTATGCTTGATTATACTCCTTCGACAGGAAATTGTATTGCCTGTCGGCTGGATATGCATATTTCACATGCTCCTGCATTATGTAGTTAGGGCGATCTCCCGACTTGAACTCTACGAGCTTGTCTTCATAATAAGGCTTGGCATCATCGCCATAGACGGGAACCCACTTGTTGCCATCTTTACGTTCAAATGCCACCTTGGCGTAAATATTATAGTTCTGCTGACTCTCAAATGGTTCCTCTGGATCGTATGTCAAAACACGCCTCTCCTTCTCAACAGACTTCTTGAAAGAGACATTTTTGCCAGTGTGCATGTTCTTTATCCAGAATTCCGCAACAGTCACCCTATATATATCTTTCCGTCCCTGCTCATCCTCTATGGTCATCTCGTCATCTGCTGGCACGTTCAGAATAAGCTGCGGAGCTAGGAATACGTTCACTCCTTCCGATTTGTCCATAGGTGTCAGCTGGGCAATAACATCTTCGCCAAATGGAGAACCACCTTCAATATCACATTTCTCGCCCACCGTGAAATCGAAGTTACACTTGCCTTTGACAAGACCACCTAACAGACGGAACTCACCACCAACAGCACCTGCAAAATAGAACGGATTCGGGCCTGCTCCTGCCAGATATGCTGCCATAGCAGCCTTTATAATCTCAAACTTTCTTTCTTTATGGAACAGATTTAATCTCATGCCAATAGCAGCATCTACCCAAGCCCAAGCCTGTGCTTGTGCATACCAACCATTAATACCAATCGGTCCTTGCATGCCACTGCAATGAGCCATGGTAGAGTATTTCTTTAGCAACATCTCAGTACCCATGCCGACACCAAGACTTGCATAGAAAGGAGGAAGTGTAGCATCAAAATTAACAGAGAGATCTGCACCAAATGCCATACCAGATCCACTAGTTAGGCGACTACCTTCTTTACGAGACTTGGCATCACCGAACATGTTGGAAGGAATCTTTCCCACCATTTTTTCTGGAAGAGTTAATTCAGGGACGTCCGATCCTATCATAAAGTAGCCACCCGCATCTGCTATACCAAGCAAAGAGATTCCTAACCGCTCTTTTGAAGTGCCGATATATGTGTACCATTTGTCTTTTGAAAAATAGGCATCAGCCATTCCCATCTGATTGTTTGCATTCCTGCCAGTGACAACTCCAGCCACATCAAGAAAAGAATTCATCTTGGCAGTAAAAACATCGTTATCTATATCGTATTTGATGCCTATCGTTGAAGTAAGAGCGCCATCTTTCTCAGGTTTTCGGGCAAGCTCAGAATCATCAAACTGGACAATTCCTCCAGTTGCCGACTTTACCTTGTCAATTTTTTGCTTTATCCCGTTGAGCAGTTCCTGTTGAGCTTCGGCGCTAATCATGGTTGCCTCACCACGAAGTTGAATGAACTCTAGTCCCCAGTCCTTAGTAAATTGCATTTCAAAAGTCACATCGGCATCAAGCAGAGCAGAGTTCTTAAACAGATTGAACTTAGTTCTAGCCATAAAGCCCATGCCGGCATCTTGATTTGGAACATAATTGATGCCTGTTAGCGACTTGCCAAAGTCTGTCGTCTGACCTCCAAACGTCTGCTTCATGTGATTGTAGAGTCCACCGCCAACGCCGTAGAAATTGAGAGCAGGAGGAATCGTCAAGCCTCCTGTAGGATTTGTTTCGTAGAAAACATCTGTAAGGAAATACTTGAAACCATCTTTCTTGCCAAAGACGCCCACCGCGTTTAGGGTGAACTTATCAATGAGCTTAAACTCCAGATCTCCTCTAAAGCCCTTGCCATATATTTCGTCGCCATCCTTGAACTCGACGCCACCATTTATGCTATAAGCTGGGGTATTATATGCAACATTAATGCTGCCAACCTTTACCTTGCGGAATTTCCACCTGTCGGCGTCTCCGTAAAGATTCAATCCTGCTGTTCCTGTAAACTGGTCTGTAAGACATACGGAAGCATTAACATATACACCAGAGCCATCCGAGTCATGAACGGTGTTGATATCGTTAAGAACAAGTTTGAATCCTGTCATTTCTGACGTCTCCTTGTTGTTGCTCAAGGCTATCCTTCCAATATCAAAGACTGGAGCGTCACGGCTAATCCTCAGGTTTTCAAACCGCAAGTCAGGCAGAACCAACTTTGTATTTGCGGTATCCTTACCAATTGGCGCGACAACAGAAAGTGTTCCGTTTGCCAAGATTGTGGGATAAACACTACCGTCACGAAGTTCTACTTCGATACTACTTGTTTTGTCAAATGACAGATTGCCACAGAATAACGGGAAGTCGCGATTGCCGCCAAGATCGGCCTTTATCTTGAACGCTTTTTCAGACTGTATATATGTAGCCTCGTAATTGAGCAGAGAATTTGCTCCGAAAGGAGGCACATTGATCTTTCCACTGAACCCGGCACCGTCTATCTTGCCCTTCAAAAGTGACAGAGAGAACCCTGTTACACTCATGCTCCATTCGCCGTTTTTCAGCTGTCCATCCTTTACAATATCCTGGGCCACGGCTTTGCCCGTAAATCCGAAGCCATCAATAATGACATGCTCCATGCCAACAACTGACGCCGCTTCGGTCTGCTGGCTAGAAAACTTAGGCAAGACAAGTTTTGCCTGTCCAATAGCAATACCACGCCATGTCTTGCGATCAGCATCGGCATTTTCACCTCCGAAATACCCGCTTGGGAAATCTACAATGGCAGGGGTGCTTACGCAACTCTGGTCAAGAACGGCATTCTCGAGCTGAATAGTAAAGCCATCCAAACCCTTTATGCGAATGTTGTCCTTGAAATTAAGAGTGACGGTAAAATCATCAAAATCGCTAAAATCAGCCTCAGTCTCAAACGTCAGTCGCCCCTTGGGATTCCCTCCATCGTCAATCCTATATACGTCTCTGTCGTTGATGCCGAACATCAGATTTGCATGAGCCCTGTCAAACCCACCGCACGAGAATGAAATACTGGAACCTTCACAAAAATACAACGAGCTCTGACTACCCAATGACATTTTGTTTGTGGAGACCAGCGAAAGTTTTCCATGAGTGCCAATGCCATTCTCACCTTCAATCTGCACTATACCTTCAAAAGCAAGTAAATTCTTGCCACCCTGAAGAGGAATGACGCATATGGCTTTCACGTACTGAACTGTGCCACTTTTGTCTACATCGCGATATATTTCTTCAATACATATTGTGTATTTCTTCTTGTCTGACTTTATGCCAATCGGCAACGTTAACTCATTGTTTTTAAAGAGTTCCGCAATGGATGATATATAGTTCTTGGCTTGAGCAATCTTTTCATATGTAGCAATACAAGCCTGAGCTCTTTTTTCTAGCTCAGGCTTCGAATTGATGTAGTCCTCTATCTCATCGATCTTATCTTTAATAGTGGTCAATGATGGGGAATCAATATTCTTCCCGTCAGGCATATTTGACGCGACAGAAGTGCTGAGATTCACGCACATCAAGACAATCAATATGATAGCTACTCTGATACTACACATGCTATGGACAATAATTTCGGCATATTCAAATATTCAACAACATTAAACACCTGTTGGTTGAGTTTTTGGACAGGCTCTAGATGCAAAGTTATAATTAAAACTTGAAAGTTAATAACTTTTTAGAATTAAAATCGGTGTAACCATTTGATATTCATTTGGTTTTGTGTTTTATGTTAAATAGTCGCAAGGGGTCTCACTGATTACGGAATATTTCGAACTGTCAACAAACCGTTTTGTGTTGCCGTATAGAAAGGGTTAGGATTGCTATTCTTGCCGTACACTCATCTCCTAATATATGCCGCCTCATAATAGTCTCTTGTAAAAGACGGCAGAATGATCGTATCGTGAAAGGTGTAGTTTGAAATGCTGATTAAAATGATGGAAAAACAAATGCGTGCAACCCTGTATATACTGGAGTTTCACCTCGCTTGTTTGTGATATTTAACTGCCAAACAAGGTCAATATCACAATATACTCCATTGTCTCCCATTATATACGGGTTAAACTCCAGTCATGATTCAATCCACACTCAATAATGTTCAATTGATGCGCAATCGATACACAATCGTTGCGCAGTAAAGACTCAATAAAACCTCAATCGTTACATGGTTGAGACATGGTTTCAACGTGCTTATGGAATAGTTGAGTTAAGTGCATGGGGATGTCAGAACGGTTGTGTTTTCAAGTCATGCACGATTGTATACTAGATTGTGCTGTTACCACACTTGCGATGATTTAACGTTGTGATTCGAGCGTGTTTGGAAAATAATTAGTAATATTGCAAATTAAACTAGGATTTATCTTCCTCTTGACGAAGGAGATTTTTTGTGTGTATATGATAGGGGCGTTTTGTAGCCACCAGCGTGGTGGCTCTACAGCGGTGGGGATATGGAGTTCTGTTGTTGCTTGCAGTTTTTTGTTAATCAGGGGAGTTGGTTTTGGGTGAATGTGTTTTGGAGTTTGCTTGGCTTAAAGCAAAAAAGCATCACGAGATGAGCTCGTGATGCTTTGGTGTATTAGAATAAATAATTTTGTATATGCTTAGAAAGAGAACTGGAGGCGGCCCTGCACGCCGTTGTAGTGCTTGTCGTCGTTGTTCTTTGCGTATACGTAGTTGAACTTGAGGTTCAAGTACTTGCTGAAGAAGTAGTTGAGGCCCAAAGTAATATCGAACTGGTTGCCGTTGTCGAACTCAGCGAGATCGTTCTCGAGGTTGAGGTAATCGGCGCGGAGGAGGAGTTCGAGAGTCTTAGCAGGAGCGTTAGCTACGATACCGCCAGCCTTGTTGTACTTCTGCTGGGTACCGATAAGGTGCCAAGAGAACTGAGTGAAGCCACCCCAAGAAGTATAGTTATCGTCGACGCCGCGAACATTGATTGAAGTACCGAGGATATGAGTCTCCCACAAGAAACGCTTGTTGATGTAGATAACCTCACCCTCGTAGCGGAACTGGTTTTTAGCGTCGAGAGCCTTAGAAGCGACGAGGTTAGCGCTTGCGAAAGTTACAGGAACGATACCCTTAACAGTTACGGCATTGTGAGACTTTGTGAACATTGGAGCGAAGCCAACGTGGAATACCTTTTCGTCTGTGAGGGTAGGGCGGAGGATCATCTTAGCCGAGAGGTTGTAACCCTGGTTAGTACCCTTAGCGTCTACGCTACCATCAGAGAAGATACCTGCTGTGAACTTCATGAAATCGGTTGTGTAGTCATAAGCGGCACCGATTTTACGTGAAGGGCAGAAAGTGTAGTCGACTGGAGAATCCTCAACGAACTTATATGCGAGGCCGAGGATTTTAGAGCCATAAGGCATAAAGAAGTGGCCGAACTTAAGGCTCTTTGCGTCGTCGATTTTGTAACCAATCCAGAGGTCGCGGAAAGATATTGCCTTTTGAGCGAAGCAAACTTCGATTTTAGCAGAATACTTCTCATCGAAAGAAGCCTGAACGCCGAGACGAGTATCGTTCATTACGACACCATCAGTATCGTCGCCATCCTCGCCGAGGAATATACCTGCATCGAGGTTAGTACGGCCCATAATACGGAGTTTCAAATCGCCACTAGCCGAAGCCAAGTTGATTTGTGCGAAAGATGCGTTAGCTGCGAATGCCATCAAGCTGCATGCGAGCAACGACTTAAAGATTTTTCTCATCTTAATATTGTTGTTGTACTATAAATTACTTGACCACTGGCCATTGAGGCTTTTCGTTCTCATCGAGAGGAACATAGATTTCGATTTCGGTAAGTTTGCCAGCTGTACATAAGAGGGTAAGACCTGCCTCATCGAAAGAGTATCCCGTTGTGTCGGCGAAATCAGGGTCTGACTCATCGTCGTCAGCGAAAGGATCCTCCCAGTCGCCCATATTCATTTCCTCGGCGAGGCCTATCATTTTCTCCTCGTCCATACCGATTTTTATTTTACCGAGTTTACACTGTTCGCCCTCGAAGAGCATTTCAGTGAGGCGGTAATCGACATTTTTATCGAAAGAGAGAGAGAAGCCGTCGTAGTACAACACTGTAGAGAGGTCGTCTGGCACCTCTGAGAGGTTCTGGTCGGCATCGATATCCTCAGGTTCGCCGAGGATAGATTTAGCCTGAGCTATAGTGAGACCGAAATGGATTTTATCGAATCCGTATCGAGGTTTAATTTCCATGCTTGAAAATTATTTGATGTTAAGTTTCTTCTTGATGTCGGAAGGGATAGCGTTTTTGTGGACCATGATATCCAGGGTCTTGTAAGCGTAGAAAGCCTTAGATACGTAGAGATAGCCCTTGTAAATGTTGTTGGTATCCCAAGAATTCTTTACGATATAGTACTCGCTACCGTTCTGATCCTTGGCCATACCTACGATATGCATACCATGGTCATCGGTTGTCTCGTAGTTATCGAAAGCCTGTTGGCGGATTTCCTGAGTAATAGTTCTCTCCTTTACGGGAGATTTCAAGCCGTAGTTTCTCTTGGCTCTATCTGAGAGTTTTTGCCATTTAGACAACTCAGTACCCTCGAGGTTATCCTCGTTAGTCTCAGGTACGACAGCTACGCCATCGTAGTAAGAGAAGCCATCTTCGGACACATCTGAGCCCCAAGCAATGGTATAGCCATTTTTGAGAGCGTTGTCGGTAATTCTCATGAGATCCTCGAGAGGGACGTTGTGCATTTTCTCGTTGAGCCAGTTATCTGGCACTTCGAGGATGAACTCCTCATAGAAAGGATGGTGAGTAAAAGAAGTCAAGCAGACATAGTCATCGGGGTTAAGACCCACCACCTGATCGGCGAAAGTGCGAGGGGTATATTTTTTGCCCTCGTAAGTAAACTCGGTAGGCACTTCGCCAAGGTAAGCATTGATGATACCCTGGTAAGCCTTTTTCCAAGCCGTTGTAAGGCTTTTGGTCTTAGGGTCGCCAGCCAAAGCGTTGATGAAGCCCTTAAGGACGCGGTCGAACTCATTGTGATTATGCTTATCGAGGCCATAGTTAAGACCCTTGTAAGCCTCCTCTGGGACCATGCCATAGTTACGGAGGATCCACAAGAGGTCGTGAGAAGCGCCACCGCCAGCGAATTCGCATGAAGTATGCATACGTACAGCCTTTTCGCCCTTAGCGGTATAGCAGACAGACACGGCGTACATATCGGAGAGGTCGACCTCCTTTTTACCCATGCGGAGCATTTCGCTTTCGAGGAATGATACGGTAGAGAAGCTCCAGCACGTACCTGAGCGAGACTGGTCCTTGACAGACGTTGTTTTGAGGTCGATGGTATGAGTGAACTTATATCCATCATCCTCGGCAGCATTCTCCTGAGCAATCGCACCCATGGTAGTAGATGCGATTGCCAAGCAAGCTGCTAAGTGGCGGAATTTGTGTAGCATAATAAAGGTTTCAGATATAATGTTGTTATGAATAGGTGCTTAATTCTTGAAGCTATGGATAGGAGCTGGGATACGGCCCTTACGGTTGACGAAAGCCGAGCAATCAAATCTATTGACTGGCATTATAGGGGCGTAGCCGAACAAGCCGCCATACTGAGCCTCCTCGCCGACATCCTTACCCTCGACAGGGATGATACGTACGGCGGTAGTCTTTTGGTTGATCATACCTATAGCAGACTCATCGGCGATGATACCAGCTATTGTAGTAGCAGGAGTATTACCTGGGATAGCGATCATATCGAGACCTACGGAGCATACGCAAGTCATAGCCTCGAGTTTTTCCAATGTCAATGCGCCAGCGAGGACGGCATCAATCATGCCCTGGTCCTCGGATACTGGGATAAATGCGCCAGAGAGACCGCCCACGTAGGACGAAGCCATCACGCCGCCCTTTTTAACCTGGTCGTTAAGCAGAGCCAATGCGGCTGTTGTACCAGGGGCACCTGGGTGTTCGAGGCCTATCTCGCAAAGGATATCAGCCACTGAGTCGCCGATAGCAGGAGTAGGAGCCAAGGAGAGGTCGATGATACCGAAAGGCACATTAAGACGCTTAGCTGCCTCCTGAGCTACGAGTTGGCCTACGCGAGTAATTTTGAAAGCAGTACGCTTAATAGTTTCGCAAAGGACCTCGAAGCTTTCGCCACGGACATTGCTAAGGACATGCTTAACTACGCCAGGGCCAGATACGCCTACGTTTATGATAGCATCTGCCTCGGAAACGCCGTGGAATGCGCCAGCCATGAAAGGGTTATCATCTGGGGCGTTGCAAAGGACAACGAGTTTGGTACAACCGATAGAGTCGCGATCGGCAGTTTTTTTAGCTGTCTCCTTTATGATATCGCCCATAAGGCGGACTACGTCCATATTGATACCCGTCTTAGTAGAGCCGACATTTACTGAAGCGCAAATACGGTTGGTCTGAGCCAGCACATCTGGTAAAGCCTTGATAAGTGCGATGTCGGCAGCGGTAGCGCCCTTAGAAACTACGGCAGAGAAGCCGCCAAGGATATCTACGCCCAATTCAGTGATAGTCTCGTCGAGAGTTTTAGCCACCTTGATATAATCCTCAGTAGACTTACAAGCGTTACCGGTTACCATAGAGATAGGGGTAATAGAGATACGCTTATTTACGATAGGCACACCAAGTTCGCGGCTAATCTCTTCGCCCACAGGGACGAGGTTTTTAGCGAGGCGGATTATTTTGTTACGTATATTATTGCAAAGGGTGTCGAGGTTGGAATCAGCACAATCGAGGAGAGAGATACCCATAGTGATGGTACGCACGTCGAGGTTCTCCTGCTCGACCATTTTATTGGTTTCGATAACTTCTGAAATGCTAATCATAATCTGTTGTAGGATTAAAGCGTTACAAATTATGCTGATTAGATACGGTGCATCATATCGAAGATCTCCTCGCGTTGGCACTTAACCTGAACGCCCATCTCCTCACCGATTTTAGACATCTGATCTTGAACAGAATCGAAAGATTTAGAAGAATTAGCGGTATCGACGATCATCATCATATTGAAATAACCTTGTACGATAGTCTGAGAGATGTCGAGGATATTGATATTGCTCTCGGCTAGATAAGTACAAACGCGCGCGATGATACCTACAGTATCGCGACCCACTACGGTAATGATAGTTCTATTCATCAAATCAAGTATTATATTCTAGTCTATTGTATTACTAATAAAGATACGAGTGCAAAAGTAAAAAATAAAACTGAAACAACGTGCAGTCATTTCAGTTTTCTATTTTAGTTATACTTTTTGAGACTAATTTACGAATTGCGGGTCCGATGAGGGTTAATTTATCCAATAAAATCGGTACCAATCGCATTGAAAGGCAGATGTACATCAAGATATTGAATATCCAGATGACCAGTAAACCAAAGGAGAAGGTATCCACCTTAGTTCCGAAGACATACTTATAGGGGGAGAATAGAGGTGCGTTGAGAGAATCGGTTGTATCGTGGAAGACCTGGTCGGTCTTTTGGTACAAGTGACCATTAAGTTCCACTATTACATCGCTAGCGATAGAAGCCTTATTTGTTACGAACTCGGCGATAGCGTCGTTGGCGTAATTATCGTGCATTTCCTGCAGTTGTTCCGATGTAAAATCCTTACGATGTTTATCCTCGTCCTTATCGGCCTTATTATAGAGCTGGACGTTGTATTTGCGTACGGCGCCCAGGTATTCGCGGATAGCCTCGTGTGCGGCGGAGTTGAAGAACGAAGGTTCGAAGAGCTCCTCTCGAGGCAAAGTCAACTGTTTGAACTGGTGAGAAGGGTCGTATATTTCGTTTTTGACCATAGTGAGGATGCTCACCAATTTTTCGCGTTCGGCTGGGTCGTTGGAATATTTCAGTGCCTTATTAAGTTCGGAACGCAATTGAGGTTCCCAGTAATCCTTATAGTAAGACGACTGAGACTTCTGTTTATGGAAGATATAGAACTCGTTTTCGTACTCATTGTATACGAACTGGTTGACCGCCAAAGCCTCGAAAGCCCATCGAGCAGTTATAACGTTACCGTAAGCAGGGACATAGATAGGGTTGGAGAGATTAGGGTTCATCTTATCATACTTTACGAAGACGCCCGACAAGATAAGTTGCGGTATGACCATGAAAGGTATGATGATATAGATATTGATACTCTTTCGCATAGTATCGGAGAGAATCAGTCCCAGCAAGTTGGCGTTGATAGCCGTAGCGACGAGGATGAGCCACATGTGGAGGTGCATCTCCTTGAACTCCAAGATGAGGGAGCTTATGAAGACGAACATAATCATCTGGATTACAGACAATATGCTAGTCTGGATAACCTTAGAGACGATATAGCTCTGGCGGCTTAGGTTCATGAATCGTTCTCGGCGCTGGATAGGGCGGTCTTGAATGATTTCCTCCGCTGCGACGGTAAGACCCACGAAGTAGGCTATGATGATACCCATGATAAAGAATACGGGTATATTGACGTTGTTACCGAAAGAATATGTAGCGCCCTCGTCGACGTTGTAGTACTTGATAAGCAAGGACAATATCAGGGCCAGTACAGGAGTTTCCAGCAAGTTGATGAGGATATACTGCATATTAGCGAACTTAGCCTTGAGGTCGCGTTGCAGATATAGGACAGCCTGGCGGATTCTGTTAGGCACCTTGAACTTTGTAGTAGGCAGAGGTTCGGGGTCGCCGATATAAGATATATCCAGGTCGCCCCAATTGAATTTCTCGTACCACTCCTCGGGGGTTATCTTACGGTTATCAGTAGCGTTACCGTACTCATCCACGATAGGGGTAGAGATGAGGGATAGGACCTGTTCGACATTTATATTACCGCAATGTTTACATTCGACATCCTCGGAGTCGATCATGTGGAGGCTATAGCGGAAATACTTCAAGCTCTCGATAGGGTTACCGTCGTATATAAGGTAGCCGCCGGTATCGATAACCAGCAGCTGGTCGAACATCTTAAAGATATCCGAAGAAGGTTGGTGGATAACGACAAATATCAGTTTACCTCTGATGGTAAGGTCCTTCAGGAGTTCGATGATATTCTGAGAATCCTGGGAAGACAAGCCCGAAGTAGGCTCGTCGAGTATAAGGATTGGCGGTTCGCGAATCAGTTCGAGAGCTATATTGAGGCGTTTGCGCTGACCGCCGGAAATTTTTTTATTGAGAGGGGAACCCACCTTGATATTGCGTATATCCCAGAGACCAAGTTGGTGTAGGATATTACTTACGCGTTCCTCTATGAACTGGATAGGCAAGTTGCCGAAAGACAACTTAGCGCTATAGTACAAGTTTTCGTATACGGTAAGATCCTCGTATAAGATATCATCCTGAGCCACGTAGCCTATGAGGCCCTGGATAGCCTCGGGGTTCTCGTAGATATCTATATTATTTATGTATACGTTACCGTTAGTAGGCTTACCTATACCAGAGATGACGTTGAGCAAAGTAGACTTACCCGAACCAGAGATACCCATGATACCCACGAGGCGACCGCTTTCGGACTCGAAAGAGAATTTATGGAGGCCGACGGTAGTGGGGTTGAAATGGTATACGACGTTTCGGGCTTCGAAAGTGACAGGAGTAGCATTATTAAGAGCGGTTGTCTGCTTAGTCATGTCGTTGTAGAAGATAGGTGCAGCTGTATTATTACGAATGCTGTTACCTGATCGGAGGATATGGGTGCGACCCGGTTCTACGGGCACGCCGTTCATCTCCATCTTCTGAGTTCCGAAGTACTTAAAGAGGAATATATTAACGGTAGGGAGGTATATGAAAGGCAGGTCGCCGCCCAAGTCCTCCCAAAATACATATTTAGGTTCGACGAAAGACTCGCAGTTTTCGTTGCTAGAGAAGATCACTCTATCGGGCACCGTATCGGTATCGAGGATGAAGTCGCGAATATGCTCGAAGTCGGCCTGAGAGATATTGAATTTATCAGCCACAACGTCGGACACCAAACCCCGTTCGGTGTAGGACACCTGACCGGTATTGAGGTATTCGTACAACTCTACGAGGACGATATACTTTTGGTAGAGAGAAAGTTCGCGATTTATTTCGATAGCTATACGGGTAGCCTTAGACGAGATACGAGAGATTACCTTGTAGTGGTTTTCGGAGCGTTGGGCCTGTTGGATATTATTTCTATAATACTCGTCGAATCGAGAAATGTATTTGTTGGCCAGTTCCTTATTGAGCTGTTCTGAGAGAAAAGTGTAGACTACTTTGCGACGTTCGCTCATGTCGCTGCTTCCGCGGACGGATGCTACGATAGCGAACAACTGCATCAATGCTTCTAGAATCTTTTCGCTCATAATTACCTATTAGTGCGCTAATATTTGGTGCTTTGTTACGTTGTGGAGTTTCATATTGTTACAATTTGTAAAGTTTTATGTTCACTTATCAAGTATGATTTTAGTTAAGGTAAAGGTAGTTGGTAAGTAGTCTCTAGGTATATAGAAGGTATTGTTTGCTCGCAGTTTTTTTATTTAAGGGAGATAAGCAAGAGCTAAAAACCGTTGGTTGAAATAAATATAGAAATAGCCGTGGAATTTGGTCCAATGCATTATCTTTGTAGGCGTTTAAAGAACAGAAGTTGATGAGACGACGAATTTATATGATGTTGCTGATGCTATTGGTATCGGTGGTAGGGCTGATTGCGCAGCGTACGGTTCAGACTGGGGACATTACATCGGAGAAGCCGAGGCTTGTGTTGTGGCTTGTGGTAGACAATCTATCAAATGAGCAATTGCGCATAGTATTACCTAGGTTAGGCAATGACGGATTCAAGCGTTTACTCAATGGAGGCACCCAGATGTCGTATGCCTATTATGATGCTGGAGGCAACTATGCGGGGAAGAATATGGCTACTCTATTTACTGGGGCGCCAGCTGCTACTCATGGTATAGTAGGAGAGCAGTGGATAGACCATTACAGCAATCACAGAATACACGCTATATTTGGGGATGCGTTTGACAAGAATTCGGGGAGTTTGGATTCGGCTGCCAGTGTATGCAACGGGCAGTTGTTCTGTTCCACGATAGGCAATCAGATACGCAGGATATACAATGACAAGGCCAAGATGTATGCTATAGGCTTTCATCCAGAGAATCTACTATGGAGCAGTGGCACGCAGGTACCCGAACCAGTGATATGGTTTGATGCGTCGAAGGGCAGGCTCAGGACTGAGAATCTGCAAGTAGACAGTGTGAATCACGGTTGGATAGCCGAGTTCAACGACAAGAAGTTGCCAGATTTATACTTAGACAAGATATGGGCGCCATCGCAAGATATAAGTACCTATCACATATCCAAGTTTTTCCCAGGGGAGAAGCAGAGTTCGTTTTATTATCCCATGAAGCAACCTGCAGGCGGCAAAGGGTACAAATATCAGCGGTTGGTAGGTTCGCCGTATGGCAATTCGCTTATAAGAGACTTTGCGACAGCGCTACTATTGATGGAAGACATGGGCAAAGACGACATACCAGACATGTTGACCATAGAGTTTTCGCTTACGCCATCGGTATGTGCCAAGAAGCAGCCCTTAGATGCAGAGAGTGAGGACTTGCTGTTGCATCTTGACGGCAGTATAGCGTCGCTACTCAAAGCGATAGACCAGCATATAGGGATGCAGAACACCCTAGTAGTATTTACGGCGGCGCAGAGTGTACATGATTTACAGTCGACCACCTCGCAACACTGGGAGCCGAAGGGAGTAGTTTCGATGAAGCGAGCCACGGCGATACTCAACCTATATCTGATGGCCAAGCATGGACAAGCGCAGTGGGTAAAGAACTATGCGCCCGGTGCGATATACCTTGACAGGGAGTTGGCCAACGAGCGCAAGGTACAATGGGACAGTCTATTGGTAGAGAGTGCGGACTTTCTGGCGCAGATAAAAGGTATAGAGAGGGCCATAGTAGCTCGAGACCTTGACCTGATGGACAGTGATATGCCCATAGTACAGATGTTGCGGCGCAACTATCATCCGCGGCGTTCGGGAGACATTGTGCTATATCTTCAGCCAGGGTGGGCAGACGAGATGGATGATGGTAGGCAGATACAGCAATTATGGGTAGTAGAGCCGGTGCCATTGGTATTTTATGGTTGGCGTGTACCGCATGCATTAGAATATGAAGAGCACAATATGATAGATGTAGCGCCCACTGTTACCCGGCTTATAGGGGTAGCCAATCCAGACGGCTGCAGTGGGAGTGCCATACACCTTATAAAATAACAAGAGAAATATGGACACTCTGAACAAGATGCGCTACAAGCTAGTGATGTCCATAGCTGGAACAGACCCCACGTCGGGTGCTGGCATACAAGCAGACCTAAAGACAGCTGCTGCTTTAGGTTGTTACGCTACCAATGTGATAACAGCTGTGGTAGTACAGAATACGCAAGGCGTAAGAGAAGTAATGCCGATGTCGGCGTCGATGATAGAGGCACAAGTAAGGGCCATATTAGACGACACGGGGACGGACACGGTGAAGATAGGCATGCTCTGTGGCAAGGAACAGATAATGACCGTTGCCAAGCTATTGAAAGAATATAAGTTGGCCAATGTAGTATTAGACCCTGTATTAGCCAGTACATCAGGCGCTACGTTTCTCAAGAGAGACGGGTTGAAGATGCTCTGTGACGAGTTGATGCCCTACGTAAGGCTGGTAACCCCCAATATACCAGAAGCGATGCAGATATTAGGTATAGAAGGAGAAGATATAGAGATGGAAGAAGTAGCCAAGGTGTTAGTAGAGCGATGCAAGACATCCATTCTGCTCAAAGGGGGGCACAAGAAAGGGGCTATGGAGAGAGGGCAGACCAGTGACATGCTATGTGATGCAGAGAGAAGAGGGGAGATATATGCATACACTCATGAATATATAGATACCCCCAACACGCATGGTACGGGCTGTACGTTATCGACAGCCATAGCCTCGTACATGGCCATAGAGAAAGGAAGACAACTTAGCGAGATAGTTGGGAAGGCACATGACTATGTAGCCAGTGCCATAAAAGGTGCGGCGAGGTATGAGATAGGCGAGGGGCATGGGCCGTTGCATCATTTTTGGGAATTATGGAAATAAAAAACAGACGACAATAAAATGAATCCGATACTAGAACAATTTGCCGATATACGGGTATTACGATATGACGTTCCCGGTTTTGATAAGTTATCGCTCAACGAGAAGATGCTTGTATACTATTTAGCGCAAGCAGCAGAAGCTGGACGAGATATTATATGGGATCAGAACTACAAGTTCAACCTTATGGTCAGGGACGTTGTAGAGAAGATAATAATAGGCATGAAAGCCGATGGGGAAGTAGACGAAGGTCTAATGACGTATGCCAAGCGCATTTGGGTAGCCAATGGTATACATCACCATTACAGCAATGACAAGTTCAAAGCCGATTTCACGAAGGAGCAATTTTTGGGGTGGTATGACAAATATATTATCTTGCCTGTGACGAAGACTATGGACGAAGAGATGGGCAAGATATTTGAGGAATCGCAAGAGTCGATGCGCGCTCTATACTGTGATATTTTCTTTGATCCAAATTTTGATGCCAAGAAAGTATCCCTTGCGGACGGTGTAGATTTGGTATATGCCTCGTCGGTCAATTTCTATGGAGACAGAGTATCGCAGCAAGAAGTAGAGCGATATTACTCCGACGTTAAGGGCAAGCATCCCCTGAACAGCAAGTTGATCAAGAACGGCACGGAGTTGGTAGAAGAGGTCTGGGACCAGAACGGCATGTATGGCATGCAGATAAGGGCCATTATCAAGAATCTTGAGAAGGCTATGGCGTATGCACTTACGGACAAGCAGAAGAAGACTATAGAGTTGTTGATATCCTATTATAGGGATGGTAATCCAGACACCTTTGACGAGATGAATAAAGTATGGGTATCGGACAAAGACCTAAAGATAGACTTTATAAACGGCTTTATAGAAGTATATTCAGATCCATTAGGGTTGAAAGCCACATGGGAATCGGTAGTAGAGATACGAGACGAAGAGAAGACCAAGCATGTAGCCACTATAGCAGAGAATGCCCAATGGTTTGAAGACCGGTCGCCGGTAGCCTCTGAATATAAGAAGCGAGATGTGAAGGGAGTAAGTATGAATATAGTCAACGTAGCCATGTTAGGTGGAGACTGTTATCCTACCACGCCTATAGGCATCAATCTACCGAATGCCGACTGGATAAGAGAGCAATACGGCTCGAAGTCGGTAGCCCTTGCCAATATAGAGGGGGCGTACCATGAGGCGTCGCAATCGTCAGGTGTATTAGATGAGTTTGCCTATTCCTTAGAAGAGAGTGAGAATGCGCGCAAATATGGTTCGGAAGCAGACGACCTTCATACGCAGTTGCACGAATGTCTAGGGCACGGTTCCGGGCAGATGAAAGAGGGGGTAACGCTAGATGCGCTCAAGGCCTATGGCAGCACAATAGAAGAGACGCGAGCCGACCTTTATGCCCTTTATTTTATGGCAGACGACAAGATAGTAGAGTTGGGTTTGTTGCCAAATAAAGAAGCTGCGTGGTCGCATTACGACTCATATATGCGCAGTGGGTTATTGGTTCAGCTATCTCGACTAGAGCTTGGGACCAATATAGAAGAATCCCATATGCGCAACAGGCATCTTATAGCAGCCTGGGCGTTGGAGCACTGTGGGGGTGCGGCAGAGATGGTAGTTAGGGAAGGCAAGCACTATGTGACGATAAAAGACTATGAGAAGATGCGAGAAGTCTTTGGTCAGTTATTAAGAGAGATACAGCGCATAAAGAGTGAAGGAGACTTTGAGGCTGCGCGCGACATAGTAGAGACGTATGGTGTGAAAGTTGACCTAGAATTACACAAAGAGATAAAGATGAGGTATGATGCGCTTGGAGTTGCGCCGTTCTCGTGCTTTGTTAATCCGAGGTACAAGTTGGTACTTGGAGGAGGTGGGGAGCCTAAGGATGTGGAGTTAGTAGAGGAGAGTGATTTTGCGGCACAAATGCTTGCATATCGCGAAAAGTGATTAACTTCGCGAACAATTTGGCTGAATTTTAGAGTTTTAATAAGAACAAATCACTAATAGCAAGATATATGGAAAAGAAGATTATCAGTAGTTTTGCTGAGCTTGAGGCATTGGTAGGTCAAGAGTTGGGTGTGTCGGATTGGCATACATTTGACCAAGATCAGATTAACCTTTTTGCGGATGCGACACTTGATCACCAGTGGATACATGTTGACGTAGAGAAGGCGAAGAGGGAGTCGACATTTGGCAACACTATTGCACATGGATATTTGACTTTATCGATTCTTCCACATCTTTGGGAGCAGATAGTAGATGTTCGCAATGTAAAAGATCAGATTAACTATGGTATTGAGCACTTCAAGTTCAATCAGCCTGTAATTGTTGGTTCGCGAGTAAGACTTCATGTTAAGGTTGGTTCGGTAGTTGATCTTCGTGGTACAACAAAGGCTAACATGACTGTAAAGCTTGAGATAGAAGGTAATCGCAAGCCTGCGTATGAGGGAGAGATAGTTTTTCTTTATCATTTTAACTCGTAGAGTAGTTTATTTTTTTGATATTTGGAGCGTGCTTTGTCACGCTCTTTTTGTTTGCTTTTGCCGGGCAAACAAGACGTCAGAATATAGATGCACCTTCGGTTCATTTTCTTGACTGCGTCGATTTTCAATTCTGGCCGTCAGAAGGAAACGAAGCAAGAAAAGAGCTTGTAGGGGTGGAGACGTAGCGCGCTACGTCTCTACATTGCGGTGGGGTTGGCTTGAGGTTGTTTTTTTGATGGGGTAGATTTTGGGAGATGGGCTAGGTGTTGGTGGTGGAATGTTTTATACATGTAAATATATTAGGTTAACACGTCTTAATGCGTCAGAATACGTCAGTGGGATTTTGGGGGATATTTAGATTGGATTTTGAAACATCGTGTATGGATGATTCGTAAAATATGTTAACAGAATATCATGATATTAAGATAATGAGTAATAAGTATCCGCTATTGACCAGCCCTATTAAGATAGGTAATGTTATTTTTCGAAATCGTATGTTTTCGGCTCCGATGGGAGCTACAGATATTACACCAGACTGTGTACCAGGTCCTCGTACGCAAGGTTTTTATGAATTAAGAGCCAAGGGTGGTGCTGCCAGTGTGACGGTGAGTGAGCTTGTGGTGCATCCCGAGACAGATGGCAGTCATATGTTGCATATTAATTTGCAGACTGTAGGCTGTTTGGCTGCGCATACATTTGTAGCCGATTCGCTCAAGCGTCATGGTTCGGTGCCAAGTATAGAACTTTCGCATTCTGGGCAGTATGCCGGCACCTATATGTCGGACAAGGACAAGAAGCAATCTCTCAACCAGTGGGGTCCGAGTGATACGGTTCGTCCAGACGGGCGTCCGGTGAAGGGCCTTTCGAAAGAGCAGATAGCGGATATAGTAAAAAGTTATGGTGAGAGTGCTGCTCTATGCAAGCGAGCAGGCTATGAGATGATAATGCTTCATGCTGGACATGGTTGGCTTTTGAATCAATTTCTCTCGCCTGCTCAGAATTTCAGAACAGATGAGTATGGAGGTACGCTAGAGAACCGAGTACGCATTGTGCGAGAAGTTTTGCAATCGATACGAGCTGCGGTAGGTGCGAATTTTCCTATAGAGATACGTATCAGTGGCAGTGAGCTATTTGAGGGAGGGTATACCATAGAAGACGGGTGCAAGATAGCGCAGATGGTAGAAGATTTGGTAGACTTGATACATGTATCGGTAGGATCGTACCAGTATGGATTCTTTGACACTACGCTACCTATGTTTGAGCCTCACGGCAGGAATGTGCAGTATGCTGCTGAGATAAAGAAGCATGTAAAGAAGCCAGTAGCCTGTATAGGCGGTCTATCGGATCCTGAGCAGATGGAGCAGATATTGCGAGAAGGCAAGGCAGACGTGATATATATGGGCCGACAGCTATTGGCAGATCCATTTTTGCCGAACAAGATAGCGGCGGGAGAAGAAGATATGGTAGTGAAGTGTCTGCGTTGTTACACCTGTATGGCGGAGAGGCCTACTACGTTTACCCGTCGTTGTGCGGTAAATCCTATGGTAGGCAGAGAGATAGAAGGCATGGAGGTAGTGCCAGCGTACCATAAGAAGAAGGTACTTGTGGTAGGGGCAGGAGTAGCTGGGCTCAAGGCGGCAGTAACGGCTGCGCAGAGAGGTCACGAAGTGATACTCTGTGAAAAGAGTGACAAGGTAGGCGGCATATTGAAATCGGAGCAAGCCATCCCATTCAAGCATGAGATGTATGAGTTGGGTCTTTCGTTAGAGAAGCAAGCTATAGCAGAAGGCGTCAAGATAAGATTGAACACTATGGTAACGCCAGAGTATGTAGAGACGGTGAAGCCAGATGCGTTAATAGTGGCTGTAGGTTCTACGCCTATTGTACCACCGCTTCCAGGCATAGACGGCAAGAATGTAGTGGTAGTAAACAACTATTATCTTGAAAAAGAGAAGGTTGGCGACACGGTGGTTGTCCTAGGCGGAGGCTTAGCCGGTTGTGAGTGTGCGGTACATCTTGGACAAGAAGGGAAGAAGGTACACTTAGTAGAAATGAGAGACACGTTGGCGCCAGACTGCAATATAAGGAACCGTCCGATATTGATGAGGAATGTGGACAAGTATGCGGAGAAGCATATGCAGTGTGCAGGGCTCAGAGTAACGGAAGAAGGTTTGGTATGCAAGAATGCGGCAGGCGAGGAAGAGCTCATAAAGGCAGATACGATTATCTGTGCGGTGGGGCAGAGGTCGAACAGGGCCGATGCAGATGCACTGCACACTGCGGCGCCGTTTGTACGCGAGATAGGCGACTGTTTACGTCCGGCGAATATCACGAAGGCTGTATATGAAGGCTATCATGCGGCGCTTGATATTTGATTATTAAAGATGAAGTTATATCTTTGTAGATACTCATTAATACGAACGTGCATATGGAGAATATTTTTTTAGCGTGGTACGAAGCCATAGAACCAGGAGTCAGGATATACTGGACTATAGCCGGCGTTGCGTCATTAGTCTTTATAGTTCAGATGATACTTACCTTTGTAGGTATAGGAGATGCTGATGCGGGAGCGGACATTTCGGCCGATGTAGACGGAGACACATTAGGTACTGGGGGTGTGATGCAGCTTTTCAGTATAAGGAATGTGGTGAATTTTCTTCTAGGCTTTGGCTGGGGAGGAGTCTGCTGGTCGTCGGTAGTTGACAATCCTGTGGTACTATTAGTATTAGCACTGCTCACTGGTGTGGTATTTGTGGGGCTTTTCGTTCTATTACTAAAGCAAGTAATGAAGTTGGAGACCAATGGAGCGTACAGGGTAGAGGAGTGTGTAGGCACGGTATGTGATGTGTATTTACGTATACCTGCAGCCAGGACGGGGCAAGGCAAGGTGCAAGTCAGTTTTGGCGGGTCGATACAAGAGTTGGCAGCAGTGACTGATGGTGAGCTTTTGCCTAGCGGTACGAAAGTAAAGGTACTCAGTTTGGTAGACAAGCATACGCTATTGGTAGAGAAAGCATAAAAAGTAATAATTAAAATAAATCACAACTAATGGATGTTTCAAATCTGATAATTATTCTGATAGGCGTAGGTATTTTACTTTTAGTTGCGCTTATCAACCGTTACCGTCGTTGTCCATCGGACAAGGTACTTGTAATATATGGTACCAGCGGATCGAAGAAGAGTGCCAAGTGTATACATGGTGGTGGTGCATTTGTGTGGCCTATTATTCAAGACTATGCATATTTGTCGTTGACACCTATAGGTATTGATGCCAATCTTACCAATGCTTTGAGCCGTCAGAACATTCGAGTAGACGTACCATGTCGTTTTACGGTAGGTATCAGTACAGAAGAAGAGACGATGGTAGCTGCAGCAGAGCGTTTGCTTGGACAGAGTGCGCAGCAGATACAAGAGTTGGCTAGAGATATTCTCTTTGGACAGCTTCGTCTAGTAATAGCAACGATGTCGATTGAGGAGTTGAACTCAGACCGAGACAAGTTCCTTGAGGCCATTACAGCCAATGTAGAGGTAGAGTTGAAGAAGATAGGTCTGAAGCTTATCAACGTTAACGTAACCGATATTAAAGACGAGAGTGGATATATTGAGGCACTTGGACAAGAAGCAGCTGCAAAGGCCATCAACGAAGCGAAGGTTAGAGTAGCCGAGCAAGAGAAGTTTGGTGAGATTGGTAAAGCAGAGGCGGACAGAGAGACACGTATCCGTACGGCAGATGCCAATGCTCAAGCTGTGAAGGGCGAGAACGAGTCGAAGGTTAACATTGCGCAATCTGATGCCAGTCGTAGAGAGGCAGAAGCAGAGGCGCAGCGTAAGGCCACTGCAGCAGAGAAAGTTGCGCAAGCCAAGGCACTTGAGGAGGCGTATGCAGCAGAGCAGAGGGCAGAGGAAGCCCGTGCAGACAGGGAGCGCAGTACACAGGTAGCCAACGTCATTGTTGCGCAAGAGATAGAGAAGAAGCGACTTGTGATACAAGCAGAAGCAGAAGCAGAGCGCAAGCGAGTAAATGCGAAAGGTGAGGCAGATGCTATTTTTGCCAAGATGGAAGCAGAAGCCAAGGGTCTCTATGAGATATTGACCAAGCAAGCACAAGGTTATGATAAGATGATACAAGCTGCTGGTGGAGATGCTACGAAGGCCTACACGCTGTTGCTTTTGGAGAAGTTGCCAGAACTTGTTAAGACGCAAGTTGATGCTATCAAGGGTATTCAGATTGACAAGGTTACCGTTTGGGATAATGGTGGCAATGGCAATGGACAGACCTCTACGGCCAATTTTCTTTCGGGGCTCATGAAGAGTGTACCTCCACTCGGAGAGTTGTTTGATCAGGCTGGACTATCACTTCCAGAATATCTTGCAAAGAAGAAAGAAGAAGAGCAGAAGCCAGCAGAGCCACAAGAATAAATGTTGGCATAGAATTATATTGAGGTCCAGGTATTTGATATCTGGGCCTTTTGTTTTATTTTATCGTTAAATATTGTAATTTTGCAGTAGATTAAATATTTTTCAAATTAACAGTTATGGCAAAATATATTTTGGCTAAGGTGGTTAGTGGCAAGGAGGTCATAGACTACGAATTGATGCAGAGATTAGGTATGTCGTCGTACATTATAATGAATGGGGACAATACGGCAGACATTGAGTTTGAGGCTGGGCATCTTATAAAAGCAGAGATAAAGGATGGTGCGTTTATAGTAGGGGGAGACAAGCTAGTGTATGAAGGGGACGATAAAGTAATATTTGTGAAGATGAGGCGAGAAGAGATGACCTTTATCAGGGAAGATCTATTAGAGAGTTATCTAGCAGAAAGTCTAGCCAGTGCCAAGGCAGAAGAAGAGGCGCGCAATGAGGCAGAGATGGCGCAGATGAAGAAAGACTTTGAAGTAGAGCGAAAGACGACACCACTGAGATACAATCACTTAGGCACTGTAGCCTGGACAGAAGACGGAGAGCAGACTACAGAGAGAGCGACAGCACCTGCGACGATAGAGATATATGGTAAGGGCGAAGGCAAGCACCTTATAGTGACGAACATTGCCGATTTAGGCGAAGGATACTGGAAGCAGTCGGACATATTTGACGATATAATAGATGTCTATTTCGGAGAGATAAAGATGGAGGCAAAATTTGAAGATGATACATTGTTCTTATCTGACACGCGAAGCAACTATCACTGTCTGAAAGAAGGTGGTAAAAAGAATGGTGTATTGAAATTGATGTGGGATTAGTTGTGTATCTTTGCAGAAGAAAAACGACAACAGATAAATGACATCCGAAAAACAATCCAGTGCTGTGCTCAAGATATTGATATGTCTGGGGGCATCGCATCTTCTAAATGACCTTTTGCAGGCTGTGCTGACGGCCAGTTATCCTATTTTGAAGGAAGAACTTTCTCTTTCGTTTGCGCAGATAGGCATAGTGACCCTTGTGTATCAGATAGCGGCATCGGTTTTTCAACCTGTAGTAGGATTGTTTTTTGACCGTCATCCCATGTCGCACAGTCTATGGGTAGCTACTACCTTTACTACGTTAGGTATAATGGGGTTAGCCTTAGCGCCTAACCTATATACCATGTTGCCCTGTGTCTTTATAATAGGAGTAGGTTCATCGACGTTGCACCCTGAGGCATCGAGGATAGCGTCGTTGGCGTCGGGAGGCAAGCGAGGGCTAGCGCAATCGATATTTCAGGTAGGCGGCAATATAGGCTCCTCGTTAGGTCCGCTTTTGGTAGCCATTATAGTTGCTCCTAACGGTCGTACCAGCATACTCTGGTTTTTACTATTTGCTGCTATGGCATATATGGTAGCCAAGCCGATAAGCGAGTGGTTTGCTGGGTATCTGGCCAAGGCCAAGCAGCAGAATATACGTATGGCAGTATCCAATCAGCGACCACTCTCGGGAGGGAAGACTATATGGGCGCTGGTTGTACTGACGATATTGATATTCTCCAAGTACATATACATGGCCAGTCTTACAAGCTATTATACCTTTTATCTTATAGAAGAATTTGGCGTTTCGGTACAGATGTCGCAGGTTTGTCTATTTACCTTTTTGGCTGCCACTGCTATAGGCACGTTTGTAGGTGGACCGGTGGGGGATAAGATAGGGCGCAAGTATGTGATATGGATTTCGATACTTGGCACTGCGCCGTTCTCGCTATTGATGCCACATGTAGGATTTGTATGGACGGTAGTATTAAGTTTCGGAGCAGGATTTGTGCTTTCTTCGGCATTTCCAGCGATATTGCTATATGCGCAAGAGCTTTTGCCATATCGTTTAGGTTTGATATCGGGGTTATTCTACGGTTTTGCGTTTGGTGTTGCCGGTATAGCCAGTGCGGTTTTGGGCAAGTTCATTGATATTTATGGCATAAAGGCGATATATGATTTCTGTGCGTATATGCCATTGTTGGGTTTAGTGGCAGCATTTTTACCATCGCTGAATAAGAGACGTTGACATTATATCATATAAAAATGGTAATGGGCTACTTCTCTTCACGAGTTGTAGCCCTTTTTACGTAAGTATGATATTAATTGAAAGGTCATATATCTAGACCATTTACTTTTTCGCGTGTGTGTTTTTTGTATATAACGTGTAATATTTAGTAAGTGGTATGAGTAGAGCTGGCCGTGTATATGAGTCGTAAACTGAATATTATTTGAGGGGTGCATGATATGAGCTAAGTAATATGTATTATCTCTTTATGAGTGTACTGCAAAGGTAGTACACTATATCAATAATAGCAATAGTGTTATTGCAAATTAATGTTAAATATTAGAGGTATATAAACAAAAAAACCGCCAATGTGCTTTGACATTAGCGGGGGTGTATGGTGGGATAAGTATTATTTACTTATATATAGCCTTCTGGCCAGCCAAGAGGGTGTTTTTCATCAAGGAGACGATAGTCATAGGGCCTACACCGCCAGGGACTGGGGTTATGAAAGCGCACTTAGGGGATACGTTAGCGAAATCGACATCGCCCTTGAGTCTCCATCCGCGAGGGCTAGTCTCGTCCTTTACGCGAGTAGTACCTACGTCGATGACAGTAGCGCCCTCCTTTACCATATCGGCGGTAACGAAACCAGGTTTACCGATAGCGGCAATGATGATATCAGCCTGAGCGCATATTTCCTTGATATTCTGTGTGCGGCTATGAACGAGAGTCACGGTACAGTCGATACCCTTTTGAGAGAGCAATACGCTCATAGGTCGGCCTACGATATTGCTTCGACCGATGACAACTGCGTGTTTGCCTGCTGTCTGGATATTGTATCTCTTGATAAGGTCTACGATACCTTGAGGGGTAGCCGAAATAAATGCTGGAGCGCCGATAGTCATACGACCTACATTTACTGGGTGGAAGCCGTCGACATCCTTTGTAGGGTCGATAGCGTGAGTAACCTTCTCCTCGTCGATGTGCTTAGGGAGAGGTAATTGCACGATGAAGCCATCGACCTCGGGGTCTTTGTTGAGGCGGTCGACCTCGGCCAGCAATTCAGCCTCGGTAATATTGTCCTCGTGGCGGAGTAGGGTAGACTTAAAACCGCACTCCTCACAAGCCTTAACCTTGTTAGCTACGTAAGTTTCCGAGCCACCGTCATGACCCACAAGTATTGCTACCAAATGAGGGCGACGCTCTCCGCGTGCTACCATCTGGTCGACCTGCTCTGCAATCTCCTTGCGTATTGCGGCAGCAGTCTGCTTACCATCTATTAATTGCATATCTTGTAATGTAGGTGAGTAATCAGTTTATTATTAATGTCTCATAAGGCCGCCCATCATGCGGCGCATGTTAGCGCCGGTCTTACCAGACATAAGCTTCATGATTTTGCGAGTCTCCTCGAACTGTTTGAGCAGGCGGTTGACATCCTGGAGAGAAGTACCAGAACCGGCGGCGATACGTTTTTTTCTAGAGCCGTCTATGACCTGAGGGTTCTTTCTCTCGTGAGGGGTCATGGAGCCGATGATAGCCTCGATGCTTTTGAAAGCGTTATCATCGATATCCACGTTCTTCAGCATTTTACCTACGCCAGGGATCATAGAAGCGAGGTCCTTGAGGTTACCCATTTTCTTAACCTGCTGGATCTGAGCGAGGAAGTCGTCGAAGTCGAGTTTATTATTAGCTATCTTCTTCTGGAGTTTTCTAGCCTCCTCCTCATCGATTTGCTCCTGAGCGCGCTGTACGAGGGTACGGATATCGCCCATACCGAGGATACGGTCGGCCATACGCGAAGGGTGGAATACGTCGATGGCATCCATCTTTTCGCCTGTACCTATGAACTTGATAGGCTTATTGACGACGTTTCGGATAGACAAAGCGGCACCGCCACGGGTATCGCCATCGAGTTTTGTCAATACTACGCCGTCGAAATCGAGGCGAGAGTTGAACTCGAAAGCAGTATTTACGGCATCCTGACCAGTCATGGAGTCGACAACGAAGAGAGTTTCTGAAGGGTTGAGAGCCTTTTTGAGAGCCTCGATTTCGTTCATCATCTCCTCATCAACGGCGAGACGGCCGGCGGTATCGACGATTACCACGTCGCAACCCAAGGACTTAGCCTGTGCGATAGCCTTTTCGGCGATTTCGATAGGGTTCTTGTTGCCATCCTCGGCATATACTGGTACGTTGACCTGGCTAGCTACGACTCTCAACTGGTCGATAGCGGCAGGGCGGTATACGTCGCAAGCCACGACCATAGGGCTCTTGCCTCTCTTGGTTTTGAGCATATTGGCTAGTTTGCCAGTAAAAGTTGTCTTACCTGAACCCTGTAGACCCGACATCAAGATGACAGCGGGGTTACCCTTGAGGTTTACGTCTACGGCCTCGCCACCCATGAGGTTGGTGAGTTCGTCATATACTATTTTGACGATCTGCTGACCAGGCTTTACGCTTTTCAAAACCTCTTGACCAAGCGCTTTGTCCTTAACAGTGTCTACGAATTGTTTTGCTACTTTATAGTTGACGTCGGCGTCGAGAAGAGCCTTGCGTACGTCTTTGAGTGTCTCAGCGACGTTAAGTTCGGTAATGGTTGACTCGCCACGAAGCGACTTGAACGCCTGTTCAATTTTATCGGATAGGTTCTCAAACATTTTATGTTCGCTATATTAGTATATTCTGATTAATGCATTATCGCGCGCAAAGGTAGTAAAAATCCTTAACCTTTCAACCTCTTAATGCTCAATGACAAAGAAAAGTAATGGAGCTTATGTCTGTCGCCGATGAAAATCTGATTTTTGCCTCCGACGGCGTAGTGGTGGCTGAACTGAAGGGTGAGCTTATTGTTGACTTTGAAGTCGATACCTGGGCCCAGTCTGAAACGTTGGAAGACCTTAGCTTTAGAGTTGTCGGGAGTAATATTTATGGACTCGCTCATAGAGGCGAGGAGTCTAAAACGCTCCTTTATCCAAGGGAAGGTAAGCTTTTGGTAGTACGTTGCATCGGAGCAGAAAGCTATATCGCTAGAAGGGGAGTAGTATACCAATCTTCTTTGAGACAAGTATACGCCATGAGAAAAAATGCCTGTTGTTCCCATGTGAATACCCTCGATGAGGCGCAATTCGATATCCGAGTTGCGGGAATTATTATATTCCTCGTTAGATATGGAGGCGACCATAAACAAGAATCGGCGCTCCATAAATTTGAATTGGCATTTAGCTTTAGCCTGGATAGCGAAACCCTCGCCACGTTTGAACTGCTGAAAGTAGGACAAGTTGCCCCCTATGGTCCATCTAGGGGAGACCTCGTTTTCGTAAGAGAAGCTACTTCCGATGTCGACTACATCCTGAGCAAAAATATCAACGATTGCCACCTCAAGTAAGATGGCAATCGTCATTATCAGTCTATGTAAATACTTTATCAATTCTGCATTACTTGCAAGATGCGATGACTTCCTTAATCTGAGCCGCCAAGGCTGTAGCTTCGGCCTCGCTATGAGCCTCGGCATAGATACGGATGATAGGTTCGGTATTAGACTTTCTCAAGTGTACCCAGCTCTCGGCGAAGTCGATTTTCACGCCATCGATATCTGTGATTCTCTCCTGCTTGTACTTTTCCTTCATTGACTCAAGGATAGCATCTACATTTACGTCGGCAGAAAGTTCGACCTTGTTCTTTGAAATATAGTAATCGGGGTAAGTCTTACGCAGCTCAGACGTCTTGCAACCCTTGTGAGCCAAGTGAGAAAGGAAGAGTGCGATACCTACGAGGGCGTCGCGACCGTAGTGGCTCTCTGGGTAGATTACGCCACCATTACCCTCGCCGCCGATAACAGCGTTGGTAGCCTTCATCTGAGTTACGACATTTACCTCGCCTACGGCTGCGGCCTTGTATGAGCCACCTCTCATTTTGGTGACATCGGCCAAGGCTCTTGACGACGAAAGGTTGCTAACTGTGTTGCCAGGAGTATGGCTGAGGACGTAATCGGCGCAGGATACGATAGTGTACTCCTCTCCGAACATTTCGCCATTCTCGCAGAACATAGCGAGTCGGTCTACGTCGGGGTCTACTACGAAACCTACGTCGTACTTACCATTCTTGATCTCGCCAGCTATCTGAGTAAGATTTTCAGGGATAGGCTCTGGGGTATGGAAGAAATTGCCTGTAGGCTCCTGGTTGAGCACCTTGTAGTTTTTAACTCCCAGTTTTTCGAGAAGTTTAGGGAGGACGATACCACCTACAGAGTTGATAGTATCAAGAATTACGGTAAAGTTGGCCTTCTTGATAGCCTCGACATCGACCAACTTGAGGTCGAGCACCTTCTGTATATGGTATTCAGTGTAATCTTTCTCGGTGAGAGAACCAAGTTGGTCCACCTCGGCGTATGTATAATCATCTGCGGCTGCGGTAGCAAGGATCTGCTGGCCCTCGGCTGCGTTGAGGAATTCGCCCTCATTGTTCAAAAGTTTGAGAGCATTCCACTGCTTAGGGTTGTGGCTAGCGGTAATGATGATACCGCCATCGGCTTTTTCGCCAGTTACAGCCAATTCGGTGGTAGGAGTAGTGGCTAGGCCGATGTTCACTACGTCGATACCCATGCCTCTCAAAGTAGAGACTACCAGTTGCTCGACTATAGGGCCCGACATACGGGCGTCGCGACCGACTACTACTTTAGCTTTTCTACCATTAACCTTAGAAAGAACCCATGCTGAGTATGCAGATGTGAACTTTACTACATCCAGAGGAGAGAGACCATCACCTGGGCGGCCACCGATAGTACCTCTGATGCCCGAAATTGACTTAATAAGTGACATATAATCTGTTATTGTGCTATTGTTTCTGTCATTTTACTTAGAAAGAAAGGACTCCACATCGGAAAAGATGCTCTCTATGCCCTGTTCTTTAGTTACGATTTGGCCCTCGCCATCGAGCAACAAGCAATAAGGCAGACGAGGGACGCAATATGTAGCTGCTACGGCGTTGAGAGTATCAACCAGCTGTACGCCAGGCAATTTGTTGCCCTTGATGAAATTTCTCCATCTCTCCTTATCCTGATCTACAGATATACTGATGATAGTGAGGCCTTTGGAAGCGAACTTGTAATCGATCTCCTTGAGCGATTCGTTGTTGATGTTAGAAGAGACATCGTTGCTAGCCCAGAAGTTGATAAGTACATTCTGTCCGCGGTAGTCGGACAATTTATGCTGATTACCGCTAGCATCCTCGAGGATGAACTCTGGGGCTATCTGTCCGATATCGACTTTTCTCATAGCCTCGTAGATACTGCGTCGGTTTTCCACGATAGAAGAGAAGATGTGGGTGTACTTATGGTTGGGCTGTTTGCTTGTTATGTTCTTTGACAAAGCATCGGCCTCCTCGAAAGTGAAGTAGTTGATAGAATTTATCAACACGAAAGAGCCCAGGGGGTTATCGACATTCTTGTTGATGAAATGCTTGATATAGACCAACTGTTCCATCTGAGCGTTGTAGATATCCTCCTTGATGGCATTAGTACGGTCTACGTCGTAGTTGGCAGTTCTCAGTTCTCTGTCGAGTTTCTTCAAGCGCTCGGTCTCGGGCACGCCGTTGACGAACTTATTGTATTTGTCGTTAAGTGCTGAGCCTCTGATGACTATGGAGGCAGGTTTATCTATATCTCCCGAAATGTATACATCGTCACACCCTGCGAACATCAGTATCTGCTGTTGTGCTGGGGTAAGCACCAGATAGGCCTCCCCCTCCTTAGATGCCTCAGTTTCGAATACGAAATGGCCTCTTTCGGCGCGGGTAGTATCGATATAGCTCCATTGCATATTCTGATCAATGGCGGCAAGGTATACGTTGCCATCCTCCAGATTATCCAGATTGGCATCTACCATTAGAATCCTCTGTTCGCAAGATGATAGTGCGAAGACTGCGCCAAGGATTGATAGCGTTTTATGCAGTTTCATTTGGGTGGGTGATATTATTGATTATTTCAATTCCTTGCCTGGGGTTGAAATCAAGCAGCTGATACGGAGCAATACGTTGGACTTCTCAGGGTCGTTGGTAATTACAGTAATAGTCTTGCTCTGCTTACCCTGCTTGCCTGATGGGTTGAACTCCACGTGGATAGTAGTCTCTTCGCCCTTAGCCAAAACTGTTTTAGCTGGAGTAACAGCTGTACAGCCGCAAGAAGCCTTGACCTTACGGATGATAAGGTTCTCCTCGCCATTGTTTTTAAGGATGAAGTCGCGAGACTGTTTTTCTGTAGGGCTTATTTCTCCCCAGTCGTGAGACTGAGAGTCGAATTCCAGCTTAGGAGCGTTTTTCTTTGCCGTTTCGGACATACGAGAGAAATCCTCCTGGATAGTAGCGCTCAAAGTGATACGGTTGGCATAAGATCGTACGCCGTCGAATGTTACATACACCTGATCGGACACGTAGCCCCAGTCGTTTTTCTTAGCGGCGTCGTATACAGCTTGTATGATACCCTTTTGGCCAGGAGCCAATGTAGCTGGGATACAAGCTATCTGTACGTGGCTAGGCACATTGAGGAATTCTGGAGTAACGGCTTCTTCTGAAGGGTTGATGACCATTATTTCTGCTGTTTTGGTCTCGCCAGGAGTAATCTTTGTGAAAGGCATATAGCTATCGGCCAATCTCATTTTACCGAAGACGGTAGGGTAGAGATCCTCCATTGTCTTTTCGCGCTCCAGAACCTTACCTGTGATTCTCAATGATACTGTCTGTCTATCTGCGTTAGAAGAGACTGTAATAGTCTTGCTGAAAGTGCCAGGTCTGTTGGCAGGATTGAAAGTTACATCGATTTGGCTTGAGCCGTTAGGTTGTATAGGAGTACGAGGCCAAGATGGGGTAGTGCAGCCGCAAGAAGACTGTACATTGTGCAATACCAGAGGGGTATTGCCCTTATTAGTGAACTCGAAACGGTGAGTGACAGGGCCTGCACTCTCTTGTATCTCGCCAAAGTCGAAAGTCTCTTCGTTGAATGCAATAACAGGCTTTTGCGCCCACAGAGTGACTGCGCAAAGCAACAGTGTGAAAGTAGTAATTATACTCTTCATATTAACTTGATATTCGTTAACGGTTGTCTGATTTAATTATCCATTCTACGAACTTGCAACCATAAAGTTGCATAGAATGTTCAAAATAGTGTGATATTTTTTAGGAGATACCAATAATTGTGCCAAAGTTGGGGAGTGGGGGTGTGGAAGGGCATTTTGATTTGTGTCGACGTGAAGGGACTAGAGGTGCGATGAATAGACCTTTTTACGATGGTGGGACCAATGGAGATAAGTTATAATGAGCATAAGCTATTCTTAGCCTGCGCAGTTGGGAATGATATGACGCTGTCGATTCTGAGGTAGATGGAATCGAGGCGGAAATATGTTCCGGTTTGGGCCCATTGGACGTATCTTTTCAATACACCATTGGTTTCGACTTGGTCTCGGAAATGGATAGTCATATTGGTATCTGGCAGTTCCTCGGGAGGAATCATTTCATCTACACGGGTATAGACGTATAGGCCTTGAGAAAAAGTATAGAATCCGTCGTAGAGATACAGCCGTTTGTTGATGGTGTCTATAGAGGTATCGCTGTTGATCCATCCATTGGGAATATCGTCATTACAATAAGATGCACCATCATCATCCAGCTTAAAAGCAAAGAAATCGCATCCTCCAGATGAGCCATCACGATGATCATTGATAAGAAATTCTTTTTTGCCATCGAGGTTTACATCTACAAACTGGAACATAACACCTCCATCCACATTAATACGGGAGCCTGAGTTATCGGAAGAACTCGGATTAGTTCGGTCATAAATATGATTATTACAGAAATAGTAAATGCCATCCTCGACATAACACTTATTCTCGAGGACCTTGCGCAAAGAATCGGCCTCGGCTCCATATTGGGCATATAGGTATGAACTCATTTCCATCACACAACAGATAAAGAACTCTTTGCTATCAGACAACCTTAGCAGGCGATAAAAAGGGATGACAATCTGGTCCGACTCGTGGTCATTGATAATCACGAAAGAGATGTCGTAGCCCTCAAACGGTTCAGAGAGACGGCAAAACGAAGCTGAAGGATGCGTACCATATTCTGACTGAAAATACGGGTCGGACAATTCTTCTGACAGAGAGGCAATCCACGTAGTATCTGACAATGAGAAAGTTGTAGGAGAAGAAACTACTACAGAGTTACTGTGAGAATTACCCATAAAAACGCATGAACCAACAATGAGGAGAATAGCAACGATGACAACCTGAACTGTTTTCATAGATTATTTATTATGGGCGTAAAAGGTTAGCCGAGTGAGAACACTCAGCGATAAAACATTGATATACTTACTATTAGGTAATTATTCTACTTTCGGCTCCAGTAGATGTAATTGACATTATGATTCTTTTCGTAGAGTGGAGTATTGAACTCCATCAGATCTCCATTCTCATCACGATAGAATGTATATGAATCGGCACCAACGAGATAGATAGCATTGACAGACTTGATATCGTGAAGAGCCAGAGAAAAATCGTGGATAGACTCACGAGTACGAGTCATGACGACCACAAACTTACCATCGATCTCGCAAAGAGCCTTACGGACAGCCTTACCCTTGATGGTACTTTTATATATATGACCATTTACTATCAGCGGGTGCTGTCTGAAAAAAGAGCCATTATTATTAAGCGACTCTTCAAATTCAGGCGTTTCCCGTGCGGCACCAAGTTTGAGACGATCACCGATGATAGAACAGAAGCCCCATTTGTGAGAGTAGCCATGAGAAATAAGTTCACCATTTATGATAAAAGAGCCTGTTATCTGTCCATTATCAGCACGGACATCAGTAGCCTGGGTACAAAGAACGATATTCTCGTTCTGAGGATTGATTTTACCCACGGCCAAAGAAGGCTTAGCATTAACAGGGACAAAAATATCCAGCTGAATATCATTGACGATGATACTATCATGCATGACGCAGGCAGAAGAAATCTTCGAGTCGGGTTCAAGATTGAGATTGACATCCTGAACAGTATCATCCATTTCAGGGTCAAAAAGATTATCCGCTACCACATCCTGATTAGACTGATGCCACAGGATTAACCCCACACAAGTGAGGACAAAAAGCGCCAGGATAGCACATTTTACAATAAGGCCCTTATGATATTTAGGTTCAGGCTTTCTATCTGTGTGAGTACCTATGACGCGGAATTCGTCGTCGTGTATTTCGTTAACATTACTCATGACTTACGATTTAATTGATATAACATATAGTCCTTGAATTTAGAGAGGACCTCTTTTGAAGCTTTAAGGGCGTGGTAGCTATTGCGACAATCAGAAAGAACCAATTGCTGGCGAGTTTCATCTATCAAATAGATGAAATCTGTATTAATGATAAGGCTACGACCCAAGCGCACAAGAGGAGTCTCTTCAAGTTGTTCAGCGATAAGATCCTCAATAGCTCCGAGTTGAAACGACACCAAATGCTGCTTACCATCCTGAGTAACTACATTAGAATAGTTACCCTGAGCCTCGACATACATAAGGCAGTCAGTTGGAACACGCAACAATTCGGGACCTTTTGATATGATGATATACTTATTCATCCGTTATTGGAATTTGAACAATGCAAATGTAGTGGTTTTTATGTGATATGATTTGGCGGATGTATGAAATGGTACTCTCCGTGTATGGAATAGAGACGGCGAAAGAAGTTTATACACAAATACATATGGTTCGTACATTGAGCGGCAAAATATTATGATGGGAGTCAGAATGATGTGTAAATTTCGGTTGCAAATAGATACGAAGAGCATAGTTTCTAGGTATAGGGAAGATAGCGTTTGCTCGCAGTTTTTTATTTGTTTACCTATTAGAGAATGTTGTATAAAGAGAAAAAAACAAAAAGTATGAGAAGAACAAAGTACATATTGATGGCTGTAGCTATGTTGATGGTGCAGGTGGTAGAAGCACAGAACATAGCAAAAGGATTCTCGCAACTAGAAAAAGGGAAAACAGCGAAAGCTAAAGTTGTGTTTAAGGATGCCATAAAAGCGAAGAAAGATATTGCTGTGGCGTATTATGGGTTAGCGCTTTGTCAGTGTGACACACTAGCCCCCAAAGCCAAGCCTAGCTATGCGGAAGCCTACAAGTCGCTGGCAGAATCAGAAAAGGCTATGAAAGCAGCAGATGAGGCTACCATAAATATGTACAGGCAAAAGTACGGTTTTGGTGCAGAGAAGGTAGCAGAGAAGATGGTAGAGATGGCAGAGAGAGAGCTAGTAAGAATCTACAAATCAAATTCAGAAAATGCATTCAGCAACTATATGAAGACATTCAAGGCGATGTCGAACTATGTTGAAGAAGCCAGGAGACTTTATGAAAAAGCACGTTGGAACAAAGCAGCGAAAGGCAATACCATAGAAAAATACGAAGAGCTAAAGAAAAAGCCCATAGATTCGGTATATATAGCTATGGCGGATTCAGCCATTGAGTCAATACGCTGGAAGAACGCCATAGAGCACGAGTCGCTCAAACTATACGATGAATATGAAAAACTGTATCCAAATACAAACAAAGATTCCTTAATAGCACGGGCAAGATATAATATAAAACTGAAAGAAATACTGAAAAACGGTACAGCAAGACAATGTCAGGAATTCTTGAAAAAATATCCTGATTCTCCAGACAGAGACACCGTATTCTACGTTGCCGGATGCCGAGAAATATCACATTTTTGGTTTGAACTATCATTTGCAAAACATACAGTATCTGAAATAGATGGAAGAATAGATGCTACATATACAGTAATTGAAAGTATTCTGAACGACTATGCTTCGCATCCCAACATTCCAGAACTAAGAGAACAGCTAAAAGACTACCTCTATAGCAAAGGCAAGCAATATGCTATGAAAGGACTACTGTCGGCCGATTGGGGAACATATTACGCATTATTCCCTAATGGGGAGCATTCGAAAGAGGTTTGTGATTATCTAGAAAAGATGGGAAAGATTCATTATGAGCTTTGTGACTATAATGAGATAAGAGCATTTGAAGCAATATGTCCAAAGAATTTTTCCAAGCGTCCAAAAGACTGGGAGAGACGCATGGATGTGGCATTATATGTAGACAGATACTATATATGGGGCAAGAAAGGAGATATAAAATCAACTATTGAATACTGTGCGCCATACGAGCCTGCATTCTGGGCATTCAGAGAGTTGCTCATGGACTGTCCAGGGAAAGAATCAGCATTAAGCATTTGCAGAAAGTACCTCAGCAAATTACCTAATCATACAAAAGCCATAGAGAATATGATGCGGACATTAACAAAAAGCAATAAGAAAATAGAGTGGAGAGCAATTGGGGACAGTATAAATACGACGCTTAGTGAATACAGTGCGACGCTATCGGCCAACGGACGATACTTATACTTCACACGAAGAAATGAATCTAAAGGGGCAAAAGGACATGAACAAATATGGGTATCTACAAATATAAATGGAAAATGGGGAGTACCAAGATATTGTTCGACTATAAATAATGCAGCAGCAAATTTTGATCCCGAAACACTATATCCTAACGGCAATGAGATGGTGTATTTCGATAACGGCATGTTGAAATTAGCACGTAAGAGCGATGAGGGAGTTATGGAGGCGACAGGAGAAAAATTGCCATTCAACATAGGCCAATGGAATGCAGACGTACATTTTACATTTGATGGTAATGCTGCATTATTTTGCACATCGAGTGGGAATATGGTTGGTCTTCATCATAATCCATGGGAAGATTATATGGGAATAGAGAATGCCAATATTGACATATTTGTCTGTCTAAAAGATTCACTAGGCAACTGGGGGAAGCCGATAAGCCTTGGCAAGACAATAAATACACCATTTATTGATAGATCTCCATATTTAGCATCCGACATGAAGACACTATATTTCGCTTCAAACAGACATGGAGCGTTGAGTAACAGGACAGATATTTTCATGTCCAAGAGACTAAATGAAGAATCGTGGACAGAATGGAGTGAGCCAGTAAATGTGGGTACACATATCAATACAACAGATCAGGAATGGGGATTAAAATTAAGTGCAGATGGCAGTACAATGTACATATCCAGCAAAAACGACATATTTATGGCTGAAGTTCCTGCGGATATGCGACCAGAACCTGTCACGCTTCTATATGGCAAGGTAGAAAATACGGCAGGAGAAAAAGTCATAGGCTATATACGTTGGGAAGATCTTAAGACAGGCAAGAAACTTGGTGAGATGGAAGCCGACATGGAAACGGGAGAGTATTTCGTGACATTACCACATGGAAAGCACTACGCCTACTACATACACAAAGACAATTATGTAGCAGAGAGTGGCAATATCTTCGTGGATAAGAAAGATAAAAAAGTGAGGAGAATAAGAAGAGATGTTACATTAGCTACGGAGAAAGAGGTACTTACAGGCGAAGTTGAAATGAGGATGAACAATGTATTCTTTGCGAGCAACTCAGCAGAAATAGACAATATGTCGGACTATGAGTTGAAGAGAATCGTGATTTTCCTTCAAGAACACGACTCACCTATGATTGAAGTATCAGGGCATACAGACAATTTAGGGGATGACGCTGCCAATATGAAGATGTCGCAGAAGAGAGCTGATGCGGTAAAGGCTAGGCTTGTGGATTTGGGGTATGATGAGGGAAAGATAAAAGCTGTAGGCTATGGTAAGACTACGCCAAAGGCTGGGAATGAGACAGAAGAAGGGAGGGCGATAAACAGGCGAGTTGAGATGAAGGTGCTTAAGTAAGGAAAGATGTTGAGGTAGAATAGTGTATACAATACGTTTAGTTTTGCGTTTTTTGTTGATTTATAAATAAATACAGTAAACAATATGAGAAAATTAAGAATCCGTAGAAGATTCACATCCTTTGATCAGGAAATGGAGAAATTGATGGAGATGGTAAAATTTGAAGAGAGCCGTGTGGAGGAAGAAGAGTTAGTTAAAGTATTTCGCTCTAAATCTTGGTGTAATCCATTTCCACCAAGATTTACAGATAAGGCGACATGGAAGACGTGGGGAGAATTTGTCAGCAAGTGTTCAATAGATGAGCAATTCTTTGCTACGTTCAATTCCTTAAAGAAGAGAGATGAGAAGAAGGAACTTGTTTTGTACAAATCGCCCTATAGTCTTCTAAGGGACTCGCATGGAACAATAATAGCATTTGTGGGCAAGAAGGAAACAGGCGAAGATTTTCTTTCGAAAGACAACTGGGCAAAGCCTTTCAACTTTCGCCCCATGGATCATAAGTTTCACGACAACATTTATGTTCCATATACAAAACAAGGGATATGGGAATATATAGCTATCTCTGTTTTCTGCTGCTATATTACAAATGAAGATCTCGAGCAAAACGGTCCTCTTGTACTATGCGAAGCGGATCTACTATCGATATATAAGAATATTGATGCTGAATTTAAACACAAAGCATTCAATATGAATTATTATGTTCCCTTTGTGTACTTAGACGATGATAAAGAGTCGGCCTATGTAGGATATACATCGTGGACAATATGTGAAGGTGTGATATATACATTGTGGAAGTTGAAGTGGAAAGATGGATGTATAGTAGAGAGAACATTAGCATATACGAAGACTTTGGTTGAATTTTTCAGTTTTGATTATAATCGCCTCTAAGGGGACAGGTGGTTGTTGTCGTTGTTATTAAATAATTCAATTAAAAGTAATATATTTAGAAAGCTGTTTCTCAATTTAGAAAATTTGAGTTAAACGAACGGTAGAAAATGTACAACGAAAATATGATTGGTGGTTGATCTTGATAATTTAGCGTTGGAAAGAGTTGTCGGTTTAAAATCTGTAGTTGTTTGGTGCTACGTATCGTATAAATTGTGTATATTTGCACCAAAATAATTTTAATTTGTAATTAAACATGTTCAAGACAAACGAATATTTCAACGGAGACGTTGTTTCAATGGCTCTAAACAGTGCTGAGGGCAAGGCTACAGTTGGTGTGATGGCAGCAGGTGAGTATGAGTTCGGCACATCTACGGTAGAGATTATGACAGTTATCTCTGGTGCGCTTACAATTCAGCAGCCAGGAGAGACAGAGTGGAAGACATATAAGAAGTTTGAGTCTTTCGTTGTTGCCAAGGATGTAAAGTATAAGGTAAAGTGTACAGAGGATACTCCTTATCTATGCCTATATAAATAAGGTAGGGTAGTATATTTGTGGATATAAGTTGTGGCAGTGTGCTGATGGGGTATTGGTGCACTGCTTTTGTTGTGTATAGTAGGGATGTTAAATAATCTAGAATGTTCCAAGTGTCGCACACTATATAGTAATATTGCTTAATTTTGCGTGTGAATTTGATACCATGATTCTAAAAAAACAATTAAAAATGAAAAGACTACTAACTAGAGGGGCGAAATGGATTCTCTCTATGGCTTTTTTATTATCGCTTACTCGCACTGCTAATGCTTTTGATGCGATACAGACTCCTAATGGAGGATCTACAGTAGGTAGTTACACCCAATTGGCAGATGTTTTAGACAAAGAGATTGTTCCTCAAGCTGTTGAGGCTATTCTCAACACATTCCCTAATGCATTTGGATATCTTAAGGAGTGTTCTACGGGTGTTGGGTTAAAATTAGTAAATAATAGTTCGTCGTCATCATTAGCCTCATTTACTACTGGATCCGCAAATGGAAGATATGAGAATGGAAAGGTGACTTATGATCTTAAGTATAGCCTGACGGTCAATGTTGCATATCTTGATTTCAATGATGGGAATCTGACAGATAATTGTCGTGAAGAAATAGAGCATTTTGTACTTCATGAGATGATGCGTGCTTTTTGTACTGAGGCATTAACTACTGGTATTTTGGGTGGTTCTACTGAGCGCTTTCCAATGTGGTTTGTTGAAGGAATGTCACAAGCATGTTCAGGAGGTTGTTATAATGGTAATGATTTTGTCAATAAAGGCTTAGGGATAACAGAGACAACTTCGGAAGAAAATATTAGAAATAAGATTACTTCAAGTGGTAACAAGTTAACAGGTGGAACGCCTAATTCTAGGCAGGCCACTGGTTATCTGGCAGTAATGTACATAGGACAGATAGCAAGCGGCAAAGGTTTGTCGGCAGAAAATATTACTGCGCCAAATATAGCCTTAGGTCTAGATAGAGTACTCAATAAGCTAATCTATGGAATGTCGTTGGATGCTGTAATAAACGATGTTACTGGGGGAGAATATGAAAGTACATCTGACTTTGAAGCAAAGTTTGCAGATAGCAATTCGGTATCATTTATTTCAAATCTTATAAAAAATGTAGGTACTGAAGGGTGTGGCAGTATTGTAGGCGGAGATTTGACATTGACACAACTATTACCTAGGGAACAAAAGGCATGTAGTCTTTTCGATTTGAATACGCAAACCCCATGCGTTGTAAACCGCTATCCATCTGATGTGGTAGTTTTGAGTGGAGGCACAAAAACGCAAGATGGGGAGATGCCTATTTCCACATATACTATTGTGGCGCCTCAGGAACCAGAGGGAGATGCTACGGCGATCGAAGAAATATCGGCAGAACTTATCAGTACCGAGTACTATACGATAAATGGAGAGCGGCTTGCAGAGCCACAAAGAGGAGTGACCATTGAAATAAAGCGATTCTCGGATGGTTTGACAATCAGGCGAAAGCATATTGTCAAGTAATGCAGGCAAATTCCGATAAGAAATAGAGACAATATCCCTCACGAAATCTGACGTTCGTGAGGGATTGTTGTTTTAGGTCAAAATAGAGAATACGATAGAGAAGTGTAAATAATCAGAACAAAATAGCATTTACAAAAACACCTATTCTAAAAAAGTGTTACATTTGCGTTGTTGAACGTTAACATAACGATATTTTATGCAAAAGAATAAACTAGGCAGTACTGGCCTTGAAATATCAAAGTTGTCTTTTGGCGCATCATCTCTTGGCGCTGTATTTCATGACATTAACGAAAAAGAAGCTATACGGGCAGTCTCTGTAGCGCTAGATGGGGGCATGAATTTTATTGATGTCTCGCCATATTATGGTCATTACAAGGCAGAGACCGTTCTAGGCAAGGCGCTCAAAGAGCTACCACGAGAGAAGTATTACCTATCTACAAAAGTTGGACGTTATGGAAAAGATGGTGTAAATACGTGGGACTATTCAGGCAAGCGAGCTACGGAGAGTGTATATGAGAGCATGGAGCGATTGAACATTGACTATATAGACCTTATTAATGTACATGATATAGAGTTTTCCGATCTGAATATAGTAGTGAATGAGACACTTCCTGCGCTAGTTGAGTTGCGAGACAAGGGGGTAGTAGGGCATGTAGGCATTACCGATTTACAGTTGGAAAACCTCAAGTGGGTGGTAGACCATGTAAAAGAAGGTACAGTAGAGAGTGTTCTCAATTTCTGTCATCACTGTTTGTGTGATGATGCCTTGGTAGACTATCTTGACTATTTTGAGTCGAAAGGCATAGGAGTTATCAATGCTTCGCCACTTTCGATGGGGTTGCTCTCGCAGAGAGGTGTACCAGCATGGCATCCGGCGCCACAAGGTTTGGTAGAGGCATGTAAGAAAGCAGTGGCTCACTGCCAGGCAAAGAATTATCCTATAGAGAAACTTGCTATTCAGTATTCCGTAAGCAATAACCGTATAGCATCCACGCTCTTCTCGTCGGCAAACCCTGCTAATGTTCAGAAGAATCTTGACTATGTAGCAGAGCCGATAGACTGGCAGCTTGTAAAAGAGGTTCAGGATATTATAGGAGACCAGAAGCGTGTAACTTGGAAGAATTCATGATGAAGATAATTGATGCCCATTCTCATTTGTGGTTGAGGCAAGACACTAAAGTTGACAATCAACCCATAAAGACCACAACCAACGGCAGGTCGCTCTTTTTTGGCGAGGAGGTACAGATGTTGCCCCCCTTCATGATAGACGGGCGAAACTCTGCTGAAGTATTCTTGTCCAATATGGACTATGCTCAGGTTTCTGCTGCGGTAGTAGTACAAGAATTCATAGATGGACTGCAGAATGACTATTTGATGGAAGTTCAGCGTCGTTTTCCCAAGCGATTTGTTACTTGTGGAATGGCAGAATTTAGGCACAGTGGTTATTATGCGCAAGTCGTGGAACTTCACGAGCAGGGTTTCAATGCGATAGCCATACCAGGGCACAGGCTACCCAAGGGAGAAAAGGGAGGGACAGAGCTCTCCACTACAGAGATGATGAATACCATGAAGTATATGGAAGACAACGATATGGTATTATCGATCTGTTTGGACGATGATATACAATGTAGGGAGTTGCAGACCATTATAGAAGAATGTCCGAATCTGCGCATAGCCATTGGTCATTTTGGCATGCCGACGACTCCGTATTGGGAAGAACAGATAAAGTTGGCCCGAGCCGAGAACGTCATGGTAGAGAGTGGAGGCATAACATGGCTATACAATTCGGAGTTTTATCCATTCCCATCGGCAGTAGACTCTATAAAGAAAGCGGCAGACATGGTAGGTATGGAGAAATTGATGTGGGGTTCGGATTACCCTAGGACGATTACTGCTATTACCTATAAGATGTCGTATGACTTTGTAATAAAGAGCGATAAGTTGTCGCAAGACGAAAAGGAAGCATTTCTTGGAGGCAATGCGGCGCGATTCTACAGATTGAAGAATCTTGTAGAGTTGCCCTATATTAAGAACATGTCGGAGTAAATATTTACAACAAAAATAAATAGCATGAAGATATTCAAGAACCCAAAGTTCGCCCTTGGATTGATATTCTCACTATTTTTCCTTTGGGCTATCAGTAGCAATCTTTTGCCTACTATGATACGACAGTTGATGAAGACATGCGAGTTGAATACGTTTGAGGCTTCGTTTACAGAGACGGCCTATTGGTTGGCCTATTTCATCTGTCCTATACCTATAGCGATATACCTTAAGAGGAACAGTTATAAAGCAGGCATTATTTTCGGTTTACTTACTGCTGCTTTGGGAGGTCTATTGTTTATTCCAGTTGCTGATTTGCATGAGTATGCGGCATACTTGCTGATATTCTTCATTATAGCGGTAGGTATGTGTTTTTTAGAGACGGCGGCCAATCCATACGTAAATGTACTTGGAGATGCGGATACGGCGCCAAGGAGGTTAAACTTAGCGCAATCGTTCAATGGGTTAGGTGCTTTTATTGCGGCGATGTTTCTCAGCAAGTTGGTTCTCAGTGGTAATGACTTTGCCAGGGAGACGCTTCCTGCCGATTATCCAGGAGGGTGGATGGGATATATTACGGATGAGACAAGTTCGATGCGAGTACCCTATCTGATTTTGGCAGGAATGCTTATTCTCATAGCCCTTTTGGTATATTTTACCAATCTGCCGAAGATTGCAGAAGAGGAAGAAGAGAACAAGAAAGACGACAAACTAATTGATTTTTCTGTACTTAAGAGGCATCATCTAAAGTGGGGCGTGATAGCGCAGTTCTTCTACAATGGAGGACAGACAGCTATAAACAGTCTATTCCTCATATACTGTACAAAGTATGCTGGGATATCTGAGAGCGTGGCCACTACACTATTTGGTGTGTATATGGGTATGTTTCTTCTTGGGCGTTGGATAGGAACTATGCTTATGGTCAAGATAAGGCCACAAGACATGTTGATGGTATATGCTTTGGCCAATGTGGTACTCTGTGCGGTAGTCTCGATTTTTGGTGGATGGGTAGGTATCTGGTCGATGTTGGCCATATCGTTTTTCATGTCGATTATGTATCCTACGCAATTCTCCTTGGCGCTCAATGGGCTAGGCAATGCTACGAAGAGTGGTTCGGCGTTTCTAGTAATGGCCATAGTAGGAAATGCCTGTGTGCCACAGTTGACGGCATTTATCATGCATCAGAATGAGGTTATATATCAGATAGCATATATAATTCCTATGATTTGTTTCCTAGTATGTGCGTACTATGGATGGAAAGGGCATAAAGTAGTTGATTAATAAAAGACAGTATAACAATAACAACATAATGAAAGCAATTCAGATAGCAGGAGTTGGCGACATGCGAGTCGTTGACATTGAGAAGCCTGCCGCACCAAAGGCTGGTGAAGTTCTATTGAAGATAAACTATGTAGGTTTCTGTGGCAGTGACCTATCCACATACCTTGGTAAGAACCCGATGGTAAAGATGCCTGTAGTTCCAGGGCATGAGATAGGTGCAACGATTGAGGCTGTAGGAGAGAATGTTCCAGAGACGTTGAAGGCAGGAATGGTAGTAACAGTAAACCCATATACCAACTGCGGGCACTGTGCCTCGTGTCGTAATGGACGAGTAAATGCCTGTCAGCACAATGAGACGCTTGGGGTACAGCGCAACGGAGCGATGAAAGAATATATGATACTTCCATGGGAGAAAGTTATTCCAGCAGTCAATATGACACCTAGGGACTGTGCATTGATAGAGCCGATGAGTGTAGGTTTTCATGCAGTCAACCGTGCTCAAGTGACAGATATTGATGTAGTGATGGTTTTGGGATGTGGTATGATAGGTGTTGGTGCTATTGTAAGAGCGTCATTACGAGGAGCCACAGTCATTGCTGTTGATTTGGATGACGAGAAGTTGGCCCTTGCGAAGCAGATGGGAGCGAAATATACGATAAATTCAGGCAAGGAAAATGTACACGCCAAGTTGCAAGAGATTACAAGTGGCTATGGGCCAGATGTTGTGATAGAAGCAGTAGGAGCACCTGCTACATATGTGATGGCAGTTGATGAGGTAGCGTTTACCGGTAGGGTAGTGTGCATAGGCTATGCGAAGGTAGATATTGCGTTCCAGACGAAGCTCTTTGTGCAAAAAGAGCTAGATATCAGAGGATCGCGAAATGCCATGCCATCGGATTTCCGTGCGGTAATAAACTATCTCAACTCCGGAGTATGTCCGATTGACAAACTAATATCGGCTGAGGTACCTGCGGAGAAGGTCCATGACGCAATGAAGCAGTGGGTAAATGACCCGGGTAAGGTGTTTAGGATATTGGTGAAGATGTAAGTGGGGCGATAAGTTCGTTGAAGTTTGAAATTAAAACAGGAGATTATTTACAAGTCTCCTGTTTTTTTATTTTTCTACGTTTTTTTTCGACATTTTGTATGTGCTCGACTTTACAAAGAGACGATGTGTGTAGATAAGTTTATGAACTAATTCATTCTATTTGACTTAATTGTTGAAACAAATAGATATGGAACACGTATCACTGATTTAATAATTATTTTATATGTACATATATGAACAGAATACTTACCAGCTTAACAATATGTAAAAATATACTGTTATTATTGCTAATGATAATAACCACCTCGGGAAATTTAGTTTGGGGTGAAGGATCAATGCAGTTAAATGTCAGAGGTTCGGGTGGTCACCGAACGACATTGGAATATACTAATGAAAAATTAGGAGGAGATGAAGGAACCTCTAAAATATTTTTTATTGCAAAGCGAGGAGAGACTGTAACCTTAGGTAGCTCTGTCACTGGTAAGAAGATAAAGGTTACATATGTTCAGGATAATCGTTCTTGGGCATTTGATGTTAATAGTACAAATGGTTATATTAATGGTCCTACATCGGAAGCTGCTGGCCCTTGGTATCCTCAGTCAAGTGCCAAAGGTAATAAGTTTAATCCTATTATATTTGATGTGCCTTATGATGGAGTTTATGCGGTTGAGTTTGAGGTAAGAAGTCTACCATATGTACTTTTGGGAGTAAAACAAATAGGTGATGCATGGCCCTCAGATCAAAAATGTATGGTCTGTGCGTGGGATATTTCTGTTTTTAACGAGAAGGATGAATTGGTAAATGGACGTGTGTTTGCATCAAGGTTACGATGCAATACGGGAGCTAGTTCAGGAAAGAGTTATTGTAATTTATATGTTCTGACTCAGGATGGATACTTGTATCGAGTAAATACAAATGGATTCCAACCATGTAGTTTTTCCATGTATGCGGATAATGTTGGTCTCATAGACTCTGGTAATGGGCAGACACTTAATAGGAATGCAAAAATATCTTCAGGTGCACTCCAAGGCGGAGTAGTAGTTAATAAGCCAGACTTAGAGGCTAAGGATGATATACTTACACACAGATTATTCTTTAATACACCAGACCCAAATATAGAATTTATGTTTGGTGGCTTCCCTGTTTCGCCAAAGCCTATTGCATCTGTTATAAAATGTGATTTCCTAGGTAATACACACAACTTAAATAATGCGGGAAATGCTGATGTCTCTATGGGCGGAGTTTTCAAGGTAGAATTGGACAAACGCTCTACGTATGAGATAATTATAGATTGTGACGGAGACGGCAAGTATAATAATACCATTAACACTAAAACTAATGGGTATAGTGATAGAGTCTTGACAGCTGCAGGTTGTGCTGGTACAAACTATTTGTCGTGGAATGGTCTTGATGGAAATGGTAAATCGCTTCCAGAAGGAAAATATAATATTCAGGTAAGAACACATGCAGGTGATTTTCACTTCCCTATGGAAGATGTGGAGAACAATCCCAATGGTATAGAGATAAAGTTGCTAAATGCTCTTGCTTATCAAAGTACAGGTAAAGATGATGACAAGCAATATAGAGTTTGGTATGATGCCAGGAACTACAAAACATATAATACGACAAGTGTTACTACGGAAACTACAGGTGTGCCAAATCCAAAATTTGTAGATATGGATTACTCTACTAATGATGGCATTAGTAAGGGAGGCACTATGAAATTTACATCTAGTTATGGCAATGATAAGATTGTAGATATATGGAGTTTTGTAGTAAATGACGGTAAGAGTGTGATGCAGTCATCAATAGATATTTCAACAGCTACGGCGCAGAAATATGCGTTTATTACTGGTACTGCATATTTTGAAAAACTGAATGCAGAGGAAAAGGGTAATGGCGTGTATGATACAGGAGAGAGAGGTGTGGAAGGAGTAAAACTTACGTTGTGCCATAACGATGCTGGTAAAACACCTGTTTTGAAGGATGGCAAACCAATTACCGTTATAACAAATAACGGAGGTAGATATGCGTTTGATAATATACCATTTGCAACAACCACAGACAAAAGGGGCAACGTAACTGGTGGTACAGTATACTATATACAGGCGGAAAAGATTTTGGTTAATGGAGAGGCATATTCGTTAACGATAGCGGGCGAACAGATAGCAAATAACTATAGGAAGATAGAAATAAAACAATATGACAATTTTAAGGTAGATATTTTTGGTGCTGGCGGTAATGATATTTTAGTCGAGGCGGCTGTTTCTAAAACGTCACTCTATACAGGACAAGAACAGACTGTGAAAATTACGCTCACGAATGTGGCAGAGTATCCTGTTAATAATGTGGTTGTCAATGTTGATCAGGCGAATTTGACATCAGAGTCTATTCTTGAGGGCAATATCAATTACACGATTACAGGTGCTGAGCTAGATGGAGAGACATTCTCGAATGGAGTTTGGACAGTACCGGCTATGGGTAAGAAAGAAACAAGGGTGCTTACATTGAAGTTTATCCCTATAAAGCCTGCGAATACTGTATCTCATGAAATAAAGGGTTATATCAACAGTAATAATAATATTGAGACAAAGACAAATAATAATAATGCAACTGTTACATACAAAGTTATTCAGTCTACAGCGGGCTCGATAGTTTATAAGGCAAATAATGGTGGGACAGGAGATGACTATATTGTAAAGATTCCGACGATACAGTCGCCAGAGGCGAATTCTGTACTTTTGGCTTTGAATGAAACAAATATTAAAGCAAATGGATGTATGACCTTTAAGGGATGGGGTGTCAATGATCCTTTGAAGGTAACAAATGCGCCAGGTGATAATATTTCGGCAAGTCTTGTAGGAGCTGCGCTTCCTGTGTATGCTATTTGGGAAGGTGATATAGCGCCATATACAGTTAATCACTATGAGATAATGAGTGATGGAACAGAGACTACGCGAGAAGTTAAGGCAAGTGATAACTATACAGATAAACGTGTAGGAGATGTAGTGGTAGTAGAGCAAGCTCTGATTCCTGGATTCCAGTATATAAAGAAAGATGAGCCATTGACACTTGAGTGTAATGCTACAAACGAGTATAATATATACTATAAGTTTAACATAGAGATCCCTCAAGCAGTCACTGGTCTAGAGTATGATGGTACGGCACACGAACTGCTTACGACGATAGAGCCAGAAGCTGGAGTATCGTTCAAGTATAGCGTTAATGGAGGTGCTTATAGTACGACACTGCCTAAGGAAACTGCTGCAGGTGAGTATGCTATTAAGCTTCAGGTAATAAGTGGATCAACTACTGTTCGTGTTGTTGATTATACTGTTACAATAGCGCAAAAAGAGCTTGGGCTTTCATGGACAGGATTGACCTTTACGTATGATACACAAGCACATGCTCCAGTAGCGAAACTTACAGGTATCATTGGAACAGACGATGTAAAGGCGATAGTATCGGGATCGAAGATAAATGTGGGTAATGCATATGTTGCGACAGCAACACTCAGTGGTACAAAAGCATCGAACTATAAGTTGCCAGCTGATGTGACGACAACATTTAGTATTACTAGAGCTACTGCAACGATGACACCTCCAGCAGCAGTGTCGGGTCTTGTGTATAATGCTCTATCACAGACACTTGTTACTGCCGGCACGTCGACATCTGGTACAACAATACAATACAGTTTGACTGGTACAGGAGATTGGAGTACTACACTTCCAAAGGGAACAGATGCCGGTACATATAAAGTATACTATAAGTTGGACGGTGGTGCAAACTACAATGACATTGCTGTTTCGCTAACACCAGTAATAGTTACTATTGCTAAGGCGCCGCTAACTCTCTCAGTATCAATGAGTGATTGGGTGTATGGCAGTGCGGCTAATGCTCCTGTATTAACAGGTTATAAGGGAAATGGTGCGCAAACTATTGAGTATTTTACTGATGCTGAATGCTCTCAAAAAACGACTGTAGCTAATGGGGCATTAACTAGCGGTCAAATACCGTCTAATTTTGGAGTTTATTATGTTAAGTGGAGTGTAGCAGAATCGGCTAATTATAAGGGCGCTTCGGCATCGACATCATTTAAGATAACTAAAGCTACAGCTACAGTAACACCGCCTACTGCGTTGACGCTTACATATAATGGTGTTGATCAGGTACTTATAAAAGCAGGAACAACGACAGGTGGTGTATTGGTGTACAGTCTTGACGGAACATCGTGGGTAACAACACTACCTAAGGGTAAGGATGCTAAGACTTATACCGTATATTACATGGTACAAGGTGGCGCAAACTATAATGATGTTGCAAAGAAGTCGTTGTCTGTTACGATTGCGCAAAAGGAACTTACTCTCACTTGGGGAGAGACAACTTTGCCATATACAGGATCGGCTCAGATACCATCTGTAGCGATAAGTGGTGTAGTGGGAAGTGACGATGTAAAAGTAACTGCTGCTACAGCTAAAACAGAAGTTGGCACAGGTTATACAGCTACAGCGTCTATCTCTGGTGAAGATGTTGCAAATTACAAGTTGCCATCGGTAGTAACAAAATCGTTTAACATTACTGCAATAGATCCAGTTCTCACGAAAGCGCCTACAGCAAAGACATTGACATACAATGCTACTGCACAGAATTTGGTTGATGCTGGTAGTGCAACCGGAGGCGAGTTGATGTACAGTTTGAATGGAACAAGTTGGAGTACATCGATACCACAAGGTACTACTGCGAACAGTTATACTGTTTATTACAAGATATCAGGAGACGCTAATCACAACAGCACAGAGAAGGCTGGTCCTATCAATGTGGCTATAGCGCAGAAGACTATTGATGTAGTATGGGGAGCGACAAACTTCGGGTATGATGGTCTGGCACATACACCTACTGCGACATTGTCGGGAGTAGAGACAGTGGACAAGAGCTATGTATCAGTTTCCGTTACAGGTTCAGGTACAGCAGCAAATACATACACAGCGACTGCGACACTGCAGGGGACAAAGTCGGCCAACTATCAGTTGTCGACTGCGACCAAGACTACACAGTTCTCGATAGGAAAGACTACACCTACAGTAACTGCACCTACAGTTGCCACATCGTTGGTATACAATGGAACCAATCAGTCGTTACTTGCGACAGCCGGTTCAACCAATGGAGGTACGTTGAAGTATAGTATTGATGGAGAAAGTTGGACTACCACAATACCACAAGCGAAGGCAGCACAGAATTATACGGTATACTACAAGGTAGAAGGTAATACCAACTATGCTGATGTAGCTGCGAAGACATTGAATGTTGCCATTGCGCAGAAGCAGCTTACTATCAACTGGGGTACAAAGACATTTGTATATGATGGATCTGCGCACAAGCCAACACCTACAGTTACTGGAATAGAGACAGGAGACAAGGTAGTGGTATCGGTAGACGGTGAGCAGATAAATGTAGGTTCGTCGTATCCGACAAAAGTGACGTTGTCGGGTGCAGACGCTTCGAACTATAAGTTTGCAGTTGGTGCAGACCAGACGACATTTGCGATAACAAAGGCGACAATTGCCATTACGGCTCCAACAGCCAAGAGTTTGACATATAATGGTGTAGCACAGACACTTGTTACACTAGCAACGATTTCAGCCGGCACTATAGAGTACAGTATCAACAACGGCACGACATGGTCGGATGCTATACCTACAGCTACAAATGCGGGGTCGTACAATGTATATTATAAGGTCACTGGCGGTGCTAATTACAATGACATAGCCAAGAGTGGTCCTATAGCTGTAACGATAGCCAAGAAAGAACTTACACTAAATTGGGAGAATACATCATTTGTATATGATGGAACATCGAAAGTTCCTACGGCACTGCTATCAGGCAAGTATGGTACAGACGAAGTAGGAGTTACAGTCACAGGTGCTAAAACAGTAGTAGGCAAGTACACCGCTACTGCAAGTTCTCTGACAGGATCGGCTGCATCAAACTACCAGTTGCCAGCGGCCAATACGGTACAATTTGAAATCAAGAAAGCTACTCCAGCTGTTACTGCGCCTGTTGCAGCATCGAATATGGTTTATAAGGGTACTATGCAAAACCTTGTAGCTACTGCTGCGACGACCACAGGCGGTACATTGAAGTACAGTCTTGATGGCAGTACATGGGTGACGACTATTCCACAAGCTAAGGATGCTGGTACCTATACAGTATATTACAAGGTAGAAGGCGACGGCAACTACAATGAGGTAACAGGTGGAAATGTACCAGCAGTCATAGCTCAGAAAGAGTTAACATTGACATGGGGTACGACTACAACATTCGTTTACGATGGTACACCAAAGAAGCCTACACTCAACTTTGTTGGCAAGGTAGGTACAGACGATGTGACTGTGACTGTAAGTGGAGAGCAGACAAATAAGGGCAGTTACACAGCTAAGGCAATACTTGGTGGCACTGCATCTGCAAACTATAAGTTGCCTGCAAACATTAACCTGTCATTCACGATTAAGGAAGCTAATCCTACGGTAACGGCTCCGGTAGCTAATACGTTGACATACAACGGTACTGCACAGAACCTTGTAACAGCAGGAACCTGTGCAACAGGTATTGTGTACTACAGCACAAATGGTGTTGACGGTTGGACTGTAAAGATACCAACAGGTAAGGATGCAGGTTCAGACTATAAGGTATACTACAAGGTAGAATCGACAGACGACAACTATGTAGGAGTTGCGGCTACAGGTCCAATTTCAGTTTCGATTGCAAAGAAGACAATAGGTATAGAATGGTCGAATACGTCATTCGTTTATGATGGCAATCCACATAAGCCTACTGCGACAGCGACTGGTAAGGAAGGTACAGACAATGTGACGGTAGTAGTAAGCGGAGAGAAGACGGTGTCGGGTAGCGGATACGTAGCAACAGCAGTATCTATAGAAGGAGCTGATGTAGATAACTATAAGATGCCTACGACAGGCCTTACGACTACATTCAGCATAGGCAAGAAGCAGATAGCTAAGCCTACTATAGATCTCACGCAGTCGTTTACCTACACGGGTTCAGAGCAGACATTCTCTGTACCAGGACCTTCGGATGCATCGGGTTATACTATTACAGGTAACAAGGCTACAAATGCAGGATCGTACACGGCAGTAATTAAGCTTGGAGACAACTTCTCGTGGAGTGATGGATCGCGAGCAGATATCAATCAGAGTTGGTCGATAGCTCGTGCGACAGTTGCTTTGCCTAGTGCGGTTACTGCGACATATACATACGATGGTACAGCCAAGGCGTTGGAAGTTACTACAAATGACAATTACACTATTGGCTCTGCGAATGCGACAGCAACCAATGCTGGTACATACAACAGGGTAGTGACATTGAAAGACAAGACCAATTATGTATGGGCAGATGATACTGATGCATCGAAGACGGTAACATTTACGATCAATAAAGCCAGGGTAGACTTGCCGACAGCACCAACAACCAACTTTATATATGATGGTTCGGAGAAGACATTCACGGTTACCCCTAACAGTAACTATACCGTTGCGCCTGAGAATGCTTCGGCTACAGCTGCAGGTAATTTTCCTAGAACAATTTCACTCAATGATACAGATAATTATGAGTGGGTTGATGGTACAACTGCACCTAAGACGATAGAATTTAAGATTGGTACGGGAACTATTGATGAGCCTACTATACAAACAGTGTATACCTATACAGGTTCTACCATAGTATTCTTGACAGGTAGTGAGTATGATATCATTAATGGTGAAGGAAAAGATGCTGGTAAGTATACAGTAAAGGTTACACCTAAGAGCGGTTATACTTGGGCAGGTGGTTCGGTAGCACAGAAATCATACGATGTAGAAATTTTACCTGCCAAGGTAGACAAGCCAACATTTGTTCAGACAGAGTTTATTTGGAATGGCAGTGAATATAATTTCAATGTTGCGGAGAATGAAGGCTATACGATAACAGGAGAGACAAAGGGTATTGAGATAGCTGTCTATCCTGTAACGATAGCACTTAAGTCGAACTATGTATGGAGCGATAACACATCGGCAGAGATAAACGAGACATTTAAGATTAAGCACATAGTAATAAATGTTCCAGCAGCAGATGAAACAGAGTTTACATACGATGGTAGCGACAAGACTTACAATATTCCTGATAATGATGCGTATGATGTCATTAACAATGTTCAGAAATATGCAGGCAAGTATATAGTAAGTGTATCTCTCAAGGATGATGTCCACTACATATGGAACGACAATAAGACCGAAACCAAGCAGTACGATTTTATAATCGCGAAGATTCTGGTTACGGTTCCAGAACCTGAGCATACATCATTCATCTTTGATGGTAGTGTTAAGACATTTGCGATTCCACAAGATGAGCAAGGAAGGTACACTATAGGAGAAGAGAATGCTACTGGCACATTGGTAGGTACATACGACAGAACAGTAACACTTAGTGATGAAATCAACTATGCATGGGCAGATGGTGTTGCTGATGTTGCTCGTACAATAACCTTTACAATCACTACTGGCAGTGTAGAAAAGCCAATAGTTGAGACAGAGCATACATATACAGGTCAGCCAATTACTTTGGTTCCTGAAAATGATGCTTATACAGTAACTGATGGTGTTCAAACTGACGCAGGAGAGTATGATGTTGTGTTGACACCTAATGAAGGTTATACTTGGGTTGGTGGTTCAACTACTCCAGAGACGATACATGTAGTTATAAAGCCAGCTCAGGTTGCGAAGCCAGAAGTAACCGTTACAGAGTTTACTTATGATGGTACTGAATTTGATTTCAATATTGTTGAGAATTCAGGTTATACTATCGAAGGTCTTACAAAGGGTACTGAGCCAAATGAGTATACAGTAAAGGTAACACCTAAGAGTAATTATGTATGGTCGGACGGTAGTGGTGCTGATGCTGAGATATATAAGTTCTATATTAACAAGATTCAGGTAGCTGTTCCAGTAAAAGACGAAACAGTATTTACATACGACGGCAATGAGAAGACTTACAATATTCCAGCTAACAGTGCTTATACTGTAACGGGCAATGTACAGACAGGAGCTGGCAACCATACGGTAACTGTTTCATTGAATGATGTTGCACACTATGTATGGGCAGACGGCAAGTCGGAAGACAAGACATACGACTTCAACATTGCGAAGGTGAAAGTTGACGTACCAGTCGTTTCGGATGATGCATTTACTTTTGATGGCACAGAAAAATTGTTCGTTGTGCCAGCAGATTCTGAAGGCCGTTACATAGTAAATGTTACAAATGCTTCTGCTACTGAGGTAGGTGTTTACACACGTACAGTTGCACTTGTTGACAAGAACAATTATGTATGGGCAACAGGAACATCGGAAGATTTGACATATACATTTACAATTACTGATGGTAGAGTAGATGAGCCAGTTGTAGAAGATACATATACATATACAGGTACTCCGATAGTATTTGTACCAGAGAGCAGTTTGTATAGTGTAGTTGACGGTACAAAGACAAATGTTGGCGAATACACTGTATATGTAACACTTAATCCAGGTTATTCGTGGAGCAGTGGAGGTGCAGATACCAAGTCGTATAAGGTAACGATTGTTCCAATGGCGATCGAGAAGCCAGAGCTTGTTTCTGGCAAGTATACATACAACGGTGAGACTCAGGTATTCGATATCCCTGTAGGTCCATACGATATAACTGGAGATACAGAGGGTAAGGATGCTGGAGAGTACATCTTGACATTGGTTCCTGATGCTAATCATATATGGTCGGACAATTCTAGAGAAGAATTGAAGATTACAAATGTGATAGACAAGGCAACTATTGCTATTCCAGTAGCACCTCAGACAACATTTATCTATGATGGAAAGGAGAAGAAGTTTGAAATACCTGCAGGAGAGGGATATATTGTAGACGAAAAGAATGCGACTGGTATTGAGAGCAAATCTTATGACAGAGTTATCTCGTTGAAGGATGCGCAGAATACAGTATGGTCGGATGGCACTACAGACGATAAGGTAATAACCTTCAATATTGGTGATGGAACTATAGAGTTGCCAGTTGTTGGAGAATATACTTATACAGGAGAACCTATTACTCTTATTTCTGAGAAGGTAGAGTACAAGGTTGACGGTGGTGTACAGACAAATGCTGGCAAGTATGAGGTTAAGTTGACGCCGACAGCAGGATACAAGTGGTCGGATGGTACAAAGGAGACTAAGATTGTTGTAGTAACAATCAATCCTGCTAAGGTTGATAAGCCAAATATTACAAGCAGCAGTTATCTATACGATGGTGAATCACATGGTATTAAGATTGCAGAGAATATTGCGTATGTGATTTCCGGTGATTTGGAAGCTGTTGAGCCAGGCAAGTACATTGTGATTGTGACATTGAATCCTAATTATATATGGTCTGATAATACAGATGCTTCTCAGACATATTCATTTGTCATAGAGGAGAAGATTGTTATTGAGCAGCCAGAAGAGCCAGAGCCAGAGGAGCCAGAGGAGCCTAAAGAACCAGAAGATGAGGATGACGGCAGCCAGAAGGTAGAGTTGGAGTTGGATCGTTTGAGTGCTTCGTATATCAAGCTTATGTGGGATGATGTACTTGTGGTTGACAACTCAGGTAATCTGTTTACATCATATCAGTGGTATCGTAATGGTGCGATAATCAGTGGTGCCAACGAGCAGTTCTATTGTGAGAGAGGCGGTGTGAATGGTACTTATGAGGTTATTGTCAAGAGTGTTGACGGTAAGGAGTATATTATCGGTCCTGCGGAATATAAGCTACAAGCATCGGCGCTCAATGTAACTGTCAATCCAAATCCAATACATACAGGAGAGACATTCTCGGTAGTGGTAGATGGTTTGTCGGAATCGGAGATGCAAAATGCGGTTGTAAGGATATATACCCTGTCATCTGCAGTAGTATTCTCATCAGATAAAGTAGAACATATCAATCAGGTAGTACTTCCTTCGCGTGGTGCACATATAGTATCGGTAGTGTCAGGCAATAAGAAGGCGACAGTGAAGATCCTTGTTGAGTAACCCGCGTAATAATATTGTAGTAGGATGAACAAGATTTTAAGCATATTAATCATAGGTTTACTATTGGGCGCACCAGAAATGGTGAATGCCCAATGGAAGACCAAAAGTAGAACGAGCAGTGCACCATTGTTTGACAGTGATAAGTACGTTAGTGGATCATTGAGTGGAGGGTTAAGTTCAATATACTTTAAGAGTAGTGATTCAGACAGAAAGCTTGGAGGTGGTGGTTCATTTAATGTTGACTACAACCAATTCTTGAGCAACAACTGGGGGTTCTCGGCAGGTGTTGGAGTACAGTTGAGTAACAGTACGGCATCCTTGGACGGCACACTGAAGTATGATATCTATGATGAAATCAACAAGCAAGATTTCACGTATGTCATTGTGATGAAGGAGTGGGAAGAGCATCAGCGTTGCGTTAACCTTGAGATGCCACTTGGTGCACTGTTTAGAATGCCGCTTACCAAAAGAATCTCACTAGTAGCCGGGGCTGGTTTGAAATTGTATTTCCCATTCAAGACGAAGTATGAAGTAAAGGAGGGAGAGTACGAGACTAATGGTTATTATCCTGAAACGAATGTGACGATACACGACTTGGAGCATCATGGTTTTACGATTGATAAGCCACGACCAATAGGAGCGATAGCTACAAAAGGGTTAGGATTGTCGTTGTACTACGATGTATGTGTTGTAGCGAAGATTACACCTAGTATATATTTCTTCGGAGGTATTTACAGTTCGATAGGTCTGTCGAACATGGCAAAGAATCATGATGGAGCTATGCTGAATACCGACAGGACATACAAGAGTCTTATGGAGTCGGATGTGATAGACAAGGTAAATCTTCGAAATATTGGTTTACGAGCAGGCGTAAAGATCCCATTAAAAACTAAATAAGAAAAAAGTAAGGCGCACCGTTCCCGCAGTGCGCCTTTCATTTAGGTAAAGCTATTTATCATAGTTGACCTTGATTTCTTGTTTCTTGTACGAATGTCTTGAAGTCGTCCTCTGACGCATGCCCCTTGAAAGGTGCGTAAAAATGCGACTCTCGGTCGTGAGCATTTCTCCAGAAGAGAATGTATCGTGCATCGGTAGGTATCAAGACTTTGCCCAGTTCGGTAAACCAATTATTGAGGGGGATACTCTCGAGACCAGCTTCGCACACTGCCCAAGGTTTGTTTTTCTGCTTAGCCAATGGTGATAACAGTTCGCATTGAAGATTCAGTTGCTTCAAGAACTCCTGTTGTGCTATATTGAGGTCCTCCCCATATTGATATATATCGAAACCCAATATATCGACCACGTCATCGCCAGGATAGCGCTCCAAGAATAGGGTAGTGTCATTGAAATTGCCTGTTGAGTAAACGTAGAGCAAGTTGTGAACATTTTTCTCCTTTGTCAGATAATTGTAAGTCATCCTCCAAAGTTGTTTATATTCATCTGGGCTACATAGATCCTTTCCCCACCAGAACCACGAGCCCGTAAGTTCGTGATAAGGGCGGAACATCAGAGGTATGAGATTGCCATTATCATCCTTTATTGAGAGTACGAAATCGGCGAACTTATCGAGCCACTTAAGGTATTGTTCATGTTTTGGACCATCGGGCAAAACAGAAGCAGCGATACCTGTAAGAGAGACATCCCAGCAATCATTACCAGTGATAATGTTATAAGAGTGCCAAGTCATGGTGTTGATGCCCCCCATTTGGTGTATCTCCTGCATGTGCTTGCGCATATTACTGAACAGTACGCCATCGATATTGGCATCTTCGCTTAGTTCAATACCTGCCAGTTCCCATCCGCACACGTCGGGATATAAGCCAGAAGTCTCAAGGACGTCGCTTCTTCCAGGCTCCTCGTTCCAGCTATGACCATAAGAGAGGTCGTCTTGATGACCTATAAGGAGTCGCTCTCTCTTATCCAGTCTATCAAGAATATTGCGAGTAGCCTGTGTGGCAAGCGAATCCACTGGTGTAACAGCCTTATTCTGTGAGGTTTCTGGTGAATTTGTAGAGCTAGAGGTACAACCCACCAGGGCTATACAAATCATGCTTGTTAGTAGTAGTATCCCGTTCTTCATAGAAAAATTCATTTTTTATTATGAATTGGCGGTAAAGATACTACTATTTTACAATCTTGATATCGCTATCGTAGCCTAATTTTTTAAGTGCCTTCTTTAGTGCTTCGGGAGTATTCTTACTGCTCTTGAAGGTAACGGTCACTGTTTTTGATTTGACATCGACCTTTATCTCCTTGACACCCTTTTCGAAAGCCAAGTTTTTCTCGATTTTTTTCTTGCAGTTGTCGCAATGGATTGTAGCTGAGAATACTACGGTAGTAAGTTCGTTCTGGACCTCTTCCACTGCTACTGCGTTGGAATATGTGTTTTCAGACTTTGCGACATTGCCATACAACCCTACGAGGGCTAAGGTCATTATAAATATTGTCTTCTTCATCAGTTAATACTGTTAAGTTAGTTATTGTTCTAGAGAAAAACGGACACCCAAGTAGAACTTTCTACTCATGAGAGGTCCCCATATCATTGTGCCATCAAAATAGTTGCTCATAGGCTTATCAGCAGCGATGATAGCATCCTCCTGCATATAGTTGCCTATATTTTCGCACCCCGCATATATGCTCCAATTTCTGAACCACTTAGTAATCTGAGCGTTGTACATCTGGTATGAGCCAAACGATGTATTTCTCTGATACTCAATAGGGTTGTCAATTGTAGTAGGGATGCGTCCACCGCCATTGAGCTGTATATTTGCGTCGAACTGCCAAGTCTTAAGAGGAGTCTGGTAAGAAATGGCGAGCAATCCCTTATATCGGCTTACCAATGGGCGTTGGCAGAGCTCGTTATTGAGAGTCTGCTTAGCCTCGTTCCATCTCCATGCTGCGGTAATATCGAGACCCTTGAAGCGGTAAGAAGCTTCAATTTGGACAGTGTTGGCGTAAGATTCGTTATCAGTATTTGCTGCAAATATCTGGCGTACAGAGCGGTCGGTATCAAGAACCAATTGGTTTATAAATTTGGTATGATAATACTCTGCGTTGATAGAGAGGCCGGTATTGCCCACTGTTTGTTGGATACTACCACCCATATTCCAGGCGCTCTCCTGAGAGTATACATCTTTGTCGTTGTATAGCCATTCGCGAGCAGAAGAGAGCATATAGTTGTTTTCGCCCAAGAGAGCTGCTGTGCGATAGCCCTTGCCGATTCCGGCGCGCAAGACTGTAAACTCGTGAGGAGCGTAGCGAACATTGAGGCGAGGGGTAACGAAAGATTTAAATTCTGTATCGTAATCGGCGCGAACACCTGCGATTACAGAGAGCATATCCTCGAGGCTCAAAGTATATTGAGCGTATGCGCCGAAAGAAATATCGTTCAAGCTATAATTGAGGATATTAGAAGACTCATTAAATCGGACATTCTCATTATACATATCTCCCTGAGAAGAGATACCCGCATCGAAAGTATGAGTATCCTCCTCCCATGCTTTACGGAAGAGGGCATTGAAGTAGTACGAATGCTGAGTACCCTTATAGAGACGATTTCCGAAGAAAGAATTCTGGTGATGGTAGATATAGGCAGTTTGGATACCAAGATTTGCATCATCTTCGAAAGAGATGCCATTTTTCAGCCAACTCTCGACGCGGTCGGTCTTGATGTAAACACCATACATATCAGCTACAGGTGTTTTGCTATTGAAATCCATCTGGCCACCCATACGAGTTTCGTTCATTGTCTTGACAATGATTTGTCCTGTATAGTTGTTGCGGTGGAAATTCCAGCGGTTCAACAAGCTCAACTGTTTCGTCTGAGGTTCGTCGCGGAAATTATCCTTATTTTCATCCATGCTATCAAAATCTTTTGTAGCGCTGATGATGAAAGCAGTAGAGATGCCCTCTCGAAGACGAGTTGCCACAGAAGCGTTTACCTCGCCGCGTCCAGAAGTGGTGCCGAACAAGCTAGCGGAGCAAATCTCCTCTGAGATAGGCTTTTTGTACTCGTAATTGATTTGGCCCGTAATAGCCTCGTAGCCATTGACTACAGTACCGACGCCTTTGGAAATAGATATTCCGTCCATCCAAGTACCTGGAACATAGCTAAGACCGAAAGGAGCTGCTATGCCGCGGAGGTTTGGGATGTTTTCGCTAAGCATTTGAACGTAACGGCCAGACAATCCGAGAAGTTGGATTGTTCTTGCGCCAGTTGTAGCGTCGGCGTAGTTGACATCGACGGAAGCGTTAGTTTCGAAGCTCTCGCCGAGGTTGCAGCAAGGGGCTTTACACAATTCATCCTTACCAAGGTCCTGAGTCAGCATTGCAGAACGTCGGTTGATAGATGAGCTCAGTTTTCTTTGGGTTACGGTAACTTCGTCCAACTGTTCGGGCACAAGTTTTATCACAATATTGTTCTTATCGGCAATTTCGTTTATGTCGATAGTCTGTGATATGTAACCTACGTACTGGAAAGTAAGTTTTTGGGAATGTTTATCGGCATCAATTTCGAAGGAACCATCCATATCAGTTATGGTACCGTGAGATGTTCCGTCCCAAATTACGAAGGCGGAGAACAAAGCCTCCGTCTTCATTTGGTCCTCTGCATCAGTACCGTAAACTTTACCACGATACTGAGCGAAAGCTGACACAGCGAGAAGTAGTGTCAGCATAGTCGTTATAAAATTCTTCATTAAATATGTACTGTTATTAAATACCTAAACTTCACTGCCCGAAGGCATAAATAAAGAGGGTATCTGCTAACAGTTCATAGTACATAGTTGGATACAACGATCCTTCAGAGTGGGGGCAAAAAGATAACAGCTAGCATTATGGCGTAATGCTTCACAATTGCTTTCAACAATATTAAGATTGTAGTTACTTGCCCTCGCAAATAAAACCACTACCTGTGGCTGTTCTACATAGATGTTACGTTTTTCTTTGATGGTAACTATTCCCGATATGATGACTTGGATATCATCGGAACAGAGGAATCCTCCTTTATGGTGGTTGTGATGAGCAGAGCACTCTGCCTGGTCACACATATCGGAGTGATCGTGTTCTTCGCAGCATTTATCTTCTTCGTTAAGACAAATGTTCCAAGATTCGAAACCGGCGAATAGGTTCATATCCATGTGCTCATGCCCGCTGGTAAAGCACATGTGTTTTTTGAACTCTATACCATTTTGAGATACGAGAAAAGACAGCAACAACGCGAATGCTAGCATCCATTTGCTAGCACCAGTGACGCGAGTTTTTATATTTCTCAATCTCAACATTTAAGTTATTTTACGACTATTTCTCGATTTTGTTCTCTTTTTCGTCGTCTAATCCATTCATTCCGTCCTTGAAGTTTTTGACACCTTTACCGAGGCCCTTCATTAGTTCTGGAATTTTCTTGCCGCCAAAGAGTAACAATACTAGTATAGCGATAACGAGTATCTCCTGCATGCCTAGTCCTAAAAATAGTAATTTCATATCTATAAGTATAATGTTATAGTCTAATTATCGCGTTTCGGCAATCTAATGCTGAAAGTTGTACCTTCACCCACTTTGCTCTCGAAGCTTATTGAGCCCTGGGCATTGAGTATGATATTGTTGACGATAGCCAATCCCAATCCCATACCGGTGGATTTGGTTGTAAAGTTAGGTTTAAAAATGTTATCTTGTACATCTTCCGGTATACCTTTACCGTAATCTTTTATTTTGACAAGCACATTTTCATCGACGATTTCCACTTTAGCCTCAATTTTTATGACTTCGTCATCTGGCTTTTTAGCCTGTTGGGCATTTTTTACGATATTATTGAAAACGCTCATGAGTTGTTCGGGGTTGATGAACGTATTAGCGTTTTCGACAATTTTTTCGAGAGTAATATCTACATCAGGTTCGCGTTGGAACAAGTATACGCAAGTTTCCAGTTTCTCTACGACATTCACTATTTCGGGTTCTCCGTTAGGAGTTTTAGCCAGAGAAGAGAATTGGGTTGCGATATATGACAGCTGGTCGATCTGTTCCACAAGCGTTTTACCCACTCTATGTATGAAGGTATCGAAATCGGCTCGGCCCTCGTCCCAAGATTTGAGCAGATATTGAACGCTCAACTTCATAGGGGTGAGAGGGTTCTTGATTTCGTGGGCTATTTGGCGTGCCATATTTCTCCAAGTTGACTCACGTTCGGTAGCTGCCAATTTCTGGGCGCTCTTTTCCAGTTCGTCAATCATTCGGTTGTACTCGTCAACGAGTTGGCCTATTTCGTCGCTATTAGGGTATTCCAGTTTTTCGTTTCTCTTTTCCAAACCCACGAGACGCAAGCTACTACTGATTTTTTTCAGGGGTTTACTGATTGTTGATGCGAGGAAATAAGAAACCAAGATACATATAAGGATGATAAGCATATAGAGGTTGGTCATAGGGAGCAAAGTAGAGATTATCTCTCTCTTTCTTCCTTTGACATCCTCGAAATATGGAATATTTACATAGCCAAGTGTTGTTCCGTTGGAAGATATGATAGGAGCGTAAATAGAGTAATAGAACATTTCACCGATATTCTCCTGTTGGAAAACCTCTTCAGACAAGTCGTATCTGAGAGCGGCGAGAGCTTTGCCGTCAATGAGATTAGATTTCATTTTACTCATAAAGAGTTCGCTACGAGAGGTACCCAATAGGCGTCCACCTGGATCGTAGAAATGGGCATCCAGGGAGAAGAGGGTAGCCAATCGTTGCATCATGTTGTCAATCTTTAATCTTGTATCCTCGTTATGGAAGGTATAGTCGCGCTCCTCCAGTTCTGATGACAATACGCTTCTCATACCCTTGAGGGCTATAGACATGTGTTCGCGGCTTCTTTTTTCGTTTCTTTCGATAGATTGCCAACCAGTGATAATACAGAACAATACGAAAGTCACTAGAGACATGATGATGAGAGTGCTCTGCATTCTCTCGTGCATAGACATGTTGACGTAGATTATCTTAACTTCCTGTCTCAGAGCGTACAATATTATTGTACACCCCATAAGTAGGCACAAGAACAAGAAAGAGTAATCGGCAAACATGTTGCTAATTGTCAGCTGGGGGTAGGAGAGGGCGACATACTGATTCTCCTGAGTCTGCTGTACCCAGTGATTCTGTCCATTAAAATCGAAGGAATAGAAATGCACATCCTTTGCCAAAGATGGAGGGCGTACGAAGGTATGAGGATATTCGAATGTACCATAATGGTTGTACAAATTACCCTCATAATATTTGGCATAAGAATAGCCTTTGAGACGTTTGCCATCCATTTTATCTCGGCTATTGATCAGCAACTCAGGATAACCGACCTCGAGAGTATTAGGCATAGCATTAAGTTCTACGAATAGACGTTCCTCCTCTTGGTTCCAAGGGTTGATAATCTTTATGATGCCGAAATAGCTTGCTCTACCGTCATTGTCGTTCAAGCAGTAGAAGATGCTCTTCTTGTTGATTCTTACACCGTACGTATCGATCATCTCCTGGAAATAGTCGTAACAATTATAGTCGTGACTATTAGAAGTCAGTTGGATAGTACTTTGAGGGCCCATACAAGGGATGACCTGCAAGTCGTACCTTGAGAAATACTCATCGAAGTAGCGCTCTCTAAGGTAAGCGTAAGCCTCTGTTTCGGAAGGGCCATTCTTGCTCCTAGTCATGATTTGGACGAGGGTATTGTCTACTGACAATGAGTCGCTTATGTCATTTAAGAGATATTCAGCCACAGGGTCGTCATCGCGCATGAGTTCAAAAGTAAGGTTGCTCATCAAAAGTTTTCTATTGTTGAGCTCCTTAATTTCATTGAGCAAGAGTATTCGGATGGTCAATATCAAAGCGGAGGCGAACATCAGCCATACGTAGCTACTGAATTTGATACCTATTTCGCGTTCTCTCTTGAATTTGAAGAAGATGATATTAGTTGACAAGAAGCCCACGGTTATCAAATGGCCGAAATCGTCCATAAAGATATCCATAGGAATAGTGACAAGCAGGGAGAATGCGCCTATTATCAGGACGAAATCTCTGATAGATAGCTTATTAGCCAAAGCGTAATATAGGCCATCGAGGTATAATATATAGCTTAGCCAAAGTAAGGTAATAATCGTTATTTTGACGATAGAGGTAAAAGATATATCGATATCATCGATATAAAGAAGCAGATCCGAAGAGTGGTAGATCAGCATGTTGAGGCAAATGTTGACAAACATGAAGACGCCGAATACTGCTACCAACAGCACGCCGTATAGCCATCGAGGGTCGTGGAGTTTAGGCACTCTAGCCTGGATATGGCTTATATAGATAAATCGGATGCTCAAGATTACAGCCATGAACCACAAACCAGTGGCGATGAGCATATATCCGAGAGAAGGAATCCACCAATCGTAAGCAAATACCTGTGGAGAGAATATACTTACCTCCATCATATATTTAGCCATGTGGATATGGAGTGCCCATATATATCCCAGGATACACATGACGACAGTAGCTATGATAGCGTATGTGCCGTTTTTGATTTTGAATATCCAGTTGGCTGTCCAATATATGAGGTAGAGCATTATCAATGCCCATATAATCACGGTAATAGTTTTGGCGTAGGTGAGGTAGCTTATAGCCTCTATATTTTCGCTCTCGCTAGTATCCAAGCTAAAGAGGTAGACTCCGTTAGCGTCGTGGATTTGAGGGAGGTCGTGATTATTTTTGGCGTTCAGTACAATTTTTACATCTTTATGGACGTCGAAAATATGGTTCCACTCGCTATGGAGGTAATCGTTGTTGTATGGGTAGTGGCTTTTAAGTTTAAGTAGGGCGAAGAGGTAGTTGCCCATGCCTGGGCATTTGCGATAAACCTTGAGATATTCGCCATTCTCTGTTGTGAAAACCCTAGGTTGTTCTATGAGAAACTGTATAGATGGACGATACAATTCGGCACCGCTCCAAGCTGTCAGTCTTCTATCCTGGAAGTAATAGACCTCGTATTCAGTTGGGGTCATCTCAGTTATGGTTTTCTGAGTGGTATCTCTAGACTGGACGGTAATGGCGGCATTGATTTTATCGAGCATTTCGCTCATGCTTGCCTCCTGAGAGATTATAGCCTCCTGCAGTTCAGGTATCATATTGGCGTCGAGCCTTTGAGGGGAGTAGATGCTGATGAACTCACCGATAACAAAAGCTACGATAGCGAATATGAGGAGGTATACCTGTTTCATATACATTATAAATTATTGCAAATGTAATGTATATTAGCCTAATGAGCAATAAAAAAGAGGCGTTCCCTGATAGGAAACACCTCTTAGATGTTGAGCAATCTACTTGAAAGTCAGCAATTACTTGTTGAGCTTATCGAGGAGCTTGCTTGTGATCTCATTCTGAAGTTTGATTGACTTAAGAACCTGCTCCATAGCAGCTACTACAGAACCAGCTACGAGAACGAAAGAATCGTTGCCCTGACCAGTTGTGTGAGTGTTGATTGTGCCCTGGAGTGGGTTGCGGAGCATCTCACCTTGGCCTGTCATGATCCACTGTGAGTTGATGTTCGAGAAGTACGCTGTCAAACGAGACAAGAACTTTTGTGTAATTTTAGTCTTGCCGTTGATTAGCTGCGACATATACACCTCCTTGTAACCGAGGATGTGTGCAAGATCTTTCTTTGTGCGTGCCTGACGCGACTCAATAAGGTATGAAACTACCTGCTTTAGTCTATCTAATTCGTTCATACGAATATGTATTAGGTTAATTATTTTGTTTTACTTATTTTCTTTTTTTCTTTTTCTGACCACCTTTAGTAATAGGTTTACCGTATTTCTCCATCATTTTCTGCTTATGAGAAACTCTGACGTTGACTTTCTGGTTTTTCTCTATTCTTTCGTGGAAAGCCTTACCTGGTGTAGCGTCTGTTTCTACAAGTTGGTTTTTCATCTTGTACACGGGGACATCGAGGGATGTCACTATGTTAGACACTTCCACCTCTTCGGGCAGTTCTGCTCTTGGTATGTTACTACCGATCAGGGACTCTATTTCTAACAGTTTCTCCTCCTCGAGAGGGGCTGAGAAAGTAATAGAGTGGCCCTGTTGGCCTGCTCGACCTGTTCGTCCGATTCGGTGGATATACTGCTGAGGGTCGGTAGGCAAGTCGAAGTTGATGACATGGCTAACGCCGGCAATATCTATACCGCGGGCTACCAAGTCGGTAGCTATCAATATTCTGAAGTCTTTGTTAGCGAAGCCTCTCAAGGCTCTGAAACGCTGACTCTGTGTTCTTCTTGAGTGAATATAGTCGGCATCCTCCAGAAGGGATTCGTCCAACAACTCGAAGACTTTATCGGCAATCTGCAAAGTACTTACGAATACCAGCACGCGAGGGAGAGCCTCTTTGTCGGCCAGCAGATAGTTGAGCAAGTTGATCTTTGTATGGAAGTTAGGCACTTCGTACAAAGCCTGACTGATTTGCTCCAATGGGGTTGCTGGTGGGGCTGCCTCTATCAATACTGGGCCATTGAAATAGGTATCGACCAATTTCGATATGGCATCGGACATAGTGGCAGAGAACAGGAGGTTCTGTCTTTTAGCTGGCAGGAGGTCGAAGATACGTCCCAATTGGCTATTGAAGCCCTGTTGGAGCATTTCGTCGAACTCATCGATTACCAGTTTTTTGACGCCTTTTGCGGACATATATCCATTGAGGATCATGTCTAGCAATCGGCCTGGAGTAGAAACGACTATATCAGCGCCATCGGCAATTGCCTGAGCCTGAGGCTGCATACCTACGCCGCCGAAAAACTGGACGGTATGTATGTTGGCATCTGCAGTAAGTTTCTGTACAGTATCGTATACTTGTGTGACCAATTCGCGTGTTGGCAGTAAGATAACGATCTGAGGGTCGGGGGCTTTCGTAAACTTCCACATTGACAATACAGGCAGCAGATAGGCGAGGGTTTTACCTGTACCGGTCTGAGCGATACCGACGACATCTCGACCCGACATTGCAGTAGAGAAAGACTTCTCTTGGATGCTAGTAGGTTCGGTAATGTCCATTGTGCTTAAGGCGGACCTTAAGAACTTAGGTATTTTTATATCGTCAAATGTCATTATGGGTCTATACTATTGACGTGTCTATTTACAAAAGCACGTTGCAAATATATATTATAAATCATTAGAAACAATGTGGCGACGTAATTCTTAAGAAATTATAACATTTTGTGATTAGTCGATTGCCACATTCTTTGTAAACTCTTTACCGACGGGTATAGGTTTTGTAGTATTTTTTAAAGAGAGAGTATATCTGCCAAACCAGTTCATCTTAATTTCCATTATTTTACTGGTATTGACTAAATAATTGGGATGACACTGAGTCAGCTCAGGGTTTTTAGGTTGATGTACATGTAAAAAAGTTTCTATAGTTACATGTATTTCTTTTGACCTTTGGTTGTTTTCGTCATCTATATAATGTACTCTAAGGTAGTAACCATCGTAGAATGCGTAGAGGATGCTATGGAGGTCGACGCTCAATCGGTCGGTAAGTTTAACCTCATTATGTCGTCCGCCAGAGGCGTTGGTTGTGCTGAGTTCCAAGCTTTTTTTTCTGAGGTACACTTTGCGTTTATTGACTCTACTACTTCTATATAAGTAGTAATCGAAGATAAATACGACGATGGTAATGATGATGATTTCGATTGCGAGTCTACCCATGTTTTCGAGCAATTCGTAGGTAGTAGATCCGAAAGCGATGGATTGCAGGACGGACATACCCACGATAATTTGGGGTATAACCATCATTCCTATGGCGAATCTGCCCCAGTATCCGAATTTTTCGGAAGAGAGTTTAAGCCACTTCCAGGTGGCAAGGATAGCCAGGATGACAGCAATCATTGAGATAGTACCAGCCGAGAGGACATAAGCCCACATAGCGCTTGTTGACAATTCGCCAATTCTAAAAGGCTTGAAGATAGCCAGAAACGCAACAACTAATACAAAAGAAAAAAATGCACTTGTAAAGATGTTCTTTTTCATATTAAGGCTTGGTTCTTTCTCTGATAATTTGCTCGCAAAGATAAAAGTAATCCATTAAAAGCAAACATTTTTTTTGTTAATTAGTCAAAACTGATAATGCTTATACGCTTTTTGATATTGAGTATTACGTTAAGGGGTTGGGGGGAGGAGGAGGTTAGGGGTTAGGGGTTAGAGGTTAGTGGGAGGTGGTTTTGTGGGTATATGCTGATATAAGGGAGCATAGTGTTTGCTCGCAGTTTTTTTATTTAATGGGAAGGGAGAAGGGGTGAGGATTATAGTATATTTACCTCTGATACAGAAGAGAGGCGTTCGATCAATCTTTCGGAGAGGTTTTCTCTTTGGATCATGGTAATAGAGCACATTAGGTTGAAATCCTGGTTGATAACCTTAGGGTTTTCCTCCTTGATGACGCGCATTACGTCGTTCATGGACTCGTAAGCGAAGCGAGCCTCTATGGTAATATCTACTGTTTTGACTATTATGTTGGCGTTGGCTATGGCATCGGCGGTAGCGGTCTTATAGGCATTTATCAAACCGCTAGTTCCCAATTTGACTCCACCGAAGTAACGTACTACTACGACGAGGATATTAGTCAGTTCGTTGCTAAGAATCTGGCCGTAGATAGGTTTTCCGGCGGTACCAGAAGGTTCGCCGTCGTCGTTGGCTCTAAAATTATTCTCATCCAATCCCAGTTTCCATGCGTAGCATCTATGGCGGGCATCGAAGTACTCCTTTTGGTACTGAGCGACAATCTCCTTTATCTCGTCGAGATTAGTAACAGGGTGGGCGAAGGCCAGAAATTTGCTACCTTTCTCCTTGTAGATACCCTCTGCTATGCCGTCGATAGTCTGGAATTCGTCTGTAGCCATTAGAAGAGGAAGCCTACGTTTACGTTAATATTGAACTTATAATCAGGAGAATACATCAACGTCAAGTCGAAAGGCAGACGAGAGAAAGCGATGTAAGCTGCGGTAATACCTGCGCCGTGGATGATATCGTCGTTGGTAATACGGAAAGGCTTTTTATCCTCGCCGAAATATTTATCGATAGAGCTAAGGATAAGGGCGCTATTCCAGTGAGCCTGGACTACGATTTCGCCGAAGAGGCGGTATTGCAATCCGATTCGGGCCATACCGAGGGTAGAGACATTCTTCTGAGCGGCGGTAAGGCCGTAGAAGGTAGTATGGCAAGGCATTATTTCCTGTACGCCACCGAGGAAAGTCTTGTGGACGAATATTTTATCGCCCCAAGAAGCATTGAGGCTAACTGCCTCGATGAGAGAAGCTTTGTTGTTTATAGCCTGGCACATCAAGCCCTTGAAAGAGGCGCGGAATATGTGATCCTGTTCGATATTGCTAAACAAGCTGAAAGTATCATCGAGTTTACCATTGATATGCTTATAGTGAGGGAATAGGGCGGCGTATATCTCGGTATCGAATTTCACGCCCTTGTTGGGGTAGAATTTTCTGTCGAGAGTATTGCGGTATCGACCCAGTTTGATGTAGGCATTGCTGACGCGACCATCCTCGATACTAGAGACTTCGGGTTTTAGTCGGAAGACTTCGAAGCCTGCGGTAACGTTGATTAAAGAATTAGGAGTCAAGACGCGACCCAAAGTAAGGTGGACATCGTTGTGGATATACCTATATACTTTACTCTTGGTACGGTTGCCATAGATAGGGATTTCGAAGTTGGAGAAAGCGTACTCTTGGTCGAAGAAGTTGTTGAATCTATGACCGAAATTGAGTCGGTTGTTTACTCTCAGGCGGAAAGTCTCGCTGATAGCTATTTTGATATTAGTTGTAGAATGCAACCCCAAGAGGTTTTTCATCTGGTAGCCCAAGATAAGACCTGCGCCAGTGAAGGTGTTGTAGTTCAAGCCGATGCGCAATTTCTGCATAGGGTTTTCGGTTACGAGGCATCGGAGGCGCACGTGGTTGCTCACTGAATCGGTAGGAATCAGCTCGTATCGCAGATTACTATAGTAGTCGGTTGAGTAAGCATGGCGGAAGCACTCATTTATCTCCACGGGGGTATACTGGGTGAAGGGGCGCATCTGGGCGTTGTGGAGGAAGAGGCTTTTGTCGGTATATTTCAGGCCCTCTATTTCGAAATCCTCGATATAGACAGTTTTGCTATAAGGCTTCATACGGTTTTTCTTAGAGTAAGGGACGCCGTATGTATTATAGAGGGAGTCGGCCAGCTGTTTGAAGAGAGGGTAGAAATCCTCGCCGATAGTATCGCCGATAGCAGATATGACGTCGGCGGAACCGAAGCTAGCTGCGTTGTATTTTGACACATCAGGCTCGATAATCATATCGCAGATACACTTTTCGTCCACGAGGTCGTTGGCATCGCGGAAGTTGGTAGCCTGCATCATCACATCCATAGGGTTGGTGAGGTCGGACGGATCGGTAAGGCCATGGAAGAGGTTGACGCCGATTACGAATTCGGCGCCCATTTCGCGTACATCCTTTACAGGGAAGTTGCGCACGATGCCGCCATCCACCAATTTAGTACCCTTATAAGAGGTAGCTGAGAAAGCGCCAGGAATAGCCATACTACTACGTACGGCGAAAGGGAGGTCGCCCTTATCGAGTATTACAGCCTCACCATTTCTAAGGTCGGTAGCGATACACTTAAAAGGGATTTGCAGTTTAGAGAAATCCTTTATTTTGTATACAGGGAAGAAAACCTCGGAAAATTTCAGTGCGACCTCGATAGGTTCCAGCACGCCAGTAGAAAAAGGCTGAGGATGAATATAATTCTCGACAGGGACATCGAAAGCGAAGCTCTCGAAATCGTCCTTATTCTCGATACTGATATTCTGGTAATTTATACCGCCGAGGATAGCTCCAGACCAGTCCATAGACTGAGCGATTACACCGATTTCGTCGCCAGAGTAACCAGTAGCGTACATAGCGGCGATGATAGCGCCCATACTAGTACCCGTCACGTAGTCGACAGAAAGGCCCGCCTTATCGATAGCCTTCAGCACGCCCACATGAGCGAGGCCCTTAGCTCCGCCACCAGAGAGAACCAGTCCTATTTTTGGTCGTTCGGACCTTACAGAAGTTTCTGTGTCGGCAGAAGTCTCGGTTTGAGCGAAAGAGAACCTTGTTGATAGTGACAAAACTACCAATAAAGAAGTCAGTATGTATGTGAACCGTTTCATAGAAGAACTATCTCGTACTAGTATTTTTGCAAATTTAATCATTTTTTACTGTTAGTCGGTCCTCTATCATACGGTTATTATACTGTTGGAGGTAAGCTCTTACTCGGCGGGTCATATTCTCCTTTGTTTCTGGAGATGAATTTAGCACGTTGTTATTAAGCATTGGGTCGTTCTTCAAGTCGAAGAGGCCGGTAATGATTTTACCATCGTAGTATGCCAAGGTATCGTTTTGGTAATATTGGTAGACGCCATCCTTGTAGTTGATAGCGAATCTTTTTTCGGCTGGAGTAGAATTGAGGTCGACGCCAAACGACAAGTATGGTGTATTTATACCCACATAAGACAAGACTGTAGGCATGATATCAGCCTGTTGTGCTATGGTATAGTCGTCCATATGAGAAATATTTTCGTCGCCTGGGGCAAAGAATATGATAGGTACTGCGAAAGCCTCGGCATTATTTTTATACTCCTGGTGGTCGGGTATACTGCTATGGTCGGCAGTAATGACGAAGAGAGTATTATTGTACCAAGGTTGTTTTTTAGCCTTCTCGAAGAATATTCGCAAGGCGTTATCGGAGTAACCGATACACTGTTCAACAGGCAGAGGACCCTGAGGAAAGACCCCTTCGAACTCGGCAGGCACCTGGAAGGGGTGGTGAGACGACAAAGAGAACAATGCTGTACAGAAAGGCTCCTGCATGAGACTTATCTGGTCGGCATAGTAAGGGAAGAACTTATGGTCCCATATTCCCCACCAACCATCGAAGTCGGCATCGTTATTATACTCATTCTTACCATAGTAGGCGTTGAAAGAAGCTATTTTGGCGAAGCTATCAAAACCCATACTACCATTAGGAGCTCCGTGGAAGAAGGCTGTCTGGTAACCATTCTCGTTGAGGATAGATGCGATACTATTGACCTTATTATTAGAATATTGGCTAACTACGTAAGGCATAGTCAGAGAAGGGATAGACGCCAATACAGCAGGCATGGCATCGATAGACTTACGGCCATTAGAGTAGGCGTTATGGTAAGCCACTCCGACGGAAGCCAGGGAATCGAGGAAAGGGGTGTAGCCCTTATAATCAGGAATACGATTCTGGTTCAAGTAGCCTACGAACTCGCGGCTAAAGCTCTCGAGGATAAAGATTACGACATTTTTGAGGGTAGGCGTAGATACAGAATCTGTGGAGCAGAGGTGAACAGGAGAGTATATGCTCTCGATTTCATCCTCTGAGAAATAATCGTAATGTTCGAAGCCCTTCTTACCGATGGTTCTGATGAACGAGAAAGGGGTATTGAGTACGATAGCCGACTCCTCGGGAGATGCAGTATAAGCAGCGGCGTTACTTATAGTAATAGGTCGGGTACTATGCTTGAAATCGCCGCGAATACCACCTACAGAAAGGAGCGCCACCAGAGCCAGTACGCAGAGGGCGCAAAAAATGTAGAGAATCCTATTCCTGATAGGGGTAAGAGATGGGCGGACCAACCTGATAAGATATACGAATACGAAGATAAGTACTATGAAATAGAGCAATACATACCAATAGTCGAGCAGGAAGCGCAGACCAAGTTTGCCCAAGTTATCCTCGCCAGCCAATATATCCAGTACATTATAAGTAGTACGCTTTAGGATAAATCGGTAGTAGATGAAATCGATGCAATTGGTCAAGAGCCCCAGAATATTGAAGGTATAGAACACAGCATCAGAGATGCGGCGCATGACAGGCTTCACCTTTGCCCAGAGGGAGAAGATATATATAACCATCCATAAGCCATTGAGGTATATGAGGGCGCAGATATCGAACTTCAAACCACCAGCCATCATCAATGGCCAATCTGAGAGTTGGGTATTAGAGAAGAGGTCGGTATTGAACCAATAGAAAGAGAGACGCTGGATAGCGTACAGCAAAAGCAATACAGCGAACCTATAAGGTATGAGTAAATATTCGTTTATCTTCTTTTTCATTTCAATTATATTGAAATAGTCAATGAACTACCGATGATTTCGTACTCTGGGATAGGTCCCCACAGGCGGCTATCAGCCAAGACAGACCTATTATCGTTCAAGACGAAATAGTAATTGTATAAGAAAGTGTACTCCTTGACAGGTACATTATTTATGTACACTGTAGTTTGGCGTACAGTTACCGATTCATTTTCGTAGGCCTCGATCAAGCTGACCAAGTAATCGCGGTTTTCGCTTGTAAAAGATATAGTCTCACCCTTGCGAGGCAGATATATAGGGTGCATCTGCAAGCCATTGTTATTAGTCAGCGAGTGAGGGAAGACCCTTGAGTCCTTGCTATTGCTACGCAAGACAGAGTATGTATAACTGCTCCATTTTTCGTAGACCGCTTTAACGGGGAGGGAACAGATGGGGTCGGTCTTAGCGGTAGTACGGAAAGCCGAGTCGACCAGCTCGTTGGTATAATGTTGGAGTTGGTGTACGATATACAGTGGGGTAGTACGGGACACTCTGAACTGAGCCATTGCGTTATTACTCTCGTATTTAGAAAAGCCATTGACCAAGGCGCATCCATTTACGATAGAGACGGTATCGTTAGGGACGGCAACTACGCGGAGAGAAGACTTAATAGAATCGCCGATAGAGATTATTACGTTATTACCTCGGCGTATACGGTTAAGGGCGAAAGTCCTATGGTTTTTATCGATAACTGCTCCGTACTTTATTTTATTGATAAGGCATATAGAAGTATAACTATCATCGGGAGAAGTAAAAGTATCTACATCGACGATGAAAGCCAAGACGTAGGCACCTATACCTATGCCAGTCAATATTGCCTGTAGGATTAAGAAAGAGCGTTTAAGTTTGAGGGGCAGTTTACTGATAATACGTTGGGTAGGTTTCTTTTCGCGCAGATGGAAGAACAAGAAAACGCCGACAGCTATTACAGGAACAAGAAAATAGGCCTTTGCCCATAAGGCAAGACCTATTAGTGGCAGGGATATTCCCACCGACTTTAGTATGTTCTTCTGTAATATGGTCATACGTTATTACTCCACCATCTTGAAGAATCTTTCCCAGCGGATATCGCTGAAAAGACCCTTATCAGGATCGAGAGAGAGCCATACGACGATAGGTTTACCCACTACGTGGTCCTCTGGGACGAAACCCCAGTAGCGTGAGTCGGCAGACATGTGTCTATTATCGCCCATCATCCAGTAGTAATCCATCTCGAAAGTATAGGTAGAAGACTCTTTGCCGTCGATGAATATTGCGCCATTGCTCTTCATTTCGAGGGTATGATGTTCGTAAGCCTCGATGATACGTTGGTACAACATGATATTTACGGAGTCGATAGAGACTGTAGCCCCCTTCTTAGGAATCCACAGAGGACCGAAGTTGTCCCTTGACCACTTATAATCCTCGGAATGAGGGAAAATAGTAAATCTATCGAAAGAAGAATAAGAATCGTCGATTTTCTGCATGCTAACGATGATAGGCAGTTGTGCTATTTGAGCCGCCTTCTCATCGGTAAGAGGCAAAGTATAGACAGGGCCTAGGCCGGCAGAAGAGCGATCGGCGTTACTTATGCCATAAGTCTCGAAGAACTTATCGTTGAGCAAAACGCCATTAGTTTTAACCTGATAAGTAAACTGGACGCCCTCTGGTTGTTTTTGTTTTATTCCATTGATATAGAGGTCGTTGTGACGAATCTCTATAGAATCTCCTGGTAATCCGACGCAACGTTTTACGTAGCAATCGCGCACATCCACTGGTCGTACGGCGATTTCGCTCAAAGGATTAGAAGGGTTGAGCACCTGTTTACGTCCCAAATCCATTAGGAAGTGGTTGACTTTCCACGAGTTAGAGAAATCGACCCCTTTAGCCACGGCAGGATTTCGGTTAACATAATCAACTCCATTTTCAAGCAATATAGAGTAGTAATCCGGATTGTCGCGCTTTATACAGACAGTATCGCCCGCTGGGAAGTTGAAAACTACGATATCGTAGAGTTGGACGTTACCCAACCCTGAGAGTCGGCGGTAGTCCCACTTAGGCCATTCTACGAAAGACTTGCAGTTGAGCACAGGTAAAGTGTTCTGTGTCATAGGGAAAGCAAGAGGGGTAAAAGGCATACGAGGGCCGTAAGACACCTTACTTACGAAGAGGCGGTCGCCCACGAGAAGAGACTTTTCGAGGGAAGACGAAGGGATTTGGTAGTTTTGGAACAAGAATAAGTTGAGGAAGTAGATAGCTACGACGGCGAAAACGAGGGCATCGAGCCATTCGGCCCAAGCGCCGCGAGAAGAGCCATCGGCCTTACGTTTCCACGCTCCCCACTTGATAAACTCGGTAATAAAGTAGTCGAAGATGAAAGGATAACCCAGGAGAAGCCATAAGTTGGACGTCCAAATTATGAGTAGAGTCCATATAACGGCGCACACTCCGAATTTGGTCCACTGCAACCAGGATACCTTAGAAAAATCGATATTAAATTTTGTATTCTTGCTCATGTCTGATTAGTGTCTGCCTATATAGTGTCTATATAGAGCGTATATAGAACTCATAGGGAACTGCGTATTATTATTTTTATTAGAAACCCAATAGGTCCTTCATTTCGAGGAATCCACCCTTATGTTCCACTGTATATTCAGCTGCCAATACGGCGCCGAGAGCGAGGCCGCGGCGAGACTTAGCCGAGTGAGTAATTTCGATGAGATCGTCCTCCGACTCGTAGTGGATAGTGTGGATACCAGGTACCTCGTACTGGCGGATAGAAGCTATTTGGATAGCACCTGGGCGCTGTTCAGGTGAGAGGACCCAGCTATTTTTTCTGTTGAGGTTGCTTATTATACCCTCAGCCAAAGAGATAGCTGTACCAGAAGGTGCGTCGAGTTTATGGACATGGTGGGTTTCGGTCATGTTTACATCGTAATCATCGAAACGGTTCATGAGGCGAGCCAGTTGTCGGTTGATTTCGGCGAAGATGTTTACGCCCAAGCTATAGTTGGACGAGTAGAAGAAAGTCTGAGGGTTAGGACCCTCGCAATACTTCTTGACATCGTTCATTTTGTCGAGCCAACCGGTAGTACCAGCTACGACAGGCATATTATGCTTAAAGCACTGCATGAAGTTGTCGTAAGCTGTTTTAGGGGTAGTAAATTCGATAGCCACATCAGCCTTAGCGAAGTTTTCGCTATCGAAGGTATCGGTGTTTTCGATATTTACATCGATTTTAGCCACTACTTCGTGGCCACGTTGGAGTGCGATTTGTTCGATTGTACGGCCCATTTTGCCGTAACCTATGATTGCGATTTTCATTTTTTCGTTGTATTTGAAATTACCTACAAAGGTATTTATTCTTTTAGTTATTACGTTATTTTTTGAATCCGAACCTACGGCGGTGGGTTGGAGTTTTTTCGATAGGTTTATGGACCTCCTGGTTATTGGCGCGTTCGTAACCTATTGTTGTCACCTCGCCGTGGCCTGGGAATACTGTCACATCGTAAGGGAGGTCGAACAGGCACTCCAAGATAGAGTGGACCATCTGCTCCTGGTCGCCCCCAGGGAGTCGGTAAGTACCCATAGAGAGGCGCATCAAGGTATCGCCTGTAAAAATTTTATTCTCTTTAGGGCAATAGAGGGACATACTACCTGCGGAGTGACCTGGGGTATGCAATACGATGAGTTCGGTATTACCGAAATGTATTCTATCGCCATGTTTGAGATGGCAGTCGATATCGGGCATTTCCATACCCTCCTCATCGATGCCCAGGGCGAGAGCCTGGTAGTGGGCGATACCCATGAGGTATGCGTCGTCGACGTGGGCTTCGGGTTTCAAGCCGTATCGGCGAACGATAAAGCCATTGCCACAAACATGGTCGAGGTGGCAATGAGTGGCGATGAGGCGTTTAGGGCGCAAGTTGCGCATCTCAATATAAGACGCCAGCATATACTGTTCGCTGGCGTTGAAGCAACCGCAATCGATGATAACACATTCGCCTGTTTCGTCGGAGACGATATAAGTGTTTTCGTGATTAGGGTTGAATACCAGTCTTTTAATTTCTATCATGGTTCAGTTTCGTTATAGGTCCAAGGGTTCTCCTTGATACCTGCCAACTTGACCATAGCCTCGTGGGTACGGCGGCGGAGGTCGTCGATACGTTGGTTTTTGTCCTTTATATCGTTATTGATAACGATAGGCTCGCCAATATTCAAGGTAACGCAAGGCGTTGAGCCGAAAAGTTTGAGGAATCCCTTACGTTCGCGGTAAGAGACAGCCATAGGGAGGATAGGGAGGTTGTATCTGACGGCGAAAACGAAGGCGCCCTTTTTGAATGGGCGGATAGGGGTATAGAAATCCCATCGAGACTCCTCGGCGAAGAAGTGGAGCCAATCTTTACGTTCGTGCACCTCGTCGAGAGCTGCGTAGAATTTACGGAGGGCAGAGACGCTATCTGGGATAGGTATACCGCCCATAGCTCGCATGTGGCGAGCATCGGGGCCAGCCAACTGGTCGCGCCAGATAGGGAACCATATACGGCGCCACCCTATAGAGTCGAGTACGCTTGCTACGTCCCATCGGTAGACGTGGTTGCAAATAGTCATGCCACCATTTTCGAAGAGTTTTTTGTTCTTCTTATAATTTTCGTAGCCATGGCCACGGAATCCGTATACGAAATAGTGGAGCCAGCGGATAAGGTATCGGGCGCGGGCATAATAAAGGAATGTCCAGAATTTCTGTTTAAAAGAATGGTCGATATATGGATAATCGGCATCGAACTCAGGCAGATCTTGGGTAACATTAACGCCCATTACGTGAGCATGAGGATTAGAAGAGTCATATATATCACCATTTTGAGGAATGTAACGGTCTTCCTCTACGACTAACCTACTATATTCTTCAGGTTGAGACAAATTACTCATATTATACTAACCTAGTTATTATCAAACAAAAGTACTTATTTCTGCTATTATCCGGGAAACGGTGCATTAAAATAGGTATAAATACGTATTATTTCAGTACAGCCTGGACTATAGGTACGACGACAGCCGTCCATATACCCATGAGGCCTATAGCCATACCAGCCACAGCGCCCTGGAGTTGGCCCAGTTGCATAGCGCGAGCAGTACCCACGCCGTGAGAAGCTGCGCCAAGAGCGAGGCCTTGGGCTATTGGCGATTTGATACCTATAAGTTTCATGAACCAAGGGCCCACGATATTACCGAATATACCACAGACAAAGACAGTAATAGCTGTCAGAGGCGCCAGACCTCCTGTACGTTCGGTTATACCCAGAGCTATAGGCATAGTTACCGACTTAGGCTCCATGGAAACCATAAGAATTTCGGGCGTTCCCAAGATCATGCATACAGCCACTACGCTAAGGACCCCCACGATACTACCTGCGGTAATAGCCAAGAGGACGCGAGTGACGTTGCCCTTGAGGTGTTTGATCTGCTTATGCAAGGCGAACCCAAGAGCCACCACGGTAGGGGAGAGCAGCAAAGATATAGCGTGGCTACCCTTTTCGTAGGTTGGGTAGTCGATATCCAGAGCCAAAAGAGTAGGAATAATTATCAAGAGGGCGATAAGCAAGGGGTTGACCAAAGGATTATGCACTCTTTTTTGTATTTGGGTACCTATATAATATGCCCCTATAGTCAAGAAAAGGATAAAAGGCTCACTTTTCAGCAATTCGAAATCCGTATTCATTGTTTACCCTCCTTTTTTTTATTAGAATCCACTATCCAACCTACGACAGCCATCACCATAAGGGTAGTGACAGTAATATTGAGGGTAATAGAGAGCCAGTTTTCGGCGATTATATCGTAAGCAGCCATCAGACCGATACCAGCGGGGAGGAACATGAGAGTCATATTATTAGTCAATGCGTTACAAGCGCTAGAGACGCTCTCCTCCTTGATAAGTTTAGTTTGGAGGGCGAGGAACATTATGACCATTCCGAAAATATTGCCAGGGATGAAACCTCCTGTGAGCCAAGATATGAGCTCGCCCAAGAGCAGGATAGCCAAGATGATTATGATACCTTTCATTTTTTCTTTACAGAATAACCGAAACGACCGATTTCCTTACCCAAGGTATAGTATTTGCCATGAGAATAGCATATAGGGTTAGCCTTCTGCAAATTGAACGCCCCCTTTTCGTCGAAGTAGAGTTCATCCGCCTGGACGGCGACCACCTCGGCGATAAACATATCGTGGGTACCCAAAGGGATTATCTGTTTCACTTTACACTCGATAGATATAGGCGATTCCTTGATAGAAGGAGCTTTTACGACTGTGCTAGGTATGGGTGTAAGGTTCATTGCCTTGAACTTATTGACATCGCGGCCCGATTTGACGCCGCACCAGTCGGTAGCGAAAGCCAGATCCTGAGTAGTGAGGTTGACTACGAATTCGCCGCTCTCCTTGATAAGGTTGTATGAGTAACGGGAAGGGCGAATGCTGATTGAGAGCATTGCGGGGTTGGAGCATATCGTTCCGGCCCAAGCTACGGTGATGATATTCTGTACCTTACCATCGGCAGAAGCGCAAGAGACCATTACTACCGGAAGTGGGTATAGTTGATTGCCGGGTCTCCAAACTTGTTTAGCCATGAGTGCTGTTGGATGTAAGATATTGGTTAGTAATCGTTTACTGATTTCAGGTATTTAGCGATATCGGTCTGTTCGCCGCATACATATATATGATCACCCTTACCAAAGATATACGAATCGAGGCCATCGGTAATAGCTTTCCAATGTTTGCTAGCCTCTACGCCGATGATGCCCTTCATTTTGCTAGCAATGCTAGAGCTCTCCACCTCGTGTTTGATAGCTATGAGGTTGAGGTTGTACTCCTCCTTGAAGTTGATCTGGCTAACCTTCTGGCCCACATAATAATTAGGTATTACGACCTCGTCGACCACCACTTCGCCAGTAATACTATAAGTACTAACTACATTTTCGAGCATCAGGTGGTTGGCGATAGAGCGTGCAGCAGTCTCCTCGGGGTTGACTATATTAGTTACGCCCATACGGCGCAGCACCATATCGTGGAGGGGGGAGAGAGATCGTCCTATGATATTTTTCACGCCCATATTGAGCAAAATGGCGGTAGTCTGGACAGAAGCTGCCCAATCCTCGCCGATAGCTACGATTACGGCATCCGCCTCATTTACCTGTTGGCTTTTGAGAGCTGTTTCGTCGGTAGAGTTGAGGCAGACGGTATCGAAATCCGTTTTATGCATTTCGACCTTCTCCATGCTTGCGTCTATTCCGAGGACGTCGTTGCCCATTGCGTTAAGTGTCTTTCCAAGAGAGACACCGAATGTGCCCAGTCCAATAATCACGTACATCATAATCGTAATCTCCGTTAAATTATATGGTTATACCTTCGGTAGGATATTTTACTTTAGGTTCTGCAACTGGAATGATGAAAATCATCATAAAAGCCAAGAGGCCTATACGACCCATAAACATATCCAGGATTAGAACTATTTTAGAAGCAGTATTCAGATCGGGGGTAGCTCCGAGGGAGAGGCCTGTAGTAGTGAGGCCAGAAACCACCTCGAAGAAGACCTTATTAGGAGCGATGTCGGGGCTAAATGTCAGCACGAGCACATAACTCAGCAATATACCTATGACAGACAAAGCTATAGTAGCCATAGCGCGTTGGATGCTAGTCCTTGATATTCGGCGGCCGAATATCTGGATATTATCGCGACCCAAGACAGCGTTGCGCAAGGTCAGCACAGCCAAGGCGAAAGTTGTGACCTTTACGCCACCGCCCGTAGAGAGAGGTGCGCCACCAATCCACATCAAGACGATGACCAAGGCTATAGTAGAAGGAGCCATCATGTTGAGGTCCTCGACAGCCATACCGCAAGAGCGGGAGTTGATAGAGAGGAAGAATGACTCTGTAAATCGCTCCCATAAAGTATTATCGCTCTGGGTATAACCTATCTCGGTAAGCATAAAAATCAAGGTTGAGCTTACCAGGAGAATGAGGTGGGTCCAGAACATCAGTCGGCAGCTAGCATCTATCAGTCGTGGGCGGAATATCTCCTTGTTTTTGCCTCTGAAGATATGGATGAACAGCACCTTGAATTTATGTTTAACCCAGTCGATAGCAGAACTCTGCAGAGGGAAACCTGCGCTACCGAAGACCACGGTAAGAGCTAGAATCCACTGAACGCCACCGCTATTGATGAGGAAGCTATCGTTGAGTTCTGCTGGGATACAAGAGAAACCCGCGTTACAGAAAGATATCACGGCGTGGAAGAGGGCGTAGAAGATTCGGTCCTCCTCGGCCAGGGTAGGCATATTTTCGCCTATTTGTATATATAGGCACCAAGCAGTTATGGCCTCGAGCGTAAGAGTTACGTACATGATACGCTTGAGGGTGGTAAAGATATCCGAAATATTATCGGCCGAAACCAGGTCCTTGATGATTATGCGGTTCTGTATAGAAGCCTTACCTGTGACAGAGAGGGCGAAGAAAGAGGTAAACGACATTACGCCAAGGCCTCCCAACTGGACCAAGACCATCAAGATAAGTTGCCCGAAGAAAGACAACTGGGTAGAAATATCTATGACAGTCAAGCCTGTGATACAAGTAGCAGACGTAGCTGTAAAGAAAGCGTCGATGATAGAGAGGTGTCCCACGTGGGCTTTAGGCATGAGGAACAAGCCTGTACCTATAAATATCATGAGGGCGAAGCTACTCGCGAAGATAATCATAGGGTTGAAACGGTGGGTCAGGATAGCCAAGCTCTCGCGAGAAAGTTCATAGAAAGCTATGACCAGCACGGTACAATTGATTATCCACGGGTTCATGAGCCAAGTCTGCCATTCCGGCATTACCTCGCCAGCGTCGAGGTTGTGACCCTTAGCGAAATAGACGTACCCCCAAGTAAAAATAGCGTATCCTATTTCGAAGAGAGGTGTTTTGTTGGGCGTTCGCCAGTACCCCAAAAGCTTGTATATCTGAACTATACCTATGACGAGAAGGATCCAGCTATTCATTTGTACGCAGAAATCCAGCACGTCGTCGTCGTCCTCGAAACCGATCTGCCATAGAACGCTACCTATGCAACCTACGGCTGCCAGTACACTTATAGATATAAAGAGGCGGTCGAAAAATTTACCCCAGTGGTGAAGGAACGTATGAAAAAACAGCAAGGCAGTATTCACACCATTTTGGAGGAACTGTTCGTAAAGAACGCTCCAGGTGTGCTTAATGTCCTCTAACTGATTATGTATTTGGTTCTTCAGCGCCACTAGGTGATTTTGCTTTAAAAATGAATGAGGTAATCCTGGACTTCGGTGAAGGCAGCCTCCATGCGTATCATATTATCGATGAGGAAGTAGATCATATCGGACCATTTCTCCTTATTATACATATCGCCTTCGGTTTTGACGTAGATACGGATAACCGAGTCACCAGCCTCCTTGATATAATTCTCCTCCCAAGTAAGTGGGCCTCCGAAAGTTTTTTCGAAGAGAGTCTTACAATTCTGCATTTTCTGCCACAGTTCAGCTTTTTTTTCGGAGCCGGTAGGATTTATCTCCATAGCCACCATAGCGAACTCGCGGTTGACATCGAATCTCAGGTCCAGGCCACGAATACCTGTTCTTTCGCCAATCCATTTCTTTGGCTTACCATTTTGACCAGGAAGGCGTCGTGTTTTGCTTTCCAGTTTGTGCCAGAATTCGTGGCGCATGTTTTGAGTTTCTTCTTTTGAAAACATGATCGGAATAATTTAGAATTAGAATACCAAAGTAAAGCCGTCGTAAACGGCAGTAGTATTAGGGAATACTGTCTGAGCCTCCTGTTCGAAGATATCTGTCTCGCGGTATCTGCTCGAGTAGTGGCCCAATAGCAATCGTCCTACATTAGCTCGGTGAGCTATAGTAGCTGCCTGTGTGGCTGTACTATGGTGGGTTTTCTTGGCCAGTTCCTCGTTATCGCTAGCGAAAGTAGACTCATGGTAGAGCAAGGATACGCCATCGATATAAGGCACTATGTCGGGTTTGTATGCTGTATCCGAGATATAGGCATAGCTTTTAGGAGGTGCTGGGTCGATGACCAGTTGTTCACGAGGGACTACCTCGCCTGTAACGGGGTCGATCCAAGGGCGACCATTCTTTATGTTGACAATATCTGGGATAGAAAGTCCGTATTTGAAGATAGCATTCTTCTTGATATTAGGCTCCTTAGGCTGTTCGCGGAAAATGAAGCCACAAGTAGGGATGCGGTGTTTGAGGGGTACGCTTTGCACAGATACGCCCTTGATATTCAGCACTATCTGAGGGAGCTCGTAGTGGAGGGGGATGAAATTGATTTCGAAAGATATATTGTCGCAGAAGAAATCGATTTGCTGTTGCAGCATCTCCTCGTATCGAGGGTCGGCAATGATAGTGAGGGGTGTAGTTCGGTTGAGCAGCGACATAGTAGATATCAGGCCGATAAGGCCGAATACGTGGTCGCCGTGGAGGTGAGAAATGCAGACGAAATCAATTCTCATGAAATTGATATGCATACGTCTGAGTTGGAATTGAGTTCCCTCGGCGCAGTCGATAAGAAATACGCGGCCGCCAATCGACAGGACCTGAGCCGAAGGCATTCTGTCCGAGATTGGTAGTGCTGAATTGCAACCCAGGATAGTCAACTCCATGTCTTTGCAGCGTTATAGTGGGGGATAAATAGGGGGGGTATGTTACTCAGACATACGGCTGATAGCCTCCTGGCGGTCGGAAACGATACTCAGTTCAGGGTCGAAACGCTGAATAGAGAGCATTCTTTCGATAGAAGGGGTCACGTTGCAAATGATAAGCTTACCGTTTTTACAAAGGCGGTGAGCAATCATGATACATGACAAGCCAGCGGCATCGCAATAATCGCAGCCATCGAAGTCGATAATCAAGTTTTCGACGTGATGTCCAGAAAGTATGACAAGTTCGGAATTGAGCTGAGGAGTTGTGTGAGAATCCAGGCGCTCTTCTGAGATTGTCATTATTGCGTAGTTCTTATATCTTTCAGTCTTAAAAGCCATTTGTAGTAAAATTATATTTTAGTGTGAACCTTGTGTTGTTCTATTTGTTGTGTACAGTGGATGGTTCTCACTATACAGGGTGCTAAGGTAATGATTTATTATGCCTTATGCAAATTTATATGAGATTCTCACGCAAAGAATTTTTTTACCAGTTGGCAACCCTCTTTATAACCCAGGTCGTACAGTTTTTCCAGAGCGCTGATATCCTTTGTTGTACGGCCCACGCCGCAATCGCTACTTGGTCTGAGCACCTTTATTTTTCCCTCGTCCTCGAGTTTTTCCATCAATGCTATCTGTTTATTGTACTCGATATTGCGGTTTATGAGAGCCTTACGGAGGAGGGGGTATTTGCGGTAGATAGGCCAAGGTAGTTTAGACGGTTTATTAGGTTTTCTGTAACCCTTTGGTTTAGTGAGTATAACAGTTATATCGTCGGCCCCCTCGTTGATAGCCTGCAAGAAAGGTATTGAATCGGACACGCCTCCATCCACCATTGGGTTACCATCCACCCAAGCCATAGGGCACACCAGAGGCAAAGAGCAAGAAGCGCGGCAGCACTCCAAGAAGCGAGGGAAGTCGTTTTTCTCCTCCAAGTAGACCGCCTTACCCGTTTTAGCGTCGGTAGCCACTGCCACCACGCGAGTTTTGGACCTTCGGTAAGTTTCGAAGTCGAAAGGGTAGTACTTATCGGGGTATATATCGAAGAGATAGTGGAGATCGATGATTCCGCCCCCGAAAATTAGGGACTTCCAACCCAGGTAGTCGTGTAATTTCAGCAGATCCGTATTAGAAAAACGGGTACGGCCCTTCTGTTTAGAGACGTACGATATGCCAGACGTAGCGCCAGCTGAAGTACCGATGACGTAGTCGAACTCCACGTTGTAATCCATAAAGCTATCGAGGACACCTGCGGTATAGGTACCTCTCATTCCTCCGCCTTCCAAGACCAATGCCTTCATTTGTACAAATATTATCAGTTAAATGGGAACAACAATGGGAGTACCAAAACCATAACGATACCCATGATTATCTGCAATGGTAATCCGACTTTTATATAATCCATGAAGGTATATCTACCTGCGGGCATCACCAAAGCATTAGGTGGGGTAGAGAAAGGCGATGCGAAGCACATGCTAGCCGCTATACTTACGGCGAACAAAAAAGGGGTAGGCGATATACCTATCTGTGTAGCACTCTGGATAGCTATAGGAGCCAGAAGGATTGCCGTAGCTGTGTTGCTTATGAACATAGTCATAAGCGAGGTAGTGAAATATATTCCAGCCATGAGAGCCATTGGGCCGTAAGCGCCGAGGGACTCCACCAAGGTAGCAGACACCAATGCTGAGGCACCTGTATTCTCCAAGGCAAGAGACATAGGCATCATGGCAGCTATCAATACTATAGACTCCCATGAGATAGTCTTGTAAGCAGCCTCGACGTTGCGGAAGCACCCCAAGAGGACCATTAAGACCGCGGCGATGATGACCGCTGTTACAGGGGCTACCGGGATGAAGTCGAAGACCATCATAGCAATCATGAGGATCATTATAGCTGCGGCTATCGGGGCCTTGTAATCAAGAGTTACAGAAGCCGCCTGAGCCTGAGGTTCGCCTATGAGCACCCAGTTTTTCTCGTCCTTCTTCATTCGTTCGATATTAGACCAATCGCCCTGTACCAACAAGACGTCGCCAGCGTGGATACTCTCCTCGCCCAGATCCTTGAGGATATATTCGCTACGGCGGCGGATACCAAGGACATTGACATCGAATTTACTTCTGAATCCAGCATCGCGCACGGTCTGGTTGATAAGCTCAGAGGTATGCATTATCACTATTTCGGCGATACCTATATTATAGAAGTCCAGTTTGTTTGAATGAGACTTATTATCCTCGGTATCGTGCTGGTCGAGTATTTCCAGAAGGTAGTCGCTAGCAAACTCATGTATTTTCTCGTAAGAGCCACTCAGGTAGAGGATATCGAAAGCGTTGAGGCGGGTATTAGGCTCAGCCATGTGCTGTTTCATGGTTTTGAGGAAGCGGTGCTGAGTCTCCTCCTTGCGGCGTACTTCTAGGATATTGATATTATACTTCTGGCGCAAGTTGACCTCGGCTAGCGTCTTATCGAGGATAGGCGAGGTAGTAGAGATCCTGAGGCGGAACAAGTTGTTTGACAAGCCATACTCGCTTACCAACTGGGTAAGGCTTTTACCCTTAACCCTATCCTGTGACTTATCCCTCTGTCCCTTAGGACCGTTGAGGAACCATTTAGAGAGAGGGAGCAGCAGCAAAGTTCCCACAGTTACGACTATCAAGCCAGAAGGCAAGAAGCTAAAGAAGCTCAGTGTTTCGTATCCGTTTTTCTCCAGTGCCTCCTGAATCACCAAGTTGGGCGGGGTACCGATAAGAGTCAGCATACCACCCATAGAACTTGCGAAAGCCAGAGGCATCAAGAGACGAGACGCGTTGATGCCGTTGCTTGCAGCCATGCTGACGACGATAGGCAGCATGAGAGCCACTGTACCAGTATTAGAGACGAAAGCTCCGATACCGGCGGTACCTATCATGACGAGGAAGTACAATTTGGTAGGGTTATCGCCTGAGAGGCTAAGCAGTTTGGCTCCGATAGTTTTGGCCAGGCCAGTCTGGAATATAGCTCCGCCGACTACGAAGAGTCCGACCATCATTATGACGACGGGGTTGGAGAAGCCTGAAAGAGCCTCTGCGGGAGTAATAGTCTGCATGAGGAGCAATGCGATGAGGGAGCACAAAGCTACGATGTCGGACCTTATTTTACCCCAAGCGAAAAACACTGCTGTAGCAAGCAGTATTATGATAGTAGAGATCATTACCTGGATATCCTGTTAGTGTGTGATGGGGTCTTATACGAGGTAGTGCCAGAATAGTTTCAAGGTCCTTTCTGATATAAGCGAGGGTAGTGTTTGCTCGCAGTTTTTTTATTTTGGGGATTGTGGAGGAAGAGGGGGGAGGGATGGTTAACTTATTATGCTCCAGTTGATTGAAGAATTATTGAGGACTTTGAGGCGTTCGACCATTCCCTGGTTGTCTGGAGCCTGTAGTAGGGGGTCCTCGGCGAGGACTTTTTCAGCCACTTCGCGAGTATAGGCTACCAATTGAGCATCCTTTGCGAGGTCGGCAATATGGAGAGTAAACGGCAGACCGCTCTGTTGCGTACCGTCTATATTACCCGGGCCTCGGAGTTGGAGGTCGGCCTCGGCGATTCTAAAACCGTCGGTAGAATCGACCATTATCTGCATACGTTGGCGAGTCTCGTTGCCCAGTTCAGGAGAAGTCATGAGGATGCAATAGCTCTGGTCGGCCCCACGTCCGACGCGGCCACGGAGCTGGTGCAGCTGTGACAGGCCGAAGCGTTCGGCGCTTTCGATGATCATGACGCTAGCATTGGGGACATTAACGCCCACCTCGATAACTGTAGTAGCTACCATTATGTGAGCTCTGCCGCTGACGAAATCCTGCATAGCCGCATCCTTCTCCTCCGGTTTCATTTTGCCGTGGACCATACAGACGTTGAACTCTGGGAAAGCAGACTTCATGTATTCGAATCCCTCGGTAAGGTTTTTGAAGTCGAGGCGTTCCGACTCCTCGATAAGAGGGTATACCACATAGACCTGGCGCCCCATTTTCAGTTGCTGGTATACGAACTGATTGAGGTTGTTGCGTTTATAATGGAAATAGTGTTCGGTTCGCACTGGTTTACGTCCCGGAGGCAATTCATCTATTATGGAGACATCCAGGTCGCCATAGACGGTCATAGCCAAGGTACGAGGGATAGGGGTAGCCGTCATTACCAATATATGAGGCGGTATAGTAGCCTTGCCCCACAATTTAGCTCTCTGCTGTACGCCGAAGCGATGCTGCTCGTCGACGATAGCCAATCCCAAGTTCTGGTATACCACGGTATCCTCTATCAAGGCGTGGGTACCCACCAATATATCTATTTTACCCTCGGCCAAGTCGGCCAGCAATTGAGTACGATCCTTTTTCTTTGTGGAGCCCGTCAGCAACTCTATTCTTACCGGCATATTACGGACAAAAGCAGAGAGGCCCTCGTAGTGCTGGGTAGCCAATATTTCGGTAGGGGCCATCATACAGCACTGCAATTTGTTGCCCACCATTATAAGCATAGCCATGAGAGCCACCAATGTTTTTCCCGAGCCCACATCGCCCTGTATGAGGCGGTTCATTTGGTGGCCGCTCTGTATATCAGCCCATATTTCCTTTACGACACGTTTCTGTGCGTTGGTAGGTTCGAACGGCTTATGGTTTTTGTAGAAATCGTTCAAGAGGGCGCCTACGGAAGAGAGTTTTACGCCGACCTGTTTATGGCGGTTGACGTTACGATTTTTCAGTATACCCAGTTGGACAAAGAACAGCTCCTCGAATTTCATTCGGAAGGTAGCCTGCTCCAGCTCCCTTGAATTTTGGGGGAAATGCAGTATTCGGAGGGCGGTAGACCTATTTATGAGGTGGTATCCCTCCAATATTCTGCGAGGCAATGTATCGGGGACCGAACCCTGGAGTTGGACGTTGAAGAGCTGATTCATAAGCTTTTGGATAGCTTTGGAATTCAGTCCCACTTTCTTCATACGTTCGCTAGTATTATAGAAAGGCTGTAGAGTGCCGGCAGAAAGTTGTGCTTTGTCGGCGCGTTCCAGTTCGGGGTGTACAATATTATAACGTCCGTTGAAGGCGGTAGGTTTACCGAAGAGCATGAACTCGTCGTTGGTATTCACCTGCTGCTTGACATAGTTGAGCCCCTTGAACCACACTATTTCTATTTGGCCTGTACCGTCGGTAAAGAGAGCAGACATACGCATCTGGCGTCCTGTACCTATCAGCTCGCAAGTCAAGAAACGACCACACAATTGGACATAAGGCATATTATTTGTTATGTCGCAAATGCGGTAGATATGGCTACGGTCGACATACTTATAAGGGTACAGTTGCAGCAGATCGTCGAAGGTCACGATATCCATGTCCTCGGCGAAGAGGGCTTTCCATTTAGGTCCTAGCCCCTGGATGCGCTGTATGTCGGTCTGTAGGAAATCCATTTTGATGCAAAGATAAGAGAAACAATTATCTTTGGAATGTTTTGGCGAGATATTAGTGAGAATGATGGAGAAGAAAAGTTGGGGGAGGGAGGATTTTTTTTGATTTTTTTTTCTAACCTTTGGGGAGTTTATTCGTATTACGATATTATTTTGCTTACACGATTAAGAAGTGGAGGCACGGCCGATGGTATTTGGAAGAGTATTGTTGGTGAGATTGTGTGAGTGAGGTTCATTAAGAGATGGTTTAATTAACATATAATGTACAATGAAATTAAAATCAATTTTATGCGTCGTATTGCTCCTAGTGATGGGGTTGTCGGCTATGGCACAGCGCAAGCAGAAAGATGAGACACGATTTGGTCTTATGGGCGGTGTAAATATCAGTAATGTACGCACGGGAGATTTGGATCAGGTAAAAGTTGATTCCAAGGCAGGATTTCATGCGGGAATGTTTGTAGACATGCCGCTTATAGGTGTAGTTCACTTTCAGCCAGAGCTTCTGTATACACAGCGAGGCACAAAGAATAGGATAGTAGGGAGTGGGATTATTACGGATATTGAGACGAAGCTCAACTATGTACAGCTACCATTAGAGCTTAGTGTTCGTATACCGGTAGCAATGCTTACTGTAGATGCTATAGTAGGACCATACGCATCGTTTGGTATCAATGGCAAAACTACGGTTAAGAATCACATTTTCGGCAATTATGCTTTTTCAGATGTATTTGAAGGGGATCTGTCGTGGATGGATACAGAGACCAGTGATGGTATTTTCAAGGACAAAGGAGATATGAAGGCCGCATACAAGAGGTTGGACTTTGGTTTGCGTTTTGGAGCTGGAGTACATCTTTTCAGGCGTTTGGGGGTATCGGCCTATTATGATTTAGGTTTTTTGGATATAAGGAAGAAAGAAGCTAAGGAAGTTTTGGGTACGGTAAAGGATGAGTTGAGTGCTAAAAACGGATCGTTTCAGATATCCTGCAGTATAGCATTCTAATTTGCATTATTTAAAATAGGAGTCAAGACAAAAAAATAATGTTAAAATATAACTATTTCCTTGAGAGGTGGTATATTGTATTAAATAAATGCATATTTTTGCGTCATAAACTGAATATTATACAAACGCTAAGGAATTCCGGTTCCGTAGTATAACTAAACAAAAGAAATGAAAAAAGTTATTCTTAATGTTGCTGCGGCTCTTTCACTTATGTTCGCAGTTTCATGTGCTTGTGATTGCAACAAGTGTAACAATGATGCAGAGGGTGCAGCTGTAGAGGCAGCAGATTCAGCTAAGTGTGTAGAGGCAGCAAAGGCAGCTTGCGAGACAGTATGCGACAGCGCAAAGCAGGCAGCAGCTGAGGCACAGGCAGCTCTCGAGGCTACAATGACAGAGGCACAGCTTGACTCACTCGACGCAGTTGAGGAGGCAGCATTCCAGCCAGTACAGATGCCATCAGTACAGCTCAAGCCAGAGCAGCAGAAGAAGCTCAAGGAGATGGTTGATGGTGCTCGTGCAAAGGCAGCAGAGATCAAGAAGCTCCCACGTAGCGAGCGTCGTGCAGCACGTGCAGCTCTCCAGGAGGAGTGTGTAACATTCTTGAACAACTTGCTTGATCCAGATCAGCTCGAGGCTATCAAGGCAAAGTAATTTGATCTTATAGTAGAGAATACATTAAGAGCCTGAGGGGTGACCCTTGGGCTCTTTTTGTTTTGTGTGGTGGGGATTGTTTTTTGAGCATGCAGATTTCGCGGATTCTTGCAGATTTTTTTTGTGGTGGGGATTGTTTTTTTTAGCACGCAGATTCCGCAGATTCTCGCAGATTTATTTGGGGGGAGGATTGTGGGGATTGTTTTTTTTAGCACGCAGATTTCGCAGATTCTCGCAGATTTTTTGGGGGGGGGTTGTGGGGATTGTTTTTTTAGCACGCAGATTTCGCGGATTCTTGCAGATTTTTTTTGTGGTGGGGATTGTGGGGATTGTTTTTTTTAGCACGCAGATTTCGCAGATTCTCGCAGATTTTTTTGGGGGGGAGGTGTGTGGATTTTTGGTTTTGGGGATTGTGGGGTGTGGTAAAAAATAAGAGACGCTGTTTTTGGCAGCGTCTCTTAAATGTGTGTTATGATTTGGGGGGTTACTTGATCTTGCGGCCGGAGAGGTCGTAGATGTCATTGCCCTTGATGATGACTATGTGACCGTTCTTGATGGTCTTGATAGCCTTTTCTTTTTTGGTGTTGACTTTCTTTATGGCTGTTGCCATTTTGTTGATGTATGAATAATTCTCATTCCTCATCATATCAGCATAGTCGATTCTTGTCAATTTGCCATTCTTGACAATGAAGGTGTATTTAAAATAGAGACCATCATACACGTAGTTGTCACCATCCTTGTACAATGAGGCATATTTGTTGAGGACATCTTCCATATCGACATTATATAACACCACTACGTTTCCGTTGGATGAATATATCTTCTCTTCGTTCTCGTCATTCACATATTCGTCATTGCCAATGAGAGCAACGAGTTCTGCCTTGTCTGCAGTTGGATACAACGTGAATGGCATATTCCCTTCATTCACAATCATTATAACCTGACCATTCTCCACTACAAATGTGAATATTTCGGATCCATTAGTAAAGATATAGTTGTCACCATCCTTCAAAGGAGCACCATACGAGTCAACCATGAGTATCTCCTGTTGCATTTGTGGACTTTCGAAAACTATATGATTGTCTTTGACGGTAATTGAGAAGGGGCCTCCTACATATACATTTTGGCCCATGAGAGGTATAAGTTCTGCCTCGTCGGCAACTTTCAAGAGTGACCATTGATTTTCAGGGTCTACATACTCAATTCTTGTCACCTGGCCGTTCTCGACAATAAAGGTGTAAGATACAGGGAATTTCTGGAACACATAGTTGTCACCATCTTTATATAAGAAGAAACTGTTGTTGAGATGGTTAGTCTGGCCATTATCAGACAGGATAATATTCCCAATTTGGTCAACAGAAATAGATTTTTGTATTTGACCAGAATTGTAAACGTACGTGTCTCTGCCTAAGAGAGCCGCAAGACCTGACAAGTCAACTGGTATAGCGTAAGTTGTTATTCCACTATTATCATAGCAGTCTATCCTTGCAACTTTGCCGTTCTCAACAACAAAAACGTAGTTGGCAGCATCCATGAGTACATAGTTGCTGTTCACTTTGTAAAGATTTAAACCTTCAACAAGATTTCCACTGCCCTGTCCAAATTCATAACGTACATGCTCGTTGACGACAGATATGGATCCTCCAAAATTTTCATACTTGTTGTCGCCCATGAGGGCTACCAGAGCGGCTTCGCTGACCTTTGTCATTTTGGACATGTCAACATAGACATAAGACATTATAGGTGAGTCAAAGACAATCTTTGTTACTTTGTCATTCTCAACGACAAAAGTGTAGCTAGCATTAGGAAAAGAAGCGATAAATTTGTAGCTGTCATCTATTTTTACTAATAAATAATCTATATTTAACGCGGAGCCATCTTGCTGCCCCCGATTCTCATAGGTTAAATAAACATTACCTTCGTGTACCTTGATAGAGCTTGGCATACCTGTACTGAAATACTCATTGCTGCCCATGAGCTCTACGAGCTCATTTTCGTCGGCGAGCCTGTAGAATAGGAATGATCCCATTGGATTCTGTCCATCTACGTATGATACCTGGCCATTCTCTACAAAAAATGTGAGAGTTGCAGACCTCTCTGATAGCACATAATTGTTGCCATCTTTAGCAAGAGTATATCCGTTGTCAATTAGATAACTGGCACTCAATTTGTCACCCATGGCAATGCGGCCATTATCAACCAATAAATTTAATCTTAGGTCAACGCAGGCATACACATTCTCGCCCATAAGAGATGCAAGTTCACCTTCGAGGGTGACATCTCTCATTTCTCTGTATAGAAGAACCAGTTCTTTTTCGATTGAAACTCGGGTTACTTTATTGTTTGAGTAGCTTAAGTAGAGACGGATACCAGACTTATTATTTGAAATTTCAAAATAGTCGCCGAAATCAACCATTTTGAAGGAGTTCATATCTTGCTTTTCGCCATCAAAGTAAAGTACGAGTTGATTGCCTTCTGCATAGAATGATACTTCTTTAGGTTGTGCCAATGCGAATTTCTTGCCGTTCAATGCAGCGGCAATATCAGCTTCGTTTGCTATGGCACTGAAATATACGGTAGTTGTCTGACCATTTATTTCCTTTCTATACTCTATATCTCCTATGGTCTTGTTTACTTTGTTGAAAATAAAATACTCTGATTCATCTGCCATTACAAAGACATCACCCTCCTTATACATTTTACTGCATACGGTGCTCAGCTCGATGGTCTGATTTTCGGCTATCATGCATACCTTGTTGTTTACTACAGATATGGTTGCTGGGAAATTCTCTTCGTCCTCGGATACATATACCTTTTCGCCCATCATGGCTGCGAGGTCAGACTCATTGAACTCTATATGCTTATAAGCGTATGGAGAGTAATTTGACTTTTTGAAAACAACCTCTTTGATAGCTCCGTTCTGGGTTTTGAAGGCTACGCCTTCATTTTCATACTTGTATACGTACAAGTTGTCGTCCTTGTAGAGAGTGGCGCTACCGGAAAGTACAAAAGTTTCGCCACCGATCTGTTGATAAGTTAGTTTACCGTCGGCTACGTAGAACAATGCACCATGTTGGAAGTTGCCGTAGACGTCGTTACCGATTAAAGCTACTAGGGCAGCATCGTCGGAGGCGTTGCCAATTGGGAGGTTCTCTGTGCTTGGGAATAAGGATCCTGGAAAAGGTTGGACCATTTGCGACATGGCTTTTGGGGCCATAGTCATCGCCATCAGAATTAAGGCGACGAAAAAGTTGAAAAATTTGTTCATATAGTATTGTTGAAAAACTGTTTGTTCAAAATCATAGGTGACATATTCAATATGCCGGTGCAAAGATAATGTATCTCTTGGGTTTAGCGAAGGGAAAAATATATTTTTTGTGGATGGGGTAAATATAATGTAATAGTATTGGGTGGAGATGAATAAAGGGCTGACCTGATGGCCAGCCCTTTTGGATAGTAATTGCATTTTTTGTGTTGAAAAAATATAGGCTTAAGAAAAAGAGAAGATAGATTATGGTTGATTTGCATTGATTCAGGGTGTCTGTATTAAGAGAGTGTTATGTGAGTGTTAAGAGAGTATAGTAAGAGCGTAGGGGGGATGATTTTGATAAGTATTTATTGGATAAGAAACGTCGCATCCCCAAGTCTGGGATAGGAAGTCAGCATTCAGGCGAAGGCGAAGAAGAAGAAGAAGGCCATCGGCCGCGTGAAGGCAAGGAACCCGTGAAGGGCGGATTGTTTTTTTGCGGCGATGACATAGATCTTACTCTTGTTTTTGGTTGCTTGAAGAACAAGCAGAGAGGTATTTGGAAAATACCTTATACAATGAGGCTGACCACTATTCCGGCGAATCGGCTTTAGAAACCAATGTTTCGTGATTGCGATGCCTTGGGGACGGACGTTGTATGTGGTGGTGAGCTAGCTCTTTTTGCCAAGAGAATTGAGGTGCTCGTAGATATCCTTGAGGGCATCGGGCACTAATATTTTCATCTTGTTGAGAGCTGCGCGACGTTCGGTTTTATCCTTTTCGAACTCGTTGCGGAGCAATTTTTCTCGATCGGACCTCTCCTTAAGGATATCGGCGTAGACCTTTCGGGCGTTGATATTATATTCGTCGGTATTGCTTTTGATGCGAGACTTGATAGAATTGAGCTGTTTCTCAGCCTCGCGCTGTTCGTTTTGGAGGGAGAGGAACATATTTTCGACATCGTTGCTATCGACGGCAATAGAATAACGGGTCAAAGTAAGTTCGGCGCCGGTACCCTGGACGTCGGTAGGGTGCAACTTTCTGTACTGCAACTGTTTGCGGGCGTTGCTTACGGGAGAATCCTGGTGGATAAGTTTACCGAAAGAAGCAGCGACAGCCTCGGTCATAAGCATTGTATAACGCTCGCCCACAGACAATTCGTTGATAAAATCCTGCTCCTCTTTAAGTTCGAGTTTTCTTCGGTCGTCGACGATTTTATTGTTACGTTCGAGCCATTCATCGAAGCTATCGTTGTTTATATCCTCTAGGGCGTTTTCTTTTGCCTTGATAGCTTCGCGCATCCAGGCGCAGAAAGTATTGTATCGAGCGATTTCGCGAATTTTGTTGCTGATATTATTCAAGTCGAAGTTTGCCTTCTCATAGTCGAGGCCATCGGGGCAAAGAGGGGTGACGATTCGGGAATCGACGAACGAGGTGTTCTCGAGTTCGAGTTTTTTCTCCTGTATAACCTCCTGTGCGAGGTTTGCGAGATAATTGGCGCTAGTAGAAGTGATACCAGCCTCGTTTGTCAAAAATACGCTTTTCATTGTAGTATATATGTTTATGGTTAATATACCTTGAATTATTTGGTTTATACTTCAGTGTCAGCTGATGGGTTATAAATATTTTACGATGCAAATGTAAGTTAGAGGTACGCACTCTATTTTCGTATGACAAAAAAAAGTGTGTCTTAGAGGAAAAGACACACCTTTTTTAGGAGAGTTGTATGCATGAAAAAACTATTGTAACTTGATTTTTCCGGCGATGAACTCCTTGAGGATATGGAAAGCCGGGTGAGGCATTTCGCCGTGGTCGAATCCCTGCATTTCGTAGAGGAGTACATTTTTGTGGCCGGTGAGTTTAAGCATACGCCAGAAGTAGGCCTGTTCCTCGTATCGTCCGAAGAGTTCCAGTTCGCGGTCGCCAGAAATGACCACTACAGGAGGGGCGTCGTTGCGGATAAAAGAGAGGGGGGCGTACTTATCTATGGTAGCCTGGAGGGGGCCGATGCCCTGTTGTTTACGTATATTATAGTGAGTAACCACCTGACCGCTGAAAGGGAGGAGTGCGGCTACGTCATCGGCGTTGACATTATATTTAGCCAGCCAAGACTTATCGAGGCCGATCATATCTATGAGGTATCCGCCAGCAGAGTGACCGCTGAGGTAGATTTTCTTTTCGCTGCCATTGTATTCGCGGGCGTGTTTGAAGGTCCAGGCTACGGCGGCAGCAGCATCGTCGATACACTCATCGATAGTAGCCTTAGGGAGGAGGCGGTAGTTGACCGTCACCACTACGAGGCCAGCATTTTCAAGTTCGGAAGGGATATATTTATTACCGCCCTCGAGTCCACCGCCATGGAACCAGACTACTACTGGGGCGTCCTTGACATTTTCTGGGTAGTATACATCGAGCTTACAACGTTCCTGGGCGTAGGCGTCGGAAGAAGAAGAGTAAGAAATATTATCGACACGCTTATACTGTGCCGAAGCCCACTGCAAAGAGAAGAACACAGCAATGAGGGTCAAGAAGATACTTTTCATAAATAATCGCGTTATTAGGTAACACGAAGATAGTAAAAAAAATGGAAAATTGGAAATTCAGCGCAAAAAGTGACGGTTACCTTTTTATGAGCAACAAGCCAGCGAAGACGATAGCGGCGTTGAGGATAATAAGTTCGAAGCCCATGGTATATCCCCCCAGCAAGATAGGCGAGAGGCAGTTTGCCCCATAAGAGAGCAGAGGGCCTGCTATACATATATAAGGTACAAGGCGTTCGTGGACCCTGTGTTTCATTGTCATTCCGAAGGTAAAGAGGCCCAGCAGAGGGCCGTAGGTATACCCAGCCAAGGTAAATATGGCGCTGACTATAGAGCGGTCGTTGATGGCATCCGCTATCAAGACTACGGCTACCAGGGCTATGGCGAAGACGATGGTAGTGATACGTTTAAGTCGCTCTGTATGAGTGGTATTCTGTTCGACATTATGGCGTAAGATATCCACGCACCATACGGTAGTGAGAGCTGTGAGAGACGAGTCGGTACTTGACAAAGCAGCAGCCACTACGCCCAACACGAAGCATATACCTATAAAAGGAGGCAGATGGTGCTGAGCCAGGATAGGGTAGAGGGTATCGGTCATGGCTGGTATTGGCAATCCGAGTTGTTCGGAATAAGCCACCAAGAGGGTACCCAGAGCCAAGAAAAGCATGGTACACAAGACGAAAGCTATGGAGAAGACCACTAAGTTTTTCTGGGCATCGCGGCGATTGCGACAAGTAAGACTCTTCTGCATGATATTTTGGTCGAGTCCATTCATGACGATTACGATAGCCACGCCAGAGAGAAAATGTTTAGGCAAGAAAGACGCTGAGCGCCAGTCGGTATCGAACAAATTGAAGGTATGGTGCTCGGCGATGAAAGTCGGCAAGGAAAGTGCGTTGACATTTATAGCCTCGGAAATGCTCCATATAGTAGCCACCACAGCCAATAGGAGGCAGAGAGTCTGGAGAGTATCGGTCCATACGACAGCCTTGATACCCACCTTGCGGATATAGAGCCAGACGATAAATATAGCCACTATAGCCTCTGCCCAAAGAGGGACGCCCATTTCGTTGAAGATTACCACCTGTAATACGCTGAGAGCCAAGTAGAATCGCAATCCAGCGCCCAAGAGTTGTGAGCAAAGGAAAAATACGGCACCTGTAGTATGGGACGTATCGCCGAAGCGCTCGCCCAGGTAAGAATAGATGCTGACCAACTTAAGTCGGTAATACAGAGGGATTAAGACAAAAGCAATGACCTGGTAGCCCACCAAGTTGCCCAAGACAAACTGCAAATAGTGCCAAGAATTGGTAGCCACCTCGCCAGGGACAGATACGAAAGTAACGCCAGAAATAGAAGCGCCGATCATACCGAAAGCCACTACTGACCAAGGAGACGAGTGGTCGCCTGTAAAGAAAGCCCCCGACTTAGCGCTACGAGTAGTGAGCCAAGCCACAAAGAATACCAATAGTATATATGCTACGAGAGCTACAAGCATGATTACTCCTTTTTCATTTGGCGGTCGAGGAGTAGTATTTCAGTTTTACGTTTTTGCAAGATGGCGAAGAGGTTATTGACGTAATTATCTTCTCTGCAAACAACGTTTTCGAACTCCTTATCGTTGTTTATGATATCCATAGCTTTAGAGCACCATATAGCAGCCATATCGATATTACCCTCCATTTCGTAGGTCAAGGAGATATCCAAAGCTGCGCGAAGGCGGTTTCTGCGGCGACCATTATCATAGACATTGTATAGCAATTCGCGAGCCTCATCATATTGAGACTTCTCTATCAAGTCGGCTATCGAAGCAAATCTATAGCTAGGCAAAGCGAACAGCCATCTATGCTCCTGTCGCCAACCAGGGGTCAGCATAGACGCCAGTTGGTCGGCCACCTCCATACCGAAATTAAAAATAGACTCATCGCTACTAGGCGATTTACCAGCTGCTGCCTTAACGCTATAAGCTTCGGTGAAGACTGTATCGTTGTATTCGACAGGTGCGAAGTCCATATAATTACCATCTGGGGTCATGAAAGAGAAACCAGAAGAACCTTTAACCACTGTCTGGCCGATGAAGACGGCTATTCCTGCGTTAATGACCTCGATAGACCTGGTATAGTTGACATTCTTCTGAGCCAAGATACAATTAGTATTAGTCTCGCGGCACAAGCGGTTGGCCAAGTAAGGCAGTTGTTCGAAAGGTACCACCTTATTATAGAATTTGACGGGGATATATCCGTCGCTATTCATCTGAGCGTAAAGTACAGAGCAGATTATACTAGGGAGTCGGCGTTCGCTATTAGCTATACGGGTTCTCACGGCAGGATCTGCTATTGTATTAGTATCGGTCCATACTTGGGGTTCGTCGCAACATACGATAAGCATAGTATCGATAGAAGAGGGCAAAGTATATGTTGCTGGTGCCAGCACCTCGAAAATCTGGTGAGTTCTACAAGACGAGGCAGCGAACACGGTGCACAAGCATGCGACCAGTATGGTAGTATACGATTTCATGACGTAGGTATTATATGCAGTACAATTTTACTGTTTTTTGCCGAATACAGAGACATTTATGTAGCGAGAAGGATTCTGCTTGATATCTATCAAGAGGTCGTTCAAGCTATTTATGGTCTGGTCGATATTATCGTACAACTCCTTGTCGTTGATGACTTTACCCAGAGAGCCATCGGTAGAGTTGATTTGAGCCATGGTTTCGTTGAGCGAGTTAGAGATAGACTTCAAGTTGGCCAATGTAGTCTCCAAGTCCGAGTTTGCCAATGTACTAGACAACTTGTTGAAATTGCACATTATGCTATCTATGCGTTCATTTTGGCGTTTGAGGGTAGTAGAAAGCGCGTTGAGGTCCTTGAACAAGCCCCCCATATTGCCATTAGCGCCAGACAACTGTGCCAGGTTTTGGCTAACGGTCTCGAAATTGCGCATTGTAGCGTTCAAGGAGTTGATAGCCTCGTCGAGTTTTTTGCCATTATCGCCATTAAGGAGTCGGTTGACAGCCTCGTCGGTATGGCCCATGAGGGACTCAGCCTTATCCTTGAGAGGCATAAGTTGGTCGGTGAGGCCGCTAAGGATACCCACATTTATGGTATCGCCAGAAGAAGTTATCTTATCAGAAGTACCCAGATGCAGTTCCACGCCCTTGCCCCCCAGGATATCGGTACTACAAACCAACGCGCGGGAATCGGCGGGGATATCGATATTAGACTCGATAGCCAAGGTAACGCAGAAGACGTTGCCCTTACCCTTAGGGTTTTTGATGAGATCGATACCGCGGACGCTACCGATTTTGAAGCCAGAATACATAACAGGGCAAGCCTCGGAGAGACCATCTACGTTTTCGTAGAGGCCGTAGAGTTTTTTACCACGATAGAGGAGATCCTCGCCCTTGAGGTAATTGATACCGAAAGCGACGATTAGAATGCTAGCCAAGGCGAAGATGCCTATGCGAATGTATCTGTTGGTATTCATTTTTTAGTTGATTCTTTCTTTTTAGCCTGTCGTACGCTTATCTTTTCGCCATCGAAGAAAGCGCTGATGAAAGCATCGGCGTACTTAGTTTGAATTTGTTTGAGCAACCTCTGGGCGTTATCGTAAGACGGTTCACGGCCTATGAGGACCTTGTGTTTACCATCCTCGGTAATGACCTTTACAGGGCCGAACTCATCAGACACATTAACCTTTGAGGGGTCGGAAACTGTAGCCACCTGTATGCGATAGCAGAGACCGATATCGCTCTTGGCATTAGGCTTAACTTCCTCATCCTGAATGACTGATATGTTGTTTGAGCCGTCGTATTGCTCTTTATAGCTCTTGAAAGAATTATACAAAGATAGTGCCAATTCTGCCTTTCCTTCTTCAGAATTTAAATATAATTCCTCCTGAGCGTTGCTGATGAAGCCCAATTCCACCAAGACGCTAGGCATGGAAGTCTGTCGAAGTACCAAGAAGCCAGCCTGTTTGACGCCTCTATCTTCGCGGTTAGAAGAGGTAAAATACTTTTGGGTATTGATAGCCATCATGATACTCTGGTCGAGGTATCGGTTCTGCATCAATTCGAAAATGATATATGACTCAGGCGAATTAGGGTCGAAGCCCTCGTATTTGCTGGTATAGTCATCCTCCATTACGATTACGGCGTTCTCCTTCTGGGCTACTTCGAGGTTATCCTTAGAGCGGTGGAGACCCAAGACGTAGGACTCGGCTCCGAATATTTTCTTATCTACAGAAGCGTTGGCGTGGATAGAGATAAAGAGATCTGCTCCACTTTTATTAGCTATAGTAGCGCGCTCATTCAGAGGGACAAAGACATCCTTGTCGCGTGTATAGATAGTAGTAACATCGGGGAGGCTATCGTTGATAAGTTTTCCGAGGCGCAGAGCCACGTCGAGCACGATATTTTTCTCCTGAGCTTTAAGTCCCACTGCGCCAGGGTCTTTACCTCCGTGGCCTGCATCGATAACCACCTTAGTAAGAGAATGTTTGCTTTGAGCCGAAGAGACAGGCGAGAAGAGCAACGAGAAGATAATAGTGCTTAAAAATATCTTGATATAAGAACCTTTCATTTGTGAATATAATCTATTTGAATAGCAAAGATAATACCTTTTTGGTGTTAAATGCATAACTTTGCCCTACAAAATAAGGAATTATAGCTATGCTCACCCTGATAGAAAAGCATTACAACAAGCACAAAGAAGATTTGCGTCTACAGAGACGACATGGGATGGTAGAGTATGCTGTCTCGATGCATTATATACATAAATATCTAGAGACGTTAGGGGAAAAGAGAGAGGTGAAGATTCTAGATGTAGGTGCTGGGACCGGCAGGTATACCATAGCGCTTAAGAATGAGGGGTATAGTGCTGAGGCTGTAGAGCTAGTTCAGCACAATATTGACGTCATGAAGAAAAATGACCCAGAGATAAAGGTAAGGCGAGGAGATGCCAGGGAGATGCCCTTTATAGAAGACAAGAGCTATGATTTGGTAATACTTTTTGGTCCACTATACCATTTGCCGCTAGAAGAAGACAAGGTAAAGGCGTTGGAAGAAGCCAAGAGGGTTACGAAAGATGGGGGTATAATAATGGTAGCCTATCTGATGAACGACTACAGTATGCTTACGTACTGTTTTGCGGAGAACAGGATGGCAGATTTGATGAAGAGCGGTTTTGTGGATGAGGAATTTCATGTACGTACTCCAGAGGGGGAGTTATATGACTATGTGAGGCTAGAAGATATAGACAGGTTGAACGGCAAGGTAGGGTTGAAGAGAGAGATGATATTTTCGCCAGAAGGGGCTGCGGACTTTATGAGGACCCAGTTGAACCAGATGACAGACGAGAATTTTGAGTTGTTCATCAAATATCAGATGCAGATGGCGTCCCGGCCGGAAGTGGTAGGTGCGGGCAGTCACGTAGTGGATGTAGTACGGGTAGGGTAGAAAATTTTAGCTATAGAGAAAAAATAAGGGTGTATCTACAGTGATACACCCCTGAAATATATTGAGGTAACCTAAAAATTACTTCTTTGCGATGAGTTGTGTTACAGCAGAAGTAAGGATTGTTGCCATATCTGTTGTACCAGCCTTGTCGCTTGCGTTGAGTTTACCAACGAGATCTGTGATGCTGCTAACTGAGTTGAGGTTGACAGCGCTAGCGATGCTATCTGCGATGCTTTTAGACTGAGTCTGAGCATCTTTCTTTGCGGTACCCTGAGAAGAGAAGTAAGTCATCAAGAGGGTAGAGATAGACTTGAGGTCGATTTTGCCATCAAGGATATTCTTTACAGCTGAGATTGTGTTAGCAGTATTCTGGATATTCTGGATGCTCTCGAGGAGACCACCACCACTGCTCTGCTGAGCGTTGTTGCCTGAAGCTGCTGAAGCGAGAGATGCCAAAGTGTCGAGGATGCTAGGCTCCTTAACTGGTTCTTTTTTCTGCTGGCCCATCATAGAGCCTGCTACTGTCTTTAAAGCGTCAAATAGTCCCATAGTGTAACGGTTGTCTTAAAATTAATTTTTCTATAGTTACGCAAACTACATAGTGAATGTTACAAAACATTCAGCAAATCGCCGAGAGAATCAATGGTTTCGGTGTTCATACCCTCTGCGAGGCAGTTGCGAGAATTGTAGAAAAAAGTGCGTATTCCGTACTCCTGGGCTCCGACGATATCGTTATCGGGGCTATCGCCGACGATGGCGCACTCGGAAGGGTGGGCATTGATTTTAGACATTACGGCATCGAAGAAAGCCTTGCGAGGCTTCATGGCGCCGACCTCCTCGGAGATGAAGATATTTTCGATATACTTACCGATGCCAGAATTATGGGTCTTTTTGTACTGGACCTCCTTGAAGCCGTTGGTCACTATATGTTGGTGGTATCCGCGGTTTTGGAGTTCAGCCAATGTTTCCAGGGCGCCTGGGAGGGTTTTATTGAGGCGGGTTGTGGTGTCGTCGAGGTAGAAATCAGAAATCTCCTTAGAGAGTTTCCAGTCGTTGACGCCGGCTCCCTCGAGGGGTCGCCAGAAGCGAGCCACCTTGAGTTGCTCTTTAGATATCATACCTATTCCGTACTGATTCCACAGTATGGAATTGTGCATATCGTATATTCTGATAAAATCCTCGTAAGAGCAGAAAAGTTCGTATAGAGCGTACTTTTCCCAGACCACACGCATAGTAGCATCACTATTAGCAGTGAAGTCCCATAGAGTGTGGTCGAGATCCCAAAGAATATGACGAATATTATCTTTCACGCGGAAGGATTAGTGTCTATCGACGTAATAAGGCATAGCCTGTTGGGTAGGCATGATGAGCATATCATTGATGCAGACATGGTCTGGGCGGGAGATGATAAACTCGATAGCAGATGCGATATCGTCGGCTGAGAGAGGTTTTACGCCTTGGTAAACCCTATTAGCTCGTTCGACGTCGCCATGGTAGCGGACAGTAGAGAAGTCGGTATTGACCATACCAGGAGCGATAGAAGAGACCTTGATACCGTACTTGAGCAAGTCGATACGCATACCCTGAGTAATAGCATCTACGGCGTGCTTGGTAGCGCAGTATACGTTTCCGCCGTAGTAGACATGCTTACCTGCCACGCTAGAGATATTGATGATATGGCCCTCTTCGTTCTCCTTCATAGTCTGAGCCACCAGCTGTGACATATATAGCAGACCTTTGACATTGGTATCGATCATTGTATCCCAGTCGTTGTCGTCGCAAAGTTCGAACGAGTCGTCGCCCAGGGCGAGGCCTGCGTTATTTACCAATATCTTGAGGTGTTTTTTCCATGAATCGGGCATGATATCGTAGGCGTCGAATACCTCGTGCTTATCTCGGATATCAAAATTGAGTATAAAAGATTCTACGCCGGAAGTTTTTTCGATTTCGTTGCAGAGGTCTTGGAGGAGTGGGAGTCGGCGACCTGTGATAGCTATGTTGTAACCTCGTCTAGCGAGCATAAGTGCTGTTGCACGACCAATTCCTGATGTAGCTCCTGTGACGATAGCTGTCTTTATTTTCATTGTTTGATATAATTAATTAGTGTGATTGTCTTGTAACCCTAAAAGATTTTTGGGTTCTACGAGAGGATAGTTGAAATGTTTCAGTAGGTTATATATATTTTTCATCCTATGTTGCGGAAGGAGGAGTAGAGAAGATACCTATATAATATAGGTACGACCTCGACGGCTAAGGAAAGCAGTCGAGGTCGCTCTATAGGAAAAATATAGTATAGGTACTATTACTTGTTATCTGGTTCGAAGAGGCGCAAGTGGTATACGCCGCCTGCGTAGTGACCCTCATGAGCCTGGAACTTGACAGTTATGCGCTCCTTACCCTCGAGGATAGAAGGGTCGATTTTGTACTCCTGCTCTACGAACTCGCTCTTGCTATTGATATGAGCGTTGTTGCAAGTAGCTATAATATGGCTATCCACTACGATATCGAAGGTACGGTTACCGTCCTCGTTACCCCAGTAGCGGCAACGGAGGGTGAGGTTGGTCTTACCCTTAGTATCGAGGATGACGCTGAACCAGCCGTTATTAGCATGGCGGTAAGACTGGCCCTGATAGAGGCCGCGCTCTGAATTAGCCTGTTCCAGCTGGTGGTCGACCTCAGGCTGTTGTTCGCCGAAGTTGACAGCATCCACTGTGATAGCGTCGAGGTGGAGTTGTTCAGCCTCGCGGCGTTTGATTTCAGCCTGGCGTTCATCCCACTGTTTAGGGGTCATGGTAAGCCAGTACATCATATATCGAGCGTCGTGGATTTCGAAGAAAGGTTCGAGCTCCATATCCTTGTATTGGAAGTGCATAGGCTTACCAGCGATAGGCTGCATACGCTTAAGTTCGTCGAGGATAGCGCTCTTTTCGCCTATGAGAGAAGGAGTCTCGGTCACAGGGACGAGGCTACCGCTAGCGATATGGCTCCAGCGGCCGTCGTCTGCTATAAGGCCAGCCAAGTCATTGGTACCCATACGTTTGCCTAGGACGATAGGGCCGCGCATGATAGCCACGTACTCAGGGACATTAGGGAGTTCCTCGAGGCGTACAGGCATTGGCATAGAGATATCTACGATATCGCCAGCCTTCCACTTACGAGAGATAGATATATATCCGTAAGAATTGACAAAAGCAGCTACAGGTTGGTTGTTGACCTTTACCACGAAGTTGTCTGCCCATTTAGGTTTACGTATATTAAGGGTATAAGACTTAGAGCCCTTACCAGCTATAGTAATACGAGAAGACTCCTCGTAAGGGAATTTAGTCTCCTGCTTGATGATCTGCTTACCCCAGGTAAGTTCGGATGCGATGAAGAGGTTGACATTCAGCTCCTTCTTGCCATTGTGGGTATAGATAAACTGGTTGTATTTACCATGGTTCTCCATACCTGTACCTACGCAGCACCACATACCCTCGTTAGGCTGGGAATATACGCGGTAGTGAGCAGGGCGAGCAGAAGTAAAGTACACATAACCTCCATGTTCAGGGTGCTGAGTAGAGAGGATATGGTTGAAAGTAGCACGCTCGAAGAAATCCGCCAGTTGCAAAGAAGGCGACATACGGAAGAGGCCCTCGGTGAGCTTAAGCATATTATTGGTATTGCAAGACTCTGGTCCCTCGCGATCCTCGACATAGCTTATGCAGTCGCTAGCAGAAGCGAAATGTTCGCGGCGGCTATTACCGCCGATAGCCAAGCTACGGGTATTAACGACGGTATCCCAGAAGAAATCGGCAGCCTTTTTATAGAGCTTAGCCTCCTCGGGGCGACCGGCGCGCTCGCAAAGTTCGGCTATACGTTGGTAGCCCACCACTTTAGGCACCTGAGTATTAGCGTGGCGGTTATCGAGCATATCCTCGCCCTTAGCCATTGGATCGAGGAGCCAGTGGTGAGAGAAACGGATAGCTGCGTCGAGATATTTCTTTTTGCCAGAGAGATCGTATGCGTCGGCATAAACCTCGTCCATACCTCCGAATTCGGTACCCAGCATACGCTCCATGGTTGCGTCGTCGAGGTTCTTGATAGCCTCGATACCCCAATCGCACAATTTATAGAACATTTCCAAGGCTTCGGTAGAGCCACCATATATATATGCGTCGCGGAGACCGGCATACACCTTGTGCATATTATACCAAGGCACCCAACGTTTTTCCACGCCAGTGACGTCGCAATTACGCAAAGCGCTCCAGCACTCCTTATCGACGCCACCCACATAGCCATCGCCGTTGGCATCCTGAGCCTTTTTCATTTCGGCTATCATATGGTTCATGCGATTGAGGAGTTCCACGTCGCCAGTAGCGGCGTAGTGGATAGCGAGAGCAGACAAGTAGTGACCACCCACGTGGCCATCCAATCCGATCCAGTTCTCGAAGCTTTCGGCAGCTGGGAGTCCAGCCGTCTTGAGGTAAGGAGCGAGAAGGCGATTGACGTCGTACTGTTTCAGCACCCTGATGTTGAGATCCCTTGCGTGAAGGAAAGGACCGTCGGTAAGTTTAACATCCTTAAGGTCGAATTCGTTTGGATAAAGCTTACTCTGGGCGAAGGCACCAGTAGCGCAAGTAAGCATAAGCAGGCCTAAAGCCTTGATTCCTAATGATTTTTTCTTTAGCATATTATTGTTGTGTATTAGCCTAACATTTATATGTTGCAAATATACAATTTTTAGTTGAAAAAAATTGTTTTTCATGGATACGTTGTATGAAACTAAACGTTACCCTGAAACGTAACAAGAGATACTAAGAAATTAAAAGAGCTAGCTATGTTAAGACATTATTTTAGGACGTTATTTATCGTTTCCGGTTTATTGGTCGGTGCCATGGCACAGGGACAGAGTGTCAGGGTAGTTTACACTACAGATGTTCACGGGGCAATATTTCCATACGACTATGTAAAAGGAGAAGAGGCCCAGCACAGTATGGCTCAAGCGGTACACTATATAGAAGATGTGCGTAAGGAGTCGGACAATGTGATATTACTTGATGCCGGAGATATGCTTCAAGGCACGCCAGCCGTGTACTATTATGACCATGTAGATTCTGTACGCAATGTGATACCTATGATATATAACAGTCTCAAGTACGATGCTGTATGTATAGGTAACCATGATATAGAGACAGGTCATGCCGTGTATGACAAGTTTGTACGGCAGATGAATATGCCAGTATTAGGAGCCAATGCTGTAAACAAAGAGACAGGCAAGCCATATTTCCAGCCATACACCATACTAGAGCGTGGAGGCAAGAAGATAGCCGTCATAGGACTCACTACTCCATACGTACCACACTGGTTGCCAGAATATTACTGGAGCGGTATAGAATTTGAGGATATGATAGAGAGTGCTCATTACTGGATGAACTACGTAAGAGACAACGAGAAGCCAGATGCAGTGATAGGGCTATTTCACTCAGGATATGACTATACTCATTCATTCCAGACGGCAGAAGACAAGTGCAATGAAAATGCTTCAGTACTTGTGGCACAGCAAGTTGAAGGATTTGACGTTATTCTGATAGGACATGACCACAAGGTATACAATCAGGTAGTAAAGAGTCCATCGGGCAGAGAAGTGCCAGTATGTGATGCTGGTACGGCAGCCAGGTATGTGGGAGACGTCACTATAGAATTTGTGGCAGGAGAGGCGCGACCTAGGGTTACATCCAAGTTAGTGGCGCTGACCAATCAGAAAGAGTCGTCGAAGTACAACAAAGAGTTCCTGCCACAGATGTTGGCTGTGAAGGCATATTCGAAGAAAGTTGTAGGACAATTGAAAGAAGAGTTGATTTCGAGCGAGAGTCTATTTGGCAGTGCTAAGTTTACCAATTTGGTACATGCCACTATGCTCAAGCACTCAGGGGCAGAGATAAGTGTGGCTGCACCGCTACTTATAGATGCCAATCTTCCAGTAGGAGAGGTGACGGTAGGCAATATGTTCAGCATATACAAGTTTGAGAATATGCTCTCGGTAATCAAGTTGACAGGAGCAGAACTAAAGAAGTACCTTGAGTACAGTTATGACGAGTGGATAGACAATCCATCGGTAACGGGGCATTTGATAAAAGTAAACAAGCGAGGCCGCATAATAAACAGAGTATACAACTTTGACTCGGCTGTAGGCATTATATATACGGTAGACCCATACAAGACGAAGGGGGAGAGGGTAGAGATAAAATCGATGCAAGACGGCACACCATTTGACGAGTCGAGACTATACACGGTAGCCCTATCCAGCTACAGGTACAATGGAGGTGGTGGACACTTGACCAAGGGGTTAGGTTTCAGCAAGGAGCAGATAGCGGAGAGGAGTGTAAAGAATGTGCTTTCGGACCTCAGAGGGTTGATAATGCAAGACATCATAGATATGGGAGGGGATATTGTTATTCCAGAGTATAACAACTGGAAGTTTGTTCCAGAGGCAGAAGTAAAGCAATACATAGAGAAAGACAGGGAGCTGTTGGGTGTGAAATAGAAGAACCTTTATAACGTACGATAATAGTTTGCTTCCTCATAAGGTGTGAACCTTATGGGGAAGTTGTTTTTTGAAGGGGGGATGTCGATAGAGTTAGGGCGCTTGTCGGTGAAAAAAGGTGGTATGTACTTTATGTATTTGAGATATCATATAAACATTATACATTTGTTTTGTTATTAGCATGTCAATTGCACGTGATATTTCGCGTAGCATTAACAGTAACTATTTATTAAAGATTATGAATAAGATTTTCACTAGCGTGCTATTGCTCGGCGCTATGTCGCTCTCCGCATACGCACAGGAAGTAAAGGAGGATTTCAAGCCTTCTACAAAGAATCAGCCAGGTCAGGAGTATCCTATGGTTAACTCACAAGGATACGGTCGTTTCCGTGTAGTAGCTCCAGATGCCAAGGCGGTTAATGTATCGCTTGGTTTGGGTGGTACACATGGTGGTACAGACCTTGTAAAGGGAGAGGATGGAGTATGGACAGGTACTACATCGGGTCCAATGGATGAGGGATTCCACTACTATCACTTGACAATTGACGGTGGCGTATTCAACGATCCAGGTGCTAAGAACTATTTTGGTTCATGCCGTTGGGAGAGTGGTATTGAGATTCCTGCGCACGATGAGGAATTCTATGCAGAGCGTGACGTGCCTCATGGCAATGTAGATCAGATTCTCTTCTGGTCGAAGGAGACAAACTGCTTGCGCAGAGCATTTGTATATACACCACCTATGTATGGCAAGGATCCTGCAAAGAAGTATCCAGTACTCTATCTCCAGCACGGTTGGGGTGAGGATGAGACAGCATGGTCGAACCAGGGTCACTGTAACCTCATTATGGACAACTTGATTGCGGATGGCAAGATTGAGCCATTTATCATTGTTATGACATACGGTATGACAAACGAGTTGAAGTGGGGTCACATGGGTGAGTTCAAGATTACTCCATTCCAGACAGTACTTTGTGACGAGTTGGTACCATACGTAGATTCGCACTTCAACACAATAGCAGACAAGAAGCACAGAGCTATGGCAGGTTTGTCGATGGGTGGTATGGAGACACACACTATCACATTGAACCGTCCAGAGATGTTCTCACGCTACTGTTTGTTGAGCGGTGGTATCTACACACCAGAGGAGATCAAGTCGAAGGATCAGGTAGACCTTATCTTCATCTCATGCGGTGGCAAGGAAGGTCCAGAGCGTGTTAAGGAGGCAGTAGACAAGTTGAATGCAGCTGGTCAGAAGGCAGTATCGTACGTATCAGAAGGTACAGGTCATGAGTTCTTGACATGGAGAAGAAGCTTGTATCAGTTGGCACAGATCCTATTTAAGTAAGACTTTTTTTCGGATTATTTCATACATGAAGGCAGGTGCAGTTATTCTACGGCCTGCCTTTTTTGTTGATATATGGGGTAGTATAGAAATTAAATATTAATTTAGCGGTAGTAAACCAAAACGATTATAGAATGAAAAGGTCATTTGTTTTAACAATACTCTTAGTTATGACACTGATGGTATGTGCGCAGAAGAGGGTATCGATACTTGGTGATTCGTACTCCACATTTGCTGGGAAGAATCCAGAAGGGTATGCACCGTTCTATCCTAACGACAAGAATGATGTAGTAGATGCATCGCAGACATGGTGGAGTCTGTATATACAAGCCAAAGGATACCAGATGGAGCAGAACAACTCGTGGGGAGGAACGACGATATGCAACACAGGCTATGGAGGAATGGATGCGACCAAGATGTCGTTTTTGTCGCGCGTAAAGATGTTGGGCAATCCAGACATTATTTTTCTATTTGGAGGTACTAATGATGCCTGGGCCAACTCGCCTATAGGAGAATACAAGTATGCTGATTGGACAGAAGCCGATTTGAAGGCGTACCGTCCAGCCTTAGCCAGTCTACTTGAGCAATTGCAGAGTACATATCCTGATGCCAAGGTATATGCTATTCTCAACTCCGAGTTGAAAGAAGAGATAAACGAGTCGACGCGCGAGATATGTGCACACTATAATGTTCAGCTTATAGAGCTTCGTGATATAGAGAAGCAGAATGGTCACCCATCGATAAAAGGTATGCAAGCGATAAGTGAGCAATTGCAAGAAGCGATAAAGTAGAAGGATAGTATAGTAATATATATGGATACCGCTTTCCAGTTATTGGGAGGCGGTATTTTTTATGTTTTAGGGCAGTTTGAGGTAAGTTGGTAGACCCTTTCTAGGTAGTTGCAGCATAGTTGTTACTCGCAGTTTTTTTATAAAATGGGGTATAACGAGACATTTTGTGTATTATATTTGCACAGAATAAAAACAGAGTGATAAATGGCCAAAGTAGAGATAAAACACAAGTGTATAATGATAGCAAGAGAAGCTGCGCGACGAGATTCCAATGCGCGCAGTAGCGGTCGCTCTGTCTTTATAAAGCGATATTATGGTGCCTACAAGATAATAGGAGTAGAAGTGAGCAAGAAGCAGAGGAACTGTAGGGATATATTTGCAGATGCGCAGAAGTTGGCTTCGTTTGAATTGACGCAATGGAACAAGAAGAGGCACTGGTCGCGTTTAGCCAAGCGGCACAAGATAAAAGGGGCGCACAGAATGGCCGTGTCGTACTTTTATAAGTTGCTGAAAGAGAAAGGAGAAGAGTTGCGCGATGCATTAGAGAAGAGCAGGATGGAGAAGATGGGGGTTGAAGCAGAGAGAGGCAAGAACCTTGTGGTAGTAAGGAATAGAGAAAGATGGAAAGAGATGGATGAGGAATCGCCATTTTACTATAGGAAGTTTGGGGGAGTTGAAGAATATTATGAAGTTGCGATGAGATTGGCGGGGTGAGGATGTGTGTGTTTGGGGTTTTGCCTTGGATTTTTGACTGAAACCCCATGTTTTTGCCTTGGATTTTAGTTTTTGCCTTGGATTTTTTACCAAAATGCGATATTTATGCCTTGGATTTTGGCAAAATCCTCTTCTTGTTGTGGCGGTGCCAGAGGGTGAGGGCGATGGTAAGGACGATGGTAATGGCGCGTCCTACATTAGTTATGGTATTACCCGTAGCGCCATAAGACTCGTCGCCGACAGGGAAGAGAGACCAAGCGGCATCCATCATAGCGTGGAGGGCGATAGGAACCCAGAGGTTGAAATCCCATTCCACGTAGAGCCAAGCGAACAATAAGGCTCCGATACCTGTGACTGCGACGGTGAGCAGCCCAGAAATGAAATCGTGCGACTGATAAAGATGACCCGATGCGAATACGATTGTAGGGGCGATAATAGCCAAGAAGAAATTCCACTTACACCTACGGTACAGCGGTCCGAAAGGGAAAGCTCTGAAAGTGACCTCCTCGAAGAAACCCGGCCAAAGAGCAGAGAAGAAAAGAGTCTTCCAAGAGAAGACGAACTGACCTGCTATAGCGTTGGTTACAAACATAGGGATACACAGAGCGATACCGATGCCCCACCCCTTAAGGAAACCCTTCATTCCGAGGCCCAATTCGCTCCAAATCTTACGGACAGGGCAAATGAGAGCCATGGTGGCAGCTATGATGATGAAAGCCATCAAACCTCTCCAGAGAGGTTTATATTCGGGGTACTCTTCAAAAAAAGCAGGTCTGATTAACGCAGCGAGAGTATATCCGCTACCCTTGGGGCCGTCGAACAGACCGATATTACAGACTATCTGAAGAAGCAAAAAGCCTATCAAAATGATGATGACTGTGATGACGTTTTTTTTCATGGTTTCTGACATTTAATGCTATGTGTGGGCAAATTTAGGATATTTCAACAATACGAGTCAAAAAAATATTATGAGATTATCGGCTAAGGCGGTATCTTTGCACCCAAGAAGACAGACAGCGAATGATTAAAAATATAACAACATTCATATTGACATTAGCAGGGCTTGTTGTCCTGTACCTTGCATCGGCATTGATTCCCCAAGATGCGATAAGAGAGAACGTCATAAAGAGTACACTAGAATACAAGAAGGTAAAACCACAAGAATTTACCAATGGCAATAAGTTCAACTCGCTGACTGACAACTATGCAGACGTCATAGAGCTAGGGGTAATGTGGAATATGACAGACGAGAACCCCATCAAAGCCATATTAGACAGTAAATATTACGATGGCAATACGCCAGATAAGGATTATGGAGAAAACTACGGTTTTCATGCCAACGTCAATAAAGGAGTAGAGCCCAATACCGACTATACGAGATACTGGCATGGAGATGTGATATACCTAAGAGCGCTTCATGTTTTCACAAACATTGTAAATATTAGAATCATATTGATGTCGGTATGTATGGCGCTATTGGCATGTCTATGCTGGATACTATTCAGAGACGGCAGGCGAGCTGTAGCCATAATGACAATAGCAGCGCTAGGGTGTGTACAGATATGGAATATAAGATTAGCCGCTGAATTCATACCAGCCGTATTAGTAGGGCTCATTACCGCCATATACTGCGTCAAGAATCACGAAAAAGTGATGACCGACATGAGGATCTGGATAGTGAGCGGTGTATTGATAGCATTTTTCGACATACTCACCTGCGAGCTACTTACGATAGCGCTACCGCTAGGGATGGTATACGTCATGCGACAGCAAGACAAGAAGATAAGAGAAGCGAAGCAAGAGATGATACAAATGGCCAAGATATTCTTTGCATGGGGGATGGCCTATCTAGCTACCTTCCTCAGCAAGTGGACATTAGCCAGTCTGGTATTAGGAGAAAACAAGTTTACGGCTGCCATATCCGCAGCGGGGGTCAGGATAAACGGAGAGACAAATTCAGACTATACGCCATTAGAGATATTCTTCAGGGCGCCTGCGGCGAATATCTCCACCATGATGGGAGGAGAAGAGACGGTAGAGTGGAAGGGTGTGTTTGTTTTTCTGATTATCGCGGCTATTGTTGTGGCATTGATATATATTCTTAAGAAAAGAGAAGACAAGACATTCCTGACAATGATGTCGATATTAGCAGCGATGCCTATTATCCGATTCTTTGTACTGAGCAACCATTCGTATCTACACGAATACTTTACGTACAGAGCTTTAGCTGTAACGGTATTTGCGCTTATTTCGATGATTTACGTTGTGACATCGAAGGAGAAGGGGAGCAAAGCTACAGTAACGACACGGAACAAGAATAAGAAGAGATGAAGTTAACCATTGTCATACCCTGTCTAAACGAAGCGAGCACGTTGCCCAGAGTCATCTCAGAAGCCCATGAAATGGCCAGTAAGCTATATGACAGGACAGAGTATGAGATAATAGTAGCAGACAATGGCAGCAGAGACGGCTCCAGAGAGACAGCAGAAAAGAATGGAGCCAGGGTAGAAGACGTAGCGCATAAAGGCTATGGTGCGGCGTTACGTGGGGGACTGTCGGCTGCCGAGGGAGAAGTGATAGTAATGGCAGATGCAGATGGGAGTTATGACTTCAGGGAGGCCGATGAGATGGTAAAAATGATAGAAGAGAAGGGGTATGGGATGGTAATAGGAGACCGATTTGGGGGGAGAATAGAAAAGGGAGCCATGCCCTGGACGCACAGATATATAGGAGTGCCCATACTGTCGGCGTTAGGAAGAATCAGATACAATACAGACGTAAGAGATTTTCACTGTGGGCTGAGAGCTATCTCTAAGTCGGCCTGGACGTCAATAAGTCAAGAATGTGATGCAGACGGTATGGAATTTGCGACAGAGATGATAGGCAAGGCAGTGAAGAAGAACACCGTCATAGGGCAGGTACCTATCACGCTAAGGCGAGATTTCAGACCCGAGGGGCAAAAACCACATTTGAGGACGATACCTGACGGATGGCGTCACATAAAAGAGATATTTTTTTCTGCTTGAGTGAACAACGAGGCAGAATAGTGGTTAACTTTGCGTCGTTGAAATAATGAACAATGAACATTAAAGACTACACGAGAAATGAGCTACTGGCAACAAAACAAAAACTACTAGTTGATTCATGCATTTCTTAAATAAACAGACAATATCAAATAATCAATAACATGCTTAAACATTTATTTTTTGTAATCATTGGTGTACTATCTATGTGCATTCCAGTGACGGCTCACGCGGAAGAAGCTCCGACTAGTGATGGATTTCTTATCTATAGTGATGTTCTAGTTGCAGTGAAAGTTGGTGACAAGGAGTTTACTTATGCTGATTTTAACAGAGGTGTAAAAACAATCACTGTTACTTATGGTGAGACAACGGTAAGGGATATCTTAGACAAATTTTCACTTAATGAACCAGACGCAGAAAAGTACAGAAGAGTAGAACCTGCAGTTGTCGGAGAAGATGACGAAGAGGGTTGGTATCTTTGGCGTGAATGTGTATCGGGGAAGTGGCAAGACAAAACAACAACAAAAACCAGTGACGTAATCACACCAGAGCTTATTGGTCATACATCAGATATCAAAGGATTTGGTGCAATATATGAATATCTTGGCAAGACAACCATAAAGGTAGTCAATGAAGAGGGGGAAGAACAGTATCAATTTGACTTCACCAATGGATTTGACGCTTTATATACCTCAGAGTATCCCTGTTGGATTATTGAGCAATATATAAATGGGGAATGGACTAGAAGCGATTGTGATGAAAATGAATTTTTGAAATATGCATTTGACCCTTATGTAAGTTCGTTCAACTTAAATGATTTTCGCGTCAAGCTTCTCGACCACAAACTTTATGAAGGTACATGTTTTTGTCCGAATTGTAACAAGTATGTTATAACTGAGGTTAGTGACTTAGATAAAGTGTGGAAAGATTTTAAATCGTATTATATGGAGAGCAACATAATCAGCATTGAGAGCGATATAGATTATTCTGGCGTGACACCAACATACGCTTTGCTGCCGTTCTTTCAGTATGTAGGAGTGACCATAGATGGTCACGGTCATACAATATCAAACTTCAAGGGCAATTACCCTCTTGCGAGTGATTATCACGATTCTAGCTACGATAACCAGACTGTCAAGAATCTGACTATTGAAAATTTTGATATCACACTCACAATCTCTGACGGACGCTGTGATACAAAAGAAGGCGAAAATGATGATGTATACGTATTGATAATGGGAGACTATAACAGGATCAGCAATTGCAACTTCACTGGTAAGGTAGATATCAAAGGTGAGGAAGACAAGAACTATATCCCATGTTTAGGATATAAGTATCTTAACCTCAGCAATACTACCGTTTCTATCAATGGGAAAAAGGAAACATATACAGGCATTGCTGACTTGGAATCAGACAGCAGAGTATATGTAAGTGGTCGCAAGATTATAGCTACAGAAGATGTACGTATATACAACCTTATGGGTACTGATGTAACTGCGCTCAATGGTATGTTGAGTAAGGGAGTATATATTGTAAAGGGAAGTAAGACTACGAAGGTAGTTGTTCGCTAATAGAATATTTTTGATATAGGGATATTTTAGGGCTCAGGGTACTGGGCCCTTTTTTGTTTTGTGGGGGGGATTATTTGTTTGTAATATTGTTGAGGAGAATGTCTCCGCAATTTTGATAGACTTCGTCGAATATTTCGATGCAGCGTTTTTCGCTCATCTTTATATTGGTTCCTACAGTTATGAAATCTCGAAGAGTGGGGTAGCCGGTTGAATTGACGGATGTTGCGTGCTGTCCATTGTAGCCTTCTGAGCAGAAAGTAAGGTCGTAAGCGGGTGCGAGGTGCCATACGAACTTGCCGTTAGAATCTTTTCGGACCAGGAAACTGAAGTTTTTGCAGTGGTCGTCCTTATTGTCTGTCAGGTAATTGAAAACCATGCGTCGGTACATCTCCTCGACATATTTAGTTTTTTGAGTAATGAAACCAGTCAGGGCTAGTAGGTTGCTGTAGTCGAGCACTGGCTGAGACAGAGAAATGCAGAGCAAGCCGCCAGCTGTTGCTGTGTGTATTCGTTCGCCGTCATTGGTAATATCAAATCGTTTGGTAGTAAAGTATTTGCCATTAATCAGTTTGAAATCGGGTACATCGATGCCACACTTACGAGCAATTTCATTGTAGTGATACTCCTGCTGTCCCATATTTTTAGGGTCGTATGTATGACGGAACTTTACGAGCCAATGTCCATCTGCATCAGAGAATACAGCTTTTGGTCGGCATCCGCCACTATTTCCGCTATTATATAGAAGAAGTCCGGCATCGGTATCCTGTTGTTCTTGGAGGACTTCCAATGCTTTGTCCTGGAGCACATCGAAGTCTGTAATCACATCATTTGTAGATATGAAAGATTTAGTTGTAATTTTGTTTGTAGGTTCGTATGTCAGGGCACCCATTCCGTTGTTGCCTACAAAGTTGAGTCGCTCGATGACAGAGAGATTCTTATCGTCAATTCCCTCACGCATCAAGGCTTTGTGAAGGAGATATCGACCATAACCGTCGGGAAGGCTATCCTCGAATATACCGAAGTTGCCATATAAAGGAGTCGGCTTGGCGATGAACAATCCATTTTTCAACGGAAGTTCCAATGGTGAAATGCTGAATCCTTCAGCAAGCCAATGAGAATCATACTCGAAAACCAGTTGTTTGTCATCGGGAGTCAGCGATAGTACACCTACGACTATGTCATGGTATTTAACTATGAGAGTGTCTAATTTGTTCATAATAGAGAAAAATTATAGGCAATAGTTCATTGTTTATGTGCTCTTGTTTTACCAGTGTTTTTTCGGATCTGAGTCAGTTCCTCCAAGGTAGAGAACTTTGGCTCTGCGAAAATATTTTTCACCTCGGAAGTGTATTCCATAGACATGGCAATGCCAATGAGGTTTTTCAGAGAAATGAGACCTTTCTGCTCGAATCTAACGATATTAGCGACGGCGACGCCAGATCTTTCTGAAATTTGTTCGCGAGTCAGGTTCTTTTCGATGCGACGCTTACGAAAGTCGAGTGCCAAAGCTTTGGCAATGTCGTCGGCATTATCAAGCGTATAGTTGTCTAAAAGTGATAATATATTATTCATATATACGCTATGTTGGTTGTTATAGATAAAATGTTGTCAGTTACAAATATACTGTTTTTGTTTGAAAATACAGCATAATTAAAAATGTTTTGGTGACGCGGTGGGTAGCGGAGTTGATGCGCAACAAGAACGGTGCGGAGTATAAGGCTCTAGAGGCTGACTTCAAGAACCAGAGCAAGTGTAGTACTCTGCGAGGGTATGTGTTTGCCCGCATCTGGAAGGAGTTGTCGTAAGGCAGCGGTCAGATAGCGGTCGGACAGAGATGAGAACGGCGACAGGGCTCCGAGGGTGGAGGCTGTCGCCGTGTTTATGTGTGTGGTTGAGTATGATGCAAAACGATTTTTATAGAAAAAAAACGAAAAGAGTTGCATTGTTGCATATTTAGGTGTAAATTTGCATTGACTTTAGTTAGTGCATGTACGTTTAACCAAGGCGTATGGGCACTTTAAAACGGAAAAAAGGGAGGGTACTCGTGTGGTATCCTCCTGTTTTTATATATTAAAATGATGAAAACGGCGACAAATATAAACGAACAACTCGACAAATTGAAATCTCGTGGGATGTCTATAGGTGATGAAACACGTGCAAGAGAGATCTTGTTGGATGTGGGCTATTATAGACTAGGATTCTATTGGTTTCCTTTGGAGAAATCATATCCGAAGAAGGACGAAAGAAACCACATATTCAAAGATGGAACTTCGTTTGACAAGTGTGTGAGACTATATGAATTTGATAAAAAGTTGAGACACTTGTTGTCAGCCTACCTACATGACATCGAGGTCAATCTGAGAACAAAAGTTATTTACCACGTGTCGAACAAGCACAAGGACAATCCCTTTTGGTTTGCGGATGGAGATATTGTGATGGCTCCTTTCATAAGTTCATTCCAAAAGAAATATCATGAAGAAATCAAGCACAATGATGTGATAGCTAGGCACCATGCAAAGCACCCCGAAGACCAATACGCTCCATCATGGAAGTCTTTGGAATATATATCATTTGGAGACATGATTAGGTTGATTGACAACCTGAAAGACACAACGACGAAGAAAGAACTGTACGCCTTTTATGGATTGACTGACGAGCAAACTTTCTCTAACTATATTGAAATCATTCGTCAGATAAGAAATATTTGTGCACATGGGCATCCTTTGTTCGACTTGAAGCTTTATAAGTCTCTTCGTGCAGGCAAGTTTAAAAAAATATTAAAGGGAGACCAGGGAACCTTGTGGTCGAATATGAATGGAGTTTTACTGGTAATTCAGTATTTTCTGTTTTATCAGTCAGGAGCCAAGGGAGTGGAATTTTCTAAAGAAGTAAAACATCTTATGAATAAGCACAGGAAAGAAGACATAATGGATATTGTTGGTTATTTGAATAATGTTCCTTGGCTGGAAGAAAAACTATAATAAGAGGACGGGCATATGGTGTTAAATGACAGAATGCCCGTTCTTTGTTATTGTATTCTGCCTTATAAGCAACGTTTTTTGCAAATATCTATTGCATTTAAGGCTTTTAGTTGTATATTTGCGGTGCGATAGGTGCAACCGGTTTTCGTGGGCGTGTCGCTCCAGGCCATCATAATTGATGGCTTTTTTCATATACAATAGTCTCATTTTGAATACAGATTATTTTGTCGAAATGTGCCCACTGATTAGGATCATCTCTCAAACCGTTGTAGGCACCTAGACCTTTGTAGAAAGTTTCCAAGTCGAAATTGTTATTGGGAAAGACTAGAACGGCAACTTTACAATTAGGTTTTTTGCACAATGCTTCAGGCCCTCTCTTATGTTATTCTGTGAGGCAGTCAGTTTGCCGGCAACCTCAAAAGACAAAGAATCCCATGTGCCTTCGCAGTTTCTTTTTTTATAGACCGAGTGTACTTCTTTTTCTAAAATTACAGCATGCCCACTGTTGAAGCCCGCATTTTGTGCCATAGTTTCATACTTCGCACCATCAGAATTGAAGTTATGTTCTATATGGGATGCTTTCAAGCCTCCATTCTCATGATTAAATTCCACGGATTTATAGTTTGGGTCCTTTTGAAGTTTACGGAACATTTTCTCTCGTTCTTGGATTAGCTCCTTGTTCTCCAGCTTCTTGTTCACCCCACCACAGCTGTTGCAGTCCCTCTTTCCGCTGAGGTCGTGGAGGAGTGCCATGAGTTTGCTCCCCTTGAATGGGCATGAGGTGCAGGAGTCGGCGTAGTATGGGTGATCTTGGGAGAAGAGTTCGGCATCGGCAGGCTTGGTGCGCAGTCCGGGTTGCGGGGTGCTCTCTTTGGCGGTGGGTCTGCTGGTGGGCTCGTCGTCGGTAGAAGAGAGTGAGCACTTGCAGTTCCATCGGTCGCCTGGGCGGTGTTCCTTCCAGAAAGGATCATCTACTGGCAATACTGTTCCCCAGAACTCCATGTGGTCTTGTCCTGGCTTTGCCGAAGTAGACGGCATCCAACGAAGATTAGGCAATACGTCCTTCTCTGCCTCGAACTGTTGCCAGTCGGCGGCATCGTGAGCGCGGCGTACGGCAGTGGAGTATTCGGTCTGTAGCCATGCTCGGTTCCTACGTCAGGGTTTATTTTTGGAGTTGTTCGATATCAACTGCACATTCTTTTTCTTTTTTCTTCAGGTATTTGTGTATGAAGTACCAAGTGACAGAAGTTAATAGAATGACTGGGAGACAGGTGCTAGAGGGAAGTTTGATTAAAGATATAAGTATAACGAAAATGGCGACGGCATTAATAATGGCTGACAGATAACTGAAAACAAGGGTCAAAATAACTAAAATGAACACGGTAGCTACAAGAGCGTATGTAATAGGGAATTCGCTAAAACAATAGATAACAGCAATGGAGCCCAGAATTGTCAAAATAGTTGCCACATTGTCGTTTTTCTTAACCTCTTTCTTGCCATTTTCCTCAAAAGACCAGTTTGGTTCATATTTCTGTATCTTAGCCTCGTATTCAGAAGCTGTTCCAAATTGGCATTTTTTTATATTGCTGTTATTCTGAATGGTAACACCCTGTTTCCAAGCCTGGACAATAGTATTCTTATATCTATCGCCAAAATAGCCATGAAGGATATCTCCATAATAATAGCATAAATCCATACAAGATGTGTAGATTAGGTTACGGTATTGTATAGTATCTGCACTATCGAATGTAAGGAGCTTTTCGGTTTTCTTTGTATCGATGAAATATATATCGCTAAGGTCTATAACCAACTTAGTTATAGTAGCTATATTGTCATCTTGATCATTATCGTCTGTTTCTTTTTGTATTATATGCAGAGCTTCGTTGATAGCTTTACATAAAGGAACGACATTGTGGGGGAAAGACTCTCTGCCATCCCTCAATGTTTTTGTTATTTCGCTGTAAAATATAGCCTCCCAATCGTTAGGGCAAAGAGAGAGAATATGTTTGAATGTTTCGTGGGCAGCCTCCCAATTGCGGGTTTCTAATTCCCTGCTAGCTGCGGTGTACAGTTCCTTTACCTCTTCGTCGTGATTAATGGCAACCTCAACGAATAGTTTCTTTACCTCCTCGACAGTATATTTAGTGCGGCAATATTCGCACATATATAATCCATCTTGCTTCAGCAAGTTGGAACTTCCGCATGTTTCGCAAACGAATTTATTCATAACTACAATGTATAAAAAATGAAAACAATACCACTCATAGATTGACTAAGAGAGATAATTGCAAATGTAAGAGGCGTATAGGCCAAAATGTTACCTAATAGAGAAAAAAGTTGTGTTTCTCTTGCTTTGGCTTCAATTGTATAAGAAATACAATATATATATATATTACGTTTTTGTGAATGTTAAGTTACAATGCTATTGTTTTGTGAGGGTTATGTTTTGTGTTGTCTTGATTTTTTGGGGGGTGTGTTGTGTGGTTTTTGTTACGGTGTTTTTTGTATCTTTGCTCTGACGTGGCATTGATTATTGATAGTTGAACATTGATATTAATAGATAAGATGGCAAAGAAGAGCAGATTATATGGATTTGATCTTGCGAGAATAATTAGTTTGTTGATGATATTGGTATATCATATGAATGGTATATTGAAGGATAATCCTATTCATATTTTGGGAATTGGGGATGGAGAGCTAGGTGCGGTTGGCGTTGGGTTGTTTATATTGATTTCGGGATCAATGATAACGTACACGTATAGTGGCAATGCGTGGTCGTTCTATGCTAAGCGACTGAAGAAGATATTTATTCCGTTTTGGGTTACTTATATATTTGTTCTTGTTTGTGAATTACTGCAAGGGAGATTTGTTTTTGATCTGCCACTATATAAATTTCTTCTGACCTTTGTAGGTATGGACGGTTTTTTCTCGTACTTAACCTCGACGTATTATTTGGTAGGAGAATGGTTTTTGGGATTCATTATTATGATATATGTTGTATATCCGATTGTTCATATAATAATGAATAAGTTTCCATTGGCTTTGATATTTATCTCTTTTATTGTAGAAATATACATGGTAAATAATTATGAGTGGAGTATTCCGTTTTTATGGAATCCATTTGTTTTGGCTCCATTTTTACTGATAGGTGTATATTTCATAAAGAGATATATCAATATGAATTCTTGGGATACGTTGTTTGTTGGATTGGCATTATTGATTTCGAGTCAATTGTTTCAATTGCCAGGAGTTCTTATGACGGTATTTTTTAAGACCATTGGATTGTATATAATACTTGTCATATTGGGGGAGAAGTTGCTGTTGAGGTGTAATGATGGCATTAAGAAAGCGACTGTGCTGATGAGTGAATTGACTTTTGGTGTAATACTGATACATCATAGGATAATATTTACACTTGAGAGAATTTTAATAGAAGAGAATGTGGAATTGAATAAGTATATTCAATTTATAATTGTATTGGCAATTTCGTTCTTGTTTTCATATTTGTTGAAATTGTTTGTTGCAAATATTGGTAAGCCAGTAGAATGGATAAAAAGGTTGTTGAATAATGCGGTAAACAAGAAAAAGAGTGCAAAAATTGAACAGTAGACCGTAGCAGAGTGGTATAGCTTTGAGGGAGACGTGTGGTATAGGGCTTGACTATGTTTTCTCTTTTTTATTGTAAGAAGATTCAGTAGAGTTATACGGTTGTTGCTATTCATAACTGATATGAATTTTTGTCATTTTGGTTAACATAATCAACTCGACTAGATTCGCTTGTACGAAAATATTCGTGTAATGGTTCGCATTTGCGGCATTGTCGTTGTGTTTACGAAACAGCCTTGGAGGCGGGGTGTGAAAGTAATATGTTAGGCATTGTTTGGTGGGGGGTAGGTTATATGAGTAGGGAAATTTTACTAATTTTGTGATTGAAATGGCGATGAATACAGAATATATTCGTGTTGGGAATGAGAGTTCGCTAGAGGTGAAGGGTGCGACATACAAAGAAGAGTTGTCGGCATCGTACAATCTAGTTGTACAAGTGCGGTCGATGAGTATTGGGTATGCGGTATTAGATCCGATATTGAATACTTATGTGGCCTATGGTTTCATGCCATTGAAGGGAGAAGATATACATTATGCGCAGCAAGAAGAGTATATATTGAGGAATGGTGTTTTTTCGAGGGAGTACAGGAAGGTGATAGTTGTGGTAGACACGCCCAAGAAGACGCTAGTACCCAAGTCGTACTTTGACGCACAAAAGATGACGGATGTGTTGAAGTTTGTTGGATTTGGTATTACGGCAGACGAGATAGTATTGAGTGACGAGATAGAATTGGCCAGTGCGGTGGTGGTATATGCGTTACCTAAGTTTCTCTATTTTTTCCTGAAGAGTCAATTCAGGCAATTAGAGGTCAGGCATGCGCTCACGACGGAAGTAGGAGCCATGCTATTGAAGCACACATCTGGGGACAGAGAGTCGAAGTTGCGTGTAAATGTTGGTAACAGGTGGATGGACGTGATACTAGTAAAGAACAATAAGTTGCACCTTGCCAACAGGTTTAAGTCGCCCTCGGCCAATGATTTTGTATACAATATAGTCAATCTCATCAGTCAGACAGGGCTCAATGAGAAAGATGTAAAGATAGAAGTAGGTGGCGCGATACTCAGTGAAGAAGATCAGAAGATGGTGTTATTGAGGCGATTTGTGTCCAATATAGAGATGGACGCTATGCCGCAGTACTACACGTATGATTTTCCGCGACCTATGGAAGAGTACAGATATTCAACACTTTTCAGGATACCGACATGCGAGTAGTAAGTGGAACATTAAGAGGCAGGCGATTCAATCCGCCAGAAGGATTTGATGCGCGTCCGACTACAGACTTTGCCAAGGAGAACATATTCAATGTATTGAACAATATAGTTGACTATGAAGAGTTGGACGTATTGGATCTCTTTTCCGGGACTGGCAGCATAACATATGAATTTGCGTCACGAGGGGCCAAGAGTGTGACCAGTGTAGAGCTCAACTTCAAGCATCAGAGGTTTATACAGCAGACGATACAGCAATTTGGCATTGGGAAAGTTGCAAAAAGTCTGAGGAGTGATGCTTTCAGGTATTTGAAAGAGGTACGACGCAAGTTTGACCTTATTTTTGCTGATGCACCCTATGATTTGGAGGGGGTAGACACTATACCAGACATAGTTTTTGAGCGAGAGTTATTGACAGAAGACGGTCTGCTTATAGTAGAGCACTCAGAAGAGAAGCGCTTTGAGGGGCATCCGCATTTGTGGCAAGTAAGGAGATACGGCAAGGTAAACTTTTCGCTATTCAAGATAAAAGTTGACGATGGAGAATAGTCCCATGTATATAAACTGCAAAGGCAAGTTGCTCGATTTGTCGTGCAAGCCCATAGTAATGGGTATACTCAACGTTACGCCAGACTCATTTTATGATGGTGGGGCGTATATAAATGACAAAGATGCCATTTACAAGAGAGTATCTGAGATGTTAGAGCAAGGAGCAGGCATGATAGATGTGGGCGGATGCTCCACCAGGCCCGGATCGGTAGCTCCCAGTGAAGAAGAAGAGTGGAAGAGGGTAGCGGTAGCACTTGAGATAATACAGAAGCACTATCCCGATACGATAGTATCAGTAGACACCTATGTGGCCAGTGTAGCCAGGCGGTCGGTTTTAGAAGGAGGTGCCAGCATAATAAACGACATTTCGGCAGGAGAGATGGATGCCGATCTGCTGCCCACTGTAGCAGAGTTGAATGTGCCATACGTATTGATGCACATGCAAGGCACGCCAGCCAATATGCAAGACAAGCCAGAGTATGGCGATGTGACCCATGATGTAATAAAAGATCTGTCGGTGAAGATGGACAAGATACGCAAGATGGGTGTACATGATGTGATAATTGACCCTGGATTTGGTTTTGGCAAGACGGTAGAAGACAATTATACCCTAATGCGAGACCTAGAGCAGTTCAAGATATTTGGGGCTCCGATATTAGTAGGCATATCGCACAAGTCGATGATCTATAGGTTGCTCGAGACCACAGCCGACAAGACGTTAAACGGCACGACCGTACTAAATGCCATATCATTGATGAAAGGAGCCAATATTTTGAGGGTTCATGAGGTCAAAGAGGCGGTAGAGGCAGTGAATATTATACATTATTTGTTATCTTTGCGTTAACAAGGACAAATATTTACTCCTATGCCATTTTTTGAGATAAGATTTATAGACGTTGTAGACGTTTTGATGGTAGCATATATCATGTATGTTATCTATAAGCTTATCCGTGGCACTGTAGCTGTAAGCATAATAATCTCCATTATTGGATTTATCTGTCTTTGGCTTATAGTAAGGCTACTCAAGATGAGTCTGCTTACGGCTATTATGGACAGTTTTGTGAGTGTAGGTTTATTAGCCCTCATCATTATTTTCCAGCCAGAAGTAAGACGCTTCCTTGTCATGTTGGCCACCAGGTATGACTTTATGAGGAAGTTTGGTTTTGTGGGGCAGATAAATGATTCGCAAGAACTTGTCTTTGTAAATGCCATTACCAAGGCCTGTGAAAATATGAGTAAGACCAAGACTGGAGCTCTGATAGTGGTGCAAAAGAGGGTAGGTCTGAAAGAGTATATCACGACAGGCGCTGAGTTGAATGCAGAGTACAATCAGCAATTGATAGAGACCATATTTTTCAAGAACACGCCATTGCACGATGGTGCCATGATAGTAGACACGAAGAAGATACTAGCTGCGGCGTGTATATTACCAGTTTCTCACAGTTCCGATATACCTAAGTCGTTTGGTCTCAGGCATCGTTCGGCCCTTGGAATTACGGAAGTCTCGGATGCTATAGCTATAGTAGTGAGTGAAGAGACAGGCAACATTACGCTATTTGATACAGGAACGTATGTTCATATAGACTCTGCAATGGAGTTAGGAGGCATACTAGAGAAGATATAGAAAAGAGAGTGGGGGAGTAGAATATGGATGTTGCAGTAGTTGGATATAAGTCATCGCTTGGGCGAGGGGTAGTGCAGCGGCTCAAGAGTCGTGGCATGGTAGTGCGAGAGATTGACAGGGAACATCTGGTAAAACTTACTCCTGTTCAGTTGGGCGAATGGCTCTCGGGCGTTTCTGCGATATTAGACATTACCACTACACCATATCTAGCCAAGTGGACTGGCAAGTACCAGATAGGGTTGTATGCAGACAGGATGGTTGCCATACGAGCCATAGTAACATCGTTAAGGTACTGTGAGCCGAGGCCGCAATTGTTATTGAATCTTTCCAACTGCATGTTATATGACAAGTATGACGTTCATGACGACTACTCGTCGCAATATGATGACGGATTCCTGGCAGAAGTAGCAGAGATGGAGATGCGTGAGGTAATAAAATGCGGCAGGGTAGCGCCGGACATGCGTATAGTACATTTGAGGACCGGCTATGTTATGTCGGCGCATTCGAAAGCATTTAAAGTTCTGAAGAATGCCACTATGCTTGGTGTAGCAGGTATAGTAGATGACGGATACCAGTGCATGCCGATGGTACATGAAGACGACCTAATCAATGTGATAGAGAAGTTGGCGACCGAAGACGACATACAAGGCGTGTTTAATGTGACGATGCCTATAATGGCCAGCATGAATGAGATGATGGAGGCGATACACAAGTATGTGAAGATGCCCCAGCTAAAGTTGCCCAAGTGGATGTTGAAGATGTTTTTAGGGGAGGCGTTATCGATGTTGGAGCAAAATTGCAAGGTATTGCCCCAGAGGTTAGTAGATGCTGGGTATGAATTTGAGTGTCAAGACATCGACAAATTGATGGAAAGATGTTTTACGAAACAATAGCAGAGCCATGATATACAATGTGAAGGTACAGACCAATATAGAGCAATCGCGAGTATCCGACATGGGGATAGATCAGGCCAGGCTTGATCAGATGACAGAAGAGGCGCAGAAGATGGCTAAGCAATCGTATGCACCATATTCGAAGTTTCATGTGGGAGCTGTAGCGCTATTAGCCAATGGAGAGATGGTATCGGGGTCCAACCAAGAGAATGCTGCCTATCCATCGGGTTTATGTGCGGAGAGGACCACTGTTTTCTATGCCAATGCGCACTATCCTGGGGTAGCCATAACGCATCTGCTGATATATGCTGAGACAGAAGGAGGTGGGGCGGTAGGCAATCCCATTACGCCCTGTGCTGCGTGCAGGCAAGTGCTCTTGGAAAAAGAAAATATTCAAGGCGAGGATATGAAAGTTATAATGGTAGGGAAGAATGGCACGTTTTTTGTAAATAAAGTTAGTGAGTTAGTTCCGTTATCTTTTGTTCCAGATTCCTTAAAAGGGGAGTGAAAAACTGAATTTTTGGCACGGAATTTGCATATATTTAGCTAAACGGTCGTAGACCATAAAAAGTTAAAGTTATGAGACGTTATACATTAAATACAGGGCTTGGTGCATTGGCATTGCTGGGGATTACCAGTGCATGTGGCACCTTGGTTGTGGTTGATCGCAACATTGCTGGTGATGATTTGTACTATTCTCCAGTTCGCGATGTGGTACCGGCAGTACAAGCCACTTCTAACGGGGCGAACCGCTACGTTACCGATGCTGATGTAGCGGCTTATGACCAGCGAGTGAATGGTTATCGTCCTGCGGGCAGTGTGACAGACGGTACGGATACACGAGATTTCTCGGCTATGCAAGAGTACTACTCGAATGCATCCAAGAAAGGGACATCCCTTGAGGAGATAGCAGAGATGTCGGATTCGCTCGGCATTGACTATAACAATTACGAGCCGGCTGATGGTCTTTGGCTTGGAGGGTACTCAGGTTCGGACTATGAGCAGAGCTATGCAGAGCGTTTGATCAAGTTCCATGGTCCAACGATCAGTGTAGGTTACTACTCGCCATTGTATGACAATCTACGTTATTCTGGCAATTGGAATATATATGTAGATGGTGCAGGCTATGCGTATGTAACGCCAAGATGGTTCAGCACTTGGGCGTACGATCCATGGGGATGGGACTGGAATTGGCATGGTTACCGTCACTGGGGCTTGCATTCGTCATGGCACTGGGATTGGGGATACCTTGGTTATGGCTATGGTTATTATAATCCTTGGTATTATGAAAGATTTGGATATCATGGATACTGTGGCTGGTATGATCCTTGGTATCATCACAACCACTACGGATATAATTATGGGTACATTGGTGGTTCTGGTCATGGTCATCATCATGACTATCTCAACAACAAGAACTACAGATATGGGCACAGACCAAGCAGCACTATTGGTGGTGGTGGCAGAGAGGTGAACAACCCACGCAGAAGTGGCTCTAGCAATGGCAGTCAGCACGTTAACGCTGGCACTGGCAATGGACATACAGCTACAGGTGCTACACCAGCGCAGACCAACAAGACAACAAATGCACGTGACTCGTACAGAAGAGAGTACACACGTCCATCGGGTGCACGCAACGGTCAGACAACAGGCACACGTACAGGCTCTAGCTCAGTTCGTACAGAGAGTGCTTCTACCAACAAGTCGGGTTCGACAGTAACATCGGCACCAGTACAGCATTCACAGACACGTACAGCGGCACCTAGAAGTGATGGTGGCAGCAGCCGTTCGACATACACAGAGAGTTCGTCACGTCAGTCGTCACGCTCATACACATCTAGTGGCTCTAACAAGTCGGGTTCGATTTCGTCATCAAGCTCATCACATAGTTACTCGCCATCGCGTTCTTCAAGTTCGTCATCGAGCAGCTATCGTTCAAGTGGCAGTTCCCATTCTGGTTCAAGCTTCTCTAGCGGAAGTCATTCATCTAGTGGTGGAAGCTACTCATCGGGTGGTGGTCGTTCATCAGGCGGTGGAAGCAGCCATTCATCTGGTGGCGGTCGCTCAGGAGGTGGCAGACGCTAAAAGAGAATTGAAAGTTGAAAGAAGTTAGGATATTCAAAAAAAGACTACAATGAAAAGATATTACATATTGGCAATGATGGCAGCTGCATCGGTAGCTGCCCTTGCTCAAGACTACACAGATGCTGAGCGCTTCAGCAGAATAGAATCATACGGATCGGCTCGTTCGCAGGCTATGGCTGGAGCATTTGGTGCACTGGGTGCAGATTTCACATCGGCGCAGATAAATCCAGCAGGTATAGGTGTATACAGGGCATCGGAGATAGGCATGACACTTGGTGTGAACACTAACAATATAGTGACAAAGACGCCAAGGGATCTAGGACCTAGAGAAGACAGAGGCACCTACGTAAGTGGCAATCAGTTTGGTGTAGTATTCTCGTCGCAGAGGATTCGTCAGGAGTCGGGCATTGCAGGACACTCGTTTGCTCTCTCGTACACAAAGACAGCTGACTATGACAGGATGTTTACTCTCAGGAACCGCAATATGAAGAATTCGCTCATGGATTTCTTCATTGGTGATGACAGAGCGCAGAATGCATATGAGGCAGATTTGGCATGGGATGCTGAGATGCTTTTTGGCAGTTATTTCGATACAGATCCAGAGACAGGAGACGAGTATGAGGTAGTGATAGACCATAATGGTTGGGAGTATCCATACGAATCAGATGATTTGTCTGAGATTCTTTTTGACAATGGTATGCGTGTCAACAGCGACAATACTGGTAAGATTGACGGAAGAAGACATTTCACGGACAAGGGCAGCAAGGGTCAGATATCATTTGCGTACTCACAGAACATTGCCAACAAGGTATATTGGGGTGTGAACATGGGAGTTGAGACATACTCGTTCAAGAGAGAGATGACACACAGTGAGTTTTACAACGGCACACCAGAGTATGAGTGTCCAGACAACTTCCACTACACAGCCAACTTGAAGCAAGATGGTACAGGCATTAATTTTGGTGCTGGTGTGATTTACTTGCCAATGCCAGCGTTGAGACTTGGTGTTGCAGTACATTCGCCAACATTTATCAAGATTAATGAGGATTACGAGACATCGTTCCAAGCTGGTAATGAAGCTACACAGTGGTCGCCATTCTCGGAAGTAGAATACAAGTTCACTGCTCCAGCTAGAATGGTATTGAGTGCAGCAGGTGTATTTGGCACACTCGGCATATTGTCGGTAGACTACGAATTGATGGGTTATTCATCTGCCAAGTTCCGCAACTCAGATGAGCCAGGTGAGGATGATTTCTATGACCAGTTGAATAGCGGTTTGAAGGATTCGTTCAAGAATGTACACAAGTTGCGTATCGGTGCCGAGATTAAGCCAATCAGCATGTTGGCGTTGCGAGCAGGTTACAGCACACAAACGACACCATACAAGAACCACATTCTTTCGTACGACTATCAGAATCGTTCGATAACAGCTGGTGTAGGTTTGAGATTCAACAACTTCTTTGTTGACTTCAGCTATGTCAACAACAAGCAGCAGGACGAGCAGTGGTTGCTTCCAGACTCGGGATCGTACATTTATGAAGATGTAAAGATGGGATCGAGTGTAGAGAAGACATCGCACAATGTCTCTGTCAGTGTAGGATACAGATTCTAATTTATCTGAATGAGATTGATAGTAGATGCCGGTTCGACTAAAGCGCACTGGCAAGTAATAGACGACAATAGACAGGTACAACAGGTTTATACTGATGGTATAAACCTGTTGGTACATTCTTGGGAGCATATAGAAAAGCAGATTTGCACGGCTCTAAGTGAGGCTGGTGGTGACAGCAATATAGAGGCGATGGAGATATATGCCGCTGGAGGAATCAAGGGAGAGTTGAGGGATGCTTTCAAGAGGAAGATATCGCAACGGTTTGGAGTCTCGGAAGAGAATATAGTGGTGGAAAGTGACTTAGTACTTGCTGCCAAGGCGCTATGTGGGGAAGAGGCGGGAATAGCCTGTATACTTGGTACGGGAAGTAACTCGTGCTTATGGGACGGCAAGCAGATAGTGAAGAATGTTCGTCCGCTAGGCTATATATTAGGAGATGAAGGAAGTGGAGCTGTGCTAGGCAAGAAGTTGGTAGCCGACTGGTTTAAGGGATTATTATCAGAAGATATCAGTGGCAAGCTATCGCAATATGTTGGCCTTGAGTATGCCGATGTTATGGGCAAGATATACCGAGAGCCAGGTGGAAATAAATACCTGGCCAGTCTGACGAAGTTTATGCGAGACAACATAGAAGCCAAGGAGATAAGAGATATAGTGATGCAGTCGTTTGACGAATTTGTGGTAAGGAATCTGATGCAATATGAGGGGGCTGAGAAGTTGAAGGTCAATTTTGTAGGCAGTATAGCCTATTATTTCAAGGATCAGCTAGTTGACGTATTGAAAAACCGGGGATTTGCTGTAGGCATAATTCGTAAAGAGCCGCTAGAGTAAAGATTGTTATATTCGCATATCTTCATTAACTTTGCGAGAGAAACAAAAATTAATTTTTGATATGAAGGTAAATTTTCAAGGTGCCAGTACATGTGCGTTGTGTGTTGGTTTGTTGGATGTAGTTTTGACACTTATTATTCTTTATCCATTTGGAGGTCAGGCTACAGCATTGAGTTATCTTTTCGGTCTTATTAAGCTTGTTGCATTTGCTGGTGCTCTCTGGTATTACAAGAAGAATTATAAGGGAGAGGGTACATTTACATATGGTGCAGGTATCAAGGTAGGCCTTGTAATAGGTTTGTTTTACGGTATTATAATGGGTGCATTGCAGTTCTGTCTCTTCCAGTTTGACAATCAGCTTGTAGCTCGCATGACAGAAGAGTTGAAGAAAGCAGTGGCTCAGATGCAGCTTCCACCAGAGATGGCGAACCAGATGATGGACAGCATGCAGATAAGCCTATCGCCAATTACACAAGGGTTTGGTGGTTTCTTTAATACAATAGTATTTGCTTTGTTTGCCTCGTTGATAGCAATGATATTCCTCAAGGAGAAAGAGGATTATAACAGTGCTATGCAGGGCATTCAGTAAAGAATAAGAAAAATTTGATGGATCTATCTATAGTAGTTCCTTCGTACAATGAAGAAGAGTCGTTGCCACAGCTTCTAGAGTGGATAGAGAGGGTGGTAACGGCACATGGCTTCACACACGAGGTGATAATAGTAGACGATGGCAGCAGTGACGGTTCGTGGGAGGTAATAGAATCTCTTGCGGAGCGTTATAATGGTATTGTCAGGGGTGTACGTTTTCGCAGGAATTATGGCAAGTCGGCGGCACTGAACGTAGGCTTTCAGAGGGCGCAAGGCGAAGTAGTCATCACGATGGATGCCGATATGCAAGACAGTCCAGATGAGATACCAGAGTTGGTGCGCATGATACGTGAAGACAAGTATGATGTGGTAAGTGGCTGGAAGAAAGTAAGGCACGACCCATTGTCGAAGACATTGCCATCCAAGCTATTTAATGCGACTACGCGCAAGATATCAGGCATTAAGTTGCACGATTTCAACTGTGGACTCAAGGCGTACAAGTCGGAAGTTATCAAGACGATCGAGGTGTATGGTGAGATGCACAGGTACATACCACTATTGGCCAAGGAAGCTGGGTTCAAGCGTATTGGAGAGAAGGTGGTAACGCATTATGAGCGCAAGTATGGTGTGTCGAAGTTTGGCATAGAGAGGACGATAAAGGGATTTCTAGACCTTTTGTCGGTAAGTTTCATGGCGAAATTCGGCAAGCGGCCTATGCATTTGTTTGGGGCGTTGGGTACACTTATGTTTGCCTTTGGATTTATGGCAGCTTTGTGGCTTGGAGCAAAGAAGTTGTGGTATGTATATCATGGATGGAGCATGGTACTTCTGACAGATACTCCACATTTCTATATATCATTGACCTGCATGTTGCTAGGTACGCAGTTGTTTTTGGCGGGATTTTTGGCAGAGTTGGTAACGCGCAATTCGCCTGAGAGAAATAAGTATTTGATAAAGAAAGAGATTTGACAGACAATAACACTCAGGAATATTCGGCACAGACGATGAACTTGAAGCAATATCTGACTCACAAAGTTTTTGAGACGGTCAGCGATATTATTCAAGAGACGGGGCAAGAAGCTTACGTCATAGGAGGTTATGTGCGTGATATTCTGCTAGCGCGAAAGTCGAAAGATATAGATATAGTAGTAGTAGGCAGTGGTATAGAGTTAGCCGAGGCGGTACACAAGAGATACAGAGGCTCGAAGTTGTCCGTTTTCCGATCATTTGGCACTGCCATGGTAAAGTTGAGGGATGTAGAGGTAGAATTTGTAGGAGCCAGGAGGGAATCGTATCAACGAGACTCTCGCAAACCCATTGTAGAAGACGGCACGCTTGAAGACGACCAGAACAGGCGAGACTTCACGATAAATGCATTAGCCATCAGTCTCAAGAAGGAAAATTATGGTGAATTGGTAGATCCATTTGGTGGGCTGTATGATTTGGACGACCTTATTATCCGAACCCCATTAGAGCCAGGCATTACATTCTCCGACGATCCATTGAGGATGATGCGAGCAATACGTTTTGCGACGCAGTTGGGCTTTGACATTGAGCCAGAGACCTTTGACGGCATAGTGAGGATGGCGTCGCGCATTGAGATTATCAGCAAAGAACGTATAGCAGACGAGCTAAACAAGATAATGTTGGCGCCTGTTCCCTCGATAGGCATCAAGTTGCTCGAAAAATCGGGGTTGTTACCATACATACTACCTGAGATACAGGCATTGAAGGGGGTAGACAAGGTTGGCCAGCGAGGTCACAAGGACAATTTCTATCACTCGTTGCAGGTACTTGATTCGGTAGCTATGAGGAGTGACAATCTATGGTTACGTTGGGCGGCATTGCTTCATGACATAGGCAAGCCAAAGACGAAGCGATATGAAGAGAGGCAAGGTTGGACATTCCACAATCACAACTTTGTAGGCATGAAGATGGTGCCTGAGGTATTCAGGCGACTAAAGTTACCCCTTGGCGGAGAGTTGAAGTACGTACAGAAGTTGGTAGAGCTGCACATGCGTCCGATAGTTCTGAGTGAAGACGAAGTGACAGATTCGGCTGTAAGGCGACTACTTTTTGAGGCGGGGGACGATGTAGAAGACCTCATGGTATTGTGTGAGAGTGACATTACATCGAAGAATGAAGATAAGGTTCAGCGTTTTCTGAGGAACTTCAAGATAGTTCGCAGGAAAATGAAAGAGATAGAAGAGAAGGACCACATACGTAATTTCCAGCCACCCGTATCGGGAGAAGAGATTATGAAGATGTTTGGTCTCAGTCCATCTCCGATGGTAGGTATATTAAAAAATGCACTGAAGGATGCTGTGCTCGATGGGGTAATACACAATGATTATCAGGAAGCTGTAGATTTTCTGGTAGATTTGGCCCGAAAGCACGATATGCAACCCTGTGAAGAACATTAGAAGCGAGTATGAAGAGGAAAAGTATACTGTTGACCACATTGTCGTTAGTCTTTTGTGGGGTAATGACAGCTGTGATAATAAGTGGGAGTGGCAAGGCAGAGATGAGTGAGGCACCTAGGATAAGGGAAGAAGCGCCACACGATACGCATCAGCCATACGTGCCAGAAAAGATAGATTTCTGTGGGGAGGTAGTGCCATTGGAGAGGAGGGATGTTTTTGAATCACTTGAGAGAGAGATGATTGTAACGACCTTTGCGCATACCAATACATCGCTCATACTTAAGCGTATGCATAGGTATTTCCCTATGATAGAGAATATACTCAAGGAAGAGGGGATACCTGAAGACTTCAAGTATCTAGCTGTGACAGAGAGTAATCTATACGATATATCGCGTTCTCCAGTGGGGGCTATAGGAATATGGCAATTTATGGAAGCGACAGGTAAGGAGTATGGGTTAGAGATCAATTCAGAGATAGATGAGCGCTATAATATAGAGAAATCTACGCGGGCAGCCTGTAAGTATTTACGCAAGGCATACGCAGAGTTTGGGTCTTGGACATTAGTAGCTGCCAGTTATAATGGAGGCATGAACGGTGTCAAGAAGGCCATGTCGCTTCAGAAGCAATCGTCGTATTATGATATGCTTTGGCTAGAAGAGACAGCGAGGTATGTTTTCCGCATTGTGGCGTTCAAGGCGTTGATGTCGGATCCTGACAAGTATGGTTTCCATATTGACAAGGACGGGTGGTATGAGCCATGGAAGACGACGACAGTTGAGATAGACAGTACGATACCTGACCTAGCGCAGTTTGCGATAGACAAAGGTACTACATATAAGAGAGTCAAAGAGTTGAACCGTTGGATAAGGCAAAATAAGATAACCAACGCTAGACGTAAAACGTACAGAATATTGATTCCTAACGAATAAAAGAGAGACGATTATGAGGATATTACGAGATATATTTCTGGTAGCGCTATTTGCTATGGGCACAACTATTTATGCCCAAGAGATTGTGACAGAGGGTGGTAAGGCGTATAAGCTATATACGGTTCAGAAGAGTGAGGGATTGTACAGGGTAAGTGTAAACAACGGCACTACGCAGGAAGAGATATTGGCTGCCAATCCGCAGATCAGGGAGACCGGTCTAGTGGAGGGGATGCAGATCCGCATTCCTATGAAGCAGGTAGCCGGTATGAATATTCCTTCCACTGCGAGCGGTGTAACCAGCACATATACAGTACAGAAGGGTGAGACGGTATCGAGTATTTCCCGTAAGTTTGAGATAAAGATTTCAGATTTCTATGCATTGAATCCAGAATGTCTGTCGGGATTGTCTGAGGGACAGGTAGTTAAGATACCATCGACGGTAGCCACGACATCGGGGCACTTAGTGCATAAGATGCAACTTGGAGAGACATTATACAGCATAGCCAAGAGATATGGTGTAACGACGCAAGACATACAGACAGCCAATCAAGCCGTAGACGTCAACTCCATTCCTGTAGGGTCGACGATCAGAGTGCCTGTTTCGGCGTTACCTGCTGAGGATGAGTATTTTATCTATCACAGAATAGCCAAGGACGAGACATTGTATTCGCTCTGTCTGAAGTATGACATTCTTTTGGATAAGATAAAGGCTCGTAATCCCGATTTAGATGCTTCGGCGTTATCTGTGGGTCAGATTGTGGTTATAGACAAGAAAGTAGAGAAAAAAGAAGACATTATTCATGAGGTAGAGAAGAAAGAGACGCTTTACTCTATCACACATAAATATAATGTATCGTATGATGAATTAGCGGCAGCCAATCCAGATCAGAATCTCAATGACCTCAAGAAGGGTATGAAGATCAGGATTCCGCAGCGTTCGGCTAATTATGGTGCCAAGCCTATTACAGAAGAATATGTAGTAGAGACTGCATCGAAGGTAGACTCGACCAATCTATATGACTACAGAACAGTCAGTCGTCCTACGATCAACGTAGCCCTCATGTTGCCATTTGATGCTGATATAGAGATGCGTCAGATAAATGAGACCGGTAATAACTACGAAAAGTCGACATATTACTTCAGGTCGCGCAGGTGCATTGAGTTTTATGAAGGTGTAAAGATGGCCCTTGACACATTAGCCGCTCAGGGAGTGAATACAAAGTTGACCGTCATAGACGTCAATAACAGGTTGGATGCGCAGAATCAGATACAGAAGCTCAAGGCATCGGGCAATAAGCCAGATTTGATTTTTGGTCCGGCGCACAGTGATGAGATACACGACGTAGCTGTATATGCACAAGAGAACCATATTCCAGTAGTTTTGCCATTTGCACAAAGTGACAGTCTGCTCAATGAGATACCATATATGTTCCAGGCGTTGCGTGTGGATACTATTACTACACCAGAGATTGCCCGTTGCATGGTAGACCAGTGTGATGGCAAGAATGTGATACTATTGGCATCTATAAGTCGCTCTAAGAGTGATATATACCGTTTACATAAGGTACAAGAGATGTGTCGTAAGAAAGGTATAGAGCCAAGATTGTTTACCTTCAATACGCGATCGCCAGAGAAGTTCCTTGAGGTTTTGTCCCCAGACAAAGAGAATGTACTCATTATGACATGTACAGACGAGGCCAAGGCAGGCAGTATACTTGCGGCAGTAGCCAATATCTTGGATCAGAAGAAAGACACCAAGTTGCAGATGATATGTACCAGTGAGTGGTTGGCCTACCAAAGTGTGGATGTAGATGTATATCATAAGTTGAACACATTGGTAATATCGTCGTTTGCGCTTGATTATTCAGACGTCAACACATTGCGAGTACTTTCGAACTACAGGAAGAACTATTTTGCGGAGCCAGTAGCGTTCACTCCATATTTCCATAAGTCGCGCAGTCAGTCCGGCTACAGTACCTATGCGTTGTGGGGATATGACTTAGCGACGCTATTTGTGGGAGCCAGGGTACAATACGGTCCGAATTTCTTCAGACGCATCAACGATTACAAGGTCAATCTGACTCAGAGTAATTTCAAGTTCAAGCATGTAACTGCCTGGGGTGGAGCTGTGAATGTTGGTTTCAAGACGATAAACTTTACTCCACAAGGAACTATTGTAGTTAAAGACCTATAATTATAGCAAGAAAAGATAATTCATGATATCTATCAATCAACTTACAGTTGAATTTGGCGGTTTTCGCCTTTTTGAGAATATTACATACAATATAAATGAGAAAGACCGACTTGGCCTTGCTGGAAAAAATGGAGCAGGCAAGTCGACCATGCTCAAGATTATAGCAGGCATACAGCAGCCATCGTCTGGAAATGTTGCTGTGCCAAAGAACTACAAGATAGGATATCTGCCTCAGCACATGAATCACACCAATACCAGGACGGTATTTGAGGAGGCGGAGCAAGGGTTGAAAGAGCTCAAACAGCTTCAGGCTCAAGTAGATGAGATGAATGAAGAACTCGCTAAGCGTACGGATTACGAGAGTGAGGAATATATGGATTTTCTACAGACTCTGACAGACAAGACAGAGAGGCTCTCCATGATGGGAGCTGGCAATTATCAGGCAGAGATAGAGAAGACATTGATGGGCTTAGGATTTCAGCGCAAGGATTTTGAGCGCAATACGGGAGAATTCTCTGGCGGTTGGCGTATGCGTATAGAATTAGCCAAGATATTGCTATCGCGTCCGGACATATTTCTTTTGGACGAGCCAACCAACCACCTTGATATAGAGTCTATTCAGTGGCTTGAAGACTTTTTGAAGAGTTACAGTGGAGCAGTAGTTGTCATATCGCACGACAGGGCATTTTTGGACAATGTTACGAATCGCACTATAGAGATTGTGCTAGGTCATATTTACGACTACAAGGCCAATTATTCGAAGTATCTGATACTCAGGCAAGAGCGATTTGAGCAGCAGATGGCTGCCTATAAGAATCAGCAAAAGATGATAGATGATACGGAGAAATTCATTGAGCGATTCAGGTACAAAGCCACAAAATCTGTACAAGTACAAAGTCGCATCAAGCAACTAGACAAGTTGGAGCGCATAGAGGTAGATGATTTTGACACCTCGTCGCTCAATATTAAGTTTCCTCCTGCTCCACATTCGGGTGCCATATCAGTAAAAGGCAAGGCAGTTACCAAGGCCTTTGGGGAACTTGTGGTACTTGAGAATGTTGATTTTGAGATACCTAGAGGCGAGAAGGTAGCCTTTGTTGGTCGTAATGGAGAAGGCAAGACCACCATGGCCCGAATGATAATGAGGGAGTTGGAGCACAAAGGAGAGATTACTCTAGGACACAATATCAAGATAGGCTATTTCGCACAGAATCAGGCCGATTTGCTAGATCCTAACGATACTGTTTTTGATACGGTAGACAGGGTAGCTGTAGGAGACATACGCACCAAGCTACGCGATTTATTAGGAGCGTTTATGTTTTCCGGAGAAGACATTGACAAGAAAGTATCGGTACTTTCGGGAGGTGAGAAGACCAGATTGGCGATGGTGCGACTATTGTTGACGCCTGTCAACCTGCTGATACTCGACGAGCCTACCAACCACCTTGATATACGTACGAAAGAGATACTTAAGCAAGCCATTAAGGATTTTGACGGTACAGCTATTATTGTTTCGCACGACCGAGAATTTCTTGATGGGTTGGCTACCAGGGTATTGGAGTTCCGTAATCGCAAGATAAAGGAGCACCTTGGCGGTATATATGAGTTCCTGGAAGATAGGAGGATAGAGAACCTCAATGAGTTGAATGCCATACAGCCAGCCAAGCAGCAAGTAAAGCAGCAAAAGGCTGAGCCAGCCAAGGCAGTCAAGGAAGAGGTTAAGCCCGACTCAAAGTTGTCTTTTGAGCAGCAGAAAGAGTTGGCCCGCAAGAAGAACAAGCTCGAGAAGCAGCTCAAGCAAGCAGAAGAGTCGATAGAGCAGTTGGAGACCCAGATAGCAGAGCTAGAAGACAAGATGTCGAACTGTACATCATCGGAAGCATTAGCTATGACGACCCAATATATGCAGTTGAAAGAAGAGCTTGACAAGCAGATGAAGATCTGGGAAGACGTAGGGGAGCAGTTGGCCGATCTCTAGAGGTATATTTCAGCGACAGATACTACAACAATATATACACGTCTCCTGACAACGGTCGGGACCACTAACAATAGACAGACCATGAAAAGATTTTTGAAAGGAGTAGTCATAATGATTATGGTTATACTCTCATCATCCTGTGAGATGATGGACACACATCCCTATTCGGTTCACATTACAGGTACACGAAATGTCAACGCTCTGAATATCCGAGTGATAGAAGAACGTTGTGCAAACAAAGATACGATACGCTTTGTGTTGACAGGCGATACGCAGGCATGGTACGACGAGACATACGATATGGTTCGAAGTATCAATGCCTTGGGAAACATTGATTTTGTTCTTAATGGGGGAGACATCAGTGATTATGGCATGACAGAAGAATTCATCTGGCAGCGTGATATATTCCAGCATTTAGAATGTCCGTTTGTAACTTTACTAGGTAATCATGATTGTATAGGAACAGGCAGACAAGCGTACGAAGAGATATTTGGAAAGCCAAATTTCACATTCATGGCAGGTAAGGTCAGGTTTATCTGCCTGAACACTAATGCTTTGGAATTTGATTATTCCCGTCCGATACCAGATTTGGAATATATGAAATCGTTGTCAGATTCAGCCAAAACAGATTCCAGATGGAAGTACACTGTTGTCAGTATGCATGCTCAGCCGGGAACAGAAGTATTCAACAACAATGTCAAGAATCTTTTCCAGTATTATGTACGTTCCTATCCGTCAACATTATTCTGTACATCGGCACATGATCATAATATAGGCGCCAATGATCTCTTTAATGACGGAATAATATACCATCGTTCAACTAGTATGGACGACAGGATGTTTACGCTTATCACTATCATGGGGGATACGTATAAGTATGAGTATATAAAATTCTGAGAGGGAGGATTGGTTATGAAGATACGTATAGTTGCGATTGTTTTGTTTTTGAGTAGTATACTCATAGGAGCAAAAGCAGTAAATATAGATACATGTCACATCACGGTGTATGATACGATTCGTGTAGTTGTTTATGATACGATGAGAGTGTCTATGCAATCGGCCTTGCGTAGGGATGCGGCAAGTATTGTGACGATTCTTGAATCCACATCTGCAGATACCATAACGCGTCAGATGGGGCATACAATAAGATATGTTAACTGGTGGGCAAAGATGATTCCACGCATGACGACGGTACAGTTTGCCGGTAATATGGGCTTCGCGTCGTTAGGTCTTGGGTGGAAGTATGGCCGTAGAGATCAGATGGAGAGTAGTGTTTTGGTAGGTATTGTTCCTAAGCACGACTCCAACCGAGCAAAATTGACAATGACGTTCAAGCAGAATGTTGTACCATTTCATCTAGAGCCACATGAGAAGGTCCATTTTGTCCCTATTACATTAGGCGGGTATGTGAATATGGTATTTGGAGATGAGTTCTGGACCAATCAGCCCGACCGTTATCCTTCGGGATATTATTGGTTTTCGACACGTTTCCGATTCAATCTATGTGTGGGTCAGCGTATAGAGTTCAACATATATGACAGTCGTATTGAGAATTTTCATCGAAATGTGGGGGTGTTTTATGAGTTCAGTATCAATGACCTTTATATGATAGAGGCCATCAAGAACCAACGGCATCTGAAGTTGAAGGACTACCTCACGCTGTCGTTAGGTATTACTTTGCAATTATTCTAGACGAATAATTATCTTTACGGGCAGTTTTAAGCCTCAGTGTACCGATTGATATTCAGACAATATGAGTAGATTTTTGTATGGGATAGCCATAGTGTTGATGGTTGTAATCTCAACATCCTGTGAGATGCTCGATGTGCATCCTCATTCTGTGCATATTACTGGGGCTAGAAACGTCAATGCTCAGAATATCAAGCAGATAGAAGAACTATGTGCTAGTAAGGATACGATAAGATTTGTATTGACAGGAGACACGCAGTCGTGGTATGACGAGACCTGCGACATGGTGCGATGTGTAAACTCCCTAGGCGATATAGACTTTGTGGTACATGGAGGAGACGTCAGCGATTACGGCATGACAGAAGAATTCATGATGCAGCGCGATATCTTTCAGGGATTCAACTGTCCATTTGTGACTATAATAGGCAATCATGACTGTCTAGGAACTGGAGAGCAAGCCTACGAGGCGATTTTTGGGGCTACAAATTTCACCTTTAAGGCAGGGAAGGTGAGGTTTATCTGTCTGAATACCAATGCTATGGACTTTGGGTTTCCAGAGGATGTTCCAGATCTTAACTATATGCAGCAGCTGTTGGATGAGTCGAAGTCAGATTCAACCTGGCAATATACCGTGGTAAGTATGCATGTACAGCCTGCCACTGTGGTATTTAACAATAAAGTCATGGACCAGTTTGAGGAATATGTCCGTTCGTATCCAAAGACACTCTTCTGTACGGCGGCACATGACCACTATCTGTCTGCCACGGACATATTTGGGGATGGGATAGTTTACCATCGTTCGACCAGTATGGATGACAGGACGATAACGCTAATTACCATTATGGGAGGTACATACGAGTACGAATATATAACTTTTTGAGGGAGAAGGGAGAATATGTTGAGGAGATGGGCTATAGTTGTTATGCTATTATGCTGTGTGGCGATAAGCGGTAAGTCGGCCTCGGCAGACACCCTTCAGGCAGGTGTGAGCTATGAGAGACTATGGGGAAAGCTTATGCCTAGGATGGCGACGCTGCAATTTGCTGGAAATATGGGATTTGCGTCATTAGGTGTGGGGTGGAAGTATGGTAAGAGAGAGCAATTGGAGAGTACGGTATTAGTTGGCTTTGTTCCCAAATACGACTCCGACAAAGCAAAGATGACGTTGACCTTCAAGCAGAACTATGTACCCATACACTTAGAGCCATGTGAGAAGGTACATTGGGATCCGATTACGTTGGGAGGGTATATGAATATGATAACCGGCGATGATTTTTGGACGAAATTGCCAGACAGATACCCACGTACGCCATCCAAGTTTTATCTTTTCCCCACTCGTTGGCATTTCAATATATGTATGGGGCAAAGAGTAGAATTCAATCTCAGGGGCAAAGAAATGCAAGAGAGGCGTCGCAGCATAGGGGTCTTTTATGAGTTCAGTGCCAATGAAAGCTATCTGATAGAGGCATTTATGAATCCCAAGTATATGAAGTTTAAGGACTATGCGGCGCTATCGTTGGGAGTGGTGTTGCGGATGTTTTGATATAGTAATATTTTCATAATAAATAGTGGTATTTGGGGAAGTCGGAAAGTAGTCTCTGTATTAAGCCTGGTTAGTTAGAGTGTTAAGAGAGTGTATAGAGAAGTAGGAGGGAAAAGATTTTTATGATTTTTGGGGAGGGGAAATTGGGTTATTTCCCCAGATTATTACAATGCTCAGACATGACCTGGAGGATAGCCTTTGGGGTCTGGATATCGGTAGAATCGCCTGAGAGGGACTCATTGCGCAGGTATACCTGACCCTTGTTATCGTAGACCACTACCTCGTTAGGTGTAACGTAGCCATAGCCATCGTTGAAATCGTAGAAGGCATATTCAGGAGCGAGAGGAGAGAAGAGGTTTTTGCTGAAAGTAAACTCCTCGGGCGATATACCAAGTTGAGGGAGTAGGGTAGCGGCGAGGTCGATCTGGCTACCGATGCGAGTAAATACTGTATCGGTAACGGCGAGGGCGCCACCTGCCATGACGAGAGGAATATTATACTTCATCTTATGCTCATTACCCACGCGATTTGGGCCATCGTGACCATGGTCGGCCATCATGATGAAGAGAGTATTGTCCCACCACGACTTTTTCTTAGCCTCGGCGAAGAATTCGCCCAAGCACTTATCGGTGTAGTACATTGAGTTGAGATAAGGATTATCGTGATGCTTCTCCATTGGGACAGTGAAAGGCTCGTGAGAAGAGAGGGTGAAGAAGAAATCGAAGAAAGGTTGTTTCTGTTCATCCATACACTTCAAGAGACGCTCGAACGTAAACTCATCGTGGGCCCCCCATTTATCGCCCATAGCAGATACGGGGAAGTCGTCCTCGGTAATTATATTATCGAAGCCAGCCAAGGTAACGAGAGAATTGAAGCTATTGAAACCCAGGTCGCCACCATAGATGAAAGTCTGACTTTCGTACCCAGCCTTTCTCATGTGCTGAGCCACGAATGGGAGGCACTGAGTCTTTTGAGGATATTGGATAATGCTATAAGTAGGGAGGACAGGGTATCCACACATAGCTGCTACCAAGCCCTTGCCAGAGCGGTCGGCTGCGGAGTAAATGTTATTGAAGAAGATACCCTCCTTAGCGATAGCCTTGAGGTTAGGCGTTACGTTTTCGCCACCAAGCATCTCTATGCCGTGGGCAGAGAAACTCTCGAGGAGGATGACTACGACATTGGGTCGTGCAGTCTTCAAGACCTGCAAGAAATCTGATGAGTGGGCGCCATCGGTAAGTTTTTCGAAACGTTTTTGGGCCTCGTTATCATCCATATAATGGTAAGTCTGGCTTGTCTGTTTAGCTCTCTTAATAGAATAGATAAAGTTCCATACTGGATTGAGTGCCACGTGATTAGCGAAAAGATTATTAGAGAAATAAGCTCTACCAGTATTCAGAGGAGCCAAGCCTACGCCACCGCGAACAGGGATGATAAGCGATCCGGCTATAATGGCGATAGCAAGGAACTGGACTATTCTTGGCCATACCCACTCAGAAGCTTTGTTGTCCATATAGACAACAGGGCGAGTGAGGCGGCGAAGCAATATAAGGTTGCACAAAGCAAAGACTACGGCGATAATGATGTAGATAATCAACAAAGAGGTGTCGACAGAAGCGAATGCCAGAGAAGGGTTATCGGCTATCATCCCCAGGTCGGTAGCCTCGTAATGGCGACCCCAGTAGGAGTAGATTATGCCATTAGCAGGCAAAAGGACTACTACGATGGTGGAAATTATGCCAGTTATGATATTAGATATTACCAGAGCTGGTCTGATGCGGGTAAAGAGTCCGAATATCAGCACCAAAGCCAAGGTGAGGAGGCTCATATATCCCCACAGAGACAAGTCGAATATCAAGCCATGCAACATACCCTCGGCCATGAGGACGAAGGGGGTATCGATAGCCTTGTCGCTATTAAGGGCTATAAGGATTACTCTGTGTGCACTGAAAGTGATAATCCAAAAAATTGCTGTAGCTATGACGTAGCGAATGGCTTGCCAAATATTCTGAAAAGCTTGCTTCATTTGTGAGGTGAATTATACGTACAAAAGTACGGATTTTTATTGAGAGGACAAGGCTGGAGGCGATTTATATGTTTTGAAGTGTCGTTGTGAAAATGTATTTTTGTGGTAGATAAGAAGAATAGTATGATTAGGAATTATATATTATTATTGGCAGTGAGCCTATTGTCGGTTATAGGTTGCTCAGATGACAAGCATATAGAGTCGCTGGTCAATCCCGAGCCGATACCAGACGAAGTAGTAGAAGAAGAGGTAGATCTGGGCGTAGCATACGGGGCTGATATCAGTTGGGTAACAGCGCAAGAAAAGATGGGGGTACGCTTTTATGATTTAGAAGGTACTCAAACAGATATGTTTAGCCTGATAAATGTTATGGGAGGTAATGCTGTGCGACTGAGAGTATTGGTAGACCCATCGCAAGACCTCTATTCCGGACTGTGTGACAAGGACGATGTTTTGGCAAAGGCGCTCAGAGCCAAAGAAGCTGGGCTGCGCATAATGATAGATTTTCACTATTCCAACTCATGGACGGTACCTACTAACCAGATTACGCCCGAGGCGTGGGAAGGGAAGAATGCCAACCAGTTGGCCCAAGCAGTAGAAGCCCATACCAGAGATGTGTTGCTATTACTCAGAAATTCAGGCATTAAAGTAGAGTGGGTTCAAGTAGGACATGAGGTCACCAACGGTATGCTATGGCCAGAGGGCAAGTGTGATACCTATCCGCAGAACTTTGCCACAATATTTAAGGCAGGAGCAAAAGCAGCCAAGACCGTATACCCCAAGACGAAGGTGGTATTGCATATAGAAAACGGTTGGGCATACTGGACGCCAGACTGGACATTAGGTCAGCTCAATAAAAATGGGGCAAAGCAAGCTTACGACATTATAGGTCTTTCGTACTATCCTACAGAGATGTTGAAGCACAAAGATGCTGCTGATTTGAAGATCAAAAATTGGAAAGACGGCAACGACGCCATAGTAAAGAATATGGAGATGTGGGTCAGGTCGTTAAGCAAGAAGGTGATGATAGTAGAATTTGGATATGAGAGCGACAAACTAGCTGAAGCGCAACAATGCTTGAGCGATTTGATAAGTCAGACATCCAAGATAAAGTCGTTTGAAGGAATAATGATGTGGGAACCACAATCGTATAATGGTTGGGCAGGCAACCAACTAGGTCTGTTTACCAAGGACGGTAAGCCAGGTGTCGTATTCAAATAATGGTTATGACGAAGATTTTAGTGGCGTTATGTGTGATAATTGCGTTATCGGCATGTGTCCAAGAAGATAGATTTACGACAGAGGAGCTGTTTGATGACGGGTGGTACTTTGTCCGTATAGATGGGGAGTTGGCAGAATCCGACTCGCTGTCGTACATTCAAGGTAATATTCCAAGTCGGGCAGAAGCCGTATTGCTGCCACATACTCCACGTATTGAGCCATTGGTGGTAAACGACCAGTGGCAAGGGAGCTGTTTCTATTTCAAGACATTTGAGGTAGCCAAAGAAGAGATGGACCAAAGGCTCGTGCTAAGGTTTGATGGCGCTATGAATATTGCCGACGTTTGGGTCAACGGGAAGTGGCTCAAGAGACATTTGGGCGGATATTTGCCATTCGAGGTAGTGTTGAATCCCGTATTGACTGAGGGGGCTAATGCCGTTGTGGTCTGTCTGGACAACAGAGATAATGCCACTACGGGACCTAAGCCATTGGCGATACTCGACTTTAATACCTATGGAGGTCTGTATCGTCATGTTTGGCTACAGAAAAACAAGAAAGCGATGATAACCCGCAGTACAGAAGGATACTCTGACGCAGGGGTACTGTTCAGAACATTGAATATCAATTCCAGCTATGCTGAAGTATCGGTTCAGACTGACATACGTAATCTTATTGATACAGAGCAAGATGTGGTAGTCGACATTGACATCCTGGATGATAACAATTTTATAGTAGCACAAGACCAGGTATACTATACATTGGAAGCCAATGGGCGAGGAACCTTTGAAAAGCAGTTGGAGGTTGATTTCCCTGAATTATGGTCGCCTGCAAATCCCAACCTCTACACGTTGCGAGTATCGTTGAGTAGTGATGGCGAATTGCTAGATAGGTACGAAAAGAAGGTAGGTATTCGCACATTGAAAATTACCAATAAAGGTCTGTATATCAATGGAGAACAGACATTTCTAAGAGGGTGCAACAGATACCAGGAATATCCGTACGTAGGATATGCGATTTCGGACAAAGCACAGTGGCGAGATGCCTGGAATATCAAGTCTGCGGGTATGGATTACGTGAGATGTGCGCACTATCCACCATCCGAAGCCTTTCTTGAGGCATGTGATGCTTATGGTATTATGGTATTAGATGCTATACTTGGTATGCAGTATTTTGGCGACAAGGCATTTGAGGCCCATGCACTGCAGTCGGCCAAGGATATGATACGTCGTGACAGGAACCATCCGTCAATTTTGGCATGGGAATTATCCATTGACGAGGCACAGATGCCAAAGTCGTTCACTTCGGCCATTGCTCCATTGCGTGATAGAGAAGCTCCTGGGACATATACCGCTGGGTGCATGAAGGATGGGTATGATATTTATCTGGAATCGCGTCAGAACAGAAAAGAGGTAGATTATCAAAGGCCGCTGATAGTTTCGGAATACGGTGACTGGGAGTATTACTCTCAGGATGCTGGCATCAATCAAGAGGGATGGATGGGGCTTAATGACGAAGAGCGAAATTCTCGTCAACCAAGAGAGAGCGGTGTGCGCAGGAAGTTGCAGCAAGTTGCCAATATCAAGGAAGCTCACGAAGACAATGTGGATAATACTCATGCGATAGCTGATGGATATTGGGTGATGTATGATTATAATAGAGGTAATTCTTACGATTTAGAGTACTCTGGTATCTGCGACATTTTCCGATTGCCCAAGTATTCGTATTATTATTTTGCGGCGCAAAGAGGTGATAGGGAAGAACGATATTTCAAGCCTGTTTTCTTTGTGGCTAATGATTTGTCCGATTCTACGGTAAAAGGATTGCAGGTATATACGAATGTTGATTCGTATAGAATAGAGAAGAAGTCTAAAGATAAAGTTGAGATTGTATACAATTTTGATGGCACCGACAAGCGATATGTAGTACATCGTGCCGGAGAAGCGGCAGGGGTAGTGGTAAGGCGTCTAGAAGATGGCCCGGTGATGCCTACGACAGAAGAAGTTAAGGATGTTGAGATATATTATGCCGATATAGTAGACTCGCGTGGTACAGTGGTCACATTGAGTGACGATATTGTAGAGTGGGTTGTTTCGGGTGATGCGCATATAGTGTCTCCCGACGAAGGAAAGGTTAAAAATATGCAAATACGAGCCGTAGGAGGTACCTCTGCAGTCGTCATTGAGTCGTATGGTAAATATAATGTCAAAGCCCAATATATAGGAAGCGAGATAGTTAGCGAATAGCCCGTCAATAATAGGCTAGAGGTGTAAAATTATTTTGCAATTGGACTTGGAATTGTAAAAAAAGAGTCATACCTTTGCATCGTCAAAATGAGGGATACGGGTGTAGCTCAGTTGGTAGAGCACTGGTCTCCAAAACCAGGTGTCGGGAGTTCGAGTCTCTCCTCCCGTGCTTAATGCACAAAAAATAATGAGGTTCTTCAGAAATGGAGAACCTCAGTTTTTTTATTACTTTTTTCCTGTAGAACCAAATGGCAGGAGTGCTATTCTAATGATTTTGAAGTGTTGAACGCCGAATGGAATGCCGACAACGGTGATGCAGCATAGCAAGCCTACGACTGCGTGTATGACAGCCAATACCCACCATCCCTGCACTATCCATATAATATTGAGTACAAGGCGTATTGTGTCGGGTTGCCCGTTGCGGAAGTCGGGGGTTCGACCAAAGGGGAAGAACGTGAAGACGCCAATCTTCATGAGCTGATAACCAAAGGGAATGCCGATGATAGTCAGGCAGTAGAGAATACCCATGATGATGTATATCAATCCGATGATAAATCCACCTAAAATGAACCAAAGAATATTACCTAGTATTGACATAAGACGTGTTGTTATTAGTATTATACAATAATGTTGTAGAGCAAATGTAAACAATATGATTGACAAATAAAATACCCTCTCCCTGAAAACAGGAAGAGGGTACTTGTATTTATGATTTTTTAATCGATTACCAAACTACGATACGCTCTTCTGGAGCCTTGTACATTGGTGAACCCTCAGGAATGTTGAATGTCTTGTAGAAGAGATCGAACAACATCATCTGACCGTTGACTCTCAAATGAGTAGGGGAGTGAGGGTCGGTAGATGCTTGGTTGAAGAGATACTCTTTACGACAGTTCGATGCCCAGATCTGTGCATACGAGAAGATGAAACGCTCGTCAATTGTCTGGCCGTCAACCATTGGATCGTTATTGCCTACAGCATTACGCAAAGCCTGGTATGCTATGTTGAGGCCACCGTTGTCGGCAATATTCTCGCCCAAAGTGAGGTCGCCATTACATTTTACTGTATCTACTACTGTAAGTGTAGAGAAATGGTCGCTCAACTTAGAGGTGATGGTTCTGAATTTCTCGTTGTCCTCTTCTGTCCACCAGTTATTGAGGTTGCCCTCCTTGTCGAACTGCGAACCTTGGTCGTCGAAACCGTGAGTCATCTCATGACCAATAACAACTCCGATACCGCCGTAGTTGACAGCATCATCACCCTCGGCATAGAAGAATGGAGGTTGGAGAATAGCTGCAGGGAAAACAATCTCGTTAGCTTGTGGGTTGTAGTAAGCGTTTACCGTTTGAGGTGTCATGTGCCACTCTGTGCGGTCGACCTCCTTGCCCAATTTGTCGATCTCCTTGGCAAATTCTACCTTGTTGGCCTCGATAAGGTTCTCAACGTACGACTTAGATGGGTCGATAGTGAGTTTTGAGTAATCCTTCCATTTGTCAGGATAACCAACCTTAACTGTAATAGCCTGAAGTTTGTCCTTTGCCTGAACCTTTGTGTCGTCACTCATCCAAGAGAGCTGATTGATACGCTCGCCAAATGCTATGCGCAACTGCTCAATAAGGTCTGAGATGCGCTTCTTGGCAGATGCAGGGAAATATTTCTCAACATAAAGTTGACCGATCAACTCACCAAGGTAGCTCTCTGTAGTGCCTAGAACTCGCTTCCAAAGAGGTGTGTTTACAGGTGTACCTGCAAGTTGCTTGCCGTAGAAGTCAAACTGGTTGTCGATAAAGTCTGAAGACAAATCAGATGCAAAAGCACGGATAACAGCAGCTCGCATGTAATCCTTAAGTGTCTCAGTGTCAGCTGACTTAGTGATTGAGCCGAGGTTGCCGAAATACTTAAGCTGACTTACATTTACAACATTCAACTCAATGCCGAGCTCTTTTGTATATGCGTCCCAATCGAAATCAGGAGCTGTAGCCTTAAGTCCGTTGAAGTCTCTCTTGTTGTTCAATGCAACAGGATTGCGGTTCTCAACGCGAGTATTCATAACTTCTGCCAACTTGGTCTCAAATGCCATAACTCGCTGTGCACGTGCTGATTCGTCGTCGAAACCGGCCAACTTGAATGCTCCTTCGAGCATCTTTACATAGCCTTGACGAAGTTTTTCGTTACGGTCCGACTGGTCGAAATAGTAATCTCTGTCAGGAAGACCTATACCATACTGCCACAACTCAGCTATGTTTATTGTACTGTTCTCAGCATCTGGAGAAACACCTGCAGCAAAGAATGTGTACACGCCAAGTGGTTCAAGTTTCGCAATCGTCTGTGCGAGAGTTGTTTGGTCTTTAACCTCGTCGATCAACGAAAGTATAGGGAGGATTGGGGTTGCACCATCCTCATCTCTGCGAACAGAGTCCATACCAAGTGTGTAGAGATCGCCAATCTTCTGACTTGCAGAGCCAAACTCGTTTTTGCCTTTTGTTGCAGCCTCTACCAACTCGCGAATCTGCTCACGACTGTTCTCATACAGAAGGTCGAATGTGCCCAAGCGAGACTTGTCGTCAGGTAGTGGGTGATTTTTCTGCCACTGACCATTGGCATGAGTGTAAAAGTCGTTCTCTACAGCTACCGAAGGGTCAACGTTCTCGGCAAAATGTGCGCAGCCGTCATTAGCTTGCTGCGTACAGCCTACCGACATTGCCGCTGCTATAGCGCAAAGTGCCATGTAATTGTTTGTTTTCATTTTTAGTGAGTGAATATAAGTTGTTATTTTTCTTGTTATGCGTTGTCTGCTTGTAGCTTGTCTACCAACTCTTTAGCCATTTCGCGGAGCTTGTACTTCTGTACCTTGCCACTGCCGGTCTTTGGGTAGTCATCTACAAAGAATACATGCTTTGGAATCTTGTAACGTGCAATCTGTCCCTTGCAGTACTCTTGTACGTCTTCTTGTGTCATTGTAACGCCTTCTTTGAGGATGATGAATGCGCCAACTATCTCGCCGTACTTTTTGTCAGGTATACCTACAACCTCTACCATGTTCACACCCTTCATCTGGTAGATAAAGTTCTCAATCTCACGAGGATAGATATTCTCACCACCACGGATAATCATATCTTTGATACGACCGGTGATGTGATAGAATCCTTCTTCGTCCTTTACGGCGAGGTCTCCAGAGTGAAGCCAGCCGTCCTTGTCTATGGCTTGTGCCGTAGCTTCTGGGTTCTTGTAATATCCTTGCATCACATTGTAGCCTCTACAGCATATCTCACCAGGTGTGCCGTCAGGTACAGGCTCATAAGTCTCTGGGTCAAGGATAGTTACCTCTACAAATGGGAATGGCGTGCCTACTGTAGTCGCTCTCTGCTCAGGTGTGTGATATACTCTCGAGCATGTCATGCCTGGCGAAGATTCAGTGAGACCGTAAACAGAAATGATGTCTTTCATGTACATCTTCTCCATAACTTGCTTCATGGTCTCGATAGGACATACAGAACCTGCCATGATACCCGTACGGAGCGATGAGAAGTCGTACTTAGGGAATAATTCATGCGAAAGTTCCGATACATACATCGTTGGTACTCCGTAAAGCGAGGTACATCTCTCTTCAGAAATGCCCTTGAATACCAATGGCACATCGAAATCTTGCACAATAACCATCGTAGCACCCTTGGAAATAATAGCACAAAGCGCCAATACAATACCAAAACAGTGGAAGAATGGTACACAGACGAGCAACTTGTCGTCCGAAGTATATTTCATAGCATCGGCAGTAGCCAAACCATTGTTCACGATATTGTAACTCGAGAGCATCACACCCTTAGGGAATCCTGTTGTTCCCGATGTGTACTGCATGTTTACAATATCATGGCAGGTTACAGCTTCTGCTGCTCTTGAAAGTTCTTTGTCAGAAACATTTATACCAATGTTGAACAAATCCTGAGTGTTTAGCATACCGTCATAGTGCTCGTCTGAGAGAACTACAACGTTTCTGAGCTCAGGAAGGCGACCCGAGTGGAGGTTGCCAATAGTATGTGGCCTATTAATCTCAGGAACTACCTCGCGTATCATCTGAACATAGTCCGAATCACGATACGATGGTACCATACACATAGTATGTATGTCCGCATTGCTCATCAGATACTCCAACTCAGCATTCTTGTAGTTGGTGTTTACTGTTACAGCCCAGGCACCAATACGCGATGACGCAAAAAGTACTGTAAGCCAGTCTGGTACATTGTTTGCCCAGATACCAACCTTAGAGTTTTTCTGAACGCCAGCAGCCATCAGACCTTTGGCAAATTGGTTGACACGTTCGTTAAATTGTGAATAGGTCCAACGCAGGTTGCGGTCGTTATAGACTATGAATTCTTTGTCTGGTGTAACCTCCGCCCAGTGCGAAAGAAGACCAGCAAGAGTGTCTTTTATTAGTTCCATCTAGTAAATAATTCGCAAAGATAAAAACACATCGAAACCGCACAACACTTAGGTGCTATGCGGTTCATATTTTTTCCGCTTCAGGAAAAATCGTTAATCCTCGAAGTCGTTGTTGTGACCATATTGCTGGTCAGCCTCTGGACGACGGAAGAACAACTTGTCCTGAGAGTACTCTTGTGTCGCAATCGATACAGGCTTTGGAAGGCGCTCATAGAAACGAGAAATCTCGATCTGCTCACGGTTCTCAAATACCTCCTCAAGGTTGTCGTTGTATGAAGCAAACTCGGCCAACTTCTTGCCAAGTTCATCCTTCATTTCAACTGAAATCTGGTTAGCACGCTTTGCAATAACGTTTACCATCTCGTATACGTTACCTGTCTTCTGTGAGAGAGCTACTGTGTCCCAAGTAAGGGTGTTTAGTGGGGCAGTTGTCTTTTTGAAATCTACTGGCATCTTATGTTGAATATAATTGTTTTCTATTTTTTTTAATTCTCTATATCAATTTCAATTCTTTACGAAGCATTGCGCAACTCCTTAATAGTCTGCTCAGCCTCTTTCTGCTTCTCCAACTCACGAGTACCAAAGTTCTTGTAGTACTCCATGTCGTCTTCCGAAGGTGGAAGCAATTTCTCTGCATCTGCTAGGCCTTTCTCCGAATCCTTAAGTATCGAATTGGCTTTCTTGAGGAATTGGCTGTCCGGGAATTCGTTGACAAATGAGTAATACTCATCTATCGTCTCACGATATCGCTGCGACTGCTTTTGCAATACACTGCGCTCCGCTTGGATAAATCGTGCTCTCAATATGAGAAAACTCAACTCTTCCCTGTGCCTTGTGTCAGGATATTTCTTCAAGCAGTTCTGCGCAGTTATCACAGCACTGTTGTAATTGTTGCCCATGTAGTCCCCAAGGTCAAAGTAGAGCTTGGCATTGATGTAGTCTTTGTATGCCAACTTGTCCTGCATACGCTTGAGCATCTTTTCTGCCAATGGTACCCTGCTTGAATATGGATACATATTTATAAAGGTAGACAACTCATCAATGGCACTCTGCGAATCTGACTGATCCAACTGAATCTTTGGCGAGAGCATGTAGTAACAGTAGCCCGCCATGAACTGACAAACCTCACAAGAGTCACTCGATGGAAATGTCTTGACGTAATTCTGAAAATAATTGGCCGCAGAATAGTAATCACCTATCTCCGCTAGCGATTTCGCATAGCATACAAGTATCGTGTCATATTTCGATGTGCCCGTAAACGACGGCATCACTATCTCAAACAGACTCGAAGCATGGTTGAAATCTCCTGCTTCGTAATACTTGAGTGCTGAGCGGTACATGTAATCATTGTCACCAGTCTTTACTATAGCCTGGTATTCTCCACATGACGTAATGACATACATTCCTGCAAATGCTAACGAAATGCAGCGAATATATTTATATATAGTATCTAAATTCATCATCTGTAATTGCATAATCAATGGTTTGAGCGTACTCAACCCACTAATACAACACGCGAAATTAATATTTTTCTGTGAATTATGCAAAATATTTGTCACTTCTGTCTCCTTCTGAGGCGTTTTCGATGTCTTATGATGATTGTTCGTAATAAATATGCCACTTCGTTGTGCTACTTTATGCGATTTTTTGTACTTTTGCACCAATTTCACGGCTATGTACGTAAGACTGACTGTCATAATCACTGCGATATTGTCTGCACTATTGCTGACTTGCTGTAATAACAATGAGGACGCTAGCGGACAGTCGTACAGCTATTTGAACAAGGCAACTAAGCTACTATCTGAGCGTAAGATTGACCTTGCGGCTCTTTATGTCGATTCTATCCGTTCCCATAGTATTTGCGATACCCCCGAAATCCGAGAGGCTCGAGCCGATTTGCTCCGCTCGTGGGTAGATACATATAACCTCGATGAGGATAGCGCTCGTGTCTATGCATACCGAGCTTTCAACGTGATGAATAAGTATCGCGATCGTTTCCCTGGCGAGTTGTCGGGCTTGGCTTCTGTTCTGGCGTTCGATTATATCTATACTCAGCCCGATTCGTCTTTGTATTTCGCCGATTTGTGCCTCGAATTGGAGGAACAAAATAAGGATCTTTCTAAAATTCTTGAAGTTTCTCTGTATAAAGCCGAGGTTTATAGAGATGATAATCGATTCGACGAGTGCCTGAGTATGCTCGACCGTATACAGTCTATCACAGATACGGTGTTTGTCGACCGCCTTAGCCAGTCTGATATAGGTGTGATGCTCTACGTAACCATCGAATCGGCTAATATGGCTTGCTTCGTAGGCGATTTCCGCCGTTGCAACAACTTCGTTATTGTCGCAGCCCGATGGTTCGATTTCGCTAATAGCGTCGACGATAAATTATTATACCTCGAGCGCCGCGCCCGTATACATTACATCCAGTCTCAATATCTCCAGGCCGATAAGTATTCTCGCCGCCTGAATGATATGGCTTTGGCTAATGGCGAGGTTAAATACCGCATCAATGCCTTGGTCCTCCAAGCTCTGGTCCGTTGCCGCGATGGTCAAATAGCTGAGGCTGCTGCTCTTAATGGTCAGGTCGATAGCTTGCTAAACGTGTATCCTTCAGTCCGAGCTAAGATAAATAAGGATAAGGTGCTGTTGGATAGTGAGTTGGCTTCTTTCCGTGGAGATTTTGACTTGGCCAACAGTTTGCTTGCCGATTCTATTGATAACCAGAATCGCGATTTCGAACGCGATCTCGTCATGAGCTCTCAGCAGGTATACTATCTGGCTCAGAAGAATTATAAGGCTGTCTACGATATCGAATGCTTGCGTAAATTCTACCGTGATTCGGTGCAGACCAACGTGATTTCAAGGTTCGATCAGCGCGAAAATCGTATAGCCCACGACGTCAACGAGCAGTTGCGCGCCAAATTGCATGAGCAGGAGGAGGCTCTCAATTCGCAGGCCTTCATGCTCTTCATAGAGCGTATGATTTTCGCTAGCGTGGTGCTTATCATATCGTGTGGCATATTGTATTCTATCCGCCGAAATACTCGCAATACTACCCAGCGTATCGAGGTTGAAAAACGCCGTCTTGAGGCTGAGATTTCCGATAAAATATCGGCACTCGAGCAGCAGAAGGAGATGTTCCAACGCGTCAATCAGCGTATCTCAGATAGCGTGGTCTACGCCGAACGTATCCAGCATTCTATAATGCCAACTCCCGAGGCGCTCAATAATTACGATATCGACGGCTCGTTTATCTTTAATTCGCCTCTGGATGTGGTGAGCGGCGACTTCTATTGGTTCGACAAGAAGGGTAGTAACTTGCTCGTGGCTTGTGCCGATTGTACCGGGCACGGTATCCCTGGCGCATTTATGTCCATGATCGCCTCTACAACTATAAATGAGGTGGTTACAAAATCGGCCGACGATGTTACTCCTGCCGAGATCCTAGAGGCTCTGGATGCTCGCATTATCGAGAACCTGGCACACAATACTACCGAGTCGGGCGCATCTAAGGATGGCCTGGATATAGCTATGGTGTCTATCAATCTAGATACGCTGGAGGTTATAGCTAGCGCCGCACGCCGACCGGTCTATCTTACGAAGGATCAGGATGTTATCCAAATCAATGGCGCCAAGAGAAGTATTGGCGACGTGGAGCCTCTGATCCGTAAGCGTGCTTTCGTCAACGAGACTTATCAGCTACATCGCGGCGATACTATTTATATGTATTCTGATGGCTATTCCGACCAGTTTGGTGGTCCAGAGGGCGATAAGATGAAGAATTCTAAGGTTAAACGCTTCCTCCGCGCTATCCACGATGATGATATCGATGAGCAGAGCCTTACTATCCAGGAGCTCTTTACTCAGTGGAAGGGCGATTACCCTCAGACCGACGACGTGCTCTTTATCGGAATCAAGCTATAGTTCTATCTTCGTCATGTGGTAGCCCATTCTCTTGAGCTGAACGGCTGCCCCTGCTAAGTACAACTGGTGTAGCGTGCTTACATACCCATGAAAGGCTTCGGCTGTACTTGGCTCAAATCCTTCTCTCATAAGTGCATTGTGCGCCATGACTGCAACGTCTCCTGCCAACTTGGTAATGGATTCTGATTGCTTTTTGCCTAATTTCAATACTCTCTCGCAGATGTACTCGTCCATACAGTCGTATCCTCGCACATCTCGCATCATCGTATATAGGTCGGCAACTTTCGAGTATTTCCCCCAGTTCCTGTCCCAGAGCGCAGCTACTCCCATGCCTACAAAAAACATCCACCCTAATGATACACTAGGGTAGCCCTCAAATTCTCTGATGCCGTCGGGAATGTACGACTTGCAGATGCCTTCCCATTTCTCTTCAATGTCGGGAGCGTCGGGCTTCATCGCGTCAACTTTCTCTTTGCTCAGAAGGTAGTCCCATAGAAGTTTCTCAAGATTCTTCTCGTATTTGTCTATGTATTCTTTGTTTTCCATAATTTTTCAATTTCTATTGCACCGCAAATTTAATACTTGTTCAAGACCACTACAAATATTTTGTCTCTGCCTCCGTCTCTATCATATTTTTCTTTATAAACTTATAATCTATATAGGCTCTATATAGACACTAACTAACCAGACATAACACAGAGACTACCCAAAATGGCCCCAAATCATAATGTCTCTATCTATTTCTCTATATAAATGAAAAACAGCAGAACAATCAAATTGTTCCGCTGCTCGTTCTTTCGTGACCCGCCAGGGGATCGAACCCTGGACCCACAGATTAAGAGTCTGTTG